>NZ_BMZT01000007.1 GCF_014652935.1 Luteimonas padinae | reverse complement strand
CACCCCGGCTGGTCGGCGTCCCGCACTCCGCTCTCGCCTACACGCTAGAACAAAGCAAAGACACAAGCGGCTATAGCCGCGACAGTCGCAACGCCACTACTGCAACCCTGGTCGCGGCTATAGCCGCTCCTACAGGGGCGCTCTCTCAGGTCGCGGGGGCGTCCGGCTGGCGCTCCGGCCTGGCGGCGTCGAATGCCGGAAGTTCGAGGCAGCGCCGCTCGATGCGCTCGATCGCCGGGTAGGCCGCCATGTCCACGCCGAAGCGCCGCGCGTTGTAGACCTGCGGCACCAGGCAGCAGTCGGCGATGGTCGGCTGGTGGCCGTCGCAGAACTCGCCGGTGGAGGGGTTGTCGACCAGCAGCGCCTCGAAGGCGCGGAAGCCGGCCTCGATCCAGTGCTTCACCCACACCTCGCGCTCGGGCTGGGGCACGCCCCAGTCGCGCTCGAGGTACTGCAGCACGCGCAGGTTGTTGAGCGGATGGATGTCGCAGGCCACCACCTGCGCCAGCGCCCGGACGCGCGCACGGTCGCGGGCGGTCGCGGGCAGCAGCGCGGGCTCGGGCCACATCTCGTCGAGGTATTCAAGGATCGCCAGCGACTGGCGCAGGTTGCGGTGGCCGTGCTGCAGCACCGGCACCAGCTCCTGCGGGTTGATTGCCGCGAAGTCGGGCGCGTGCTGTTCGCCGCCGCCGCGCACCAGGTGCACCTGCGCGATGTCGTATTTCAGGCCCTTGAGGTTGAGCCCGATGCGCACGCGGTAGGCCGCGCTCGACCGCCAATAGGAATGCAGGCACAGCGCGCCGTTGCCGTTGCCGTTGCCACCCGCCGCCTCGTCGCCTTCGCCCGCCATGGCCTCTCCCCGTGATCCGTGTCTGCCGGGCGTGCCGCCCGTTCCGCCGCGCCCCCTGGTCGCCCGACCGCGCCGCGGGCTCAGGGCGCGGCCTGGTGCTCGATCAGCTGCTCGATGGCACCGAAGATCGACGCACCGCCGGCATCGAACATCTCGATGCGCACGCGGTCGCCGAAGGACATGAAGGGCGTCTGCGGCTTGCCGTGCTCGAGCGCCTCGACCGTGCGCTTTTCAGCGAAGCACGAGGCCCCAAGCGATGTGTCCTGGTTGGCGATCGTTCCCGAGCCGACGATGGTCCCGGCCGACAGCGGGCGCGTCTTCGCCGCGTGCGCCACCAGCTGCGAGAAGTCGAACTGCATGTCGACGCCGGCCTCGGGTGCGCCGAACCACTCGCCGTTGACGTGGGTGACCAGCGGCCGGTGCAGCTTGCAACCGCGCCAGGCATCGCCCAGCTCGTCCGGGGTCACGAACACCGGCGACAGCGCCGAGCGCGGCTTGGACTGCAGGAAGCCGAAGCCCTTGGCCAGCTCGCCCGGGATCAGGTTGCGCAGGGACACGTCGTTGACCAGGCCGATCAGCTGGATGTGGCCGGCCGCCTGTTCCGGCGTCACCGCCATCGGCACGTCGTCGGTGATGACCACGATCTCGGCCTCGAGATCGATGCCGTAGTCCTCGCTGGTCACGCGCACCGGATCGCGCGGGCCGAGGAAGCCGGCGCTGGTGGCCTGGTACATCAGCGGATCGGTGTAGAACGACTCCGGCACCTCGGCACCGCGCGCGCGGCGCACGCGCTCGACGTGCGGCAGGTAGGCGGAGCCGTCGACGAACTCGTAGGCGCGCGGCAGCGGCGCGGCCAGCTGCGCCGGTTCCAGGTCGAAGGCGCCGTCGGCATCGCCGGCATCGAGCGCGTCGGACAGCGCGACCAGGCGCGGCGCGATGTTCGACCAGTCCTCCAGCGCCTGCTGCAGCGTGGCCGCGATCCCGGTGGCGCGCACCGCGCGCGCAAGATCCCGCGACACCACCACCAGCGTGCCATCGCGCCCGCCTTCCTTCAGGGAACCCAGCTTCATCGCCACTCCGCGAAACGTTGCAATCCCGGGATTGTAGCGGTGCGGCAAGGATGCGGGACTGGGAGGAAGAGCTTTTGCCACGGATTTACGCGGATCACGCGGATTCACGCGGATAAAGCAGAAGCAGTCCACTCATGGGCAGCGCCCGGAACGAGGCCTCGCCGTACCCCATTGGGCATTTGCTCTATCCGTGAAAATCCGCGTGATCCGCGTAAATCCGTGGCCAGGCTTTTCAACCCTCTCCCTGGAACGCGCCCGAACGGTAGGTCAGGACCAGGGTGTCGCGGTGGCCGTGGCCGTCCGGTTCGAGCGGCTGGATGGGCGTGGATTCATGGATGACGCGGGTGTCGTCCATCAGCAGCAGCGACCACGGTTCGTCCAGGGTGAAGCGGTGGCCGTCGGGGCCGGCGGCGTCGAAGACGCGGGTCTCGCCGCCCTTGATGCCGGTGCGACCCACCATGAACACGGCCACGAAGTCGACACCGTCACGATGCGCGCCCTCCGGCGTCGGGCGGCCGATACCGTCGCTGGTGTCGATGCGGAACTGGTGGGCCTCGACGTACCAGGGGCCGGCGTCGCGCACGCCGCTGCACAGGGCGCCGAGCGCGGCCAGCAGGCGCGGCCAGGCCGGCTGCGACACCACCGCATCCGACAGCGGCTGGTACATCCGCGCCATGCCGCCGTGCAGGGCGTTGTAGTCCAGCGATTGCCAGTGGGCGCGGTGCGCCGCCATCCGCACGTCATCGCCGTCGACCACGAAGCAGGAATGCCGCCGGCGCCGGTAGCGGCCGCCGTCACGCAGGTAGTCGTCGGGAGGAAGCTCGTCCCAGCCGGTGCCGAGGCCGGCGATCTCGGCCACGTCCAGTCCGGTCGCGGCGGCGACCCCGGATGGCGACAGCACCGCGTAGCCCTCGTCGCGGAGCGCGGCCTGCCCGGCACCCTCGGGCGTGTACGGCGGGGGGAAGATGACGGCCATGGCGATGCCCTGGCGGCCACGGAGGCGCGGGCGTGGCCGCCGCCGCCTGGCGCCGGGCCCGGAAAGGACGAAGCCCGCACGCGGCGGGCTTCGGACCTTGTTGCAATGTGGCAGCCCCGGATGGATTCGAACCACCGAATGCCTGAGTCAGAGTCAGGTGCCTTACCGCTTGGCGACGGGGCTATGGAGCAATTGTAGCGCAGGATTCCGCGAACGGAATCCTGAATACCGCAATTAACGCTTCGAGAACTGCGTGGCGCGACGGGCCTTGTGCAGGCCGACCTTCTTGCGCTCGACCTCGCGGGCGTCGCGGGTCATGAAGCCGGCCTTGCGCAGCTCGGACTTCAGGGTCTCGTCGTACTCCACCAGCGCGCGGGCGATGCCCAGGCGGATGGCGCCGGCCTGGCCGGTGGTGCCGCCGCCGGAGGTCGTGACCATGATGTCGAAGCTTTCGGTGTTCCTGGTCAGCTCGAGCGGCTGGCGCACGATCATGCGCGCGGTCTCGCGGCCGAAGAACTCGTCCAGCGGACGGCCGTTGACGTTGATGTTGCCCGTGCCGCGGCGCAGGAACACGCGGGCGGTGGAGGACTTGCGACGGCCGGTGCCGTAATTCTGGGTGATTGCCATGACTTAGATATCCAGGACTTGCGGCTGCTGGGCGGCGTGCGGGTGCTCGGAACCCTTGTACACCTTGAGCTTGCGGTACATCGCGCGGCCCAGGATGTTCTTCGGGAGCATGCCCTTGACCGAATGCTCGATGACGCGCTCGGGGTGGCGCTCCAGCGCCTGCCCCAGGGTCTCGGACTTCAGGTTGCCGATGTACCCGGTGAAGCGGTGGTACATCTTGTCGGCGAGCTTGTTGCCGGTGACGTGGATCTTCTCGGCGTTGATCACGATGATGTAATCGCCGGTGTCGACGTGCGGGGTGTAGACGGGCTTGTGCTTGCCACGCAGGCGACGCGCGATCTCGGTGCTCAGGCGGCCGAGGGTCTTGCCGGTGGCGTCGACCACGAACCAGTCGCGCTGGACGGTCTCGTTCTTGGCGGTAAAGGTCTTCATCAGGACATTCTCAGGGGTGACTGGTCGGGCTGGTTGCGCGGGCCATCGCCCTGCGGAACTTCACCACGCGTTTTCACGTTCGGGGAACGCAAGAGGCGGAATTGTACCGGGCGCCCCGGGAGACCGCAACTCGCGGGTGATGCGGGCCCCTGCCCCGACCGCTGTCGCGAGATCGGGCACCGGCGTCCAGGATGACCTCCTCTCCGCCTGGGCGCACAATCCACGCATGACCACGCGAAGCCTCTCCCCGCTCGACCGCCTGCTGGCGGATGCCCAGAACGCCCTCGAGACCGTTGCCGGCAGGCCGCGTGCGGAGCGGCCGAACCCAGGCGCCGGAGAGCCTGAAGTCGAGCTCGACGATGCCGAGCGCCGCCACGCCGCGGGCCTGATGCGGATCAACCACGTCGGCGAGGTCTGCGCCCAGGCGCTGTATGTCGGCCAGGCCACCGTGGCCCGCGACCCGGCCACCCGCGCCCATCTGCTGGAGGCCGCACAGGAGGAGACCGACCACCTGGCCTGGTGCGACGACCGCCTGCGCGAGCTCGACAGCCGCCCCAGCCTCTTCAACCCGCTGTGGTACGGCGGCGCCTATGCCATCGGCCTGCTGGCCGGGCTGCGCGGCGACGGCTGGAACCTCGGCTTCGTGGTCGAGACCGAGCGCCAGGTCGAGGCCCACCTCGAGGAGCACCTGCAGACCCTGCCGCCGGCCGACCTGCGCAGCCGCGCCATCCTCGAAACCATGAAGGCCGACGAGGCCCGCCACGCCGACAACGCCGAGGCCGCCGGCGCGCGCGTGCTGCCGCAGCCGATCCCGACGCTGATGGCCGCGGCGTCGAAGGTCATGAAGACCGTCGCCTACCGCCTCTGACGCCCCCGCCCGACCGGGCCCCCGACCACTCCACGCATCCGTAGGAGCAGCTACAGCTGCGACCTCGCACATGCCGTGCAGGTACGGCCCGCACATGCACGCCCGGTCGCAGCTGTAGCTGCTCCTACCGGGATGCCGGTTCCACGGGATGCTGGCGGACCGGGGCGCTCAGCCCGACACCAGCTTCAGGCCGACCACGCCGCCCACGATCATCGCGATGCAGGCCAGCCGCGCCGGCGAGGCGCTCTCGCCGAACACCAGGATGCCGAAGGCCGCCACGCCCACCGCGCCGATGCCGGTCCAGATCGCATAGCCGGTGCCGATCGGGATCGCCTTCAGCGCCTGCGACAGGCACCAGAAGCTGACCACCATCGCCACCAGCGTGCCGAGGCTCGGCCACAACCGCGTCCAGCCTTCGGTGTACTTCAGGCCGAGCGCCCAGACGACCTCGAACAGTCCCGCCACCACCAGGTAGATCCACGCCATCGCTTGCCTCCTCAGCGCCCCGCCGGATCACGCCCGCGCGGCGCCGCAATGAAAAACGGCCCGGAGCCTTCGCTCCGGACCGCCGTCGGTCATCATCCGCGGGAACCCGTCCCGCCCGCGGGCCGTCCCGCGGTATGTGTTCGTGCGTCCATCCTGCCACCGCGTGGCCGAACCCCGCGCAACCCTGCCTGCGCGCGCACTGCGGCAGGCGGGCCGGCGCTCACTCCACCAGGTTGCGGCCGTGGAACAGCTCCTCGATCTCTCGCTTGAGCAGCGTCTCGATCTTCATGCGCTCCTTGAACGACAGGTTGCGCGCCTTCTCCTCGAACAGGTACTGGTCCAGGTCGAAGTCCTTCAGGTGCATCTTGGTGTGGAAGATGTTCTCCTGGTAGACGTTGACGTCGAACATCTCGTAGCGGGCCTTGATGTTCTTGGCCAGGAAGTCCTGGATCGAATTGATCTTGTGGTCGATGTAGTGCTTCTTGCCCTTGATGTCGCGGGTGAAGCCGCGCACGCGGTAGTCGGCGATCACGATGTCCGACTCGAAGCTCTCGATCAGGTAGTTCAGCGCCTTCAGCGGCGAGATCACGCCGCAGGTGGCGACGTCGATGTCGGCGCGGAAGGTCGCGATGCCCGCCTGCGGGTGGGTCTCGGGATAGGTGTGGACGGTGATGTGGCTCTTGTCCAGGTGCGCGACCACGGCGTCGGAGATCACGCCCTTGGCGTCGGCCTTGTCGATCACCGGTTCCTCGGAGATCAGGATCGTCACCGAGGCGCCCTGCGGATCGTAGTCCTGGCGCGCGATGTTGAGGATGTTGGCGCCGATGATCTCCGCCACGTCCGTGAGGATCTGCGTGAGGCGATCGGCGTTGTATTCCTCGTCGATGTATTCGATGTAGCGCTGGCGCTCGTCCTTGGAGACGGCGTAGCACACGTCGTAGATGTTGAAGCTCAGGGCCTTGGTGAGGTTGTTGAAGCCCTGCAGCTTCAGGCGAGGCAGCGGTTTGACCACGTCGTGCGGACCCCGGTTCGGGCGGAAAGTGCGCGATTATGCGGCAAAGGCCCCCCGGTCGCGAGTGAAGCCCCGCCCCGGGCCCCTCTCCGGGGCTCCGACGCGTTTGCCGGATGGGTCCGGACGGCCTACTCTTGCTTCATCCCCCGTTCAACTTTTCCATGACTATCAGCCCTGTGGCCATCATTACCAATCTGAGACGTCCCCCGCACCCCCTGATGCCATCGCCGGCGACGATCGAACGCTTTCTCGCCCATTGCCATCGCCGCCGCTATCCGCCCCGCACCGAGGTGTTCCGCCCCGGCGACCAGGCCGGCACCATGTATTACGTGGTCAGCGGCTCGGTGACCATCATCACCGAGGAGGACGACGGCCGCGAGCTGATCCTCGGCTACTTCGGCCCCGGCGAGTTCGTGGGCGAGATGGGCCTGTTCATCGAGTCCGACGTCCGCGAGGTGGTGCTGCGCACGCGCGTGCAGACCGAACTGGCCGAGATCAGCTACGAGCGCCTGTACCAGCTGTTCGACGGTTCCCTGTCCGGCGACGCCACCCAGATCATGTATGCGATCGGGGCCCAGCTGTCGCGGCGGCTGCTCGACACCAGCCGCAAGGCCGGGCGCCTGGCCTTCCTCGACGTCACCGACCGCATCACCCGCACCCTGCACGACCTGACCCGGGAGCCGGAGGCGATGACCCACCCCGACGGCACCCAGCTGCGGGTCTCGCGCCAGGAGCTGGCACGCCTGGTGGGCTGCTCGCGCGAGATGGCCGGCCGGGTGCTGAAGAAGCTGCAGGCCGACGGCAAGCTGCACGCCCGCGGCAAGACCATCGTCCTCTACGGCACGCGCTGACGCATATGGTGGCCGCGTTCGAAGCCAGGGGCAGCCTGCCGGACGCGGACCTGCGCAGCGCGTCGGTGATCGACGCCGACGACGTCGCCGCCCTGCTCAGCGCGCTCGGCTACCCCTGCGACGCCGCGGACGCCGCGCGCCGCATCGCGACGATCACCGCCAACGACCGCCAGGCCCTGGTGGTCGCACGCTGCGGCGGCATGGTCACCGGCCTGGTCGCGCTCGACTTCATGTACTACCTTCCGCTGGACACCACCACCTGCCGGATCACCGCGCTGGTGGTCTCGCCCGGCGCCCAGGGCCGCGGCCTGGGCCGGCAGCTGCTGCGCGAGGCCGAACGCCGGGCGCGTGCCGCCGGGGCCGCCCGGATCGAGCTGACCAGCGGCTCGCAGCGCAGCGAGGCCCACGCCTTCTATCGCGCCTGCGGCTTCAGCGACGGCACCCTGCGCTTCATCAAGCGCCTGGGCGACGCTTGACCGGCGACAACGCCTCCGCCACGCGGGCCGGCTAATCTGCCGCTCCGGAGGCGCCTCGTGGCGCCTGGACGCAGCGCATGGACCTGATCGACAGCCACTTCCTGATGTTCGTCGCCATCGGCCTGGGCGCCCAGCTCGTCGACGGCGCGCTGGGGATGGCGTTCGGCCTGGTGTCGTCGTCGATCCTGCTCGCCATGGGCATGCCGCCGGCCGCGGTCAGCGCCAGCGTGCACACCGCCGAGGTGTTCACCACCGGGGTCTCGGGCGCGGCGCACGGCATGCTGGGCAACGTCGACCGCCGGCTGCTGCTGCGACTCGCGGTGCCGGGCGTGGTGGGTGGCGCGATCGGCGCCTTCGCGCTCAGCCGCGTGGACGGCGCGGCGATCAAGCCCTGGATACACGCCTACCTGCTCGTGCTCGCGCTGCTGATCCTGGTGCGCGCGCTTGGCCGGCGCATCCCGCGGCGCGAGGTCCGGCGCGTGGGCGTGCTCGGCTTCGTGTCCGGCCTGCTCGATGCCATCGGCGGCGGCGGCTGGGGGCCGATGGCCACGTCCACCCTGCTCGCCAACGGCGGCGAGGCGCGGACCAGCATCGGCACCGTCAGCGCATCCGAGTTCCCGGTGACGCTGGCGATCTCGATCACCTTCCTGTTCACGGTCGGCCTGGAGCACTGGCGGATCATCGTCGGCCTGCTGCTGGGCGGCGTGATCGCGGCGCCGCTGGCGGCGCTGCTGGTGCGCCACGTGCGCGAGCGCCTGGTGCTGCTGGCGGTGGGCCTGCTGGTGCTGGGGATCTCGGTCTACCAGATCTACCGCGCGCTGGCCGGCTGAGCGGGGTCGGAGGGCAGGCGGCCATCCGCGCCCACCGCAGCCGCCACCGGCGCGCCGCCGCGCCCGGGGCAGCCCCAGTTGAGGATCGGCGTGCCGGGCGGCAGCTCGCGACGGAAGCGCTCGATCGAACCCGGCTTCGGATTCACCACCACCGGCCTGCGCGCGGCGCGCAGCAGCGGCAGGTCGGCGCTGGAGTCGGAATAGGCGGCATCGATGTCGCCCCAGCCGCGTTCGCGCAGCATGCGCATTTTTTCCTCGTTGTGGCAGTGGCGCGCGGCGACCACGGCGCCGAAGCGCGGGCCGGCGAGCGTGCCGACCACGGGCACGTCCTCGTGGGCGGCGAAAGCCAGGATCGCGCGCGCGAGCTCGGGCGGCGCGCCGGTGGCCACCACCACGCGATCGCCGCGCTCGCGGTGGGCGTGGAAGACCTCGAGCGCCAGCGGCAGCAGACGGCCGCGGATCTGGTCGACGTGCTGCGCCACGTAGGCATCGGTCAGCGCATCCAGGTCGCGCACGCGTTGGACGCCCACCGTGCCGGCCCAGACGAAGCCGGAAATGCCCGCGCGCCGCGTGGGCAGGAAGGCGACCATCGGCCCGAACACCGGCGCCAGCAGCAGGGCCAGGATGCACCGCCACCAGCTGCGCTTGATCAACCAGGCGAAGAGGTGGCTGCCGGAGTCGCCGTCGTAGAGGGTGTGGTCGAAGTCGAAGACGACCAGCGGCGCGTCGGCGCGGGGGGAGGTGTAGCGGTGCGCTTTGGCCAGGGTCGCAGCTGTAGCTGCTCCTACAGGGGAAGCGGCAGCCGGGCCTGTAGGAGCAGCTACAGCTGCGACCTCACGCCCCGTCATGTGCCGAACATCCCGCGCAGCGCCGCACCCGGATCCGCGGCGCGCATGAAGGCCTCGCCCACAAGGAAGGCATCGACGCCGGCGCCGCGCAGCCGCGCGACGTCGTCCGCCGTCATCACGCCGCTCTCGGTCACCAGGCGGCGGCCTGCGGGCGCCATCGCCTTCAGCGCCAGCGTCGTGTCCAGGGCCACCTCGAAAGTGCGCAGGTCGCGGTTGTTCACGCCCAGCAGCGGCCTGCGTCCGGCGACCGCCGGCAGGCGCAGCGCGCGCTCGAATTCATTGGCGTCGTGCACTTCGGCCAGCACGTCCATGCCCAGTTCCAGCGCCTGCACGCAGAGGTCGCTCGCGAGCAGGTCGTCCAGGCCGGCCAGGATCAGCAGCACGCAGTCGGCGCCGAGCACGCGCGCCTCGTCGACCTGGTAGCCATCGACGATGAAGTCCTTGCGCAGCACCGGCAGCGAGCAGGCCTCGCGCGCCTGCCGCAGGTACTCGTCCGCGCCCTGGAAGAAGTCGACGTCGGTGAGCACCGACAGGCAGGCCGCGCCGCCGGCCTCGTAGCTGCGCGCGATCGCGGCGGGATCGAAGTCGGCGCGGATCACGCCCTTCGACGGGCTGGCCTTCTTGACCTCGGCGATCACCGCGGCGTGGCCGGCGGCGACCTTCGCCTCGATGGCGGCGGCGAAGCCGCGCGGCGCCGGCGCATCGTCGAGCCGGGCGAAGAGTTCGACGCGCGAAACGCGCTGCCTGCGCTCTTCGACTTCCTCGGCCTTGCGCGCGAGGATGCGGGCCAGGACGTTGGGCGGGGGGGTGGGGGTCATTCGGCGTCTCCGCTCGATGCTGCGGGGGTGGTCGCAGCTGTAGCTGCGACCGCGTCGCCGGCCAGCGCCCGCGTCACCGCTACGAACGCGTCCAGCTTCGCGCGCGCCGCGCCCGAGGCGATGGTCGCGCGCGCCAGTTCGACGCCGCCGGCGATCGAGTCCGCCACGCCGGCCACGTACAGCGCCGCGCCGGCGTTGAGCGACACGATCCGGCCCGGCAGGCCTTCGGCATCGCTGATCGCCTCCAGCACCATCTCCTTCGATTCCGCGGCGCCGTCGACCTTGAGGTTGCGGCTGGCCGCCATCGGGATGCCGAAGTCCTCCGGATGGATCTCGTACTCGCGCACCTGGCCGTCGCGCAGCTCGCCGACGAGCGTGCCCGCGCCCAGCGAGATCTCGTCCATGCCGTCACGGCCCCAGACCACCAGCGCGCGCTCGGCACCCAGCTCCTGCAGCACGCGCACCTGGATGCCGACCAGGTCGGCGTGGAACACGCCCATCAGGATCGCGGGCGCGCCGGCCGGGTTGGTCAGCGGGCCGAGGATGTTGAACATGGTGCGCACGCCCATCTCGCGCCGCACCGGGGCCACGACCTTCATCGCCGGGTGGTAGGCCGGCGCGTACATGAAGCCGATGCCGGTGCGCGCGATCGATTCGGCCACGGCTTCGGGCGGCAGTTCGATGGCCGCGCCCAGCGCCTCGTAGGCGTCCGCGCTGCCCGACGTGGACGACACGCTGCGCCCACCGTGCTTGGCCACGCGCCCGCCGGCGGCCGCGATCACGAAGCTCGACGCGGTGGAGATGTTGAAGGTGTTGGCGCCGTCGCCGCCGGTGCCGACGATGTCGACCAGGTGCGTGCGGTCGGCCACGTCCACCTTGCGCGCCAGCTCGCGCATCGCGCGCGCGGCGCCGGTGATTTCGCCCACCGTCTCCTTCTTCACCCGCAGCCCGATCATGATCGCCGCGGTCATCTGCGGCGAAACCTCGCCGCGCATCACCTGGCGCATGAGGTCGAACATCTCGTCCTCGAAGATCTCGCGGTGTTCGATGGTGCGCTGGAGGGCTTCCTGGGGAGTGATCGGCATGATGGAAACGGGCTTCTGTCGGAACGGGGATGCCCGTGCGGCACGAGGCGCGCGACGGGGTGGCCGCGCGCGGCCTCAGGCGTCGAGGAAATTCTTCAGCAGCGCGTGCCCGTGCTGGCTGAGGATCGACTCGGGATGGAACTGCACGCCCTGCACGGGATGCGTGCGGTGGCGCAGGCCCATGATCTCCTCGCGGCTGCCGTCGTCGTGCTCGGTCCAGGCCGTGACTTCGAGGCAATCGGGCAGGCTCGCCTGCTCCACCACCAGCGAATGGTACCGCGTGGCCTCGTACCCGTCCGGCAAGCCGGCGAACACGCCATGCCCCTGGTGCCGGATCGGCGAGGTCTTGCCGTGCATGATCCGGCCCGCACGCACCACGCGGCCGCCGTAGGCCTGGCCGATGGCCTGGTGGCCGAGGCAGACGCCGAGGATCGGCGTGGTCGGGCCCAGGCGCTCGATCACGTCCAGCGACACGCCCGCCTCGTTGGGCGTGCACGGCCCCGGCGAGATCACGATGTGCGTGGGCGCGCGGCGCGCGATGTCGTCGACGGTGAGCGCGTCGTTGCGCACCACCTCGACCTCCGCGCCCAGCACCTGCAGGTACTGCACGAGGTTGAAGGTGAAACTGTCGTAGTTGTCGATCATCAGCAGCACGGAAGGCCCCTGCAGGCGCGTGGCGGCAGCGCCACCGGAAGCCGTCCATTCTCGCCGAAAGTTCCGCGGCGGTGCGCGTTCACATTCGCTGTCCACGCTGCTGGCTAGCCTCTCGGGTTCACGCCGGGGCCGCCTGCGCAGCGGGGCCAGCAGGGAGGGGACACCATCGCGACCATCGCATCCCGCATGCGGCTGCCAGCCGGCGCGCTGTGGCCACTCGCCGCCGCGGGCTGCACCGGGCCGCAGTCCACGCTGGATCCGGCGGGGCCGGCGGCCGCGGGCATTGCCGGCATCTGGTGGGCGATGTTCTGGGGCGCGCTGGCGGTGTGGCTGCTGGTGATGGCGCTGGTGGGCTGGGCGCTGTACCGCGGCCGCAACACGCGCGCGCTGGCGAAGCCGCAGCACCTGATCGTCGGCGGTGGGCTGGTGCTGCCGCCGCTGCTGCTGGCCGGACTGCTGGTGTACGGCTCGGTGTCGAGCGCGCGCATCACCGGCCTGGGCCAGGAGGTGGATGCGCGCGTGGACGTGGTCGCCGGGCGCTGGCGCTGGCATTTCCTCTACCGCGATGCCGACGGCCGCGTCGTGGGCGAATCGCTGGACGTGCTGTCGATGCCGCGCGGGCGCCTGGTCGAGTTCCACATCACCAGCGCCGACGTCATCCATTCGTTCTGGATCCCGCGCCTGGGCGGCAAGATCGACGCGGTGCCCGGCCGCGTGAACCGCCTGCGCCTGCGCGCCGACGGCGAAGGCCGCATCCGCGGCCAGTGCGCCGAATACTGCGGCACCGGGCACACGAACATGGCCTTCGACGTGCTGGTGCAGGACGACGCCGCGCACGCCGCCTGGCTCGCGCGGCAGGCGTCGGCCCGCGTTCCCGAGGCGGTGTCGTCCGCAGACGCGCGCGCGCTTGAGGCGCTGGACCGCCTGGAACCCGGTGACGCGATCCGGCTGGACAACGCACGGCGGACGCCACGATGAGCGCCGTCGCACCGTCCACCGCCACCCCCGAAGACGAGCGCCTCCAAGCCCTCCACGACACCTGGTCCACGCCGCCCGGCTGGCGCGGCCGCCTGACCGCGGTCAACCACTCCACCATCGGCCTGCGCTTCATCGTCACCGGCCTCGCCTTCTTCCTCATCGGCGGCCTGCTGTCGATGTTCATCCGGCTGCAGCTGGCCTGGTTCGGCAACGAGGTGCTGGATCCGCAGCGTTACGCCGAGTTCGTGACCATGCACGGCACGACGATGATGTTCCTGTTCGCGGTGCCGATCATGGAGGGCTTCGCGCTGTACCTGGTGCCGAAGATGCTCGGCGCGCGCGACCTGCCCTTCCCGCGGCTGTCGGCCTTCGGCTACTGGTGCTACCTGTTCGGCGGCCTGTTCCTCTACTCGAGCTTCCTGTTCGACGCGGTGCCGGACTCGGGCTGGTTCATGTACGTGCCGCTGACCGACGCCACCTGGTCGCCGGGCCTCAACGCCGATTTCTGGCTGATCGGCGTGACCTTCTCCGAGATCGCCGCGGTGGCCGCGGCGGTGGAGATGATCGTCGCCATCCTGATCGGCCGCGCGCCGGGCATGGACCTGCGGCGGATCCCGCTGTTCGCCTGGGCGATGCTGGTGACCAGCTTCATGATCGTGTTCGGCTTCCCGCCGCTGATCCTGGCCAGCATCCTGCTCGAGATCCAGCGCGCCTTCGGCTTCGTGTTCTTCGATCCGGCGCTGGGCGGCGACCCGCTGCTCTGGCAGCACCTGTTCTGGCTGTTCGGGCACCCCGAGGTCTACATCATCTTCCTGCCGGCGGCCGGCGTGGTGTCGATGGTGGTCTCGACCTTCGCGCGCCGGCCGATGGTCGGCTACACCTGGATCGTGCTGGCGCTGGTGGGCACGGGCTTCCTCAGCTTCGGGCTGTGGGTGCACCACATGTTCACCGTCGGCATCCCGCTGCTGGCGCTGGCCTTCTTCAGCGCGGCGAGCATGGCGGTGGCGATCCCGATGGGCATCCAGGTCTTCGCCTGGATCGCGACGCTGTGGGCAGGGCGTCCCTGGCTGCGGGTGCCGACGCTGTACCTGTTCGGCTTCTTCTTCGTCTTCGTGCCCGGCGGCCTGACCGGCGTGATGGTGGCAATGGTGCCCTTCGACTGGCAGGCGCACGACAGCCACTTCGTGGTCGCGCACCTGCACCACGTGCTGATCGGCGGGCTGATGTTCCCGCTGTTCGCCGGCCTGTACTACTGGCTGCCGCTGGCGAGCGGGCGCGAGCCCTCGGAGAGCCTCAGCCGCACCGCGTTCTGGCTGGTCTTCATCGGCTTCAACCTGACCTTCCTGCCGATGTACCTCACCGGCCTGCTCGGCATGCCGCGGCGCTCGTACACCTACCTGCCGGAGCTGGGTTTCCACTGGCTCAACCTGGTGTCCACCGCCGCCGGCTTCGTGCTTGCGGTGGGCATGGTGGCGGTGCTCGTGGACGTGGCGCTGAGCTTCCGCCACGGGCCCCGCGCGCGCCGCAACCCCTGGCGCGCGGGCACGCTGGAATGGGCGATGCAGCACCCGGTGCCGAACTTCAACTTCGCCTCGGTGCCGCGCGTGCAGGGCCGCGATGCGCTGTGGGCGGATCCGATGCTGGCCGAGGCCACTTCGCGCCCCGACGGCCTGCTGGGCGATGCGCGCCACGGCGTGCGCGAGCTGATCGGCTCCAGCCTGCTGGATGCGCGCCCCGAGCAGGTCATCCGCGTGTCGGGTCCGACCTGGCTGCCGCTGGTCGCGGCGCTGGTGCTGGCGATGCTGCTGGCCTGTTTCATCGCCAAGCTGTACTGGCTGGCACTGGCGATGGCGTTGCCGCTGTTCGCGGTCTTATGGCGCTGGGCCTGGACCACGGGCGATCCCGGCGGCCCCGACGCCGTCGAGGCCGAGCCGGGCCTGGTGCTGCCCACGCAGGGCGCCGCGCGCAACGCGCCGGGCTGGTGGGCGCTGGTGATGTCGCTGCTGGTGGACGGTTCGCTGTTCGCGTCCTTGGTGTTTAGCTACTTCTACCTGTGGCTGGGCACCGAGGCCTGGCCGCCGGCGGGGATCGCCATCGCTGGCTGGCCGGCGGCGATCACCTCGCTGGTGCTGCTCGCCGCCTGCGCCGGAGCCGCGCAGTTCGCCACCCGCGCACTGCGCAGCGACGCACGCGGCCGGGCGGCGGCGGGCTGGCTGGCGACAGGGCTGCTGGGCACGGGCTTTCTCGTCGCCCAGGCCTGGGCGATGGCGCCCACCGGCGCGCCGGGCACGCACGCCTATGCCTCGGTGGCCTGGACGCTGGCCGGATTCCACATCGTGCACGTGCTGCTGGCGATGCTGTTCGCCGCGTTCGTGGCCGCGCGGCTGCGCCGGAACCTGGTCACCGCGGCGCGCCCGCTCGAAGCACGCGTTACCGCCGGGCTGTGGCGCTACACCGTGGCCCAGGGCGTGCTCGCCTGGGGCGTGATCCATCTCTTCCCGAGGCTGGCATGAGCAAGGACACGCCACGCGATCCACTGCCACCACCGCGCACGCACGGCCCCCTGTCGCCGTATCGCCTGACCGGCATCGCCGCGCCGATGGTGGTCTGGGCGCTGCACTTGGTGGTGGTGTATTCGCTGCAGGGTGTGACGTGCGGAGAAGACCTCGCCAATCCGCGCCTTGCGGGCCTGCACACGCTGACGTGGTGGGTGCTTGCGCTGACCGCAGCCGCGTTCGCCGCGCTGGCGTGGATGGGCGTCCGCGCCCTGCGCGCCCGGCGCGTGTCGGAAGACGACCGCTCCAGTCCGCTGCTCGCCTCGCGCCGCCGCTTCGCCGCCACCCTCACCGCGCTGCTCAGCGCGCTGTCCGTGGTCGCCGTGCTGTTCACCACGATTCCCGTGCTGCTGCTCCCGGGGTGCGCCTGATGCCCGAATCGCTCAAGCCGCCGAAGCCGCCGCAGCTCAGCCGCACGGTCGAAAGCCGGGTCGCGATCCGCAAGCATCCGGTGCATCCGATGCTGGTGGTGTTCCCGATCGCCTTCCTGATGGTGGTGGCACCGCTGGACCTGCTGCACCTCTGGAGCGGGCTCGCTTTCTGGGCGCAAATGGCGATGGTGCTCAGCGCCGCCGGCCTGGCACTTGGACTGGTGGCCGCGGCGGTGGGCACGGTGGACCTGCTGCTGATCCCGGTGGTGCGTCGCCACGTCTCGGCCTGGAGCCACGCGCTGGCGGCGGTGATGCTGCTGGCGATCGCCGCGGCCAACACCTGGCTGCGCTGGGAGGATCCGGTGGCCGCGGTCTGGCCCTGGGGCCTGCTGCTGTCGTCGGTGATGGCGCTGCTGGTGGGCGTGGCCGGCTGGCTGGGCGGCGGGCTGAGCTTCCACCACGGCATCGGCGTGGCCGGGCATCCGGGCACCGAGGACCGGGGGCCGGATGCCCCGCCGGAGGCCTGAGCCGTGCGCCGCGCGCCTTGCCCGTGGCGGCACGATTCAGGGCCGGCCGGCGGCTCCCGGCGGTGGCGGGAGGTCGCCGACGGTGGGCGGCTTGGCGCCGGTGAGCGCGGCAATCGCGAGCAGCAGCAGCAGCGGCGCCCAGCCCAGCAGGCGGTAAAACCATGCACCGTGCCGGTCGCGCCCCTGGCCGAGCTCGTACAGCACCATGCCCATGTAGAGATGCACGCACACCGCGCCGGCCACGATCACGAGCTTCATGACCAGCCACGCGCCCCCGGGGCCGTAGGCGATCAGCGCCATGCCGCTGGCCACCGCCACCAGCGCCGCGGGCGTGGCCATGCGGAAGTAGAGCGTGTTGGCGGTGGCGTTGAAATAAGCCGCGGCGGCGTCGCGCTCGCCGCGGTGCCGGGCCACGAACAGCCGCGGCAGGAAGAACAGCCCCGCGAACCACAGGACCATCGCCGAGACATGCAGGATCTTCAGCCAGAAGTACATGGGGCGCCCCGAGGGAATCCGGAGCAGTCTGCCCGTTCCGATGCGAAGCGGCCGTGGTGGGCGCGACCGTCGCGCGACCGGACGCATGCGCAGACCGGGGCCGCGGTGCCTGCCACGCCCGAACGCCATCCGCATGTGTACGCCCTGTCCGCTGCCGCCCGGCTGATCGCAGCCGCGCTGGTCCTCTCCACCGGCCCCGCCTTCGCCCACGCTGGCCACGAGCACCCGCCGACGCTGGGCACCGCCTTTTCACCCTCGCCGTGGCTGCTGGTGCCGCTCGCGGCCTGGATGCTGCTGTACGCCGCCGGACTGCGCCGGCTCTGGGGACGGGCCGGCATCGGCGGCGGGGTGTCCCGCATCGGCTTCGCCAGCGCCGTCATCGGCGTCGGGGTCCTGCTGCTGTCCACGACCTGGCCGCTCGACGCCTACGGCGAATGGTCGCTGGCCGCGCACATCGCCCAGCACATGCTGCTGATCGCCTTCGTGCCGCCGCTGCTGCTGGCCGGGCAGCCGCTGGCGGTGGCCGCGCACGCGCTGCCGGCGGCGGTCGCGCGCCGCCTGCACCGCGCGCTGGGCGCGGCCTCGGCGCGCGCGGCCCGTTCGCTCACCGCGGCCTCGGTCGCACACGGCGTCGTGCTGTGTGCCTGGCACCTGCCGGTGGCCACGACCGCCGCGCTGCACAGCGACCCTGTGCACTGGACCATGCACGGCACCTTCCTGGCCTCGGGGCTGTGGCTGTGGGCCGCCATGTGGACGCGCATCCGCGACCCGCACGTCGGCGCCGGGGCCGGCGTGGTGGCGATGGTCGCGGTGATGATGCAGATGGGCTTCCTCGGCGCGCTGCTCACCTTCTCGCCGCGGCCGCTCTATCCCATCTACGCCGAGCGCGCGCCGCAGCTCGGCCTCGACGTCATGGCCGACCAGCAGCTGGCCGGCGTGCTGATGTGGGTGCCGAGCTGCATCCCCTACCTGGCCGGCGCGATGTGGCTGCTGTGGCACGGCTTCGCGCGGCTGTCGCGCCGATCGCCGGCGCCCTGACCTGGATCATGGCCGCAGCCACCGCCGCGGCCGCACGCTTGCGGTTCCGACCACAGGAGACCGCCATGAGCGATGCCGCCACCACCGCCGCGCCCGAGTACACCGCGCACCCCTTCGACGCCCGGGGCATCGCGCGGCGCTTCCGCCATTCCGCGATCTTCGGCGCGCTGGGCGCGCTGCAGCCCGGCGAGGCGATGCGCTTCGTCAACGACCACGACCCGCTGCCGCTGCTGGCGCAGATCCAGGACCGCTTCGGCGACCGCATCGGGATCGCCTACCGCCAGCGCGAGCCCGGCGCCATCGTCATCGACTTCATCGTGCGCGCCTCGACGAGCTCCCAGGGATACGCCACGTCCGCATAGCCGGGCATGGCGTAATCGGCGGGCGCGGACACATCGAGCACGCCGAACCGGGCCATGTCAGCGATCGACAGGGTCCAGTTGCAGCGGCACCCCTGCCGCTGCCCGATCACGGTGATCGCGCCGTCGACGCCGATGCGATCGTAGAACGCGTCCTGACGTCGTCCCTTGCTGCGCACGAATCCACGCGCCGCGCGACGTGCCTGCCAGCGTTCGAGAAACCTCAACGGACGGCCAAGCTGCTCTTCGGCGCGCGAGAAGTCGACGTCCCGGGCCAGTCCATCCTGCAGCATCGAGCCATGCCAGAGCACGAGGCTCCCCGGTTCGATGGTCTTGCGGCGCCCGGCGGGAAAGACGTAGTTGGCGCAGGACGACATGCACAGGCCGCCCTCCACCCGGACATCGAGCCCGCGCCCGTGGATCGCTTCGCCAAAATCCATGCCCGCCTCCACGTCGCCGCCCTCGGAGTGGATGACCACTTCGGTCACCTGCGGCGACGCCTCCAGCAGGCCACGCGCACGCGCCACGGCTTCCGGCGTGATCGGTCCGGTGTAGAACAGCGACGCCCCCTGCGTACGGACCACGGCCTCCCCGCCGGACGCGCCCTCCGCGCCCTGCGCCGGCACGACGCCGGACGATGGATGGCCGGCCGCGGCGGCAGCTGATGCAAGCGCCATGGCCAGCCCGGACACGGCGATCACGCAGCTCCGGCGCAGCGCGGCGCTCAAAGCCCGCCGGCCGCCTGCGCCACCGCGCGGAACAGCGCGCGGCCCTTGTTCATCGTCTCCTCCCACTCGGCCACCGGGTCGGAGTCGTAGACGATGCCGGCGCCGGCCTGCACGTGCAGGCGGCCGTCCTGGATCACCGCGGTGCGGATGGCGATCGCCATGTCGGCGTCGCCGTTCCAGCCGATGTAGCCGATGCTGCCGGCGTAGACGTTGCGCTTGGTCGGCTCCAGCTCGCGGATCACTTCCAGCGCGCGGATCTTCGGTGCGCCGCTGACCGTGCCCGCGGGAAACGTCGCGCGCAGCACGTCCGCATAGGACAGGCCCTCGCGCACCTTGCCGGTGACCTCGCTGACGATGTGCATGACGTGGCTGTAGCGCTCGACCACGAACTGTTCGCCCACTTCGACCGTGCCCGGCGCCGAGACGTGGCCGACGTCGTTGCGGCCGAGGTCGATCAGCATCAGGTGCTCGGCGCGCTCCTTGGGGTCGGCCAGCAGCTCCGCTTCCAGCGCCATGTCGTCGGCCGGCGTCGCGCCGCGCGGACGGGTGCCGGCGATCGGGCGCACCGTCACCTCGCCGCCCTGCATGCGCACCAGGATCTCCGGCGAACTGCCCACCACCTGGGTGCCGCCGACATCGAGGAAATACATGTAGGGCGAGGGATTGAGCGCCCGCAGCGCGCGGTACACGTCCACCGGCCGCGCCTGGAAGGGCACGCTCAGCCGCTGCGACAGCACCACCTGGAACACATCGCCGCCGGCGATGTACTCCTTCACCTTCGCCACCGCGGCGATGAAGCCCTCGCGGGTGAAGCCGGAGACGAAATCCTCCTCGCGCAGCGCCGCCGGATGCAGGGTTTCCGGGTAGCCGGTGCCGGCCTGGCGCAGGCGGTGCACCAGCGCATCGAGCCGGCGCTGCGCGCGCGCCAGCGCCTGCGGTTCGCGCGGGTCGGCGTGCACCACCAGGTACAGCCGGCCCTTGAGGTTGTCGAATACCGCCAGCTCGTCGCACTGCATCAGCAGGATGTCGGGCGTGCCCAGCTCGTCGCGCAGGCCGGCATCCGCGGCCAGGCGCGGCTCGATGTAGCCGATGGTCTCGAAGCCGAACCAGCCGACCAGGCCGCCACTGAAGCCGGGCAGGCCTTCGACCTCGGGCACCGACTGCTCGGCGCGCAGGCGCTCGACCTCGGCGAAGGGATCGGCGACATCGCGCTCGGCCACCACTTCGCCATGCTCGCGCAGCGCGTAGCGATGGCCGCGGAACTCGTGCACGCGCGTGGCCGGCAGGCCGATGATCGAGTAGCGGCCGAAGCGCTCGCCGCCCTCGACCGATTCGAACAGGCAGCTGTGCGGGCCGTCGGCCAGCTTCAGGTAGACCGACAGCGGCGTGTCGAGGTCGGACAGCACTTCGCGCACCACCGGGATACGGGTGTGGCCGGCGTCGGCATGCTGCTGGAACTGTTCGGGGGTCATCGTGGCTCCGTGTGCGATGGATCGGCGTCGCCGGGGGACAGCAGCGCGCAGTCGTCCGGCAGGTGCATGCGCAGGCGGCCGGCGACCGCTTCGGCGCGGAAGAGGCGGCCTTCCACCGGCTCGCCGTCGAGATTGAGCACCATCGGCGCGTCGGCTTCGATCTCGATCCACGGCAGGCGCGCGCGCACGGCGACGCGGTCCAACGCGGCGTGGCGACCCTCCGCCAGCACCGTGCCGAGGGTGGCGCCGACCTCGCCCTCGAGGCCGGGAACGATGGTGAGGTCGAGCAGCCCGTCGTCGATCCGGGCGTCCGGGCACAGCGCCTGGCCACCACCAGCCTGGCGACCGTTGCCGATGCCCAGCGCGATGAACCCGCCGCGCCAGCCGAAGCCCGGCCCGCTGATCCGCGCCTCGATCGGGTCGATGCGTCCCAGCCGCGCGAGGCCGGTGACTAGGTAGGCCAGTCCGCCGAGCAGCTTCTTCAGGCCTTCGTCGGTGTCCAGCGTGACCTGGGTGCCGAAGCCGCCGCTGGCGAGGTTGGCGGCCCAGTGCGTGCCGTCCTCGCTCTGAAGCCGCAGCAGGTCGATGGCGCGCGCCGGCTGCGACAGCACCAGTTCGAGCGCGGCCAGCGGCGCGTCCGGGAGACCGGCGGCCGAGGCGAAATCATTGGCGGTGCCCATCGGCACCAGCCCGAGCGTGGGCAGCTCGCCGGGGCCGGCGTCGCGGCCGGCCAGCGCGGTCGCGACCTCGCTCAGGGTGCCGTCGCCACCGGCGGCGATCACGGCGTCGACGCCCGCCGCGATGGCCTCATCCACTTCGCGCGCGCCGTCGCCGGGTTCCCAGGTCACGCGCACGTCGACGTGCACGCCGCGGTCGCGCATCGCGACCACGGCCCCGCGCAGCGCGTCGTCGCCCGCGGCCTTGCCGTTGATGACCAGCAGCCAGCGGGGCGTGGTCATGCCGGCGTCCCGTCGCTGCGGCCGTGATCTCGGCCGGGGCTCACGGCGCGCCGCCGCAGGCGCGGGCGACCTCGCGGCGCATCCGCGACACCACGTCGGCATAGTCCGGCTGGCCGAAGATCGCCGAGCCGGCGACGAAGGTGTCGGCACCCGCGGCCGCGATCGCGCCGATGTTGTCCGGCTTCACCCCGCCGTCGATCTCCAGGCGCACGGCGCGCCCGCTGGCGTCGATCCGCTCGCGCACCTTGCGCAGCTTGTCCAGCGCGGACGGGATGAAGGCCTGGCCGCCGAAGCCCGGGTTCACCGACATCAGCAGCACCAGGTCGAGCTCATCGAGCACGTAGTCCAGCACCTCCACCGGCGTCGCCGGATTCAGCACCAGGCCCGGCTGGCAGCCGGCGGAGCGGATCAGCTGGATCGTGCGGTGGACGTGGCTGCTGGCTTCGGGATGGAAGCTGATCAGGGTCGCGCCGGCCTCGGCGAAGTCGCCGACGATGCGGTCCACCGGCGACACCATCAGGTGCACGTCGATCGGCGCGGTCACGCCGTGCTTCCTCAACGCGCTGCACACCAGCGGCCCGATGGTGAGGTTGGGCACGTAGTGGTTGTCCATCACGTCGAAGTGCACCCAGTCGGCGCCGGCGGCGAGCACGTGGTCGACCTCCTCGCCGAGGCGGGCGAAGTCCGCCGAAAGGATGGAGGGGGCGATGACGGTGGGCTGCATGGTGAGGGCTCGCGTTGGGAACGGTGGAAGGGTGGCACCGGCACCGCCCGGCGCCGGGCACCTGGCGGCCGTCGGCCCGGAAGGCGAATGGCGCTAGCGGCGGCCGCGCTTCTTGCGGATGCGGTCGTAGGCGCGGTTGATGTCGGCGGCGCGCTTCTGCGCCTGTTCGAGCAGTTCGGGCGCGGCGCCGGCCATGCGGTCCGGGTGGACCTGCGCGATCAGCCGGCGGTAGGCAAGGTCGATCTCGATGTCGCTGGCGTCGCGCTCCACGCCGAGCACGGCGTAGGCATCGTTGGCCGCCACCCGGAACCAGTCGCTGTCGAAGGCATGCCCGATCAGCAGCCCGATCAGGCCGCCCGCCGGATGCCGCATCAGCAGCCAGCCGGCGATGAATCCCAGGACCTTTCCATACGAGCGCTTCATGCGCGCGATTCTACCGTGGCCGCCCGCACGCGCGGCCGCGCATCGCTACAATGCCCCCCCGACGGCTCCAAGACGACCCATGGCAACGACCCTGCTCGAAGCCCATCTTCCCGGGCTCGAACTGCTCCACCGCGGCAAGGTCCGCGACGTCTACGCGCTTCCGCCCGGCTCCGGCCCCGGGGAGTTCGGCCCGCTGCTGCTCATGGTCGCCACCGACCGCCTCAGCGCCTTCGACGTCGTCCTGCCCGACCCGATCCCCGGCAAGGGCGAGATGCTGTGCCAGGTCTCGAACTTCTGGTTCGACCGCACCGAACACCTGGTGCGCAATCACCTCACCGGCATCGACGTGGCCTCGGTGCTGCCGGCCGGCGTGGATCCCGCGCCCTACCGGCTGCGCTCGGTGGTGACCCGCCGGCTGAAGCCGGTTCCGGTGGAGGCCATCGCCCGCGGCTACCTCATCGGCAGCGGCTGGAAGGACTACCAGCGCACCGGGCGGGTCAGCGGCATCGCGCTGCCTGACGGCCTGCGCCAGGCGGAGCAGCTGCCGCAGCCGATCTTCACGCCCTCGACCAAGGCCGCCGCCGGCGACCACGACGAGAACATCGACTTCGACACCATGGTGCGCACCATCGGCGCCGAGCTGGCCGAACAGGTGCGCGACGCGACGCTGCGGCTGTACGGCTTCGCCGCGGAGTACGCGGCCGCGCGCGGGATCATCCTGGCCGACACCAAGCTCGAGTTCGGCACCGACGCCGACGGCCGCCTGTACGTGATGGACGAGATGCTCACGCCCGACTCCTCGCGCTACTGGCCGGCCGACGCCTACGAGGTCGGCACCAGCCCGCCGAGCTACGACAAGCAGTTCGTGCGCGACTGGCTGGAGACACAGGACTGGGACAAGACCGCCCCCGGCCCGCGCCTGCCGCCCGAAGTGATCGAGCGCACGCGCGCCAAGTACGCCGAAGCGCTGCAGCAGCTGGCCGGCATCGACATCGACGCCGGCTGAAAGACGCCCGCCAGGAACCGCCCCGTTCCTGTGTAGGAGCAGCTACAGCTGCGACCCGTTCCTGCGTGGAACGCGCCGCACGGCGCAGCGTGCGCTGCAGGGCGGTCGCAGCTGTAGCTGCTCCTACAGGGGCGCAGATGTGCCAGAGGGCGCAGATGTGCCAGAGGGCGCGGGTGTGCCGGGAGGCGCGGGTGCGTCGGGACTCGTGGCGTCCAGGCCGGCCGCGCGCAGCGCGGCGGTGATGGCCGCGCGGGCGGCGCCCAGCGCCTCGCCGTGCGGCACGATCCGTGCGCGGCGGTCGAGGGTATGCGCCAGGCCCAGCGCCACCAGCGCGGCGTGGGCGTCCTGCAGTCCGGAGGCGGTGGCGGCGTCGAGCAGGCCGGCCTCGCGGCCGGCGGCGATCAGCCCGTGCGTGGCGCGCGGCGCCAGCAGGGCGGGATGCGTCGCGGCATGTCCCAGCACCAGCGCCTGCAGCAGGAACTCCAGGTCCACCAGCCCGCCTTCGCCCTGCTTGAGGTCGAACAGGCCCTCGCTGCCGCGGTCGAGGCTGGCGCGCATGCGCGCGCGCATGCCCGCCACGTCGGCCGCCAGCGCGGCCGGATCGCGCGGGCGCCCCAGCGCGGCGGCACGCACCCGTTCGAAGGCGTCACGCAGGCCGTCGTCGCCGGCGATGCAGCGCGCGCGCACCAGCGCCTGGTGCTCCCAGGTCCAGGCGCGCTCGCCCTGGTACTCGCCGTAGGCGACCAGCGACGACACCAGCAGCCCGCTGCCGCCGTCGGGACGCAGGCGCACGTCGACCTCGTACAGGCGGCCGGCGCCGGTCGTGGTCCCGAGCAGCAGCACGATCTTCTGCGCCAGCCGCGCGAACCAGCGCTGCGCCTCCAGCGGCCGCGCGCCGTCGGACTGCGCGTCGGCGGCCGCGTCGTACAGGAACACCAGGTCGAGGTCGGAGCCGATGCCTAGCTCCTCGCCGCCCAGGCTGCCGTAGCCGATCACCGCGAACGGCGCGTCCGGCACCTGGCCGTGCGCGGCCTGCATCTCGCGCCGCGCCAGCTCCACCACCACGCCGACCACGCTGTCGGCCAGCCAGGCCAGCTGACGTGCGCTGTCGACGGCGGCAAGGCGGCCGTCGAGCGTGGCCAGCGCGATCCGGAAGCTCAGCGCCTGGCGGGTCTCGTTGAGCGCGAACAGCGCGCCCTCGATGTCGTCGCGCTGCAGCGCCGCGCTGCAGGCGGCGTCGATCTGGTCGCGGCCCGGCATCGGGCCCTCCACGCGCAGGTCGAGCAGCTCGTCGAGCAGCAGCGGATGCGCGGCCACGCGCTCGGCGAGGAAGGCGCTGCGGGTGACCAGGCCGGTCAGGCGCGCCAGCGCCGCCGGCTGCTCGTCGAGAAGCGCCAGGTAGCTGGCGCGGCGCAGGATGTTGTGCAGCAGCGCCAGCAGCCGGCGCATGGCCTGCAGCGGGCGATCGGCCGGCGCGCTGGCCTGCAGCATCACCGGCATCACCCGGTCCAGGCGCGCGCGCGCGGCGTCGGACAGGTCGCGCACGCTGGGCGAGCGCGCGAAGTCGCGCAGCGCGGCGTCGACCTCGCCGGGATCGCCGAAGCCGGCCGCGGCCAGCACCGCGGCATCGCCGCCATCGGGCAGCGCGCGCCAGTAGCCGGCGATGTCGCCGTCGACGTCGGCGCGCGCCTCGTCGCGCTGCGACAGCAGTGCCCCGAACTCCGTCGCCACGCGGGCGCGTACCGGCGCCAGCTCCGACGCCAGCGCGTCCCAGTCGGCATGCCCCAGCCCGCGGGCGATGCGCAGGCGGTCGAGCGGCGCCTCGGGCAGCACGTGGGTCTGCGCGTCGCGCAGCATCTGCAGGCGGTTCTCCAGCCGGCGCAGGACCCGGTAGGCCTCGGCCAGCCCCGCGGCCGCTTCGGGCGTCACCTGCCGCGCCCCGCGCAGCGCCTCGAGCATCGGCAGCAGCCGCCGGCCGCGCAGCCCCGGCTCGCGCCCGCCTCGCACCAGCTGCAGCGCCTGCACCAGGAACTCGATCTCGCGGATGCCGCCCGGCCCGCGCTTGATGTCGTCGGCCAGCTCCTTGCGCGCGACCTCGGCGGCGATCGCGGCCTTCATCTCGCGCAGCCCGGCGAGCGCGCCGTAATCGAGGTATCGGCGATAGACGAAGGGCCGCAGCGACGCAAGGAAGCGCTCGCCGGCCTCGCGGTCGCCGGCCACCGGGCGCGCCTTCTGCCAGGCGTAGCGCTCCCAGTCGCGGCCTTCGCGCTGGAAGTACTGCTCCATCGCCGCGAAGCTCAGCGCCACGCGCCCGGCGTTGCCGAACGGACGCAGGCGCAGGTCGACGCGGTGGCAGAAGCCGTCGGCCGTGGGTTCGTCGAGCAGCTTGGCGAGCGCGCGGCCCAGGCGGGCGAAGTATTCCTCGGCCGCGAGCGGGCGCGCGCCGTCGCTCTCGCCGGCGGATTCGTAGGCGTAGACGAGGTCGATGTCGGAGCTGAAGTTCAGCTCGCCGCCGCCGAGCTTGCCGAGCGCGAACACCACCAACCGCACCGGCGCCCCGGCCGCGTCGCGGACCACGCCGTGGCGGCCGGCGAACTGCGCCTCGAGCGCGGCCAGCGCAAGCCCGAGGCAGTCCTCCGCCAGCGCGGTGCTGCCGTCCAGGGTCGCGGCGACGTCGTCCAGGCCGGCGAGGTCGCGCCAGACCAGGCGCGCCGAGCAGGCGCTGCGCCAGCGCCGCAGCAGGCCCGGCCAGGCGTCGGGCGCCGCCGGATCGAGCCGGGGCGGCGGCGGTAACGCGTCGGCATCGTCGAGCAGCGCGGCCAGCACCTCCGGCTGGCGCGCGAACACTTCGATCGCGAAGTCGCTGGCCACCGCCACGCGGCGCAGCGTGTCGCCGCCGGCCACGACCGCTTCGGGCAGGCGCGCGAGCTGGCGGGTCACGTGGGCGTCGAGCGCGGCGGGCACGTCGCCGGCGCCGGGCGGGTCCAGGGAGGTCGTCATGCCGGGATTGTGGCAGGCGGGGCGCGGATCTCCGACGCGTCGTCGCAGGTCGCTGAAAGGCGGGCGGAAAAAAAGCCCGAAACGGCGGACCGTTCCGGGCTTTGCTCCCTCCCCCACGTCGGGTGCGGGTCGATCGTGAAGGAAGCGTTATGCAACTTGCACGCTGCACCGCAAAACAGGACTTGCCGGTACAGGATGTGTCAAGTGCCGGCGGACAGCCTCCGCCCCAGGTCGCGGGCGATCTCGCGGGCGGCGTTGCGGCCCGGCAGCCCGGTGACGCCGCCGCCCGGATGCGTGCCCGATCCGCACAGGTACAGGCCCGGGAGCGCGCCGCGGTAGTTTCCCTGGCCCAGCACCGGTCGCGCCGAAAACAGCTGGTCCAGCCCCAGCGCGCCGTGGAAGATGTCGCCGCCCGTCAGCCCGAAGCGCCGCTCCAGGTCGAGCGGCGACAGCGCTTCGCAGCCCAGCACGCTGGCGCGGAAATTCGGCGCCACCGCGTCGACCGTAGCGATCATCAGCCGCGCCACCGTGTCCCGGTGCGCGTCCCAGCCGCCGTCCACCTCGGGGTGGACGTGCTGGCAGAACAGGCTGGCGACGTGCCGCCCGGGCGGCGCCAGCGTGTCGTCCAGGGTGGACGAAATCACCAGTTCGACGATCGGCGCGCGCGCCCAGCCCGGGTTGTACGCCTTCGACTTCGCATCGAACCAGGCCTGCTCGAAGTGGCGCAGGGAATGCCCCACCAGGATGCCGCTCTGGTGGTGCGGCTGCAGCGACGTCCCCGGCGCGGCGGTGAAGTCGGGCAGCTCCGACAGCGCCACGTTCATGCGGAAGGTCCCGGAGCCGCAGCGGTAGCGCTCGAAGCGCTGCGCGGTGTCCTCGTCCAGGTGCTCGCGCGGCACCAGCGCCGTGTACAGCAGCTTCGGATTGACGTTGCCGGCCACGGCCCTGGCGCGCAGCGTGCGGCCGTCCGCCAGCGCCACGCCCAACGCGCGGCCGCCCTCGACCAGCACCTCGGCGACCTCGGCGCCGGTCTCGACCACGACGCCACGCGCCGCGCATTCGGCGGCCATCGCCTGCGTGATCGCACCCATGCCGCCGATGGCGTGGCCCCAGGCGCCCTGGCGGCCGTTGACCTCGCCGAACACGTGGTGCAGCAGCACGTAGGCGCTGCCCGGCGTATAGGGGCTGGCGAAATTGCCGACCACCGAATCCCAGCCCAGCGCCGCCTTCAGCGGCTCGCCCTCGAACCAGTGGTCGAGGAGCTCGCCCGCCGACTTTGTGAACAGGTCGAGCAGGTCGCGCCGGCCACGCATGTCGAGCCGGCCCAGGCGCCGCGCCACCGCGGCCGATGCCAGCCAGTCGCCAAGCACGAAGCCGGCGGACACGTTCGGCGGCGTCAGCAGCATCAGCTCGCGCAGCACCGCGACCACGCGCTCGAGCATGGCGTAGTAGAGCGGGAGCCGCTCCGCGTCGCGCGCCGACCACTTCGCCACTTCGGCCAGGCCGTGTTCGCCGCCCAGGCGGAAGGCGCGGCCATCGGGCAGCGGCAGGAAGTTGGAGTACGGCCGCTCGACCACGCGCAGCCCGTGCTGCGCCAGCCGCAGGTCGGCGATCACCCGCGGATTGAGCAGGCTGACCGTATAGCTGGCCACCGAGTTGCGGAAGCCGGGGTGGAACTCTTCGGTCACCGCCGCGCCTCCGACGATGCCGCGACGCTCCAGCACCCGCACCTTCAGTCCGGCGCCGGCCAGGTAGGCGGCGCAGACCAGGCCGTTGTGGCCGCCGCCGATGATGATGACGTCATCGATCGCGGCCATGGCGTTCAGCCCGCCCCGCTGGCGCGGGCCGCCAGCATCGCCTCGACCTCGTCGGCCAGGCGCGCGGCCGCGTCGGGGCGTCCGAGCCGGGCGGCGGCCGCCGCCGCGCCGGTCAGGATCGAGGGATCCGCCGCCAGCACCCGCAGCCGGTCCGCCAGCGCGGACGCGGTGAAGCCGCCATCGTCCTCGCGCATGCACCAGCCGGCACCGAGGCGCTCCAGCGCCTCGGCATTGCCGCGCTGCTCCTCGCGCGAACCACCCTGGGGGATCGGCACCACGATCGCCGGCCGCCCCACCACCAGCAGGTCGGCGATGGTGGTCGCGCCGGCGCGGGTGATGACCAGGTGCGCATCGCGCAGGCGCGCGGCCATGTCGTCGAAGAAGGGCCGCAGCTCGACCTCGATGCCGGCCGCGCGCAGGCCGGCGGCGACGGCGTCGGCATCGTCGCCGCGGTACTGGAGCGACAGCCGGATCCGCGCGCGCAGCTCGGCGGGCAGCGCCTCGAGCGCCGGCGGCACGACGCGGCCGAACACCGCGGCGCCCTGGCTGCCGCCGACCACGAGCAGGCGCAGGGGCGCAGCGGCGTCGAGCGACGGGTACGGCGCGCTGGCGGCCTCGAGGATGCTCGCGCGCACGGGATTGCCGGTTTCGACAAAGCGGCCGCGCGCATCGGCGTCGGCCCCGCCGGTGCCGGCGAACGACGTCGCCACGCGGTCGGCGAAGCGCAGCAGCTGGCGGTTGGCCATGCTCAGGCGCGAGCCCTGCTCGTGCAGCAGCAACGGCAGCCCGAGGCTGCGGCCGGCAAGCGCCGGCGCGAAGCTGGGATAGCCGCCGAAGCCCGCGATCAGCGCCACGCCGCGCCGCTTCATGTCCGCGCGCGCAGCCAGCACCGCGCGCGCGATCACCGCCGCGGCCGCGAGCTTGCCCGCGGGGCCGCCGGCCAGGCTGCGCGCGGGCAGCACGCGGTGCGGGATCCCTTCCAGCGCCCGGGTGAAGCGTGCACCGCGCGCCTCGGTGTAGAGCACCACGCCGTGGCCACGCGCCTGCAGTTCGCGCGCCAGCGCTTCGGCGGGGAACAGATGCCCCCCGGTGCCGCCGGCGGCCAGCCCGACCGTGGCGCGCCGCGCGCCCGCGTCCTCGACCCTCATGCTCCGACCTCAGTGCGCCGCGGCGGGCGACTTGCCGCGCACGCGGTTGAACAGCGTCACCGCACCCGCCACGATCGCGCCGACGATCACGCCGACCACGAGGCTGCTCAATGTGTCGGCGGCGAACGCCGGCAGGCCCCAGCCCTGCATCGTCTCGAGCAGGTGGTGCAGGGCATCGATGTTGTGGACGAAGATGCCGCCGCCGACCAGGAACATCGCGATCGTGCCGATGATGCCCAGCGCCTTCATCAGCCACGGCGCGGCATACAGCAGTGCGCGCCCGATCGCCGGGACGACCGTGCCGGGCCGCTTGTCCAGCCACAGCCCGGCGTCGTCCATCTTCACGATCGCCGCGACCACGCCGTAGATGACGATGGTGACGCCGAGCGCGATCACCGCGAGCGAGGTCGCGCGCGTCAGCAGCGGCTCGCCGGCGACCACGGCCAGCGAGAGCACGATGATCTCCGCGGACAGGATGAAGTCGGTGCGCACCGCGCCCTTGATCTTCTTCTTCTCGAGCTCGGCGGGCGTTTCTCCCGAGGCCAGCACGGCCCTCGCCCGCGCCTCGGGGTCCGGCTTCTCGTGGCGGTGGAACAGCCTCTCCACCACCTTCTCGAAGCCTTCGTAGCAGAGGTAGGCGCCGCCGACCATCATCAGCGGGACCACCAGCATCGGCGCCAGCCAGCTGATCAGCAGCGCCGCCGGCACCAGGATCAGCTTGTTGACCAGCGAGCCCTTGAAGACCCCCCAGACGACGGGCAGCTCGCGCGCCGCCTTGACCCCGGCGACCTGCTGCGCGTTGAGCGCCAGGTCGTCGCCGATCACGCCGGCGGTCTTCTTGGCGGCGACCTTGGTCAGGATCGAGACGTCGTCGAGCAGGGCCGCGATGTCGTCGAGGAGGGTAAGCAGGGAGGCGCCGGCCATGGGTGTGGGTCGATTCGGTCAGGAGCCGCGGATTGTCGCATCGCCTCCGGAATCGGGCGATACGCCCCCGTCACGGACGTTCGCCCCCCCCAAAAAAAGGACCCCGCCGAAGCGGGGTCCTCCATGTCGCAGTGACGCGGGCGCGCTGGATCAGAAATCCATGCCGCCCATGCCGCCCATGCCGCCGCCGCCCGGCATCGCCGGCTCTTCCTTCTTCGGCAGCTCCGCCACCATCGCCTCGGTGGTGATCATCAGGCCGGCGATCGACGCCGCGTTCTGCAGCGCGGTGCGGGTGACCTTGGTCGGGTCCAGGATGCCGAACTCGATCATGTCGCCGAACTCGCCGTTGGCAGCGTTGTAGCCGAAGTTGCCCTGGCCGTCCTTGACCTTGTTGACGATGACCGACGGCTCTTCGCCGGCGTTGGTCACGATCTCGCGCAGCGGCGCTTCCATCGCGCGCAGGGCGATCTGGATGCCGTGGTTCTGGTCTTCGTTGGCACCCTTCAGGCTCTCGACCGCGGCCTTGGCGCGCAGCAGCGCGACGCCGCCGCCCGGGACCACGCCCTCTTCGACGGCTGCGCGCGTGGCGTGCAGGGCGTCTTCGACGCGGGCCTTCTTTTCCTTCATCTCGATCTCGGTCGAAGCACCGACCTTGATCACCGCCACGCCGCCGGCCAGCTTGGCCACGCGCTCCTGCAGCTTCTCGCGGTCGTAGTCCGAAGAGGTCTCTTCGATCTGCGCCTTGATCTGCTTGATGCGGCCTTCGATGCCGGAGGTCTCGCCGGCGCCGTCGATGATGGTGGTGTTCTCCTTGGAGACCTGCACCTTCTTCGCGCGGCCGAGGTCGTTGATGGTCGCCTTCTCGAGCGACAGGCCGACTTCCTCGGAAATCACGGTGCCGCCGGTCAGGATCGCCATGTCCTCCAGCATCGCCTTGCGGCGGTCGCCGAAGCCCGGGGCCTTCACCGCGCAGACCTTCACGATGCCGCGGATGGTGTTCACCACCAGCGTCGCCAGGGCTTCGCCCTCGACTTCCTCGGCGATGATCAGCAGCGGCTTGCCGGCCTTGGCCACGCCCTCGAGGACGGGCAGCAGGTCGCGCACGTTCGAGATCTTCTTGTCGTGCAGCAGGATGAAGGGATCATCCAGCTCGGCCGACATCGACTGCTGGTTGTTGATGAAGTACGGCGACAGGTAGCCGCGGTCGAACTGCATGCCCTCGACGACGTCGAGTTCGTTCTCCAGGCCCGAACCTTCCTCGACCGTGATCACGCCTTCCTTGCCGACCTTGTCCATCGCCTGGGCGATCAGGTCGCCGATGTTGGCGTCGGAGTTGGCGGAGATGGTGCCGACCTGGGCGATTTCCTTCGAGGTCGACGACGGCTTCGAGATGTTCTTCAGCTCGGCCACGGCCGCGGTCACGGCCTGGTCGATGCCGCGCTTGAGGTCCATCGGGTTCATGCCGGCGGCGACCGCCTTCATGCCCTCGCGGATGAAGGCCTGGGCCAGCACGGTGGCGGTGGTGGTGCCGTCGCCGGCGTTGTCGGAGGTCTTGGAGGCGACCTCCTTCACCATCTGCGCGCCCATGTTCTCGAACTTGTCCTGCAGCTCGATTTCCTTGGCGACGGACACGCCGTCCTTGGTGATGGTGGGCGAGCCGAAGCTCTTGTCGAGCACGACGTTGCGGCCCTTCGGGCCCAGGGTCGCCTTGACGGCGTTGGCGAGCACGTTGACGCCGCGCACCATCTTGGCGCGCGCGTCCTCACCGAAGCGGATTTCCTTCGCGGACATATGTGTTACCTCGAATGTGGATCAGGGAATGGGGATTTGATGCCCTTCGGGGCGCGCTCAGCCGACGATGGCGAGGATGTCGTCCTCGCGCACGATCTTGTATTCGGTGCCTTCGTGCTTGTACGCCGAGCCCGAGTACTGGCCGTAGATGACCTTGTCGCCGACCTTGACCTTCGGCGCGCGCAGGCTGCCGTTGTCCAGGGCCTTGCCCTCGCCCACGGCAACGACCTCGCCCTGGGTGGGCTTTTCCTTGGCGTTGTCGGGGATGACGATGCCGCCGGCGGACATCTGCTCGGCTTCGATCGGCTTGACGACCACGCGGTCGTAGAGCGGCTTCAGGTTCATTGCGATCCTCACAAGTGATTGAATTTACGGGGGTCGACGGTCAATCGGTCGCGCATTCTGGCAATCGGCAGGGCCGAGTGCCAGAGGACGCGCCGCGAGAACCCGGCAGCGCCGGGATGCCCGCAAGATGGGGGGCCGCCGACGCGGTTCAAGGGGGGGCGGGATAAATCATGTCGCCCGTCTGCGGGCCGCCCCGTCGGCCGGCGCGCGGGGGGCGCCGGCCGATCAGAAGCGCCAGGCGCCGACCAGGGCGGTCTCGCCGTCGTTGGGGCTGTGCAGGCTGGCGTTGGAGATGTGGCGGATGGACAGCGAGAACCGGTCCCAGCGCCAGCCGACCGAGGTGATGAACTGCGGATCGCCGGAGAGCGCGTCGGTCTCGCCCGACTGGGCACCGATCGCGGCACCCAGCGCCAGGCCGTTGTCGGTGCGCTCGTAGCGCAGGCCGACGTAGCCGACCCAGACATCGTCCTCCAGGTCCCGGTCGGCGACGGGGCGGCGTCCGTCAACGTAGATCAGGCCGGTCTGGGCGCGCAGCACGGCGTTGTCGAGCTGGCGCAGCGCCGGCACCCAGGCGATCGAACCCGTACGGGTGAACTCCCGGTCGGTCGTGGTGGAGGCGCCGATCGCCAGCTCGATGTCGCTGCCGGCCGAAGCCGCCAGCGGCACCGAAGCCAGCACCAGCGCCACCAGCCCGGCGCGCAGCGCGGAGCGGTGGGAAACCTGCATGGAAGAGCCTGCGATGAGTGGGGAGGGAGAAGCCGGCAAGAATACGGCCCGCCCGTCGCGCCGGCGTGCAGGCACGCGGAAAGGTGTGTCCCTGCGCGACAACCGTCATGAAGGGGAGGTAGATTGCGCGGTCCACCATGGGGAGAGGCACCGAATGCGCGGCAAGCGTTCCACTTTGTTCTGCGCGATCGCACTTGCGGTCGCGGCGACGTTCCCGGCCCAGGCCGAGGTCTTCATCAACGAGATCCACTACGACAACGCCGGCACGGACGCAGGCGAGGCGATCGAAGTCGTGGGCAGCGCCGGGGAAAGCCTGGCCGGCTACCAGCTGGTCCGCTACAACGGCAACGGCGGCGGCAGCTACGGCACCGACATCCTGCCGGCCGGCAACCTGGCGACGTGCGGCGGACAGGTCCGCTTCGCGACCGTCAACTATCCGCTGGACGGCCTGCAGAACGGCTCGCCCGACGGCGTCGCGCTGGTGGACCCGCAGGGCAACGTGCTGCAGTTCCTCAGCTACGAGGGCACGTTCACCGCGAGCAACGGCCCCGCGGCCGGGATGACCAGCGTGGACATCGGCGTCGCCGAGGCCAACACGGCCCCGATCGGCACCTCGCTGCAGCTCACCGGCACCGGCAACGTCGCCGCCGACTTCTCGTGGGCCGAATCGGCCGCCCAGACCTTCGGCACCTGCAACAACGGCCAGTCCTTCGGCGAGCCCGGCAACGCCGCGCCCCGCGTGGTCGACACCTTCCCCGCCGACGGCTCGAGCGACTTCCCGTACGCGGCCGACATGACCGTCACCTTCAGCGAGCCGGTGGTCGTGCAGCCGGGAGCCTTCAGCCTCAGCTGCGATGGCGTGGGCCGCCGCCGCACCACGCGGCTCGACCACGTCGGGCAGGCGACCAGCTTCACCCTGACCCCGTCGCGCCCGCTGGTTCCGGGCCAGGCCTGTTCGCTGCACATCGACGCCGGCCTGATCGCCGACCTGGACGACACCGCGCCCGAATCCGACACCACCGTCGCCTTCCGCGTGAAGTCCGCCGACCGCGGCACCGGCAGCGGCGGCTACTACGGCCGCGTCAACACCTCGAGCCCCGGCCAGCTGCGCTGCTCGCTGCACGAGACCATCCGCGGCCACGTCGCCTATCCGTACAGCGGCGGCGGCACCAACACCTGGACCATCCTCGAGATCGCCGACGAAGACCCGAACGACGACGGCAAGATCCTCGACGTCTACCGCAACCGCAGCTACACCAAGGGCCAGGACCGCGCCGGCTCCGGCGGCAGCAACAAGTACAACCGCGAGCACACCTGGCCGAACTCGCTGGGCTTCCCGAGCAACAGCCGGGATGGCCTGCCGAACGCGCCCTACACCGACACCCACATGCTCTACCTGAGCGACGAGGTCTACAACTCCAACCGCGGCAACATGCCCTTCGCCAACTGCGGCGCGGGCTGCGGCGAGCGCCCGACCGAGGCCAACAACGGCCGTGGCGGCGGTACCGGCGTGTACCCGGGCAACTCGAACTGGGTGCAGGGCAGCAACGGCAACACCGGTTCATTCGAAGTCTGGGGCGCGCGCAAGGGCGACATGGCCCGCGCGGTGATGTACATGGCCATCCGCTACGAGGGCGGCCAGCATCCGACCACCGGCCAGCGCGAGCCCGACCTGGAACTCACCGACAACCGCAGCCTGATCGTCAGCACCAGCTCGCTCGACGCCCCGGCCTACATGGGCCTGCTGTCCACGCTGATCGAATGGCACCTGGCCGACCCGCCGGATGACGCCGAGCGCGCGCGCAACGAGGTGATCTTCGCCCACCAGGGCAACCGCAACCCGTTCATCGATCATCCGGAATGGGGCAGCGTGGCGCTGTTCACCTCGACCACGCCGGCGACCTGCGAGCTGGCGACGCCGGAGCCCAACCCGCCGCGCAACCCGAGGCTGCGCAACCTGGGCGAGCGCGTGACGGCACCCGCACCGAAGCCGGCGGCCACCACCGTCAGCCGGGCCAGCCGCCTGCGCTGACCGCGACAGGCCGTAGCCAGGGGAAGGGCGCCGGGAAACCGGCGCCCTTTTCCGTTCCGGCGCAACGATGCGTCCACCGCTCGCGCCGGCGCCGCACCGACCCGCTCGGCTACCCTAGTCGGCCCCTGCCCCGCATGGCATCGCCTTGAACCTGCAGTCCATCGTCCGTCGCGGCTCCCTCCTCATCCGCCTGGCCGGCCTGTCCGCGATCGCCGGCGCGCTGCTGGCGTCCCCGGCGGCCCGCGCCATCGACATGGACGACCTGCTGCCGGTGGACGAGGCCTTCGTGCTGCGCGCCGAAGCCACTTCGGCGGACCGCATCGAGCTCGACTGGGCGATCGCCGACGGCTACTACCTGTATCGCCACCGGATGGGCGCCGAGCCCCTGGACGACGGCTTCCGCGCCGCGCCCGGCGGCCTGCAGCTGCCTGCGGGCAAGCGCCACACCGACGAATTCTTCGGCGAGGTCGAAACCTACCGCGGCCACGTCCAGGCCAGCCTGCCCGGCACCGCCACCGCCCCCCGCACGCAGCTGAAGGTGCGCTACCAGGGCTGCGCCGACATCGGCATCTGCTATCCGCCGCAGACCCGCACGATCAGCGTGGCGCTGCCGGCGGCAGCCGCGCGGAACAGCGCCGGCAACGGCCAGCCCGACGCAGGCTTCTCCGCGCTCGGCCAGTCGCTGGGCGCCGGCCCGCGGCCGCTGGCGCTCCCCGGCGCGGCCGGCGCGATGCCGCTGCCCGAAGACCAGGCCTTCACCTTCGAGGCCATCGCCGACGGTGGCGACGCGATCCTGGTCCGCCTCACGCCGGCGCCGGGCTATTACATCTACCGCGACCAGAGCCGCTTCCAGCTGGACGCCGACGGCATCCGCGCCGGCACGCCGCGCTGGCCGCGCGGCGTGCAGCATCGCGACGAATACTTTGGTGACACGGTCGTCTACTTCGACCAGCTCGACCTGCCGCTACCCCTGGTGCGCAGCCACGCCGAGCCGCGCCAGGCGACCCTCACCGCCACCTTCCAGGGCTGCCAGGCCAACGGCATCTGCTACCCGCCGATGACGCGCAAGGTCCGCCTCTCGCTGCCGGCGGGCACGGTGACGGCGCCGGCTTCGGCGTCCGCGCCGGACGGAGCGGACGCGGTGGCTGGGACCGGCGCGGCGGACGCGGCGGGTTCGGCAGCTGCGGCGTCCACCCCTGGCGCGCAGGCCGGCACTTTCGCTGCGGACCCGGCCGCCGCGACGCCGGACGATGCAACGGACACGGTGGACGGCGCGGCCGCCGGCAACGACATCGCGGACGTCGGGGCCGCCCCCGGCGTGAAGGCACCCGGCGGCGGCGCGTCCGCGCGCGATGCCGGCGCGGACGCCACCGCCGACAACGCCGCGCGCAGCACGCCGCCCGCCGCTGGCCGCGGCGGCCTCGCGCTCGCCCTGCTGCTGGCGCTGGCCGGCGGCGTGCTGCTGAACGTCATGCCCTGCGTGCTGCCGATCCTGTCGCTGAAGGTGCTCGGCCTGGCCCAGGGCGGCGGCGACCGCGCCCGGGCTCGCCGCCACGCGCTCTGGTACACGGCGGGCGTGCTCACCGCGTTCGCCGTGGTCGGCCTGGCGGTGCTGGGGCTGCGCGCGGCCGGCCAGGCCATGGGCTGGGGCTTCCAGCTGCAGCAGCCGGGCTTCGTCGCCGCGATGGCGCTGCTCATGGCCGCGGTCGGCCTCAGCCTGTCGGGCGTGTTCAGCGTCGGCGGCAGCGCCAACCTGGGCCAGGGACTCGCCGCGCGCACCGGCCCGGTCGGCGACTTCTTCACCGGCGTGCTGGCCTGCGTCGTGGCCAGCCCCTGCATCGCGCCCTTCATGGGCGGCGCGCTGGCATACGCCTTCACCGCGCCGGCGGCGGTGGCCGTGCTGGTGTTCCTGGCGCTGGGCGTCGGCCTGGCCCTGCCCTTCCTGCTGGTCGGCTTCGTGCCGGCGCTGGCCGACCGGCTGCCGCGGCCCGGCGCGTGGATGGACACGCTGAAGCAGGTGCTGGCCTTCCCGATGTACCTGACCGCGATCTGGCTGGCCTGGGTCCTGGGCCGCCAGCGCGGCGTCGACGCGATGGCCCTGGTGGCCGCGGGCGCGACGGTGATGGCACTCGCCCTGTGGTGGCTGGAGCGCGCGCGCATGCGCGGCGGCTGGCTGCAGCGGCTGCCGGCGGTCGCGCTGCTGGCCGTCGCACTGTCCTCGGCCTGGCTGGTGGGCCGGCTCCCGGCGCCGGCGGACACCGCGGTCGCCGCCGAGGGCGGCAGCGTCCCGTATTCGGCCGACGGGCTGCAGGCGCTGCGCGCCGCCGGCACCCCGGTCTTCGTCAACATGACCGCCGACTGGTGCGTGACCTGCAAGGCCAACGAGCGCACCACCCTGTCCAGCGAGGCCTTCCGCGACGCCCTCGCACGCACCGGCGCCACCTACATGGTCGGCGACTGGACCAACGTCGATCCGGAGATCAGCGCCTTCCTCGAACGCCACCGGGCCGTCGGCGTGCCGCTCTACGTCGTCTATCCGCGCGGCGGCGGCGAGGGCGAGGTGCTGCCGGCGGTGCTCGACCGCGACACCGCGGTCGCCGCGCTCGAGCGGGCGGCGCGCTGATGGGCACGCGCACCATCCTGCTGGTGGCCCTGGTCGCGGGCGTGCTGGGCGTGGTCGCCGGGCTGGCCGTGAACGGCCCGGGTCCGCTGCTGCGCACCGAGCTGGGGCAGCGCGCGGTGCAGCAGGCGATGGAAGCGGTGGCGCCGCCGGCGCCCGAGGGGCTGGCGGTGGCGAAGCGCGGCGGGCCGGTGCCGACGATCACCCTGCCCGACCTCGCCGGCACGCCGCGCACCCTGCCCGAAGACTTCGACGGCCGGCCGCTGGTGGTCAACGTCTGGGCCAGCTGGTGCGGGCCCTGCATCGAGGAAATGCCTGAGCTCGACCGCTACGCCGCCGAACAGGGCTACAACGGCGTCCAGGTGGTGGGCATCGCGCTCGACGACCCGGCCGCGGTGGCGGACTTCCTGGGGCGCATCCCGGTGCGCTATCCGATCCTGATCGACGCGCCCGGGCCGCGCGATGCCGGCGTCCAGCTCGGCAATCCGCGCGGCGTGCTGCCCTATACCGCGCTGGTGTCGGCCGACGGCCGCCTGCTGAAGCAGCGGATCGGCCCCTTCGTGCACGGCGAGCTCGACGACTGGGTGCGGCTCGAGGACTGATTCAAACAAGCGCTTAAAACGGCGCTTTGTCGCAAAACTTCGGCGATCTGGACAGCATCGGCCGCTTGGCGCAGACTGGCCGCCGTTTTTCCGCAGGCCGCCACGCCGCTTCGAATGGACCGGATCCTCGTCCTCCACGGCCCCAACCTCAACCTGCTCGGCAGCCGCGAGCCGGAGATCTACGGCCGCGACACCCTGGCCTCGATCGACGCCGCGCTGCGCGCACGGACCGAGGCCGCGGGCCTGGCCTTCGAACGCCTGCAGTCCAATGCCGAACACGTCCTGGTCGAGCGGATCCAGGCCGCGGCCGGCGACGGCACCCGCTTCATCCTGTTCAACCCGGCCGCATTCACCCACACCTCGGTGGCCCTGCGCGACGCCCTGGCCGCGGTCGCGATTCCCTTCATCGAGGTGCACCTGTCCAACCCGCACGCCCGCGAACCCTTCCGCCAGCAGAGCTACTTCAGCGACCTGGCCGTCGGCATCGTCGCGGGCTTCGGCGCCACCAGCTATTCGCTTGCCCTGGACGCCGCCCTGGCCCGCCTCGCGCCGGCGTCCTGACCCCACCCCGTTTCCCTCGCCGGCGCGCGCGCCCGGCACTACCCGAGAGGCCCGCATGGACCTGAGAAAAATCAAGAAGCTGATCGACCTGCTCGAGGACTCCAACCTCGCCGAGATCGAGATCAAGGAAGGCGAGGAGTCCGTCCGCTTGGCGCGCACGCCGCGCGGTGCGTTCGTCCCCGCGCAGCCGGCGCCGCAGTACGCGGCCGCTGCCGAGCCGGTCATGCCGATGCAGTCCCCGGTGCAGGCCGCCACCGGCGGTGCGCGCCCGGCGGAGCCGACCGGCCCCGCGCTGCCCGACGGCCACGTCGTGCGCTCGCCGATGGTGGGCACGTTCTATGCCTCGCCGGCGCCGGACAAGCCGCCTTTCGTCACCGTGGGTCAGGCCGTCAACGCCGGCGACACGCTGGCCATCGTCGAGGCCATGAAGATGTTCAACCCGATCGAGGCCGACGTCGGCGGCACCGTGCTGGCGATCGTCGGCGAGAGCGGACAGCCGGTCGAGTTCGACCAGCCGCTGTTCGTGATCGGCTGAGGCGGCGGCGATGCTGGACAAGGTCGTCATCGCCAACCGCGGCGAGATCGCGCTGCGCATCCTGCGCGCCTGCCACGCGCTGGGCATCCGCACGGTGGCCGTGCACTCCACGGTCGACCGCAACCTCAAGCACGTGGCCATGGCCGACGAGTCGGTGTGCATCGGCCCTGCGCCGTCGCCGCAGAGCTACCTCGACATGGCCAGCATCATCGCCGCCGCCGAGGTCACCGACGCCCAGGCGATCCACCCCGGCTACGGCTTCCTGGCCGAGAACGCCGACTTCGCCGAGCGCGTCGAGCAGTCGGGCTTCGTCTTCATCGGCCCCAAGGCCGACACCATCCGCATGATGGGCGACAAGGTCGAGGCGATCCGCGCGATGAAGGAGGCCGGCGTGCCCTGCGTGCCCGGCTCCGGCGGCCCGCTGGGCGACGACCCGGCCGAGAACGTGCGCATCGCGCGCGAGATCGGCTATCCCGTCATCGTGAAGGCCTCCGGCGGCGGCGGCGGCCGCGGCATGCGCGTGGTCCAGACCGAGGCCGCGCTGGTGAACGCCATCGCGACCACCAAGCAGGAGGCCAAGGCGGCCTTCGGCAACGACATGGTCTACATGGAGAAGTTCCTGGAGAACCCGCGCCACGTGGAGATCCAGGTGCTGGCCGACGGCCAGGGCCACGCCATCCACCTGGGCGAGCGCGACTGCTCGATGCAGCGCCGCCACCAGAAGGTGGTCGAGGAGGCCCCGGCACCGGGCATCACCCCGGAGATGCGCGAGGAGATCGGCCGGGTGTGCGTCGAGGCCTGCCTGCGCATCGGCTACCGCGGCGCCGGCACCTTCGAGTTCCTGTTCGAGGACGGCCGCTTCTACTTCATCGAGATGAACACCCGCATCCAGGTCGAGCACCCGGTCACCGAGATGGTCACCGGCATCGACCTGATACGCGAGCAGCTGATGATCGCCGCCGGGCGCCCGCTGTCGATCCGGCAGGAGGACGTGGTGCTGCGCGGCCATGCGATCGAGTGCCGCATCAACGCCGAGGACCCGGACAGCTTCCTGCCCTGCCCCGGCCGCATCCAGCACTTCCACGCCCCGGGCGGGCCGGGCGTGCGCGTGGACAGCCATGTCTACGAGGGCTACACGGTGCCGGCCAACTACGACTCGATGATCGGCAAGCTGATCGTCCACGGCGCCGACCGCGAACAGGCGATCTGCCGCATGCGGGTGGCCCTGAGCGAGATGGTGATCGACGGCATCCGCACCAACATCCCGCTGCAGCAGCGCATCCTTGCCGACACCGGCTTCGAGGAAGGCGGGCGCAACATCCACTACCTGGAGAAGCGCCTGGCCGAACGCAGGGAGAAATCGCTCTCGCTCCTCTGACGGGCCTGCCGCCCGCTCCCGTCGGCGGCGACCATGCGGCAACGCACCATGGTCGCCGCCCGGCACTCGCATATGCTCGGGACTCGCCGGGCACGGGGGCCGGCACCAACGACCATGGGAGAGAGGATCGATGCGTTATCGCAGGAACAGGCTCGCGACCGTCGTAGTGGGCGGCCTTCTCGTCACGGCTGCGGCCGGGATCAGCTTCGCACAGCCGCGCACCGCGGCACCGGCGCCCAAGGGCGCGGCCGCGGCCGGCGCCGAACGGCCATGGAGCGCCGGCGGCGGCGACATCGGCATCCGCTGGAACCGTGACCTCGCCGGCGACCTCGGCATGCGCATCGCACCCGGCTCGGTCCACGGCCAGCGCGCCTCCGACGGCTCGGAGCGCTTCTCGCTCCAGGACGGCCGGCGGCTGCAGTTCCTGGTGACCAACGGCTACGCCCGCGAAATGGCTGGCGGCGCGCTGCAGGCCCGCGGCGGCTACGTGATCGGGCTCAAGGACGGCAGCATCGACCTCGACGGCTTCCGCATGGTGCCGCGCGCCGTGAAGCCCGGCATGGAGCCCGAGTTCGACCTCGTCGACGCGCAGGGCGTGGCCTGGTTCCATGTCGACCACGTCATGCACGAGCTGCTCGACGATCCGCCGTCGCTGACCATCGGCTCCTCCGACATCCGCATCAGCGAACGCCTGGCGCGGCGCCTGGGCGCGCCGCACGCGGCCGGCATGGCGATCGCCGAGCTGCAGCTCGACGCACCGGTGCAGGTGCGCGGCAGCGGCGACCTGCAGCCGCAGGCCAACCAGATCACCTGGCATGGAGACCCGGCGCCCAACGGCGGCACCTACGAGAACGACATCTTCATGCTGAGCACGTTCACGCAGTTCTCGCGCTGCCAGGGCTGCACGGGCAACAGCGGCAGCGGCACGATGGTGATCACGCCGTCGGCCACGCTGAAGAACAACGTCAACGAGGGCAGCATCAACGCCACCGTGCCCGGCGACCCGCTCGGCACCAGCACGGCGATGTGGACGGCCAGCATCCCGTGGTACCAGAAGTTCACCTCGCCCTCGCCGCCGTACAACAACGACCAGCACCCGTACCTGATCTGGAACATGTACCGGACCAATCCGGACGGCAGCCTCGAGCAGATCGGGCGCTCCGGCGTGAAGCACGCCTACCTGACCACCAACGGCAGCTGCCTGGACAGCGGCGACCACCACGGCCATGCGCTGGGCCGCGGCTGCACCGACACCTACTCCGTCGGCAACAACGACTACACCCAGGGCATGACCTCGCGCGACGAGATCCTGCCGGCCGCCGGCCTGTGGGGCCGCTGCGGCTCGGTGTTCGACCCCAACTGCGACGGCGTGATGAACAACTCGCCCGGCGACAGCTACACCTACCGCATGCTGGTGAACGAGTCCCAGGTCTCGCCGACCGCCAATCCCGGCGCCACCTTCCTGTTCGAGTCCTGGTACCTGGCCCGCTACGACATCAACATCTACAACTCGATGTCGACCCGGGTGACGACGCCGGGCTGGACCGGCAGCACCTGGAACATCGCCTCCAGCGCCGAGCGCCTGGGCTCGGCCATCGACCGCTGGTTCGGCGCCGCGCCCGTGCCGTTCAACCCGCGCAACCCGCACATGAACCCGGACAAGGAGCGCCGGAAGATCAGCGAACTGGTGGCCGGTGATGCCCGCGCCAAGCTGGCGGTGAAGGCCAAGCGCCTGCGCACCGGCGGCTGGGAGTACCACTACGCGCTGATGAACTTCGAGTTCGCGTTCGCGGAGACCGAAGGCAACACGCCCAACCTGCGGATCACGTCCACGCAGGGCTTCGACGCCTTCGCGCTGGAGACCGGATCGGGCGCCAGCATCACCTCGACCCGGGTCCGCGACGGCGACCTCGACGCCGGCAACGACTGGGACTTCACGGTCGGCGCGGACAGCGTCGAGTGGGCGGCCGGCAGCAGCGGCCGTTCGCTGGGCTGGGGCGAGCTGTACTCGTTCACGGTGCACTCCACGAAGGCGCCGGTGGCGGGCACTGCGGTGCTCCGCGCCGACGGTGCCGGCCGTGGCGCCGCCTACGAGGTGGCCACGCTGGTCCCGGGCCTCTGATCCAACCCGCCGGCCCGGGACATCCCGGGCCGGCTCCGAGCGGGGCCGGTACCATGCAGGCCTGTTTCCGACCGGCCCCACGCGCGATGCCCTTCCTCGAACTCACCCTGCACTGCAGCGAATCCGAGCAGCCCCGCTACGAGAACGCCCTCGACGACGTCGGCGCGCTGGCGGTGACCATGCTCGACGCGGACGCCGGCACCCGCAACGAGGACGCGATTCTGGAGCCCGGCGTGGGCGAGACCCCGCTCTGGGCCTCTATCACCCTGAGCGCGCTGTTCGCGCACGACGCCGACGCCCTGCTGCTGCTCGCCGCGCTGGAAGGCTTCGACCCTGGCCTGGACTGGGGCCGCGTGTCCTTCCGCAACGTCGAGGACCAGGACTGGGAGCGGGCGTGGATGGACCAGTACGTGCCGCTGCGCTTCGGCGAGCGCACCTGGATCGTGCCTTGGAACCGCGAACTCCCCGACGAGGCCGGTGCCGGCGCCGCCGTTGTCCGCCTCGATCCGGGACTGGCCTTCGGTTCGGGCACCCATCCGACCACCGCGCTGTGCCTGCGCTGGCTCGATGGCCTGGCCGGGGAAGGCCTGCTCGACGGCGCACGCATGCTCGACTTCGGCTGCGGCAGCGGCATCCTCGCGCTGGCGGCGCTGAAGCTGGGCGCCGCCCATGCGACCGGCATCGACAACGACCCGCAGGCGCTGCAGGCCACCGCCGACAACGCGGAGCGCAACGGCGTCGCCGACCGCCTGGCCGTGCACGCGCCCGACGACGCCCCCGCAGGCACCTGGCCGGTGGTGGTCGCCAACATCCTGGCCTCGGCGCTCGACGCGCTGGCGGACACGATCGCCGCGCGCGTGGCGCCCGGCGGGCGGCTGGCGCTGTCGGGCATCCTCGACGGCCAGCAGCCGCCGCTGCTGGCGCGCTACGGCGCGTGGTTCGACCAGCTCCGGGTCGAGGTCGAGGGTGACTGGGTTCGCATTGACGGCATCCGGCGCGGCTGACGGCTGCCGGGCTGGCGTGGCGCGTGCTTGAATAGCCGCCATGTTCGTCAACTGCCCGTTCTGCCGGGGACTGGTCGCCACCGATCCCGTCACCGACCGGCCGCCGGAGCGCTGCCCGCGCTGCGCCGCGGTGCTGCACGACATGCCGGACGCGGCGCCCGCGCCCGTCGACGATGCCCGCAGCGGCGTGGCGGCGGCCATGGCCGAGGCCTTCGGCAACCTCGATGACGCGACCGAGGGCGGCGGCGCGGCGGACCCGGCCAGAGACCGCGCGGCGCAGCCGGCCATGTCCATCGCCAACCTCCTGCAGGACGCTGCGGAGCCGGCCAGCGGCGGGGAACCGGCGCGTGTTCCGGCCCCGGCCCCGGCCCCGGAAGGGCGCGCTCCGTCGGCCGGCACGGGCGGACTCGCTCCAATCGACGTCGAGCACGCCGCCCCCGCCCAGCCGGACGCCGTCAACGCCATGCCTGCGTCTGCGTCTGCGTCTGCGTCTGCGTCTGCGTCTGCGTCTGCGTCTGCGTCTGCGTCAGATGATGCACCCGCACCCGCACCCGCACCCGCACCCGCACCGGCACCGGCACCGGCACCTGCACCTGCACCTGCACCTGCACTCGCAGCCTCGGCCACAGCCGCAGCCGCGACCGAACCGCCACGTTCCGCCCCGCCACCGGCACCGCGTCCGCGCCGCGCCACGCCGAGCTTCGCGCGCACCCGCGTCGCGTCGGCGCCGGACGCCCCCGCGGGCCGACGCTGGCTGCTGCCGGCGGCCATCGCCGGGCTCGCGCTGCTGCTCGGCCTGCAGTGGCTGCTGGCCGACCGCGCGCGCCTGGCCGCCAATCCCGCCTGGCGCCCGGTGGTCGCCGGCGCCTGCAGCCTGCTGCGCTGCAGCCTGCCGCCATGGCGCGAACCCTCCGCCTTCGTGCTGCTCGAGCGCGACGTGCGCCCGCATCCCGGCACCGCGGGCGCGCTGCGCATCACCGCGAGCTTCCGCAACGACGCCGCCTGGGCCCAGGCCTGGCCCGACGTGGTGCTGACGCTGTCGGACATCGACGGCCGGCCGCTGGGCGCGCGCGCATTCCGCCCCGCCGAATACCTGGGCGCCGAGCCGCCGTCCGCGCTGCTCGACAGCGGCGCGGGCGCGGTGATCCGCATGGACGTGCTCGAGCCCGGCCCCGGCGCCGTCGGATTCGCCTTCGATTTCCGCTGACGCGCAATGGCAGCGATGCGGTGGGCGCGCTAGACTCGATACCCGTCGCGCGCGAGGCGCGAGCAGGTCCAGGGGTCCGATTGAACGCCGCCGACAGCAACGAGCCGCAGCCGCGCGGCACGCATCGGGCGCCGCTGCGCGAGCACGTGGCCACCGCCGTGCGCCGCTACATCCGCGACCTCGACGGCTGCGACGCCGAGAACCTGTACGGGATCGCGCTGCGCGAGCTGGAGATCCCGCTGTTCGTGGAAGTGCTCAACCACTGCGAGGGCAACCAGAGCCGCGCCGCGACCATGCTCGGCATCCACCGCGCCACCCTGCGCCGCAAGCTGCGCGATTACGGGATCGTCTGAGCCCTGCGCGGCCGGTCCCGGCGGGGCGCGGCCGTATAATCACGGGGTCTCCCGCTGCCTCCCCACGCAATGACCACCGATCGCCTGCCCCTGCGCCGGGCCCTGCTGTCCGTGTCCGACAAGACCGGGCTGGTTGAACTCGCCCAGGCCCTCGCGGCGCGCGGCGTCGAACTCCTGTCCACCGGCGGCACCGCCCGTGCCCTGCGCGAGGCCGGCCTGGCCGTGCGCGACGTGTCGGAGGCGACCGGCTTCCCGGAAATGATGGACGGCCGGGTCAAGACCCTGCATCCGGTTGTGCATGGCGGCCTGCTCGGCCGTGCCGGCATCGACGAGGCGGTGATGGCCGAGCACGGCATCGACGCCATCGACCTGCTGGTGCTGAACCTCTACCCCTTCGAGTCGGTGACCGCGAAGGCGGACTGCACGCTGGCGGATGCGGTCGAGAACATCGACATCGGCGGCCCGGCGATGCTGCGCTCGGCGGCGAAGAACTTCGCGCGCGTGGCGGTGGCGACCGACCCGGCGCAGTACGCCGGCATCGTCGAAGAGCTTGAAGCGAACGAGGGCACGCTGTCGGCGAAGACCCGCTTCGCGCTCTCGGTGGCCGCGTTCAACCGCGTGGCCCAGTACGACGCGGCCATCGGCAACTATCTGTCGGCCATCACCGACGCGACGGCTGAGGTGCCGGCGCGCGCCGAGTTCCCGGCGCAGATGAGCACCACCTTCGTGAAGGTGATGGACCTGCGCTACGGCGAGAATCCGCACCAGTCTGGCGCCTTCTACCGCGACCTGTATCCGGTGCCCGGGACGCTGGCGACCTTCACCCAGCTGCAGGGCAAGGAACTGAGCTACAACAACCTCGCCGATGCCGACGCGGCCTGGGAATGCGTGCGCCAGTTCGACGCGCCGGCCTGCGTGATCGTCAAGCACGCCAATCCCTGCGGCGTGGCCACCGCGGCCGGCTGCGGCGAGGCCTACGAACGCGCCTACGCCACCGACCCGACCTCGGCCTTCGGCGGCATCCTCGCGTTCAACACCACGCTCGACGCGGCCACCGCGAAGGCGATCCTCGACCGCCAGTTCGTCGAAGTGCTGATCGCGCCGGACTACGAGCCCGCGTCGCTGGACTACTGCGCGAAGAAGGCCAACGTGCGCGTGCTGCGCATCCCGCACGGCGACGGCATGAACAACTACGACAGCAAGCGCATCGGCTCGGGACTGCTGCTGCAGTCGTCCGACAACCGCGGCATGAGCGTGGGCGAGCTGAAGCAGGTGTCGAAGCGCGCGCCGAGCGAGGCCGAGCTGCGCGACCTGCTGTTCGCCTGGCGGGTGGCGAAGTTCGTCAAGTCCAACGCCATCGTGTATGCGAAGGACGAAGCGACCATCGGCGTCGGTGCGGGGCAGATGAGCCGCGTCTATTCCGCGCGCATCGCCGGCATCAAGGCCAGCGACGCGGGGCTGGTGGTGCCGGGTTCGGTGATGGCGTCGGACGCCTTCTTCCCCTTCCGCGACGGCCTGGACGCGGCCGGCGAGGCCGGCATCCGCGCGGTGATCCAGCCCGGCGGCTCGATGCGCGACGCCGAGGTGATCGCGGCGGCCGACGAGCACGACATCGCGATGGTGTTCACCGGCGTTCGCCACTTCCGGCATTGATTCCCGGCTGTGCCGGGCATCAATCCCAAAGTTCGCTGCGCGAACTTCGGGCCCCGCCCTGCGCTGCCACACCCCCATTCGCGCCTTCGGCGCGAATCGCCCCCTGACTCAGGGGGCTATGCTCTTCCGACGATCCGATATGGCAGGTTGACAGGTCATGAAAGTGCTTGTGATTGGTTCCGGGGGACGCGAGCACGCGCTGGCGTGGAAGCTGGCGCAGTCGCCGCGCGTGGACGAGGTGCTGGTGGCGCCGGGCAATGCCGGCACCGCGCGGGAGGCAGGCTGCCGCAACGTCGCGGTGGCGGCCGCCGACATCGACGCGCTGGTCGCCCTGGCCCGCGACGAGGGCGTGGACTTCACCGTGGTCGGCCCCGAAGGCCCGCTGGTGGCCGGCGTGGTCGACCGCTTCCAGGCCGAAGGCCTGCGCATCTTCGGGCCCAATGCCGCGGCCGCGCAGCTGGAAGGCAGCAAGGCCTTCGCCAAGGACTTCCTCGCCCGCCACGGCATCCCGACCGCGCATTACGCGGTGTTCACCGAGATCGATGCCGCGCTCGCGCACCTGCGCGCAAAGGGCGCGCCGATCGTGGTCAAGGCCGACGGCCTGGCCGCGGGCAAGGGCGTGATCGTGGCGGCGACGCTGGACGAAGCGGAAGCCGCGGTGCGCGATATGCTCGGTGGCAACGCCTTCGGCGAGGCCGGCGCACGCGTGGTGATCGAGGAGTTCCTCGACGGCGAGGAAGCCAGCTTCATCGCCATGGTCGACGGCCGCACCGCGCTGCCGATGGCCACCAGCCAGGACCACAAGCGCGTCGGCGACGGCGACACCGGTCCCAACACCGGCGGCATGGGCGCGTACTCGCCGGCGCCCGTGGTCACGCCCGCGGTGCACGCGCGGATCATGCACGAGGTGATCGAGCCCACCGTAGCCGGGATGGCCGCCGACGGCGCGCCGTTCACCGGTTTCCTCTATGCCGGGCTCATGATCGGCGCCGACGGCGCGCCGAAGGTGATCGAGTTCAACGTGCGCTTCGGCGATCCCGAGACGCAGCCGATCATGATGCGCCTGCGCTCGGACTTCGCGACGCTGGTCGAGGCCGGCATCGACGGTACGCTGGACGCCGCCGAGGCCGCCTGGGATTCCCGCCCGGCGCTGGGCGTGGTGATGGCGGCGGAAGGCTATCCGGCGACGCCGCGCATCGGCGACGCGATCAACAGCATGGACGTGCCCGACCTCGCGGACACGAAGGTCTTCCACGCCGGCACCCGCATCGAGGGCGAGCACGCTGTCACCGCCGGCGGCCGCGTCCTGTGCGTCTGCGCGCTGGGGGACAGCGTGGCCGGGGCACAGCAGCGGGCCTATGCCGCGGTCGCGGGCATTTCCTGGCCGGGCGAGTTCCACCGCCACGACATCGGCTGGCGCGCGATCGCGCGCGAGCGCGGCTGACGCCGGCGTCAGCCGCGGCGCTCAGAGCAGCTGCGGGAGGTCGGGCAGCTCGTTCTCGTCCTGGTCCCCGGGGGCCTGCGGGAAGTGGCGCGCCAGCAGGTCGGAGACCGCCTCGACGCCGGCCACCGCGGCGCCTTCCGGATCACCCGCGCGCAGGTGCGCCTCCATCAGCTGGCAGACCGCCGCCCACGCCGGATCGCCCACCCGCCCATCCAGGCCACGATCGGCGACGATCTCGATGCAGTGGTCGGCCAGCAGCAAGTAGACCAGCACGCCGTTGTTGGCATGGGTGTCCCACACGCCCAGTTCGGCGAAGACCTCGCGCGCGCGCTGGCGCACATCCAGGCCGCGCAGCGCGCGCCACGCCGGCAGCGCCGGCTCCACCGCGAAGCAGACTTCGCCGCGATGGCGCCGTTCGCCGGCGGCCACCGCGCCGGCAATGCGCTGGAGTCGATCGGCCGGGAACAGACCGCTGGCCGACGGAGCGAAGAGATGCCGCAGCAGCCGCACGACGCCCGCCATCACCAGCTCCCCGAGGCGCCGCCGCCTCCGCTCATGCCGCCACCGCCGGACCAGCCGCCGCCACCGAAGCCGCCGCCTCCGCCGCCGAAGCCGCCGCCACCCCATCCGCCGCCTCCGAATCCGCCCCAGCCTCCGTGGCGGACGTAGCGGCCGCCGGGTGCCTTCGCCAGCCCGTAGAGGAAGCCCAGCACCGCGGCGACACCACCCAGACCGAGCGCAGCCGAGACCAGCCACGCGGCTCCGCCCGCGGCACCCCCGGTGGGAGGCCTCGCAGCGCGCCCGGTGCACGCCCGAACATCCCGCGCACGATGGTGGCGACCACGAAGGCGGCGAACAGGGCGCCCAGCCAGTCACCACGGCCGCCGGCCGGCTCGGCGGCGCGATGGCTGGCGATCGGCTCGGGCAGGGGCTCGCCGTCGATCAGGCGCACCAGCACAGCCGTGGCATCCACCAGGCCGCCGCCGTAGTCGCCGGCACGGAACTTCGGCGCCATGTATTCCTGGATGATGCGCCCGGCGGTGATGTCGGGGATCGCACCCTCGAGCCCGTAGCCGGGCTGGATGCGCACGCGCCGGTCGTCGCGGGCGACCAGCACGAGGACCGCGTCATCGACCCCCTCGCGTCCGATCCGCCAGGCGTCGAAGACGCGCTGCGCGTACTGCTCGATGGATTCCGGCTGCGTGCTGGCGACGATCAGCACCTGCAGCTGGCTGCCCTTCCGGCGCTGCAGGTCCAGCGCCTGCCGTTCGAGCTGCGCGCGCTGCGTGGGTTCGAGGGTGCCGGTGGTATCGACCACCGGCGAATCCAGCGCGGGAATCGCGGCCAGCGGCTGCTGCGCCCACGCATGGGCGCAGGCCAGGCAGGCGAAGGCGGCCGCGAGCAGAAGCGCCCGCCATCGGCGGCCCCGGAGGCTGACGCGGGCAAGCATCACCGCCGGTCGTCAGCCTGCCGGCTGCGGCTGCGGCTGCGGCTGCGGCGGCTGCGTGCCGGCGGCCCCCTGCGCGCCGAAGTCGACCGCCGGCGCCTCCTGGATGGCGCGCTCGTTCTCGACGGTGAAGTTCGGCCGCGGCCCGTAGCCGAACATCTTTGCCACCAGGTTCTGCGGGAACGAGCGGACGTAGGTGTTGTAGTCCTGCACCAGCTGGATGTAGCGGCCGCGCGCGACGGCGATCCGGTTCTCGGTGCCCTCGAGCTGGGTCTGCAGGTCGAGGAACGCGCGATCGGCCTTGAGGTCGGGGTAGTTCTCGACCACCACCATCAGCCGCGACAGCGCGCTCGACAGCTCGCCCTGCGCCTGCTGGAACTGCGCGAGCGAGGCGGGATCGCCGGCATCGACTTCCATCGAGCCGACCTTCGCGCGGGCCTCGGTCACCGCGGTCAGCACCTGCTGCTCGTGCGCCGCGTAGCCCTTGACCGTGTTGACGAGGTTGGGAACCAGGTCGGCGCGGCGCTTGTACTGGTTGAGCACTTCCGCCCAGCCGGCGTTGACGGCTTCGTCCTTCTGCTGGATCTGGTTGTAGCCGCAGCCGCTGAGCATCGCGGCCAGCACGAGCAGGATGAGGGTGCGCATGAAGGGCTCCGGCGGGTGGAAGGGCGCATTCCAGCACCGGCCGCCGCAAGACGCAATGAAGGCAGCCGGGCATGCGCGGGCCTGGCCACGGTCGTCTGCTAGGCTCCCCACCCATCCACGGGGACCGGCATGGCGTACTCACAGTTCCAGCTGCTGCGCGAGCGGCGTTTCCTGCCCTACTTCGCCGTGCAGGCGCTGGGCGCCTTCAACGACAACGTCTACCGCCAGGCCATCATCGGGCTGCTGTTCTACCTGGGCGTCGACAGCGGACAGCGCACGCTCTATACGAACCTCGCGCCGGCGCTGTTCATCCTGCCCTACTTCCTGTTCTCGGCGATCGCGGGGCAGTTCGCGGAGAAGCTGGAGAAGCAGCGCCTGATCGTGATCACCACGACGATGGAGATCGGGATCATGACGCTGGCAGCGATCGGCTTCCTCACCGCGAGCATGCCGCTGCTGCTGGTGGCGCTGTTCGCGACCGGCATGCAGTCGACGCTGTTCGGGCCGGTGAAATATTCGATCCTGCCGGCGGTGCTCAAGCCGGAGGAACTCACCGGCGGCAACGGCCTGGTGGAGATGGGCACGTCGCTCTCGATCCTGGCCGGAATGATCTATGGCGGGCTGGTGTTCCAGGTCGCCGGCACCTGGGGTCCGGAGGCCGCGGCGGCCTCGGTGGTGGCGCTGGCGGTCGCCGGCAATCTGGTCGCGCGCATGATCCCGCGCGTCGACGCCGGCGCGCCGGAGCTGGAGGTCAACTGGAACCCGGTGCCGGAGTCGATCCGCATCTGGAAGCTCACCCGGCGCACGCCGGCGGTGCGCAATGCGATCCTGGGCGTGTCCTGGTTCTGGTTCGTGGGCACGGTGCTGACCGCGCAGCTGCCGAACTACGCGGAGCTGCACCTGGGCGCGGCGGAGCGCTCGACCAGCCTCTACATCTTCGGGCTGGCGCTGTTCTCGGTCGGGGTCGGCGTGGGCTCGCTGCTGTGCGAGAAGCTGTCCGCGCGCACGGTCGAGATCGGCCTGGTGCCGCTGGGCGCGCTCGGCATCAGCGCCTTCATGCTCGACCTGTACTTCGCACGCAGCGGGCTGGCACCGCAGACCGGGCTGGACATCGCCGGCTTCCTCGCAGGCGAGCATGGCTGGCGCATCGCCATCGACCTCACCGGCATCGGTTTCTCCTGCGGGCTGTTCATCGTGCCGCTGTTCGCGCTGATCCAGAGCCGCACGCCGAAGCAGGAGATGGCGCGCGTGTTCGCCGGCCTCAACATCCAGAACTCGGCCTTCATCGTCGCCGCGGCGGTGACCGGGCTGGCGCTGCAGCAGGTGTTCGGCTGGAGCATCCCGCAGGTCTTCCTGGGGCTGGCGATCGCCAACCTGCTGGTCACGACCTGGATCTTCACCATCGTGCCCGAGTTCGCGATGCGCTTCGTCAGCTGGCTGCTGGTGCGCACGCTGTATCGGCTGGAGCTGCACGGCATCGAGCGCCATGTGCCCGACGAGGGCCCGGCGCTGCTGGTCTGCAACCACGTCAGTTACATGGACGCGCTGGTGCTGGCGGCCAGCGTGCCGCGGCCGATCCGCTTCGTCATGTACTACCGGATCTTCCAGATCCCGGTGATGAGCTGGATCTTCCGCGCCGCCGGCGCGATCCCGATCGCCAGCCCGAAAGAGGACGCGGCGATGATGCAGCGCGCCTTCGACAGCATCGATGCGGCCCTGGCCGACGGCGAGCTGGTGCTGATCTTCCCCGAGGGCCGGCTCACGCCCGACGGCGACATCCAGGCCTTCAGGTCGGGCGTGGAGCGCATCGTCGAGCGCCGCCCGGTGCCGGTGGTGCCGATGGCCCTGCGCAACATGTGGAGCAGCATGTGGAGCCGCCGAGGCACCGCGGCCCCGGGCGGGCGCCTGGCGCGGATGCGCGTGCCGCGCCGCTTCCGCGCGCCGGTGGCGGTGATGGCCGAGGCACCCGTGCCGGGCCGCGACGCCACCGCCGCGATGCTGGAAGCCCGCGTCCGTGCCCTGCGCGGCGAGCACGCCTGAGCACCGCGCACTGCCGCGTCCGTCCGCGCCCGTCTGCCTCTGTGGGAGCAGCTACAGCTGCGACCACGAGGGTGTGATGCAGCGCGCGTCGCAGCTTTAGCTGCTCCTACATGAGCGGATGGCGGCCTGGAAGCCGACTCAGTTGACCCAGCCGGCCACCACGAACAGCGCCAGCACCGCCAGCCACGCCAGCAGCACGCGCCAGACCAGCGACATGGCGTCGCGCATGGCCTGCACCAGCGGCGCGCCGAGGGCCTCGGTGGCCGGTCCGGCGCCCGCCGGCACCGCGCCGGCATCCCCGGACACGCTGCCGAAGCCAGCCATCGCCGCGGCAGCGGCGGCGTCGCCCACGGCGCCCGCCGGCTGCGCGGCGTCGGCGGCATCTGTGGCCTCGGCGGCATGGGCGCCGAAATCCCCGGCCTCCTCGTCCAGCTCCCAGCGCACGCTCGCGCGCCCGACCGCGGCCAGCATGTCGGCGCCGGACCGCAGCGCGGCGCCACCGGCGCCCTTCCAGGCCGACACCACCACGTCGAAGTTGCCCACCAGCGCCAGCGACAACGCCATCAGCCGCGCCACCGGCCAGTCCAGCACCGCCAGCAGCCGGCGCCCGCCCTCGAGCGTGCCCTCGGGCAGGTGCAGCGCCGGTTCGTCTTCAGCCGCGAACGCCACCAGGCGGTACAGCAGGGCGCCGACCGCGCCCAGCACCACGAACCAGAACAGCACGCCGAACCAGCGCCGCAGCGCGGCGACGAAGACACGGCCGACCTCGTCGCGGGCCTGGCCGGCACCGGCCGCGGCCGCCGGGCGCAGCCGCGCCAGGGCTTCGCCGCGGGCGGCGGCGTCCGGCGCATCGATCACCGCCTGCACGTCGAGATCGAGGTCGCGCGGACCCCAGGCATAGAACACCGCGACCACGCCGAAGGCCAGCGCCGGCAGCCCGAAGGCGATGCCGTCCAGCAGCCACTGCACCAGGCCGACCGCCAGCACCACCGGCACCAGCGCCAGCGCCAGACCCCAACGGCCGCGCCGGAAGCCGTCGTCGGGAAAGCGCCGGCCGAGCCAGCCGAGCAGCGCCGCGAACCAGCCGTAGTCGCGCAGGCCGGCCGCCAGCGCGGGCGCTACGTGCCCCAGCACCAGGGCCACCACCACCGCGAACAGGGTCGAGAACATGGGGCGATTCTAGCGCCGGCGGGCAGCGGCCACGGCTGCGCTCAGCCGCCGGCGTGCCAGCGCTCGATCAGCCAGCGCGAGATCGAGATCGACGGCGACAGCAGCAGGCCGTCGGGACCGCTCTCGCCGCGAAGCGCCGCCCCGACCTCGTCGCGACCGAACCAGCGCGCGTCCTCGAGCTCGTCGCTGGGGCAGTGCGGCACGTCGGCGTCGGCATCGGCCTCGAAACCGAGCATCAGCGAGGACGGGAACGGCCAGGGCTGGGATCCCAGGTAGCGGCAGGCACGCACGCGCACCGAGGACTCCTCGAAAACCTCGCGCACCACGGTCTGCTCCAGCGATTCGCCCGGCTCGACGAAGCCCGCCAGCACCGAATAGCGCCGCGGCGGCCAGCCCGCGCTGCGCCCCAGCAGGAGGCGCTCGCCGTCGCTGACCGCCACGATCACGGCCGGGTCGGTGCGCGGGTAGTGCTCCAGCCTGCAGGCCTCGCACCAGCCCAGCCAGCCCGCGCGGCGGTAGGCCAGCGGGCCGCCGCAGGCGCCGCAGTACCGGTGCCGCGAGCGCCAGTGCAGCACCGCGCGCGCCTGGGCGAACGCGGTGGCCTCGAAGTCTGGCCAGGTGGCGGCGGCGCTGCGCAGATCGATGCGCGGCGGCGCCAGGGCAACGTCGTCGCCGGTGTCGTCGTCGGTCCCGGCCATCACCGCGGCTTCATCGGCGCCGGTCACCGACCCGCGCCCGGAGTCCGCGGCGATCGCCTCCTCGCGCACCGCGAACCAGCCCTCCTCCCCGCGCAGGCCCAGGAACAGGGCATCGTCCGGCCGATCGCCCAGCTCCGCCGCAGCCGGCGCCAGCAGATCTCCGTCGGCCGTGGCCCAGGCACGGCCCTCGGCATCGAGCACCAGCACGCGCCCGCCGGCCCACAGCCGCTCGAGCGCCGCGGCGTCGTCGCGCAGGTTCTCGGCGCGGTCCAGCGCCGCTTCGACAAAGGCGTACGGCGCCGCGCGCCGCGGACTCATGTGGTGAAGCTGCTGCCGCAGCCGCAGGTCGACTTCGCGTTCGGGTTGCGGATGGTGAACTGCGCGCCGTGCAGGCTTTCGACGTAGTCGACCGAGGCGCCCATCAGGTACTGCAGGCTGAGCGGATCGACCAGCAGCGTGACGCCGTCGGTCGCGACCGCGAGGTCGTCCTCGCCCTGCTCCTCGTCGAACTCGAAGCCGTACTGGAAGCCGGAGCAGCCGCCGCCCTGGATGTAGACGCGCAACTTGAGGGCGTCGTTGCCCTCGTCGGCGATCAGTTCGCGCACCTTGGCGGCCGCCGCGGTGGTGAACTCCAGCGGACGATCCAGGCTCTGGTAGCCCGGCGCGGACAGATCGATGGTCGTGCTCATGCCGGCAAGGATGGAGGGTGCCGGCGCGCGCTTCAAGCGTCGGGGGCGGAACGGGGCGTCGCCGCCGTGGCCTCGGCCCAGGTGAACGACTCCTCCACCGCCTGCCCGCGCGGCGGCGCCAGCGTCACGATCACGCGCAGCGGCTTGAAGCCTTCGGGCAGGATCAGGTCGCCTTCGACCTGCTGGAAGTACTTGAACGAGTATTCGACGCCGGGCGCGTCGCCGCTTTGCCTCAGGTCGGCCCAGGCCAGGCGCTCCAGGCTGCCGTTGCGCGAGCCCTCGACCTCGATGGTCAGCGTGCCGCTGCTCACCGCGGCCCGGTTCAGGGTCTGAGTGAGCGTGGCGGTGAAGTGCCACGCGCCTTCGCCCTGCGACTGCAGGCGCAGGCCGTGCACGGTCAGGCCGCGGCGCTGGCTGGTGCTGCCGACCAGGCGTTCGTAGAAGGCGACGTCGGCGCGCAGCGCGGAAATCTCCTCGTCGCGCTCGGCCAGCATGAGCTGCAGGTCGCGGTTGGCTTCACGGCTGACCTGGTCGGAACGCGTCAGCGTGGCGACGTCCTGGCGCAGGCCGTCGACCTCCTCGCGGAGCGGCCCGTCGCCATCGCCGCCGGCACCGCTGGCGACCGTCCAGGCACCCCAGATGCCGAACAGCAGGCAGCCCGCCAGCACCGCCATCAGCACCAGGTGCGCGCGCGGATGGGGATGTTCGGGAGGCGGCGAATCGGGCATCCCGGCATGTTAACCCCGGAGCCTGAGCGCCGGGACAACGCGCGCGTGCCTATACTCCGCGCCAGTCCAGTCCCCGGAGCGTGGCCATGTCGGAAGCCCACCTCTTCGCCGCGGGCGTGCTGCTGGCCTGGCTGGCGGGCATCCGCGTCTACCTCACCGTCTTCGGCGTCGGCCTGGCCGGCGCCCTGGGCTGGCTGGAACTGCCGGCGGCGCTCGAGGTCACCGCGTCGCCGTGGGTGATCGGCATTTCGGGCGTACTGGCCCTGGTCGAGTTCTTCACCGACAAGATCCCCGGCGTCGATTCCGGCTGGGACCTGCTGCAGACACTTGCGCGGGTGCCGGCGGGCGCCTTCCTCGCCGCAGCCGCGCTGTCGCCCGACGGCGACCTGTCGGCTGGGATGCTGGCGACCGGCGCCGGCGTGGCGCTGGGCAGCCACGCGCTCAAGGCGGCCAGCCGGGTGCTGATCAATGCCTCGCCCGAACCGCTGAGCAACTGGGGGGCGTCGGCCACCGAGGACGTGGCGACCGTCGGACTGCTGGCGCTGGCGCTGGCCAACCCGCTGCTCGCGCTGGGGATCGCACTGGGCCTGAGCCTGCTCCTGGCCCTGGCGCTGTGGTGGGTGTGGCGGCGGCTGTTCAGGCGGCAGCGGCCGGCCGTTCCGGCGCGCTGAGCAGGCTGCCGACGGCATCGCGCGATACCCCCGCGGTTTCTTGTAGGCTTGTCCGTTCGGGGGACGGCGGAGTGCCGGGCTTCCGTATTGGCCCGACGGAGAAGTCCCGCAGTGAGCGCAGCCCCCGGAACACGGACCGCAGCGGACATGGGCCCGGCAACGCCGTCGCCGGGCCGCCCCGCGCGCGCCGAGTTCCCGCCCGCCCACTACTGGCGGCGCTGGAGCGCGGACGCCGGCCCCGCCGAGCCCGTGCGCCAGGATGCCGCCGTGGCCGAGCCGGCCCCGCCCCCGGTCACCCCGCCGGTCGCCGCCGACGGTTCCACCGAGGCCGCCTACCGCGTGCTGGTGGTCGAGGACGACCTGAGCCAGGCCCTGTTCGCCGAAAGCGTGCTGTGCGGTGCCGGCATGGAGGCCGCGGTCGTGTCCGTGGCCAGCGAGGTCATGGGGTCGCTGGAAGCCTTCCGTCCCGACCTGGTGCTTATGGACCTGCACATGCCGGGCATGGACGGCGTCGAGCTGACCCACCTGATCCGCGCCCATGCGACGCACGGCCACGTGCCGATCGTGTTCCTCACCGGCGACCCGGACCCGGAGCGCCAGTTCGAGGCGCTGGAGACCGGCGCCGACGACTTCCTGACCAAGCCGGTGCGCCCGCGCCACCTGATCGCCGCGGTGCAGAGCCGCGTGCGCCGCGCCCGCGTGCTCGCCCGTGAGCGCAGCGGTGGCGGCCTGCACCCGGTCACCGGGCTGTTCACGCGCTCGCACATGCTCAAGCGCCTGAACGCGATGATCCCGGGCGACGGCAGCGGCGCGCTGTTCATGGTCGAGGTCGCCGGCATCGGCGCCCTGCGCGACCGCTACGGTTACACCGGCCTGGAACAGCTGCTCACCGAGGCCGCGGCCCGCGTCGGCGAAGCCGCCGTCGGCCACGCGGTGTCGCGACTGAGCGACAGCATCTACCTGGTCCATGCCGCCGGGCTCGAGTCCGACCGGCTGCCGGAAAGCGCACGCGCGCTGCGCGACGCCCTCGGCCGCGAAGGTTTCAGCATCGGCGACGAGGCCGTGCGCCTGCGCGCCTTCGTCGGCTACACCTCGCTGTCCCACGGCTACGGCGACGCCAGCAGCGCGCTGGGCGCGGCCGAGCGGGCGCTGCGCGAGGCGCGCACCCAGCCGTCCGCCGTCGCCGGATACCAGCCGCCGCGCCAGCGCGACCACGACCAGGCCATGGCCGAGGCCGTGCGCCAGGCGCTGGCCGAGAACCGCTTCCAGCTCAGCTTCCAGCCCGTGGTGGCGGTGGCCGGCGGCGACGAGGCCCAGTTCCAGACCCTGCTGCGGATGCGCCAGGCCGACGGCAGCCTGTTGGCCGCCGGTGACTTCCTGGCCGCCGCCGACGCCGCCGACCTGATGCACGACATCGACCTGCGCGTGCTCGAGCTGGCCGTCACCGTGCTGCACGAACGCGCGGAGGCGGGCAGGCCGGTGCGGCTGTTCGTCTCGCAGTCAGCGCGCAGCCTGGCCCGCGAGGGCCACGCCGAACACGTGCTCGGGATGCTGTCCGCCTATGGCGTGCAGGGCAGCCGCATCGTGATCGACGTGCGCCAGGACGAGGCGCTGATCCACGCGCTGGCGCTGCGCGAGTTCTGCGACGCGATGGTGCCCGCCGGCGTGCAGCTCTGCCTGGGCCAGTACCAGTCGGGGCGCGAGGCCGACGCCCTGCTGGGACAGCTGCCGTTGGGCTTCGTGCGCCTGTCGCCGCGCTACTCGCAGAGGCTCGACGACCCGGCCGTGCGCGACGAGATGCGCCAGGCCATCGAGCGCGCGCACCGCCTGGGCCTGTGCGTGATCGGCCAGCAGGTGGAGGACCCGCAGGCCGCCGCCACGCTGTGGATGAGCGGCGTCGACTTCATCCAGGGCAACCTGGTGCAGCACGTCGCGGGCGAAATGGACTTCGACTTCCACCACTCGGTGCTCTGACATGCTGACACGCGGACGCCCCACGGCCCTCATGATGCGCTGGCTCGCACTCGGCGCCGCGGCCGGCGCCGCGCTGACGCTGGTGCTGGACGTGACCGGATTCGAGGGGCCATGGCAGCACGCCGCGCTGGTGCTGGTGCTGCTGGCCCTGTTCGCGGTGATCGCGCTGCACGTCGGGCTGCGCCAGCGCGACCACCAGATCGAGGAGGCCGACGAGCGCGCGCGCCGCGACGAGGCGGTGATGGAGCAGCTGCAGGCGCAGATCGATCAGCACACCCAGCTGGAGGCGCAGCTGCGCCAGGCCAAGCAGGCGGCGGAATCGGCGGTGATGGCCAAGGGCGAGTTCCTGGCCACCATGAGCCACGAGATCCGCACCCCGCTCAACGGCATCGTGCCGATGCTCGACCTGCTGATGCACGCGCGCCTGGCGCCCGACCACGCCGAACTGGTGCGCACCGCCTACACCTCGTCGCAGCAGATGCTGCGCATCGTCGACGACATCCTCGACTACTCCAAGCTCGAAGCCGACCGGCTCGAGCTGGAAACCACCGGCTTCAACCTGCGCGAGCTGCTCGACGGCGTGCTCCAGCTGATGGAACGCCCGGCCCAGGGCAAGGGGCTGCGGATGATCCTCACCGTCGACCCGGCGGTGCGCCTGGCGGTGCGCGGCGATCCGGTGCGCCTGCGCCAGGTGCTGGGCAACCTGGTGTCGAACGCGGTGAAGTTCACCGAGCGCGGCTCGGTGTCGGTGTCCGTGCGCCGCATCGGCGAGACCCCCGCCCAGCACCAGCTGCGCTTCGAAGTCCGCGACACCGGCATCGGCATCCCCGCCGGTTCGCAGCCGCGCCTGTTCCAGGCCTTCAGCCAGGCCGACGCCTCCACCACCCGCCTCTACGGCGGCACCGGCCTGGGCCTGGCGATCTCCAAGCGCATCGTCGACCTCATGGGCGGGCGCATCGGCGTCGAATCCGAGCCCGGCCACGGCGCCACCTTCTGGTTCGAGGTCCCTCTGCTGAAGGCCGCCGGCGACATGCCGACCACGCCCGACGACAGCACCGCCTCGCGCGGCCGCCTGCTCCTGCTCAGCGCCGATCCGCGGCTGCGCCTGCGCCTGTCCATGCTGCTGCCCAACTGGGGCCTGCGCGTGAGCTCGGTTGAGACCACCCAGGAAGCGCTCGACCGCCTGCGCGCGGCCGCCAACCAGGGCGCGCCCTGGGCCTACTCCCTCGTGCTGGCGGACCTTGCCGGCATGCGCAGCACCGCGGTGGCCCTGCACCGCAACCTCGGCCGCCAGGCCGTCTACGGCGACCTCAAGCTGGTCTGCCTGTACGGGGACGACCCGGTCCCCGACGAACTGCAACGCAGCGTCACGCTCCTCAGCCGGCAGGCCCCCGATGCCGATCTCCGCGCCGCCCTCCTCGGAGGGAGCTTCGCGACGACACCGGATCCCAGGGACACCACCGCCATGGCCCATACCCACATGCCTTCCTCGCCCGCGGCGCCCGTGCGCGCCGCGCGCGTGCTGCTGGTCGAGGACAACCCCGTGAACCTGATGGTGGGCCAGCGCCTGCTGTCGGTGCTCGGCATCACCTGCGACACCGCCAGCAACGGCGAGGCCGCGCTGCTGCGCATGGAAGCCTCGCGCTACGACATCGTGCTGATGGACTGCCAGATGCCGGTGATGGACGGCTATACCGCCACCCGCCGCTGGCGCGAGCTGGAAGCCGCGACGAACGATGGCCGCCACGTGCCGATCATCGCCATGACCGCGAACGCCATGGCCGGCGACCGCCAGAAATGCCTGGGCGCGGGCATGGACGACTACCTCGCCAAGCCGGTGACCCGCAGCGAACTCGAGCGCACGCTGGCGCGCTGGTGGAACGCCGAGACCGCCGCGGCGGCCGCGCAGCGCGAGTCCTACGACGTGGATCCCGAGACCGGCGACATGCTCGATCGCGCGATCACGCAGGGCCTTCCGGTCGAAGTGGTGGACGGAATCCCACCCGTGCAGGAGCCGGAGCCAGCGCCGGAGCCGATGTCGATGGCGGCCTCGATGCAGGAGCCCGCGTGGCAGCCCGAGCCGGCCGCCGCGGCCGTGCCGCCCGCAATGCCGGAGCCGGCCCCCATTCCGGCCGCGCCGTCATCGGCGCCCGCGGTGCGGGCTCCAGCGCCGTCGCCAGCGGTGGCGCGTGCGGCCCCCGTCGCCCCGCTGCAGCCGCTGCCGCCGGTGCTCGACCACGAGATCCTGGAGGAGTTGCGCGCCATGCTTGGCGGCGACCTCGACCATCTGGTCGACGTCTTCCTGTCCGACACGCCGCGCCTGGTCGCGGCGCTGGAGCAGGCCGCCACCGGCCCGGATTACGACGCCCTGCGCGACGCCGCGCACACGCTGAAATCGTCCAGCGCGAACCTCGGCGCGATGTCGCTGTCGGCCGCGGCCAAGCGCGTGGAGCTCGGCGCCCGCGAGCGCCTGCTCGAGCGCCCCGCGGTGGCGGTGGCGCTGGTGGCCAACGAGTTCAGCCGGGCCCGCGCGGCGCTGCGGGCAGCGAGCCAGACGCAGGCCTGAGCGGCCTGCGCGCGAGGAGGCGGATGGCGCGGCCTCAGCCGCCCATCTTCGACTGCAGGTAGTTCTGCTCGCCGATGCGGTTGATCAGGTCGAGCTGGGTCTCGATCCAGTCGACGTGCTCTTCCTCGGAGTCGAGGATGTCCTTGAACAGGCGGCCGCTGGTGAAGTCCTTGACGCTGTCGCAGTACTCGATGGCCTCGCGCAGCAGCGGCAGGCCGTCCAGCTCCAGCGACAGGTCGCATTCCAGGATCTCGCGCGGCGTCTCGCCGACGCGCAGCTTGCCCAGCGCCTGGAAGTTCGGCAGGCCCTCGAGGAACAGGATGCGGTCCGCCAACCGGTCGGCGTGCTTCATCTCGTCGATCGATTCCTCGTACTCGTGCTTGGCGAGCTCCTCGATGCCCCAGTTCTTCAGCATCTTGGCGTGCAGGAAGTACTGGTTGATCGCGGTGAGCTCGTTGTAGAGCGCCTTGTTGAGGAACTCGATGACCTTGGGATCGCCCTTCATGGCATGCCTCCGGCTGGGATGGGGATGCCGGGGACTCTAGCGCCTGCGATGGCACCCTGCCGGAACGGGAATCGTGATCATCCGCAACCGCATCCGGCCGCTGGCCGGACGTGCGTTGCGCGCGTGGCGCGGGGATCAGGCCGCGTGGGCCAGGGGCAGCTCGTGCAGGACCCGGCGCGTGGCGGCTTCCGCTTCCAGCAGCGCCGCCGCAGTGTCCACGCAGCTGCCGCAGCTGGCGCCGCAGCCGGTGCGCATGGTCAGTTCGGCCATGCTGCCGCAGCCGGCAGCCGCCGCCTGGCGGATCTGGTGGTCGGTGACCCCGTTGCAGACACAGACGTACACGGCATGGCTCGCGGAACCTGGGACGCGTGCATTGTCCACGCACATGAGAATGATTGTCAATGCTGAATGAGGATCGTCCGCATTCAGGAGAGATCGCCCGACGAGCGCCGGGTGCCTGCCGGCCGGCGCGGCGCGCTTCGGACGCGTTCGCCCGCCCCCCCGCCGCCCCCGCGGCCACGGCTGCGCTGGGTTTCCAGGCTGATGGTCGGCACGGCGACCGCGCCCGCCACCTGGCGTGCGAACGGAGCAAGATGCTGCAGCGCGCGCATGTAGACGCCGCGCTTGAACGTGACCACATGCTCCAGCGGGTACCAGAAGTCGACCCAGCGCCAATGGTCGAATTCGGGCTTGTCGGTCAGGTCCAGGCGCAGGTCGGCGTCGGCGCCGGTGAAGCGCAGCAGGTACCAGACCTGCTTCTGGCCGATGCAGACCAGGCGGTCGTTGCGGCGGATGGCCCGGGGCGGCAGCCGATAGCGCAGCCAGCCCGGCGTGACCCCCAGCACGTCGACGTGGGCGGACGTCAGCCCGGTTTCCTCGCGGAGCTCCCGGTACATGGCCTCGAGCGGGGTCTCGTCGGAGTTCATCCCGCCCTGCGGGAACTGCCAGCCGTCACGGCGCACCCGCCGCGCCCAGAACACCCGGCCGTCGGGGTGCATCAACACGATGCCCACGTTGGGGCGATAGCCGTCCGGATCGATCACGATGCGGACTCCTGAGTCTTTCGACGCCTGCGGCGTCACTGCGATCGACTCTGCCACGCGGCGCCGGGAGGGACAAGCCGCGCCCGGGGGTTTGACGCCGGGGCCCGACGGGTGGACAATTGCGGGCTCGAAGCGCGATGCGCTAGAGCGCCATGGCTATGTAGCTCAGACGGTTAGAGCGCGAGACTCATAATCCCGAGGTCGGTGGTTCGATTCCACCCATAGCCACCAGATTCCGCAACAGACCGGCATGTTGCACGAGGAAAGCCCGCCATCGACGCGGGCTTTCTGCTTTTCATCCAGCCGACGTTCCGCGCGCCCCTCAGCGCGCCAGCAGCCGCCTCGTCCACTCCAGCAGTACCATCGGCAGCCGCTCCGGCGTCGGCAGCACCGCGTAGTTGTCCGGCCCGAATACCCCGGGGAGGTAGGCCGGGGCCTGCAGGTCCACGGTCAGGCAGAACGGGAAGATGCCCTGCAGCCGCGCCTCCGTCACCGACTGGCGCATGTCCTCGACGCCGAACAGGCCGTCGTAGCGGTCGGCGTCGTTGGGCTTGCCGTCCGACAGCATGAGCAGCAGGCGGTGCCCGGCGGGCTGGCGCATCAGCAGCGCGGTCGCATGCCGGATGGCGGCGCCGGCGCGGGTGTAGTTCTCGGGCTCGAGGCCGGCGATGCGCAGGGCGACGTCCTGCCCGTAGCCTTCGTCGAAGTCCTTGAGCATGCGCACCGAGACGCCGTGCGGGCCTTCGCCCGAGAACGCCATCACCGAGAAGGGTTCGCGCAGGCCCTCCAGCGCCATGCAGACCAGCAGCAGGGCCTCGCGCTCGACGTCGATCACGCGCCGGCCGCCGCCGATGAAGCCGTCGGTGGAGCCGCTCGCGTCGACCAACAGGGAGACCGCGATGCTGCGCCGGCCCGGGCGCCGCGACTCGTACAGGCCTTCGCGCAGGACACCGCCGGCGCGCAGGTCGGCGCGGCCTTCCACGCAGGCGTCGACGTCGATGTCATCGCCGTCGTTCTGGCGGCGCAGGCGCACGCGCTCGGGGCGGAGGGCCTCGAACTGGCGGCGGATGCCGTCGAGGTGGGCACGGTGGCGGGCCAGGGTCGCGTCGATCCAGGCGGGGTCGCCGGCCGGCGGGGGCAGCATCCGCACGGTGGTGCCGTGCTCGAGGTAGGACGCCGCCGCGTGGTCCCATTCGGGGTAGCGGAAGCGGGTGCCGCCGGCCTCGGGATCCTCGAATTCGATCTTCGCGCGGCTGGCCGGGGGATCGTCGGACAGCAGCACCTCGCGGGGCGGCTCGGGGGCCGCCACCATGCGGGTCGAGGCCAGCTCGGAGAGCATGTCGCCGTACTCGTCGGGGCTGGTCTCGTCGTCGCGGTCCACCGGGCGCTGCAGGCCGAAGGGGTCCTCGGCGACTTCGTGCGGGGCGTCCTGCTGGATCATCCAGACGCCGGGCTCGCTGTCGCGGTCCTCGTCCTCGGTGGCCTCGCGTTCGTCGGGACGCCGCTCCATGCGTGCGCTGCGGACCGGGCAGTCGTCGTCGGCATCGCGTCCGGAAGGCCCGCCTTCGGCCATGCGTGCCGCGGGGCCGGCCGCGCGCAGCTCGCCGGTCCACCAGTCGCGGTACAGCGGCATGGGGCCGAGGCGGCGGACGGCGGCGTCATCGAGGCCCCAGCCGCGGACCAGCTGTCCCGCCTGCGCCAGCGGGTCGTCGGTCGGGGCGGAGCCGCAGCCGGGGCCGGGGCCGGGGCCGGCGTCGGCGTCGGCGACCTGGTCCGGCGCGGCCTCCAGGTCGTGCCCGAGGATGTCGCGGACCAGCCGCTCCAGCGGCTGCCGCGCGGCGGCGAAGCCGGCCAGCGGCGGGCGCCCGGCCAGGGCCAGCCCGCGCAGGCGGCGCAGGGCCGGCAGCAGTCCGGGAAAGCCGCGCGCGACGGCGAGCTCGGCGGCCCGCGCCTCCAGCACCAGGGCGGTGTCGCGCAGCAGTGGGCTGCGGGTCTCCGCGATCGCCCGGACGTGCCCGCGCGTCGCCCGGTACGCCTGCTGCAGCGCCATCGCGCGATAGAGCTCGGACGCTTCGACGGGGTCGCAGGTCTCCAGGTGGGCCGGCAGCCAGATCGCGTCGCCGCTGGTCGCGGGCAGCGCCTGACGGTGGCGCGGATACGCGGCGCGGTGGAACAGGCGGTGCAGCACCGTCGGCCGCGCCGGCGGCAGCGCCACGCGGATCGGCAGGCTGGTGCCGCAGGCGGCCGACACCAGCAGGTCCAGCCGCCGCGCCAATGATGCGAGAGCGACAGGCGCGTCGGGCTCGCGCGCGTAGTGCCGTCGCCAGGTGTCGCGGATGAACACCGTGGCATGGCGCGCCACGTCGACGACAACGTCTTCGGCCTCGGCCACGGCGGCGGCCGCCTAGGGAAACATCGCGTCGACGAGTTCGCGCATCGCGCCGAGCAGGGTCGGGTCGTCGCTCAGCGGCGACACCACTGCGACGTTGCAGGCGTCGCGCACGCCGATGCCGCTCGCCACCAGGCGCCCGGCGGCGATCAGCAGGCGCGTGCTCGGCACTTCCGCCAGGCCGCGGTCGCGCAGCGAGCGCAGGCGCCCCGCCAGCTCCACCAGCGCCACCGCGGTGCCGCGGTCCACGCCGCTTTCGGCGGCCACGATCGCGGCCTCGGCCGGCGGCCCGGGAAACCCGAGCTCGATCGCGACGAAGCGCTGCCGCGTGCTCGGCTTCAGGTCCTTGAGCATGCGCTGGTAGCCGGGGTTGTAGGAGATCACCAGCTGGAACCCCGGCGCGGCCTCCAGGGTTTCGCCGGTGCGGTCGATCGGCAGGATGCGGCGGTAGTCGGTGAGCGGATGCAGCACCACGATGGTGTCCTGGCGCGCCTCCACCACTTCGTCGAGGTAGCAGATCGCGCCCTCGCGCACGGCGCGGGTCAGCGGGCCGTCCTGCCAGACGGTGTCGTCGTGCCGGATCAGGAAGCGCCCGACCAGGTCGCTGGCGGTCAGGTCGTCGTGGCAGGAGACCGTGATCAGCGGGCGCCCCAGCCGCCAGGCCATGTGCTCGACGAAGCGGGTCTTGCCGCAGCCGGTGGGGCCCTTGAGCATCATCGCCAGCCCGCCGGCGTGGCACTGCTCGGCGATGCCGACCTCGTTGCCCGTGGGCAGGTAGTAGGGACCGGCCTCCGCCGGCGTCATCCGCTCATCCACGCCTCAGTGCCCGGCACGCCCTTGCAGCCCGCCGTCCGCGGCCTCGTCCGCGACCACGTCGAACTGCGGGCGGTGCCTGAAGAAGTCGAAGATGAACATCGCAACGCCCGTGGCGAAGATCGTCGCGGTCAGGACCAGCATCAGGAAGTGCACCTGGATCTTCAGCTGGGCATCGAGATAGCCCATGCCCATGATCCGCTCCAGGTAGACCTGGGCGATGCCGGCGGTACCGAAGGACAGGGTCATGCCGAACATGCCGGTCACCTGCAGCCAGAACGCCCAGTAGCCCAGCGGCGAGTGCTTGCCCGGCGGACGGTTGGTCAGGCCGGGCATGGCGTAGGTGATCATCGCCAGCACGATCATCGCGTAGGCGCCGTAGAACGCCGAGTGCGCGTGCATCGCGGTGACCAGGGTGCCGTGGGTCCACTTGTTGACGCTGGGCCAGGTGTGGGCCAGGCCGAGCAGGCCGGCGCCGAACAGGGCGAAGATCGCGCTGCCGATGGTCCAGTGCAGGGCCAGGCTGTTGGGATGCGTGACGCCGCCGCGGCGCATCGCGGCGTAGGCGTAGATCGCCATCGCGGCCAGCGCCAGCGGTTCCAGCGCGCTGAAGAATCCGCCGATCGGCAGCCAGATCTGCGGCACGCCCACCCAGTAGTAGTGGTGCGCGGTGCCGAGGATGCCGGCGAAGAACACCAGGCCCACGATCACGTACAGCCACTTCTCCATCACCTCGCGGTCGATGCCGGACAGGCGGATCAGCAGGTAGGCCAGGAAGCCGGCCATGATCATCATCCACACGCCCTCCACCCACAGGTGGATGGTCCACCAGCGGTAGAAGATCGAGACGGTGTAGTTCTCGTAGTGCAGCAGCGCCGGGACGTAGAGGATCGCCGACAGCGCCAGGCCGCCCAGCAGCACGCCCTCGGTGGTGGTGAAGCGCCCCGACTTCCGGATGGTCATGCCGATGTTGTAGAGGAACATCAGCATGCAGATGACGATCACGATCTTGTGCGGCAGCGGCTGCTCCAGCAGCTTGTTGCCGGTGCCGTAGCGGAACAGGTAGCCGATCACCGCGGTCACGCCCATCAGCGTCCACAGGCCCAGCTGCCAGTAGGCCAGCTTCGTGCTGTGGAGTTCGGTGCGCGACTCGTCGGGCACCATCCAGTAGGTGGCGCCCATGAAGCCGGTCAGCACCCACACGATCAGCAGGTTGGTATGGATCGTCTTGGTGACGTCGAAGGGCAGGATGTAGAGCAGCGGGTCGGGGCCGAGGTACTTCGCGGCCGACAGCAGCCCGAACACGATCTGCAGCCCGAACAGCACCATGGCCACGGCGAAGTACCAGTACGCCACCGATTGTGACTTGTAACGCATAGGAATCTCCCCGTGCCGGCGCAGGACGCCCGCCCGTCTTATTTCATCGATCCAAGGAAGGCCACGAGCTGGTCGACCTGCTCTTCGGTCAGGCTTTCGGCGTACGTGTTGGGCATGAACGACGTCCCTTCCGCCGAGAACATGGCCCCGGGCACCAGGTGCGCACTGGGCGTCACGATCGACTCGCGGATGTAGCCCTCGACGTCGGTGGCGCTGCCGGTGTAGTCCGGCGACGCGATGGTCTGCGCCGCGCGCTCGGCCATGCCGGCCATCGACGGGCCCGCGAGCTGCACGCCCGGCTGCAGCGAGTGGCAGGCCGTGCACACCGGCACCGCGGTCCCGAACAGGTTCTCGCCGATCGCGCGCGGATCGCTGTCCGGGCGCACCGGCCTGACTTCCCGCGCCTCCGCCGCGCCGCTCTCCGTGCCCTGCGAGGCCACGACCAGCGAGCCGCCGGCCACCAGGATCGGGCGCGGCGGCCAGCCCTGGTTGTCGACCTTCGACACCCAGTCGAGGAACTTCACCAGGTTCTCGATCTCGACCTCGCTGAGGTCCTGCGTCGGCATCAGCCGGCGATGGCGCTGCTCGTCGTAGAACTGCGAGGGATCGCGCATGTAGGCCTTGAGGTAGGCCTCGCCGCGGTGCTGGGCGATCTTGGTCAGGTCGGGGGCGTAGTAGGCGCCCTCGCCGAACAGGGTGTGGCAGTTGATGCAGTTGTACTTGTGCCAGACATCCTTGCCGTGGGTGATCTCGGGCGTGATGTCCGCCGCGTTGGTCAGGTCGTCGAAGCGCGTGTGGCTGTAGAAGGTCAGGCCGAGGAACGCAACGGCGGCGATGCCGGTTGCGACGATGGCGAAGATCCGGGACTGCCGCTTGTTCATGGGTCCTTCCTCAGACAGCGATCGAAGGCCAATAGGAAATCGCCGTGTAGCCGGCGTAGGCCACGGCCACCGCCATCAGCAGCAGCACAAGGATTCCGAGCCAGCGGACAGGTGACCACAGACGTGTCGCGTTCATTCGACTGCTCCCGGCACGGGCATGGTCAGGACAGGGCTGGCCCGCATGGCACCCACTGTGGCACCGATTGCAGGGGCATGCATTGTGCGGCGCAACGGCACGCACCGCCGGCGAGCGGCAGTGCATCACGGAATCACGCAGGCGGGAGCGGCTCCCGCGGGATGGCAATCAGCCTTCGCGCAGCGGTGGTGCGGCGGGGCCAGCTGCAGGCGCATCGTGCCTGCTCCCGCCCATGCAGCGCGGCGAGTCCGGCGCCGCGCCCTGGCGGGCCCACTCCGCGGCGGTGTAGGTGTGCAGCGCCAGCGCGTGGATCTCGCCCATCAGCGCGCCCATCGCCGCGTACACGGCCTGGTGGCGGCGCACCTGCGACTTGCCTTCGAACGCCTCGCTGGCGATCACCGCCTTGTAGTGCGTTTCCAGGCCGCGGCTGTGCATGTGGCTTTCGTCCAGCACGTCGAGGTGGCTGGGGGACAGCGCCTGCAGGGCGGCCTGGATGCGATCGATCTTCGTGCTCATGGCACCATTATCGCCGGTCCGGGCGGCGCGGGCCTGAAGGCGCTCACGACAGGCATTCCAGCGCCTGCCGGGCCGCGATCCATTCTTCGTTGGTCGGCTCCACGGCCACCCGCACGCGGCTGTCCGGCGCGGAGATGGTGGCGGCGTGGGCCTCGTTCGCGGCATCGTCCAGGGCCACGCCGAGGAAAGTCAGGTCGCGGCACACGCGCTCGCGGATGAAGGCGTTGTGCTCGCCCACGCCGGCGGTGAACACCAGCATGTCGAGGCCGCCGAGCACCGCGGCCATCGCGCCGATCTCGCGCACGATGCGGCGCACGTAGAGCGCCAGTGCGATCCGTGCACGCTCGCCGGCTTCGCCCTCGTCGCCTTCGTGGCGCACGATCACCCGCGGCTCCGGCGAGATGCCCGACACGCCCAGCAGGCCGGAGCGGTGGTACAGCATCCGCCCCACCTCCTCCAGGCCCAGCTTCTCTATCTCCATCATGTAGATCACCGCGCCCGGATCGAGCGCTCCGGTGCGCGTGCCCATCATCAGGCCGTCGAGCGCGGAGAAGCCCATCGTGGTGGCCACGCTCTCCAGGTCCTGCATCGCGCACAGGCTGGCGCCGCTGCCGAGGTGGGCGACGATGGTGCGGCCGCGCGCGGCGTCGCCGTGGCGCTCGGGCAGCGCCGTGGCCATGTAGGCGTAGGACAGGCCGTGGAAGCCGTAGCGGCGCACGCCGCGCTCCCAGGCATCGTAAGGCAGCGGCAGGATCTGCTCGACCTTCGGGATGGTGTGGTGGAAGCCGGTATCGAAGCAGGCCACCTGCGGCAGGCGCGGGTATTCGCGCAGCAGGATGGCGATGGCTTCCAGCGCGAAAGGCTGGTGCAGCGGGGCCAGCGGGATGAAGCTGCGCAGGTCCTCCAGCACGCCGGCATCCACCCGCACGGGTTCGAAGTACTTGCTGCCGCCATGCACCACCCGGTGCGCGACCGCGCCCACGCGCCGACCGGCCAGGCGCGCGAGGATGCGGTCGCGGATCAGCGCCAGCGCGCTGCGGTAGGGCGTGCCGCCGTCGAGTTCGATCGCGAAGGGCTCGACGCCGCTTTCGCCGAAGTCGGGCGAGGGACCGCCGATGCCCTGCACCTTGCCGTTCCACAGCGCCCTGCGCGGCAGCGGATCGACGCCGCCGTCGTAGACCGCGAACTTGATGCTCGACGAGCCGCAGTTGAGCACCACCACCAGGTCGGCGCCGGAAGATTCCACCGCCGGTGCCGCGGGATGCGCGCTCACGGCGGGCTCTGGCGGTTGTGGTGGGCCAGCATCAGGGCGATGGCGCACGACGCCATGCGCGAGTCGCGCGCGTCGGCGCGGCTGGTCAGCACCACCGGCACCTTCGCGCCCAGCACGATGCCGGCGCTCGCGGCCTGGCCCATGTACATCAGCTGCTTGGCCAGCATGTTGCCGCTTTCCAGATCCGGCACCACCAGGATGTCGGCCTGGCCGGCCACCGGCGATTCGATGCCCTTGGTCTGCGCGGCCGCCATCGATACCGCGTTGTCGAAGGCCAGCGGGCCGTCGAGCACGCCGCCGGTGATCTGGCCGCGGTCGGCCATCTTGCACAGCGCGGCGGCGTCCAGCGTGGCCGGCATCGAGGGGTTCACCGTTTCCACCGCCGCCAGGATCGCCACCTTCGGCTTCGCCACGCCGATCACGTGCGACAGGTAGATCGCGTTCTGGACGATGTCGGCCTTCTGCAGCAGGTCGGGCGCGAGGTTTATCGCGGCGTCGGTGACGATGAACGGCCGCGGGTAGTGCGGCGTCTGCATCACGAAGCAGTGGCTGACGCGGCGCTTGGTGCGCAGGCCGCCGGCCGAGGACACCACCGCCGACATCAGCTCGTCGGTGTGCAGGCTCCCCTTGATCAGGATTTCGACGTCGCCGCTGCGCGCGAGTTCGGCGGCGCGGACGGCGGCGGCGTGGCTGTGGGCGACGTCTTCGATGGCGAGGCCGGAGATGTCGAGGCCCGCTTCTTTCGCCGCGGCTTCGAGGCGCGCGCGCGGTGCGACCAGCACAGGTTCGACCATGCCCGCGTCGCGCACGTCCAGCGCGGCGGACAGGCTGAGCGCATCGCAGGGATGCACGATGGCCGCGCGCACCGGCTCCAGACCGGCGACGTGCGCCAGCAGGCGGGCGAGGCCATCGTTGCCGTTGGCGTCGCTGGTGTTGATGTCGGGAAGCGCCAGGCGGCCGCGCTCGATGCGCTCGTCCTGCGCCAGCACTTCGACCTCGCCCTCGACCACGGTCTCGCCGTCCTGGTTGCTGCCGCGGCAGTCCAGCACCACGGCGCGGCTGGCTTCGTCCTTCGAGCTCACCTCGATGCGCAGCGTGAGCGTGTCGCCGGCCGACAGCGGGCCGCTGTAGCGCAGCGCCTGGCGCCGGTAGACCGTGCCCGGGCCCGGAAGCCGCGTGCCCAGCAGCGCCGCCAGCCAGGCGCCGGCCCACATGCCCAGGGCCACGGTGTCCTGCGCGGTGGGCGCGCCGCCGCCGTTGGCCGGATCCTCGACGGCCTTGCCCGCGAGCAAGGCGAACATGCGCAGGTCTTCGCGGGTCAGCGTGCGCGCGATGCTGGCGCTGTCGCCGACGGCGATCTCGTCGAAGGTGCGGTTGCGGAGGGTGTCGAGCGCCGGGGCGTCTGCGGTCATCGGTGTCCCTTGGGCGGTGGGCGGGCTTGGCCGCGCGGGTGGCGCGACCCGGGCAGTGTCGCGGCTGCGGGCGCACGGGACAATGACAGGCGTCAATCCGCTCGCCGCGCGCGGTCGTCCGGCACAATGGCCCGGGTGTCGCCGGGGCCCTCCCTGCCCGGCCGGATCCCGCCATGCCCCACGCCATCGTCGACGGCACGCTCCCGTTCGACGCCTTCGTCAGCATCACGCTCGCCATCCTCCTGCTGTTCGTCGGCAAGGGACTTGCCGCGCGCGTCGGCGTGCTGCGCCGCTACGGCATCCCCGAGCCCGTGGTCGGAGGCGTGCTGTGCGCGGCGGTGGCCTGCGCGCTGTACTACGGCGCGGGCCTGGGGGTGGAATTCGACCTGGGCATGCGCGACCTCCTGCTGCTGTACTTCTTCGCCGCGCTGGGCCTGAACTCGAACGTGCGCGAACTGGCCTCCGGTGGTCGCCTGCTGGTGGTGCTGGCGCTGCTGGCAACGGTCTTCATCGTGATGCAGAACGGGCTGGGCATGGCCTTGGCCGGCCTGTTCGGCATGGATCCGCGCGCGGGACTGATGGTGGGCTCGATCTCGCTGACCGGCGGCGTGGGCACCACCCTGGCCTGGGCGCCGCACTTCACCGATGTGCTCGGCTTCGAGGACGCGGCCGAGCTGGGCCTGGCCGCGAACATGATCGGGCTGATCTCCGCCTGCGTGATCGGCGGCCCGATCGCCGGCTGGCTGATCCGGCAGCGCCCGGTGATGCCGTCGGCCGACGCGGAGCTCGAGGTCGGCCTGCTGTACGGCGATGAATCGCGTACCACGCTCGACTACCACGCCGTGCTGCTGGCGCTGTTCTGGCTCAACGTGGCGCTGATGCTCGGCCATGCCATCGGCGGCCTGATCGCAGGCGCCGGGATCACCCTGCCGGCCTTCGTCGGCTGCCTGCTCGGCGGCATCGCGCTGCGTGCGGTGGGCGACCTGGTCGCGCCCAAGGGCGGCCGGATGTGGCGCTTCGACGAGATGCAGCCCGGGATCGCGCTGATCTCGGACATGTGCCTGGGCCTGTTCCTGACCATGGCCCTGATGGGGCTGCAGCTGTGGGTGCTGCAGCCGATGCTGGGCTTCATCGCGGTGGCGATGGCGCTGCAGGTCGCGATGGTGGTCGCCTTCACCGTGTTCGTGGTGTTCCGGGCGATGGGCCGCGACTACGAGGCGGCGGTGATCTGCTCCGGCTTCGGCGGCATCGCGCTCGGCTCCACCGCCACCGCAGTGGCGAACATGACGGCGGTGGCGCGCGAATACGGCGCGGCACCGCGGGCCTTCCTCGTGGTGCCGCTGGTCTGCGGCTTCGTGATCGACCTGGTCAACGCGCTGGTGATCGGCCTGCTGGCGCGCTGAGCGCCCGCGCATCCGGCATGGCGGCCGCGCCTTGCCTTGCGGATTATTCCGCCGCCGCGCCTTCCAGCCGCTTCGCAGCCTCGCGCTTGCCCATGCCGCGCAGTTCCGCCAGTGCGGCCACCTGCGTCTGGCGCGGGGTCGACTTGCCGGCTTCCCAGTTGTAGATCGACTGCGCGCTGACGCCGGCCAGGGCGCCGTATTCGGCGGCCGACAGGCCCAGCTTCTCGCGGTGCGACTTCAGGCCCTTGGCCTGGAAGCGGAGCTTGCGGCCGTTCTCCGGCGCGTCCGCTGCACTTTTCGCCGGCTTTGCAGTCGCCTTCGAGGTCGCCTTCAGCCGACGCGACAGATCCGCCACCTCGCGCTTGAGCGCGGCGATGTCGCGCCGGTAGCCGGCATTGGCCTTGCGCAGGGGGTCGAGCTGGGCCTTGGTTTCCTTGCGGGCCAGGCGGGCGATTTCTGCCTTAAGGACGCTTGCGAGATTTGCCACCAGTCGTCACTCCGTGTTTATCCGGGGGAATGACGCAGCTTATGTTCGAATACAACGCCCGTCCAACTAAAAGATAAACATCGTCAATCAGGAAACCTTGTCCAGGATTATCCAGATCGCCGCCGCGAAGGTCATGGAATCCGGCGCGGCGATACAATGGGCGTTTCCCGCCCACGCCCGTGCCAGCCATGACCAACAGCAAGCATCGCAAGCCCCTTCCCGGAACCTCGCTCGACTGGTTCGACGCCCGTGAGGCGGTGGAGGCGCTGCGCCCCGGCGCCTGGGACGGCCTGCCCTACACCGCCCGCGTGCATGCCGAGAACATCGTGCGCCGCGCCGAGCCCGAGCGGATCGACGATTACCTGCTGCAGCTGGTCGAGCGCCGCCGCGACCTCGATTTCCCCTGGTTCCCGGCACGCGTGGTCTGCCACGACATCCTCGGCCAGACCGCGCTGGTGGACCTGGCGGGCCTGCGCGACGCGATCGCCGACGCCGGCGGCGACCCGGCCCAGGTCAATCCCGTGGTCCCGGTGCAGCTGATCGTCGACCACTCGCTGGCGGTGGAATGCGGCGGCTTCGACCCGGAGGCTTTCACCCGCAACCGCGAGATCGAGGACCGTCGCAACGCCGACCGCTTCGACTTCATCGACTGGACGAAGAAGGCCTTCCGCAACGTCGACGTGATTCCCCCGGGCAACGGGATCATGCACCAGATCAATCTGGAGAAGATGTCGCCGGTCATCTACACGCAGGATGACGTCGCGTTCCCGGATACCTGCGTCGGCACCGACAGCCATACCCCGCACGTCGACGCGCTGGGCGTGATCGCGATCGGCGTCGGCGGCCTGGAAGCCGAAAGCGTGATGCTGGGCCGTGCGTCGTGGATGCGCACGCCCGAGATGATCGGCGTGGAGCTGTCCGGAAAGCCGCAGCCCGGCATCACCGCCACCGACGTGGTGCTGGCGCTGACCGAGTTCCTGCGCCAGCAGAAGGTGGTGGGCGCGTACCTCGAATTCCGCGGCGAAGGCGCCGCCGCGCTGACCATCGGCGACCGCGCGACGATTTCCAACATGGCGCCGGAATACGGCGCGACCGCGGCGATGTTCTTCATCGACGAAAACACGCTCGACTACCTGCGCCTGACCGGCCGCAGCGACGAGCAGGTGGCGCTGGTCGAGACCTATGCGAAGGCCGCGGGCCTGTGGGCGTCGGACCTCGCCAAGGCGGAATACGAGCGCACCCTGCACTTCGACCTGTCGAGCGTGGTGCGCAACATGGCCGGGCCGTCGAATCCGCATCGCCGCCTGCCGACCACGGCGCTGGAGGAGCGCGGCATCGCCGGCAACCTCGACGCCGCGCGCGCGCAGGAAGCCGAGGGCCTGCTGCCCGACGGCGCGGTGATCATCGCCGCCATCACCAGCTGCACCAACACCTCCAATCCGCGCAACGTCATCGCCGCGGCGCTGCTGGCGCGCAACGCCAACGCGCGCGGGCTCGTGCGCAAGCCGTGGGTGAAGACCTCGCTGGCGCCGGGCTCGCGCGCGGTGCAGCTCTACCTCGAGGAAGCGAAGCTCCTGCCCGAGCTGGAGCAGCTGGGCTTCGGCATCGTCGGCTTCGCCTGCACCACCTGCAACGGCATGTCCGGCGCGCTGGATCCCGTGATCCAGCAGGAAGTGGTCGACCGCGACCTGTACGCGGTGGCGGTGCTCTCGGGCAACCGCAACTTCGACGGCCGCATCCACCCGTATGCCAAGCAGGCCTTCCTCGCCTCGCCGCCGCTGGTGATCGCCTATGCGATCGCCGGCACCGTGCGCTTCGACATCGAGAAGGACGTGCTGGGCGTCGATGCCGACGGCCATCCGGTCACGCTGAAGGACATCTGGCCGACGGACGAAGAGATCGACGCCGTGGTCAAGGCCAGCGTGAAGCCCGAGCAGTTCCGCCGCGTGTACGAGCCGATGTTCCGCATCGCGGTGGACGACGGCACGCGCGTGGAGCCGCTGTACGACTGGCGACCGATGTCGACCTACATCCGCCGCCCGCCGTACTGGGAGGGCGCGCTGGCCGGCGAGCGCACGCTCAAGGGCATGCGCCCGCTGGCGGTGCTCGGCGACAACATCACCACCGACCACCTCTCGCCGTCCAACGCGATCATGGCCTCGAGCGCCGCCGGCGAATACCTGGCGAAGATGGGCCTGCCCGAAGAGGACTTCAATTCCTACGCCACCCACCGCGGCGACCACCTGACCGCGCAGCGCGCGACCTTCGCCAACCCGAAGCTGCTCAACGAAATGGTGCGCAACGAGGACGGCAGCGTGCGCCAGGGCTCGCTGGCGCGGATCGAGCCGGAAGGCACCGTCACCCGCATGTGGGAGGCGATCGAAACCTACATGGAGCGCCGCCAGCCGCTGATCATCATCGCCGGCGCCGACTACGGCCAAGGCAGCTCGCGCGACTGGGCCGCCAAGGGCGTGCGCCTGGCCGGTGTCGAGGCGATCGTGGCGGAAGGCTTCGAGCGCATCCACCGCACCAACCTGATCGGCATGGGCGTGCTGCCGCTGGAGTTCGAGCCCGGCACCACCCGCGAAACCCTCGGCATCGACGGCACCGAGACATTCGACGTCACCGGCATCCGTGCGCCGGGCGCCAGGCTGACGCTCGTCATCCATCGCACCGACGGCAGCAGCACCGGCGTGCCGGTGACCTGCCGCCTGGACTCCGACGAGGAAGTGCTGATCTACGAGGCCGGCGGCGTGCTGCAGCGCTTCGCGCAGGATTTCCTGGCGGCGAACGCGGCGTAACGCCACTTCTTCCCCCCCCGCATTTCCCCGACAGTCCCGCAAAGCCACACTCCAATGGCAATTTCTGCCATTGGAGCCCGCCATCGCCACGATGAACGTCTCCCTCCCCGACCAGCTCAGGGAATTCGTCGAGCAGGAAGTCCGCGAAGGGGGCTTCGCCAGCACGTCGGACGGCATGCGCGACATGATCCGCCAGCGCCAGCGTGAAAAGGCGGCGGAATTCCTGCGCCAACTCATCGCCGGAGGGCTGGCGTCCGGGCCGGCGGAGCCGGTGTCGAAGGAAACCTTCGCCCGGATGCGCAAGGAACTGGGGGAGCGCCTGGTCCGTGAAGCCGGTGGAGTGGCGGCCCCGGGCCCGTCTCGACGTGGCGGAAACAGCGTACTGGTACGCGCAACAGGGAGGCCTGCCATTGGCGGAACGCTTGCTGGCGCAGGTGGAGTCTCCGGCGGCAGCCACATCGAGCTGGTCGAGAACAAGCGATCCCGGTGGACGCCTGCTACCAGGGCTGGCAGGAGTCGCTTGAACTGCTGGCGAAGCTGGTGGAACCGGAGATCACGGACGGCGCCTGAGCCGGGTACAGCGCGACGCCGCGCCTCAGGCAGCCTCTCCGTACTCGAAGGCGGGGTCCGCTGCGCGCCCGTGCACGACCTCCCAGCCGAGCATGGCCAGGCCGACGGTGCGTGGAATCGGCCTGGCGCCGCTACGGTAGTACGCGAGCATCCGCCTGCTCACATCCAACGCCTCGGCTGCAGCATCGAGCGTCAAACCGTGGTGCGCCATCCAGACCAGCAGTTGCTGGTGAGAGAATCCACCGGCCTGCTCCACCCCGAGTGCGCGGAGGTTGTCGCTGGCCAGGGCCAATCTGTCGTCGTCGGCAAAGATGACCCCGCGACGCCACTCGTCCAGCGCGACCCGCGTGAACACCGACGGATCGGCCAGTGGAGCAAGCACCGGATGGCGGGCGATCGTCCCGGCGAGATCGACATCGAGCGCCTGACCGTCGGCAAAGTCGAGCTTCAACCGCGTGGCGCCGGTGACCGCAACCCGCCTGATAAGGAACTGCGGCTGGTTCATGGATTCAGCTCCCGCCAGGTGGCCTCGAGCACCGGTCTGTTGGCTGCCGCCCACTCGATGGCTGCTGCGAGTCCGCGCGGCGCGATCGCGCTGGACAGCGGCCGAAGCGAAGTGATTTCGACCAGCGCCTCGCGGCCGTCGCGCAGGCGGACCTGGAAATGCGGCGGCTGGTGGTCTGCTGCGTACATGGTGAGGGTGCAGCCGGACAGGCGGGCGAGTGTTGGCATTGATAATAGTGCAATGATTGCACTTTTAACATAGCGTTCGAAGACTTGCCCGCCAGCGTCCTCCCGGGGGCTGCCCGGTTCCATGGAACAATGCCTGCCTGAACTCTCCGGTGTTTGCGCAATGTCCCGTCAGCCCAATCCCCACCTCCCCGCTCCCCAACTGCGCGTCCCCGCCACTTACATGCGCGGCGGCACCTCCAAGGGCGTGTTCTTCCGCCTGGACGACCTGCCCGAGGCCGCGCGCGTGCCCGGCCCGGCGCGAGATGCCCTGCTGATGCGCGTGATCGGCTCGCCCGACCCCTACGGCAAGCACACCGACGGCATGGGCGGCGCGACCTCGTCGACCAGCAAGTGCGTGATCATCTCCAGCTCCACGCGGCCCGGCCACGACGTCGACTACCTCTACGGCCAGGTCTCGATCGACACCGCGTTCGTCGACTGGTCGGGCAACTGCGGCAATCTCAGCACCGCGGTCGGTCCGTTCGCGATCGCCAACGGTTTCATCGACCCCGCGCGCCTGCCGCAGGACGGCACCTTCGCCGTGCGCGTGTGGCAGGCCAACATCGGCAAGACCATCGTGGTGCACGTGCCGCTGGCGAACGGCGAGGTGCAGGAAACCGGCGACTTCGAGCTGGACGGCGTGACCTTCCCGGCGGCCGAGATCGTGCTCGAGTTCATGGATCCGTCCGACGACGATGGCGACGGCGGCGCGATGTTCCCCACCGGCCAGCTCGTCGACGAACTCGACGTGCCGGGCCTCGGCACGCTGCCGGCCACCATGATCAGCGCCGGCATCCCCACCGTCTTCGTCAATGCGTCCGACATCGGCTACGACGGCACCGAGCTGCAGCCGGCGATCAACGAGGACCGCGCGGCGCTCGCCACGCTGGAGGCGATCCGCGTTGCCGGCGCGCTGCGCATGGGCCTGATCCAGGCGCCGGAAGAAGCTGCCACCCGCCAGCACACGCCCAAGGTCGCGTTCGTGGCGCCGCCCAAGGGCTACGTCGCCTCCAGCGGCAAGGCCGTCGCCGCCGCCGACATCGACCTCAACGTGCGCGCGCTGTCGATGGGCAAACTGCACCACGCGATGATGGGCACCTGCGCGGTGGCCATCGGCACCGCGGCGGCGATTCCCGGGACGCTGGTGAACCTGGCGGCCGGCGGCGGCGCCCGCGACGCCGTGCGCTTCGGGCACCCGTCCGGCACGCTGCGAGTGGGCGCCGAGGCCGCCGAAGTCGACGGCCGCTGGACCGCCACCAAGGCGATCATGAGCCGCAGCGCGCGCGTGCTGATGGAAGGCGCGGTGCGCGTGCCCGCCGGAACGATGGAGTGAGTGCCATGGACATCTTCAAGGTCTTCACCATCGAGTCCGCGCACCGGCTGCCGAACGTGCCGAAGGGCCACAAGTGCTCGCGCCTGCACGGGCATTCGTTCCGGATCGAGCTGCACGTCTCCGGCGAGCCCGGCGCCGACACCGGCTGGGTGATGGACTTCGCCGACATCAAGGCCGCGTTCAAGCCGCTGTACGAGCAGCTTGACCACCAGTACCTCAACGACATTCCGGGGCTGGAGAACCCGACCAGCGAGCGGCTGGCGGCGTGGATCTGGGAGCGGCTGCGGCCGGCGTTGCCGCAGCTGTCCGAGGTGGTGGTGCATGAGACCTGCACTTCGGGCTGCCGCTATCGCGGCCCGACGCCATAACGCCGCCCTGCCCGACGCCAAACACCCCCCAGTAGGAACGGCTGCAGCCGCGACCCGAGCGCGACCTCCGACTCGACCGCAATCCCGGGTCGCGGCTGTAGCCGCTCCTACAGGCGCGCGGCATTCGGGCGCACGGCGCACGGCGCCCGGACACGCGGCGCAGCGCCGGCTGAACGCACCGAGGAACGGTTGTTGCACCGCAACATCGGGCGGGTTATGCTGCACCGCACAAACCGGCAATCCCTGCCGGACACCAGCAGGAGCCCGCCATGTACCAGAACATCAACGAGCAGTTCGCCAGCACCGCGCGCCAGTTCGCCGACACCGCCGCCCAGGTCAACCGCCTGGCCCTGGCCGGTGCCGAGAAGGCCTTCGGCCTGCAGCTGTCGACCCTCGAGCAGAACACCAACGCCGCCTTCGCCTTCTGGGGCGAGCTGGCCGAGGTCCGCGACTTCGACGGCCTGAAGGCCGTGTGGCCGAAGGGCGTCCAGACCGCCCGCGAGAGCCTCGAGCGCTCGGTCAGCGCCGGCCAGGAAGTCTTCGGCCAGGCCGTGGCCACCAACGAGGCCATCGCGCAGATCGCGAAGGGCCAGGTCGAGGCCGCCCAGGCCAAGGCCGAGGAAGCCGTGCAGACCGCCACCAAGGCGGCCACCGGCAAGGGCCGCAAGTAAGCAACGGCGTCAAGGGTTCCGGCAACGGAACCGGGGCACGCGCGCTCCTCTCCCCGCGCGTCGCCCCACACACCGGACCCGGCAGCGAAGGCTGCCGGGTTTTTTCGTGCCTCAGTCCTTCGCCAGCGCCTTGGCCGGCGCGGCATCATCCAGCCGCTCGCCCAGCACGCGACGCACGCTGACGAAGAACACCGGGATCAGCAGCAGGCCGAGGAAGGTCGCGAACAGCATGCCGCCGATCACGCCCGTGCCCAGCGCATGGCGCGCGTTGGCGCCGGCGCCGGTAGACAGCGCCATCGGCAGCACGCCCATGATGAAGGCGAACGACGTCATCAGGATCGGGCGGAAGCGCATGCGCGCGGCCTCGACCACCGCCTCGCGCAGCGGCTTGCCGTTGGCGCGCTCCAGCACCGCGAACTCGATGATCAGGATCGCGTTCTTCGCCGCCAGGCCGATCACCGTGACCATGCCGATCTTGAAGAAGATGTCGTTCGACAGCCCCGGACGCAGCATGGTGAACACCACCGCGCCCAGGATGCCCAGCGGCACGATCAGCAGCACCGCCACCGGGATCGACCAGCTCTCGTACAGCGCGGCCAGGCACAGGAACACCACCACCACCGACAGCACCAGCAGCAGCGTTGCGGTGTTGCCGGCGATGATCTCCTGGTAGGACATGCCGGCCCAGTCGTAGCCGAAACCCGCGGGCAGCTCTTCGTCGACGATGCGCTCCATCGCGGCCATGGCCTCGCCCGAACTGTGCCCCGGCGCCTGCGAGCCGACGATGTTCACCGCCGAGTAGCCGTTGTAGCGGGTCAGCGACGGCGTGCTCATGGTCCACTGCGCATCGACCACGTTGGACAGCGGGATCATGCTCCGCTCGCCTTCGGCGCCGATCGGGCCGGGCGTGTAGTAGCGCGCCAGCGAGCCGGGATCGGTGCGGTAGGGCGCGTCGGCGCGCATGTTGACGCGCTTCACGCGGCCATCGGCGAAGTAGTCGTTGACGTACACCGGCGCCAGCATCAGCTGGATCGCGTTGTAGATGTCGCTGACCGACAGCCCCATCGCCTGCGCCTGCACGCGGTCGACGGTGAGCTTGAGCTGCGGCGCGTCCTCGAGCGTGTTCGGGCGCACCGCGGTCAGCGCCGCATCCTGCGCCGCCGCGCCCAGCAGCTGGTTGCGCGCGGAGGTGAGCGCCTCGCGGCCGAGGCCGGCACGGTCCTGCAGGTACATGTCGAAGCCGCCGAACTGGCCCAGGCCCTGCACCGTCGGCAGGTTCACGACGAAGATCTGCGCATCGCGGATGCCGTACAGCGCGCCGTTGGCGGCCTGCAGGAAGTCCTGCACCGTGCCCTCGCGCTCGCCCCAGTCCTTGAGCTTGATGAAGGCCATGCCGACGTTCTCGCCCTGGCCGATGAAGCTGAAGCCGGCCACCTGCATCATGCTTTCGTAGCCGTCGACCTGCTCCAGCGTCGCGCGCACGTCCTCGAACACGGCCTGGGTGCGCTGCAGGGTGGAGCCCGGCGGCAGCTGCACGATCGCCATGGCGTAGCCCTGGTCCTCCTCGGGCAGGAAGCTGCCCGGCAGGCGCGTGAACAGCAGGCCGGTGGCCACCACCAGTACCGCGAACACCAGCATCCAGCGCGGCGCGTGGCCGATCGCGCTGCCGATGTGGCGCACGTAGACCGCCGCCACCCGGTCGTAGTACCGGTTGAAGGTGCGGTAGACCACGTTCTGGCGCTTGCCGCCGCCCTCGCCGTCGCCATGGTGCACGTCGGAAGCCTTGAGGAAGCTCGCGCACAGCGCCGGGGTGAAGCCCAGCGCCAGGAACGCCGAGAACGCCATCGCCACCGCGATGGTGATCGCGAACTGCTTGTAGATCTCGCCCGAGGCGCCACCCTGCAGCGCGCTGGGGATGAACACTGCCGCCAGCACCAGGGTGATCGCGACCACCGCGCCGGTGATCTGGTCCATCGCCTTGATCGTGGCCTCGCGCGGCGGCAGGCCCTCCTCGGTCATGATGCGCTCGACGTTCTCGATCACCACGATCGCGTCGTCGACCACGATGCCGATCGCCAGCACCATCGCGAACAGGGTCAGCTGGTTGACGGTGAAGCCGATGATGCTCAGGCCCAGGAAGGTGCCCAGCAGCGCGATCGGGATCACCAGGGTCGGGATGATGGTGGCGCGCAGGTTCTGCAGGAACACCAGCATCACCAGGAACACCAGCACCATCGCCTCCATCAGGGTCTTGACGACTTCCTTGATGGAGATGGTCACGAAGGTGGTGCTGTCGAAGGGCGAGAACCACTCCACGCCATGCGGGAAGCTGCCCTGCAGCTCGTCCATGCGCGAGCTCACGCCCTCGGCCACGGTGAGCGCGTTGGCACCGGGCAGCAGCTGCACCGCGAAGGCGCCCGTGGGCACGCCGTTGAACCGGGTGTCGAAGCCGTAGCCGGACGCCCCGATCTCGATCCGGGCGACGTCCTTCAGCCGCACTGTGCTGCCGTCGGCATCGGCGCGCAGGATGATGTCGCCGAACTGCTCCGGCGTCGCGAAGCGGCCCTCGGCCGAGACCGTGGCGGTGAAGCCCTGGCCCTCGGGCGCGGGGTCGGCGCCGATCGAGCCGGCGGCGAACTGCACGTTCTGGCCACGCACCGCCGCCAGCACCTGGGTGGCGGACAGGCCGTAGCCCTGCATCCGGTCCGGGTTGAGCCAGATGTTCATGGCGTACTCGGAGCCGAACTGCTGGGTGCTGCCGACGCCGGGCACGCGCGAGATCTGCTCGAGCACGCTGGCGCCGATCAGGTTGTTGAGCGCGTTGCGGTCGATCGCCGGGTTCGACGAGCGCAGCGCCACCACCATCAGGAAGCCGGCGTTGGCCTTGGCCACCACCACGCCCTGCTGGGTGACCTCGCTGGGCAGTCGCGGGGTGGCCAGCGCGACCTTGTTCTGCACCTGCACCTGGGCGATGTCGGGGTCGGTGCCGGTCTGGAAGGTCAGGGTGATGCTGGCGCGGCCGGACGAGCTGGAGCTCGAGCTGAAGTACAGCAGGTTGTCGATGCCGGTGAGCTGCTGCTCGATGACCTGGGTGACCGCGCGCTCGGTGGTGGCCGCGTCGGCGCCGGGATAGCTCGCGCCCACGGTGACCTGCGGCGGCGCGACGTTGGGATACGACTCGACGCCCATGTTGAGCAGGGCGATCACGCCCGAGAGCGCGATCAGGATCGAGATGACCCAGGCGAAGACCGGATGGTCGATGAAGAAGCGAGGCATCGGCGTCAGTCCCGGCGACCGCTGGCGGCACCGTCGGCCGGCGCTGCATCGGCGGCGTCAGCCGCACTGGCGGCCGGATCCGCCGCATCCGGATCGGCTGCGCCCTCGTCCGCATCCGGCGTCGCGCCAGCGGCACCTGCCGCGCCCTGCGCGCCTGCTGCCGCTGCGGCCGTCGGCTGCCACGGCGCCGCCGTCGCCGGCTCTCCCACGCGCGCGCGCTGCAGGCCCGACACCACCACCTGGTCGCCGGCGGCCAGGCCGCTGGTCACGATCCAGTCGCCGCCGTCGGCACGCGCGGTGGCGACGTCCTTGCGGGCCACGTTGCCGTCGGCGCCGACCACCAGCACGTAGGCACCGGTGGCGTCGCGCTGCACCGCGGCCTGCGGCACCCGGAACACGCCGTGCTGCACGCCCAGCGTCGCCACCAGGGTCACGTAGGTGCCGGGCAGCAGGCGCCGGTCGGGGTTGGGCAGGGTCGCGCGCAGCGACACCGCGCCGGTGTCGGGATCGACGATGTCGCCGGAAAAATCCATTTCGCCGGGATGCGCGTAGGTGCTGCCGTCGGGCAGCAGCACCTGCACCGCCACCGGCCCGTCGCGGTCCAGCTGCATGCCGCGGATCCGGTCGAGGTCGCCGGCGGCCATGCTGAAGTTCACGTACAGCGGGTCGATCTGGTCGACCGTGGTCAGCAGCGTCGCCGTGCCCTGGCCGACCAGCGCGCCCTCGGTCACCTGCTGCTTGCCGGCGCGGCCGGCGATCGGCGCGCGCACGGTGGCGTAGCCGAGGTTGATGTTCGCGCTCTCCACCGCCGACTGCGCGGCCTGCACCGCGGCGTTGGCGCTGCGCTCGGCGGCCAGCGCGTTGTCGAGGTCGGACTGCGAGATGTACTTCTGCGGCGCCAGGCTGCGCGCGCGCGCCGCGGCGGCGCGGGCGTTGGCCTGGTTGGCCGTGGCCTGGGCCAGCGCCGCCCGGGCCTCGCCGGCGGCGGCACGCAGCGGCGCCGGATCGATCTCGAACAGCACCTGGCCTTCCTTGACGTCGCTGCCCTCCTGATAGACGCGGCGCTGGACCACGCCCGGCACGCGCGCGCGCACGTCGGCGCTGCGGTAGGGGGCCAGCCGGCCGACGAGATCGAGGCGCAGCGGCGCGTCGGTGGACTGCGCCGCCACCACGCCCAGCTCGGGCGGCGGCGGCGCCTGTGGCGCGTCCTCCCCGCCGCAGGCCGCCAGGGCCGCGAGCAGGATCGGGATCAGGGCGATGCGGCGCATGAGGGGTCCTCGGGGGAGATTCTGAACCGGGAAGTATAGCATCGGCGCGCGGCCGGTAACGTGCAGGAAGTCAGGGCCGCGCACATGCGCCCATGCTGGCACGGACGCATGTGCGGCGATGTCGAGGCGGGACGAGGGCCCGCCCCTCCTAGGCCTGCGCGGAGCGCGTCCACCCGTCTTCGGCGATGGCGCAGGCCGCGGACGACAGGGTCGACGCCAGCGCGGCCGGGTCGGCCGGCGCCGGCGCCCAGGGCAGGACGCCCAGGCAGGGGACGGGCAGCGCGTCGCGCAGCAGCGCGAGATAGTCGTGGCCGCGCCCGAAGTCCGGATCCACTGCGCTGGCGATCCAGCCGGCCAGCCGGCAGCCGTCGGCCTGGATGGCGCGCGCCGACAGCCGGGCGTGGCTCAGGCAGCCCAGGCGCAGCCCCACCACCAGCACCACCGGCAGCTCAAGCGCATGCGCGAGGTCGGCGTGCTCGATGCCGTCGGCCAGCGGCGACAGCCAGCCCCCCGCCCCTTCGACCACCACCACGTCGGCGGCCGCCGCCAGGCGGGCATGCGCCGCCAGGATGGGCGCCAGCGTGACCTCCACCTCCGCCGCGCGCGCGGCCAGCTGCGGCGCGGTCGGCTCGGGCAGCGCCCAGGGATTGACGTCGTCGTAGGCCGGCACCGGATCGCTGGCCGCCTGCAGCGCCAGCGCATCCTCGTTGCGCCATCCCGCCGGCGTCGCATCGCAGCCGGCCGCGACCGGCTTCATTCCCACCGCGCGCAGGCCGCGGGCCCGAAGCGCGTGCAGCAGGGCTGCACTGGCCAGGCTCTTGCCGACGCCGGTGTCGGTCCCGGTGACCAGGATCCCGCGCGTTAGACTCGTCTGCATGTTCACCACGCAAAGTCTAAGCGGCGACAAGCCGCAACAGTACGCCGGGCTCGCCGCCCAGGCGCGCGCCCTGCTCGCCGGCGAACGCGACCGCATCGCCAACGCCGCCAACCTGTCGGCGCTGGTCTACCACGCGCTGCCCGACCTCAACTGGGTCGGCTTCTACTTCTTCGACGGCACCGAGCTGGTGGTCGGCCCCTTCCAGGGCCAGCCCGCCTGCGTGCGCATCCCGCTCGACCGCGGCGTCTGCGGGGCCGCGGCCAGCAGCGGCGAAACCCAGCGCGTCGAGGATGTCGAAGCCTTCCCGGGCCACATCGCCTGCGACGCCGCCTCGCGCTCGGAACTGGTGGTTCCGCTGTTCCGCGACGGCGCGCTGGTCGGCGTGTTCGACCTCGACAGTCCGGTTCCGGGCCGGTTCGACGTTGATGACCAGCGGGGACTCGAGGAGATCGCGCGCGTGTATCTGGAATCGCTGGGGACATGAGCGCACCGCCGCTCAAGATGCGCAACATCGGGCCGAAATCAGCCGCCTGGCTGCGCCAGGTGGGCCTGAGGACGCCCGAGGACCTGGTCGAGGCCGGCCCCCTGGAAGCCTTCATGCGCATCAAGCGCGCCGGCTTCAAGCCCAGCCTGAACCTGCTGTACTCGCTCGAAGGCGCGCTGCGCGACTGCCACTGGCAGGACGTGCCGGAAGACCGCCGCGCGGAACTCGTGGCCGCGGCCGAGGAGGCGATCGCCGAGCTGCCGCCGCCGCGCAACCGGCCGCCAGCCGGACCGGTGAGGACCACGGTGATGCAGGCCGGGGACGGCATGGCCGAGCCACGCCCGGTCAACGAACCCGCCGACGACTGAATCAACCGCCGCTCCCGCGCGATCCCTGCCGCCAGGCGCCTGCCGCCACGTCGCCCCCTGCGACGAGGGTGCGAGGGCTTTGGCGTCGCCGCTGGCGATGGCTTAGACTGCGCGCCACTTCTGGTGACCTGCGGGGATTCCCCCAAGGGTTGAAACGGGAAGCCGGTGACCTCCCGCCCGCCACCATGGCCGGCGGAAGCATTCCGGCGCTGCCCCCGCAACGGTAAGCGTGGAACAACCCCGGCAAACCGCCACTGTGCATCGCACGGGAAGGCGCCGGGGCCGGACGCGGCGCTCGGACCACCGATCGCAGCGCCCTTCCCGCAAGCCCGGAGACCGGCCCGGAGTAATGACTGGTTGCGATGCGGAGGGCATCGCGGCGGCAGCGCGCCGTGGCCTTCCCCGCACGTCTCCTTCCGTCGCCTCCCCCTGCTCGCAGCCGCCCTGTGACCCGTCGCGCGGGCGCGCGCGACGCATGGAGACACCGATGAAGCCGCAGTTCCCGCTCCTTTCCATCGCCATCGCGCTGGCGCTTTCCCCGGCCGCGATGGCCTCCGGCGCGATCCAGGCCACCGACCTCGACACCGTCGTGGTCACCGCCACCCGCACCGCGATCAACGCCGAGGACGCCAACGTCCCGGTGCAGGTGATCGACCGCGCGGTGATCGAGCGCAGCCAGGCGACCTCGCTGCCCGAGCTGCTGCGCGGCCGCGCCGGCATCAACCTCGCCAACCAGGGCGGCCCGGGCAAGCTCACCTCGGTGTTCCTGCGCGGCACCGAATCCGACCACGTGCTGGTGCTGGTGGACGGCGTGCGCATCGGCTCGGCGACCTCGGGCATGGTGATGTTCCAGGACCTGCCGCTGGACCAGATCGAGCGCATCGAGATCGTGCGCGGCCCGCGTTCGAGCCTGTACGGCTCCGAAGCCATCGGCGGCGTGATCCAGATCTTCACCCGCCGCGCCGCGGCCGGCGAAGGCCTGCGCTCCAACTTCAGTCTGGGGCTTGGCAGCAACAGCCTGCGCCAGGCCGCCGCGGGCATCGGCAGCTCCGGCGAGCGCGGCTGGTTCCAGGCCCAGGGCGCCTGGCAGCGCACCGACGGCATCGACTCCTGCCGCGGCACCGCCGAGGGCTGGGGCGCGGGCTGCTTCGCCGACGAACCCGACCGCGACGGCTACCGCAACACCTCGGTGAGCGTGCGCGGCGGCGGCAAGCTCGGCGACACCGTGGAGCTGGAGGGCCATGCGCTGGTGGCCGACGCCTTCAACGAATACGACGGCAGCATCTTCGGCGGCAACGAGGCCGACACCCGGCAGCAGGTCTTCGGTGGCCGCCTCGGCTGGCGCCCGAACCAGGGCACCGACGTCAACGTCCGCATCGGCCGCGCCGACGACAAGTCGAACAACCACTTTTACGACCACGCCACCGGCACGCGGACCTTCGCCAGCAACTTCGAGACCCGCCGCGACACCGCCTCCGTGCAGGGCGACTTCAGCGTCGGCGAAGACCAGCTGCTCAGCGCCGGCGTCGACTGGCTGCGCGACAAGGTCACCAGCAGCACCGACTTCACCGTCAAGGACCGCGACAACACCGGCCTGTTCCTGGCGTACCAGGGCAGCTTCGGCGCGCACAGCCTGGACGCCAGCGTGCGCCACGACGACAACGAGCAGTTCGGCGGGCACTCCACCGGCAGCCTCGGCTACGGCCTGAAGTTCGGCGACGGCTTCCGCTTCACCGCCAGCGCCGGCACCGGCTTCAAGGTCCCGACCTTCAACGACCTGTACTACCCGGTCTACGGCAATCCGGACCTGGAGCCGGAGGAGTCGACGACGCTGAACCTGGGCATCGCGCAGTTCGGCCAGGGCTGGAACTGGACCTTCAACGTGTTCCAGACCGACATCGACGAGCTGATCGGCTACGACACGAACTTCGCCCTGCTCAACGTCGAAGAGGCGCGCATCCGCGGCGCCGAGCTGACCGGCTTCGTGTCGCTGGCCGGCTGGGACATCAACGCCGAGCTCAGCCACATCGACCCGCGCAACCGCAGCGCCGGCGCCAACCACGACCACTGGCTGCCGCGGCGTTCGCGCAATACCGCGCGCGTGGACGTGGACCGCGCCTTCGGCGCCTTCCGCGTGGGCGTGACCGGCTTCGGCAGCGGCGAGCGCTATGACGACGCCGCCAACCTGGTGCGCCTGGGCGGATACGGCACGCTCGACCTGCGCGTGGAGTACGCGATCAACGCCGACTGGACGCTGCAGGCGCGGGCCTCGAACGTGTTCGACCGCGAGTACGAGACCATCGCCTGGTACAACCAGCCCGGCCGCGAATACGGCCTGACGCTGCGCTACGCCCCCGCCAACTGAGCCTCGGAAGCGCGGGCTGCCCCGCGGTGCGCTGCCCCGCACCGCAAGGCGCCGCCCCACGCCCCTGTAGGAGCAGCTACAGCTGCGACCCCGACCTCGCGACGGATCACCAAAGGTCACATGGAATGTGACCTCGGAGTCGCAGCTGTAGCTGCTCCTACAGGGCGGTGTCGGACGGGGCGGTGTCGGGCGGTGAGCTGAGGGACGGCAGGGTCGACAGGTCGTCGAGCACCGCCACCGCACCCGCGCTTTCCAGGTCGAAGTCGCGCGGATAGCCGTGGCGCAGCAGCACCAGGTCCATGCCGGCGGCCTTCGCCGCGCCGGCGTCGGCCTCGGAATCGCCGACCATCAGCGTGTCCGCGGCAGCCACGCCGTGCAGCGCCGCCAGATGCAGCAGCGGCATCGCGTGCGGCTTGCGTTCGGCAAGCGTGTCGCCGCCGACGACATGCGTGAAATAACGGTCGATGCCCATGGCGTGGGCCAGCACCCGCGCCATGCGTTCGGGCTTGTTGGTCGCCATCGACATCGCCACGCCGGCGTCTGCCAGCGCTTCGAGCGCTTCGACGGTGCCGGGATAGAGGCGCGCGTGCAGCAGCAGGCAGTCCTCGTAGTGGACCATCAGCCGCGGCATCACCGCATCCACGTCGGCGGTGCTGCCGGCATGGCGCAGGGCGCTGTCGAGCAGCACTCGCGTGCCCAGGCCGATCCACGAGCGCACGGTGGCCTCGTCCTCGCGGGCGTGGCCAAGTTCGTCGAGGGTGCGGTTCACCGCCTCGGCGATGTCGGCAGCGCTGTCGACCAGGGTGCCGTCGAGGTCGAACAGCACCAGGGCATACGGAAAGGACACGCGGCGCCTCCTCGGCTTCGGGGACGCCCATTGTCGCCCCGGGCGCGGGCGCGGGGCTATCCGCGGGTGCCGCGCGCCGCCGACAGGTCCAGGCGCGTGGTCGTGCCCTGCCCCGGCCGCGATGCGATGTCCAAGGTCCAGCCGAGATGCCCGCACAGGCGCGAGATCAGGTCCAGGCCGATGCCGCCGCGCTCGCGACCGCCGCCCCCGCGCGCCATGCGCGCATAGATTGCGCTGATCTCTTCGGGCGTCATGCCGTGGCCGGGATCGTCGATGACCACGGCGCCACCGTCGACGCGGATGTCGATCGTGCCGCTGTCGCTGTTCTCGATGGCGTTGCGCAACAGGTTGCCGATCGCGGCCTGGACCACCGGCAGCGGCGCCAGGATGTCGCAGCGCGCCGGCGCGGCCAGCACCACCGCCAGGCCCTTCTCGCGCGCCATCGGCAGGTGGTCGTCGATGATCTCGGGCAGCAGCTCGGCCAGATCGATCCAGTCGCTGGACCGCGCCAGCCGCCCGGGATCCTTGGCCAGCACCAGCAGCAGCGCGATCAGCCGCTCGACTTCGTGCCCGGTGCGGCGGATGCGCGCGATCTGCTGGCGTGCCGCGTCCGGGACGCCGGGCTGCGCGGCCGCCAGCTCGGCCGCGCCGGCGATCACCGACACCGGCGTGCGCAGCTCGTGGCTCATGCTGTCGATGAAGGCCCGCTCGCGCTCGACGTACTGCTCGTTGCGCACGATGAAGTCGTTGAGCGCATCGGCGATCACCGCCAGCTCGGTGCTGGCGTCCGCGGGCAGCGCGATGCGCTGGCCGGCCCGGTCCGGGCTCAGGCCCGCGATGTCCTGCGCGAACTCGCGCATCGGCCGCATCAGCCGGTCGACGCCCCAGCCGATCGCCAGGCCCAGCAGCGCCACCATCACCAGCATCGCGGCCAGCACGCTGGCGGCGACGAAGATTTCCCGCCGCTCGAAATCGCCGATGTCCAGCGCCAGCGCCCACAGGCGGCCGTCCACCTCGCGCACCAGCACCACCCATTCCTTGCCGCCGAACACCACCTCGTCATGCAGCCCGGGCGCCAGGCCGCGCAGTGCGTCCGGCAGCGGGCTGGCGGCCTCGTCGCCGTACAGGAACAGGGTCTCGGTATCGCTCCAGCGCTCGTCGGGCGAGAGCGCGCGCCGGTCTTCGATGTGGTCGAACTCGGCCTCCAGCAGCGCCGTCCACACCAGCTGCTCGGCGCGCTCGTTGACCAGGAAGCCGTAGCCGTACACCGCCACCGAAACCAGCAGCGCGTAGGCCAGCAGCCCCTGCACCATCCGCCGCCGCAGACTGCTCCTAGCCGGCATCGTCGTCCCCGCTGGCCGGTTCGCCCAGGCGGTAGCCGATCCGCGGCAGCGTGTGCAGCAGCTTGACCGGCCACGGACCGTCGATGCTGCGCCTGAGTTCGTAGACGTGCGAGCGCAGCATGTCGCCGTCCGGCGGGTCATCACCCCACAGCGCCTGCTCCAGCCGTTCGCGCGTGACCGCCGCCGGACTGGCGCGCATCAGCACTTCCAGCAGCTTCCGGCAGGCCGGATACAGGTGCAGGCTGCGGCCGGCGCGGGTGACGTCGAGGGTGGTGAGGTCGTAGCGCAGGTCGGCCACCTCGAGCACGCGACCGCGCCCCCGGCCGCTGGCCCGGGCCACCAGGGCTTCGATGCGGACCTCGAGCTCCGGCAGCTGGAAGGGCTTGGTCAGGTAGTCGTCGGCCCCGGCGCGGAAGCCTGCGATCTTGTCGGGAAGCTCGTCGCGCGCGGTCAGCATCAGCACCGGCATGTCGTGGCCGGCCTCGCGCAGCCGCCGCAGTACCTCGCGGCCGTCCAGCCGCGGGAGCATCCAGTCCAGCACCAGGGCGTCGTAGGCCTGGGTCGAGGCGAGGTGGTAGCCGGTGGGGCCGTCCGGGGCGGCATCGAGCACGTGCCCGCGCGCTTCGAAGTAATCGAAGAGATTGGCGACCAGGCTCTGGTTGTCTTCCACGACCAGCAGGCGCATGGGAGGCTCCGGTGGGGCCGACAGGCTGCGCGCGCCGACGTCGGAACGATGTCGGAGGCGGCGCGCTCCGACGATTCTCCCACGTGCCGCCGGACACCATCGCCCGGACACCCGGTCCCCCGATGCAGACGCCGATGCCGCCGCCGCGCCCCGCCCGCACGCCGCTCCCGCCCCGCTGGCTCCTGCTGGCACTGCTGCTGTTCGCGCTGGCCGCCGGCATCGGCCTGCGCGATCCCTCGCCGCCGGACGAGCCGCGCTTCGTCCTGGCCGCCAGCGCCATGGTCGACAGCGGCGACTGGCTGCTGCCACGCCGGGGCCGCGAGTTCTATGCCGAAAAGCCCCCGGTCTTCATGTGGATGCAGGCGGCCGCCTGGACCCTGGTCCGCGACTGGCGGGTGGCGTTCCTGCTGCCGTCGCTGCTGGCGGCGCTGGCGACGCTGTGGCTGGTGCGGCGCACGGGCGCGCGGCTGTGGTCGCCGCGGCACGGGCCGTGGGCGGCGGCGGCGCTGTTCGTCTGCCTGCAGTTCGGCCTGCAGGCCAAGCGCGCGCAGATCGACATGGTGCTGGTGCTGATGACCACGCTGTCGCTGTGCGCGCTGCTGCGCTACCTGCTGGACGGATACCGGCGGCGCTGGCTGGCGCTGGGCCTGTTCGCGGCCGGGCTCGGCACCGTCACCAAGGGCGTGGGCTTCCTGCCGGTGCTGGTGCTGCTGCCCTGGCTGTGGCCGGGGCTGCGACGGCGGTGGCCACGTCGGCCCGGTGCGCGCGTCGCCGGCGATGCGGCCCTCGGGCTGGCCGCCTTCGCCGCGGGCGCGGCGGTCTGGCTGGCACCGCTGGGCATCGCGCTGCTGCGCCAGCCCGACCCCGCACTGCAGGCCTATGCGCACGAGCTGCTGTTCCGCCAGACCGGCACCCGCTACGTCAACGCCTGGCACCACGTGCAGCCGCCCTGGTACTACGCGCAGGTGATCGCGACCCTGTGGCTGCCGGGCGCCCTGCTGCTGCCCTGGCTGCTGCCGGCCTGGTGGCGGCGCCTGCGCCGCGGCGATCCGCGCCACGCGCTGCTGCTGGGCTGGGCGGCCCTGGTGCTGCTGTTCTTCTCGCTGAGCCCGGGCAAGCGCGAGGTCTACATCTTTCCCGCGCTGCCCGCGCTCTGCTTGGCCGCGGCGCCGCTGCTGCCGGCGCTGCTGCGGCGCGCCGGCGTGCAGTGGCTGCTGTCGGGCTGGCTGCTGCTGTGCGGCGCGCTGCTGCTGGGCGCCGCCGGCAGCGGCCTGTCCGACGCCGACTGGGCGACGCGGCTGGGTGGAACCCGGGGCATCGCGCCGGCCGACATGCGCGCTTTCCTTTGGGCACTGGGCGCACTCGGTGCCGCGGCCTGGGCGCTGGCCGCGGCCTTCCGCGGGCCGCGCGTGGGCTCCGGCCTGCTGCTGTTCACGGCCCTGCTGTGGGCCAGCTACGGGCTGGTGCTGGCGCCGGCGCTGGATGATTCGAGCTCGGGGCGGGCGCTGATGCGCGACGTCTCGGCGCGCATCGGCGTGCAGGGCGAACTCGGCGCGATCGCCTGGCGCGAGCAGCACATGCTGCAGGCCGGGCGCCCGATGCAGGAGTTCGGCTTCAAACAGCCGCTGCACCTGCAGTGGCGCGAAGCCGCGGACTGGGTGGCGGCGGCGCCGGAGCGGCGCTGGCTCTGGATGCCGGAGCCCGCGCTGGGGCCCTGCGTCGACCGCGGCCGCGCGCGGATGATCGGCCATGCCAGCCGGCAGGACTGGTGGCTGGTGCCCGGGACCGCGGTCGATCCGCAGTGCCAGGCGCCGCCATTCGCCGGGGACATTGATTAACGAAGCGCCAACATCGCTCCAACGGCTCTCCGACAGCGGCGCCCGGATCATTCCGCCACCCCACGCTGCCGACGCCTGCGATGCCCACCACCATCTCCACCATGCACCCCGCAAAAGGCGGCCTGATGGCATGCAGGACCGTCTGGGCGGGGGTGGTCATGGCCGCCACGTGCATCGGCGATAGATGGCAGCGGCATGCGCCGGCGGAGCGCGCGCCTTGAGCATCGTCGCACTGTCGCGGTGGCATCCGCACCAGGTCAATGCGCGGATGCTCGCGTGGCGGCCCACCCTTTCCACCGAAGCCCTGGCGCTTTGGGCCAGCCTCTATTTCGTCCTCGCCGGCAACGTGCCGTTCTGGCGCGCGGTGTTCGCAACCGGCGCGCTCGCCGGTGTCTCGGGCGCGCTCGCGGCGGCGTCCCTCCTTGCGCTCGTCTTCGCCCTGCAGGCCTTCCTGTTCTGCGTCCTGCTGCATGGGCGCATGGCGCGGCCGGTGCTGGGGGTGCTGCTGCTGGCCGGTGCCGCGGCCAACCACTACATGACTGCGTACGGCGTCTACTTCGACACCGACATGGTGCGCAACGTGCTTCATACCGACGCTTTCGAGGCCCGCGAGCTGCTGACGTGGAGCCTGCTGCCGGCCTTGGTCGCATACGCCGGCCTGCCGCTGCTGCTGCTGGCGCGCGTCCGCCTGCTGCGGCGACGACCGGCACGCGCGGCGGTCGTACGGCTGGGCGTCATGGCGGCCCTGGCCCTGCTCGCCGCCGGCAGTGCGCTTGCCGGCTTCCAGGACCTGTCAGCGCTGATGCGCAACCACCGCGAACTGCGCCACCTGATCACGCCCGGCAACGTGGTGGTGGCCACCGCCACCGTCATCCACGGAGACCGCGCGGCGAAGGGACCACGCCGCGTCCTCGGCCGCGATGCCGTGGTCGCCGCCCGCCCGCTCCACGCCAGGCCCCGCCTGCTGGTGCTGGTGGTCGGCGAGACCACGCGCGCGCAGAACTGGGGCCTGAACGGTTACGCACGCCAGACCACGCCGCGCCTCGCCATGTCCAACGTGATCAACTTCGGCGACGTCACCGCCTGCGGCACCAGTACCGAAGTGTCGCTGCCGTGCATGTTCTCTCCCGATGGCCGGGCGGGATACGACAAGGCGCTCCTCGACAACTCCGAGTCGCTGCTGCATGTACTCGAGCATGCCGGCGTGCACGTGCTGTGGCGCGACAACCAGTCCGGCTGCAAGGGCGTCTGCACCGGCCTGGAGATCGACACCATGCGTGCCACCGCGGCCGGTGCCCACTGCGCCTCGCACGGGTGCTACGACGGGATCCTGCTCGACGGGCTGGATGCCGCGATCGACCGCGTCCCCGGCGACCAGGTGATCGTGCTGCACCAGCTCGGGAACCACGGTCCGGCCTACCACGCCCGCACGCCGCTGCACCTGCGACGCTTCCGTCCCACCTGCGACAGCGACGACCTCGGCCACTGCAGTCGCGAACAGGTGGTGAACAGCTACGACAACGCGGTACTGGCGACCGACGACCTGCTCGCCGACGTGATCACCCTGCTTGCCCGCCGCCAGGACCGCGACAGCGCCCTCCTCTACGTGTCCGATCACGGTGAGTCGCTCGGCGAGAACGGCCTGTACCTGCACGGCCTGCCCTGGGCGATCGCACCGGAGACGCAGAAGAAGGTGCCGATGGTGGCCTGGCTGTCGCCGGGGCTGGTCGCGGCCCGCCATGCCGACCTGTCCTGCCTGCGAGCGAGCGCCACCGCGCCGGCGAGCCACGACCAGCTCTTCCACTCGGTGCTTGGTTTGTTCGGGGTACGCACCTCGCTCTACCACAGTGACGACGATCTCTTTTCGGGATGCAGCACATGACCATGAACCTCCCCTCCTCGCGGCGTCCGCTGCCGCCGGCGCTCAGCGTCGTCGTGCCCGCCTACAACGAAGCCGACAACCTGCCCGCCCTGCTCGACGAGATCGACGCCGCCCTGCGCCACGTCACCCGCTACGAGATCGTCTGCGTTGACGACGCCTCCGACGACGACACCGCCGCGGCGCTGGCCGCCTGTGCCGCGAACCGCCCGCAGCTGCGCGTGCTCCGCCACCGCGCGCGCAGCGGCCAGAGCGCCGCGCTGCGCACCGGGGTCAAGGCCGCGCGGGCGGACTGGGTCGCGACCCTCGACGGCGACGGCCAGAACGATCCCGCCGACCTGCCGCGGCTGTTGCAGGCACGCGCGGACGCCGACGACAGCGTGCGCCTGTTCGCCGGCTGGCGCGTGCGGCGCGAGGATTCCGCCAGCAAGCGCTGGGCCTCGCGCATCGCCAACGCGATCCGCACCCGGCTGCTGCACGACGCCACCCCGGACACCGGCTGCGGGATCAAACTGTTCGCGCGCGACGCCTTCCTCGACCTGCCCGCCTTCGACCACATGCACCGCTTCCTGCCGGCGCTGATGCAGCGCGCGGGCTGGCGCACGCTCAGCGTGCCGGTGAACCACCGCCCGCGCCGCCACGGCCAGAGCAAGTACGACAACCTCGGCCGCGCACTGGTCGGCATCAGCGACCTGCGCGGCGTGCTGTGGCTGCTGCGGCGCAACCCCTGCGCAGTCGCCGACGAACGCATCATCCGCAGCACGGAGCTGCTGTCATGAACGGGACCATCGAAGCACTCGCATGGACCGGCATCGCGCTGACACCGTGGAAGCTGGTCGGCCTGGCCGGCGCCCTGCTGTTCGGCGCGCGCTGGCTGGTGCAGTTCGGCGCCTCGCGCCGCGCCGGGCGCGCGGTGGTGCCACGCAGCTTCTGGATCATCAGCCTCTGCGGCAGCGCGATGACGCTGTCGTACTTCCTGTTCTCGGACAAGCAGGACGCCGTGGGCGTGCTGCAGAACCTGCTGCCGGCGCTCACCGCGGCCTACAGCCTGTGGCTGGAGCTGCGCCCGACGCGCGCCGCGCCCGCTCAGGCGGATGCGAACAGCGGCGCCTGGACCGGCACTTCGTCGGCGTCGCGGAATCCGGCCAGGCCGACGCCGGCCAGCCGGTAGCGGGTCGAGGCCGGCAGCTGCACGCGCTCGCGCAGCGCCAGCGCGATGGCGACGAACTCCGCCTCCGACGCGGGCGGCGCGTCGGGCGTGAAGCTGCGGGTCAGGATGCGGAAGTCCGACGTCTTGAGCTTCAGCACCACCGTGCGGCCAACGCGCTCGGTCTTCCGGGTCGCGGCCCAGGCCTTGGCGGCCAGCGCCTCGATCGCCGGACCCAGCTCGTCCAGGCGCAGGTCGCTGGCGAAGGTGTCCTCGGTGGAAATCGACTGCACCGGCTGGTCGGGTTCGACCGGGCGCTCGTCGATGCCGCGGGCGCGCCGGTACAGGCCGGCGCCGAAGCGGCCGAAGCGCGCCTGCAGCTCCTCCAGCGCGAAGCCGCGCAGTTCGCCGACGGTGGCCACGCCGATGTCGGCCAGCTTCTTCTCCATCACCTTGCCCACGCCGGGGATCTTCGACACCGGCAGTGGCGTCAGGAAGGCCTCGACCTGCGACGGCTTCACCACGAACAGCCCGTCGGGCTTGTTCCAGTCGGAGGCGATCTTGGCGAGGAACTTGTTCGGCGCGACGCCCGCCGACGCGGTAAGCGAGGTCGCCTCGCGGATCTCGGCGCGGATCATGCGCGCGGACTCGGTGGCGCTGGGCGAGGCGACCTTCGGCGCGGTCACGTCGAGGTAGGCCTCGTCCAGCGACAGCGGTTGCACCAGGTCGGTGTGGCGCAGGAAGATCTCCCGCACCTGCTTCGACACCGCCTTGTAGCGCGCGAAGTCCGGCGGCACGAACACCGCCTCCGGGCACAGCCGCTCGGCGCGCGCGGCCGGCATCGCCGAGCGCACGCCGAACACCCGCGCCTCGTACGACGCCGCGCACACCACCGAGCGCGCGCCGCGCCAGGCCACCACCACCGGGCGGCCGCGCAGGCCGGGATCGTCGCGCTGCTCCACCGACGCGTAGAAGGCGTCCATGTCGATGTGGAGGATCTTGCGCATGGCCGCGCGATTATCGCCCACCGACGCCCACCGGCGCCTCCCGACGCCCGCCTGTAGGAGCAGCTGAAGCTGCGACCGTCCTTGTGGCGTGCCGGGGTCGCAGCTGTAGCTGCTCCTACATCCGCAGGGTCGCAGCTGTAGCTGCTCCTACAGGGGGGCGGCTTCGACGGGGAGGGTGACCAGCATCAGGGTGGCGTCGTCCGGGTCCGGAACCACCTGGAAGCCGAGGCGCCGGCACATGGCGAGCATGGTGCTGTTCTCGCGCAGCACCTGGCCCTCGATGGTGGACAGGCCCATCCAGCGCGCGACTTCGATCATCTCCTGCATCAGCCGCCAGCCCAGGCCGGCGCCCTTGAGGTCGGAGCGCACCATGATTCCGTATTCGCCGCGCTCGAAATCGGAGTCGGCCAGCAGGCGCACCGCGCCGAGCATCTCGCCGCTGACCGAGTCGATCGCCACCAGCGCCATCGAGCGCGCGTAGTCCAGCTGCACCAGGCGGGCGATGAAGTCGTGGCTGAAGTCGCGCACGGCGCGGAAGAAGCGCAGGCGCAGGTCGTCGGCGCTGACCTGTTCGAAGAAGCGCCGGAACATGGCGTCGTCCTCCGGGCGCACCGGGCGCACGAAGGCCTCGCGGCCGCTGGACAGCAGCAGCGTGCGCTCCAGCTCGGTCGGATACGGGAACACCGCGAAGCGCGGATGGCCGCGGCCGCGGTGCAGCCGCGTCGAGGGCGCCACCGCGATGCGGGCGTCCAGCGCCACGGCACCGTCGGCGTCGGCCAGCAGCGGGTTGATATCGACCTCGCGCACCTCGGGGATGTCGGCGGCCAGCTGCGCCAGCTTCACCAGCACCAGCGCCAGCGCGCGCTCGTCGGCGGCGGGCACATCGCGGTAGGCGCGCAGGATGCGCGAGACCCGCGTGCGGCCGATCAGCTCGTGCGCCAGGCGCAGGTCCAGCGGCGGCAGCGCCAGTGCCTTGTCGTCGATCACCTCGACCGCGGTGCCGCCGCGGCCGAACACCACCACCGGGCCGAACACCGGGTCGTCGGCGATGCCGGCGATGACCTCGCGCGCCTTCGCCCGCAGCACCATCGGATGCACGCTGACGCCGTCGATGCGGGCGTCCGGCCGCAGCCGGCGCGCGCGCGCGATGATCTCGCCGGCCGCCTCGCGCACCGCCGCCGCGCTGGCCAGGTGCAGGCGCACGCCGTCGACGTCGCTCTTGTGCGCGATGTCCGGCGACAGCACCTTGACCGCCACAGTGTGCCCGGCGTCCAGCAGGGGCCGCGCCGCCTCGACCGCGGCATCGGCGTCGGCGGCCAGCACCGGCGCGGCGATGGCGATGCCGTAGGCGCCAAGCAGGCGCGCGGTGGCGACGGGGTCCAGCCATTCGCGGCCTTCGGCCAGCGCCGCGGCCACCAGCGCCTGCGCGGCCGCGCGGTCCACCGCGAAGTCCTCCGGCAGGCTCGGCGGCGTCTCCATCAGCGCCGCCTGCGCCTCGCGGTGCCGCACCAGGTACATGAAGCCGCGCACGGCCTCGGCTTCGCTGGCATAGGTCGGCACGCCGGCGGCCCCGAGCAGTCCCGATGCGCCGCCATCGTCGCCCAGCCACAGCGCCAGCACCGGCTTCTTCGGCGCACCGCGCGGACGCTGCTGCAGCACGCGCACCGTGGCTTCCGCGGTCTCGCGTGGATCGGACAGCACGGTCGGCACGTTCACCGCCAGCACGGCGTCGTTGCCGGGATCGTCGAGCAGGGCCTGCAGGCCGGCGGCATAGCGTGCACCGTCGGCGTCGCCGAGCAGGTCGACCGGATTGGCGCGCGACCAGCCACGGACCAGTTCGCCGTCCAGCCGCGCCACCGTGGCGTCGGCAAGCTTCGCCGGCCGGCCGCCCAGGTCCTGCAGGCGGTCGAGCGCGAGCAGGCCGGTGCCGGCGCCGTTGGTCAGCACCGCCAGGCGCTTGCCGGGCACGCTGCCCAGGTGCGACAGGGTCTCCGCCGCGGCGAACAGCTCGTCCAGCGCATGCACGCGCAGCAGGCCGGCGCGGCGGAAGGCGGCGTCGTAGACGGCGTCCGGCGTGGCCAGCGTGGCGGCGTGGCTCGACAGCGGACCCGGGCGCCGCGCGTGGCGCCCGGGACGCACCACCACCACCGGTTTGCCGCGGGCCGCGGCGCGCGCCGCCGACAGGAACTTGCGCGCGTCGCGCACGCGCTCGAGGTAGAGCAGGATCGCGCGGGTGTGGCGGTCGGTGGCGAACCAGTCCAGCAGGTCGCCGAAGTCGACGTCGATGCCGTCGCCCAGCGAGACCACGGCGGAGAAGCCCAGCCCGCGCGTGCTCGCCCATTCGATCATCGCCGCGCCGATCGCGCCCGACTGCGACACCAGCGCCAGGTCGCCCGCCGGCGGCCGGTGCGCGGCGAAGCTCGCGAACAACTTCGAGTGCGGCGCGATCACGCCCAGGCAGTTCGGCCCGACCACGCGCAGGCCGCGCTCGCGCGCGATCGCCTGCAGCGCCTCGTTGTGCGAGCCTGGCCCCTCGCCCATGTCGCGGGTCAGCACGATCAGCGCGCGCGCGCCGGCGTCGGCGGCGCGCATCGCCACCCGCGCCACCGTGGCCGGCGGCGTCGCCACCAGCACCAGTTCCGGCGCGAAGCCGAGCGCGTCCAGGCGCGGCGCGGCCGCCACGCCTTCCAGCTCGGGATAGCGCTTGTTGACCACGCCGATGCGGCCGCGGAAGCCGCCATCGATGATCTGGCGCAGCACCAGCCGGCCCAGCGACCGTTCGCGCGGACTCCCGCCCACCAGCGCCACCGAGGCCGGCGAGAACACGGATCCGAGCGCGTAGGTACCCATTCGTGGACGACCGGGTTTGGAGGGGGACCCGACGATACCACCGCCTTCCGCGGCCCTCGCTTGACGTCGCGCGCGGCGCTGTCCAACCTTCGGCGATGACGATGATGCTGGTCCGCAACGCGGACGTGTATGCGCCCGCGGCGCTCGGACGGCACGACCTGCTGGTCGGCGGCGGCAAGGTGCTGTGGATGGGCGCGGAGGCGCCGGCGCTGCCGGAGGCGCTTGTCGCCGCCACCCTGGACCTCGAAGGACGGCGCCTGCTGCCGGGCTTCATCGACGGCCACGTGCACGTGACCGGCGGCGGCGGCGAGGCCGGCTTCGCCAGCCGCGTGCCGGCGCCGATGCTCTCGCGCTACACCCGCGGCGGCGTAACCACCGTGGTCGGGCTGCTCGGCACCGACGACGTCGCGCGCGGCACGCGCGAGCTCGTCGCCGGGATCAACGCGCTGCGTGAGGAAGGCCTCTCGGCCTGGGGCCATGCCGGCGGCTACCACGTGCCGCCGGCCACGCTCACCGGCAGCCTGCGCGCGGATCTTGCCTTCATCGACTGCCTCATCGGCGTCGGCGAGCTGGCCATCAGCGACCACCGCTCAAGCCAGCCGACGCTCGACGAGCTGCTGCGCATCGCCTCCGAGACCCACGTGGCCGGGCTGATGACCGGCAAGGCCGGCATCGTCCACCTGCACCTGGGCGACGGGCCGCGCGGCCTCGACCTGGTGCGCCGCGCGCTCGACGCGAGCGAGCTGCCGCCGCGCGTCTTCAACCCCACCCACGTCAACCGCCGCCGCGCCCTGTTCGACGAAGCCATCGAGCTCGCGCGCCGCGGCTGCTGCATCGACATCACCGCCTTCCCGGTGGCCGACGGCGAAGACGCGTGGAGCGCCGCCGACGCCCTGGTCCGCTACTTCGCCAGCGGCGCGCCGCGCGAACGGGTGACGGTCAGCTCGGACGCCGGCGGCTGCCTGCCCTGCTTCGACGACCAGGGCCGCGTGTGCAGCATGGACGTCGGCCACTCGGGCGTGCTCATCGAGACCCTGCGCGAGCTGCTCGCGCGCGGGGTGTCGCTGGAGGTCGCGCTGCCGGCGTTCACCAGCAACGTCGCCGACCTGCTGCGCCTGCCCGGCAAGGGCCGGATCGCGGTCGGCGGCGACGCCGACCTGGTGGCGCTGGACGACGCCGGCGAGGTCACCGACGTGATCGCGCGGGGACGCGTGCACGTGCGCGGGGGCGCCGTGGTGCGCCGTGGTACGTTCGAAACGCAACACACCTGAAGCAGCGGAGCCATCGATGCCAAGCAAGCCCGTCAACGGGGAACAACGCGGCTGGATCATCCCGATCGGCGGTGCGGAGGACAAGGACACGAACCCGCGCATCCTCGCGCGCTTCGTCGAGCTCAGCGGCGGCGGCGACGCCGACATCGTGGTCATCCCGACGGCGAGCCGCCTGAAGGACAGCGGCCTGAACTACCAGGCGCTGTTCCGCGGGATGGGCGTGGAGCGCGTCGACGTGATGGATTTCGACACCCGCCGCGACTGCCAGGAGCCCGGCCGCATCCAGCGCCTGTCCGAGGCCAGCGGCATCTTCCTGACCGGCGGCAACCAGCTGCGGCTGTCCACCATCCTCGGCGGCACCGACGTCGCGCGCACGCTGCGCCTGTGCAACGCGCGCGGGGTCACCGTGGCCGGCACCAGCGCCGGCGCGGGCTTCCTGAGCGAGCACATGATCGCCTTCGGCAAGGAAGGCTCGTCGCCGCGCGCCAGCAGCGTGCGCCTGGCGCCCGGGCTCGGCCTGACCAACCGCTTCGTCATCGACCAGCACTTCCGCCAGCGCGACCGCCTCGGCCGCCTGACCGCCGCGCTGGCCTACAACCCGTTCGCCATCGGCATCGGCCTGGACGAGGACACCGCGGCCTTCATTTCGCCCGACGACACGCTCGAGGTCGAGGGCAGCGGCGCGGTGACCGTGGTCGACGCCCACGACCTGCAGTTCTCCTCGATGGCGCACGCCGACGAGGACGATCCGGTCTGCATGCTCGGCCTGGGCGTCCACATCCTCATCGCCGGCGCCACGTTCAACCTGCACACGCGGCGCGCGTCCGCCGGACGACTCGCCACCCGCAAGACCTGACAAGGCAGACACCCATGCGCATCCTCGAACGCTCCGTCTACGTTGGCCCGTCCCTGCATGCGCACTTCCCGGTGATCCGGCTGCTGCTGGACCTGGGCGAACTTGAACAGTGGCCGACCGCGCGCCTGGGTGCCGGCTTCATCGACGGCCTGGTGGCCGCCCTGCCCGGCCTGGCCGAGCACGGCTGCTCCTACCGCCAGCCCGGCGGCTTCGTGCGCCGCATGCGCGAGGACGACGGCACGTGGCTGGGACACGTGCTCGAGCACGTCGCGATCGAACTCCAGAACATCGCCGGCGAGGACGTCACCTTCGGCAAGACCCGCAGCGTCGATGGCCGCCCCGGCGTGTACACCGTCGTCTACGAGTACGTGCAGCGCGAGGAGGGCATCGCCGCCGGCGAGCTGGCGCTGCGCCTGGTCGCCTCGCTGCTGCCCGACGCGCTGCATCCGGCCGGCAGCGTGCCCGCCGACTGGGCCTGGGACGAGGCGCGCGACGGCTTCATCCGCTATGCCCAGCGCCGCGCGCTGGGTCCATCGACCGCGTCGCTGGTGCGTGCGGCCGAAGAGCGCGGGGTGCCGTGGCTTCGGCTCAACGACCGCTCGCTGGTGCAGTTCGGCCACGGCCGCTACCAGCAGCGCATCCAGGCCACGGTCACCGGGCGCACGCCGCACATCGCGGTGGAGCTGGCCAGCGACAAGGAGGAGACCAACCGGATCCTCGGCGCGCTCGGGCTGCCGGTGCCGCGCCAGGTGCTGGTGTCCAGCCAGACCGACGCGATCAAGGCCGCGCGCAGGCTCGGCGGCTCCGTGGTGCTGAAGCCCTGGAACGGCAACCACGGCCGCGGCATCACCATCGACATCAGGGAGGACGACGAGATCCGCGCCGCCTTCGCGGCCGCGCAGGAGCATTCGCGCTCGGTGATCGTCGAGACCTTCCAGCCCGGCGACGACCACCGCCTGCTGGTGGTCGACGGCCAGCTGGTGGCAGCCACGCGGCGCACGCCCGGCCACGTTGTCGGCGACGGCCGCAGCACCATCGCCGCGCTGGTCGATGCGGTGAACCGCGACCCGCGCCGCGGCGTCGGCCACGAGAAGGTCCTCACCCGCATCGAGCTCGACCGCGAGGCCGGACTGATGATGGCGCGCGCGGGCTACGACGGAGACTCGGTGCCCGCCGACGGCGAGGTCGTCTACCTGCGCTCCACCGCCAACCTGTCCACCGGCGGCACCGCCACCGACGTCACCGACCTGATCCACCCCGACAACCGCGAGATGGCGGTGCGCGCGGTGCGCGCGATCGGCCTCGACGTCGGCGGCGTGGACTTCATCACCCCGGACATCTCGGAAAGCCACCGCGCCATCGGCGGCGCGATCTGCGAGGTCAACGCCGCCCCCGGCTTCCGCATGCACGTCGCGCCCAGCGAGGGCACGCCGCGCGACGCCGCCGGGCCGGTGATCGACATGCTGTTCCCGCCCGGCTCGCCCAAGCGCGTGCCGATCGCCGCGGTCACCGGCACCAACGGCAAGACCACCACTGCGCGCATGCTCGCCCACATCGCCAAGATGTCGGGCCACACGCCCGGCCTCACCACCACCGACGGCGTGTACATCGACGGCAACCGCACCGTCGAGGGCGACATGACCGGCCCGGTGTCGGCGCGCATGGTGCTGCGCGACCCCACGATCGACTTCGCGGTGCTCGAGACCGCCCGCGGCGGCCTGCTGCGCGCGGGCATGGGCGTGACCAAGGTCGACGTGGGCGCGGTGATCAACGTCCAGTCCGACCACCTCGGGCTCAAGGGCATCGACACCCTGGAGCAGCTGGCGGAAATCAAGCGCATCGTGGTCGAGGTCGCCACGGAATGCGCAGTGCTCAACGCCGACGACCCCAACGTGCTGCGCATGTCCGGCTACACCCGCGCGCGCACCATCTGCTACGTGACCATGAACCCCGGCCACCCGCTGGTGCGCGAGCACGTGCGCGCCGGCGGCCGCGCCTGTGCGCTGGAGGAAGGCGTCAACGGCCACATGATCACGCTGTACGACAAGGGCACCCAGATCCCGCTGCTGTGGACCCACCTGGTGCCGGCGACGCTCGAGGGCCGCGCGCTGCACAACGTGCAGAACGCGATGTTCGCCGCGTCGATGGCGTTCGCGATGGGCATCCGGCTCGACGACATCCGCCAGGGCCTGCGCACCTTCGACACCACCTTCTTCCAGGCGCCGGGGCGCATGAACGTCTTCAGCGAACACCCCTTCAAGGTGCTGTTCGACTATGCGCACAACGCGCACGCGGTCGGCGTCATGGCCGACCTGGCGCAGCGCCTGGACGTGGACGGCCGCCGCATCGTGGTGGTGGCCGGACCGGGTGACCGCCGCGACGACGACATCGTCGCGATCGCCGACGCGGTGGCCGGCCGCTTCGACCACTACATCTGCCGCCGCGACGACGGCCTGCGCGGCCGCGACGGCGACGAGGTGCCCAACATCATCGCCCGAGCCCTGCGCGCGGCCGGCGTGCCGGACGGGGCGATCTCGGTCATCCCCGACGAGCAGGCGGCGATCGACGCCGCGCTGCGCATGGGCCGGCCCGGCGACCTGCTGCTGGTGTTCGCCGACGCGCTGGCGCGCTCCTGGAAGCAGATCACGAAGTTCCGGCCGGAAGGCGCGACCGAGGCGCCGGCCAGGCCCGCGCCGCCGCCGTTGCCCGGCGCCGATACGGCGCCGGCGTTCGAGCTCGAAGGCCTGGTGCGCGAGGAGCGCGGGCTGGTGTTCGCGCCGGACGAGGACAGCGACTGAGCCCGGGATCCACGATGAGCACCGCAGCGCCGCCCTTCGACGACTCTCGCCGCCTGACCGGGCCGAACCTGTATTTCGCCGGCACCGGCGCGGTGCTGGAGACCGGCATCGGCGCGCCGGTCGCCGACGCGCTGCTCGAGGCCTGGACACGGCGCATCGCGCGCGCCCGCGACGCGCTGGGCTGGCCCGACGGCCCCGTGCTGGTGCGCCCGCACGCCACCGGCGCCAGCCTCGCCTTCACCGCGCCCGCCGACGTGCTCTACGCCGCCACCGAAGTCAACGAATGGGCCTGGCTGGACACGCTGGCGGAGGCCGGCATCGACACCGGCGAAGCGGCGCTCCAGCCCGGACACGCGCCGGTCGGCGACGAGGACGCGGCCCTGCGCCTGCTGCGCGCCGTGGCCGCCGCCGAGCACCTGCCGCGGCTGGCGTCGCTGCGCGAGGCGGCCGCGCTGCACGCGCTGCCGCTGCTGCTCGACGACGAGCGGCTGTCGCTCGGCATGGGCACCGGCAGCCGCACCTGGGACAACCACGCCCTGCCGGCTCCCGACGAGGTGCCGTGGCAGGCGCTGCACGCCATCCCGGTAGCCCTGGTGACCGGCTCCAACGGCAAGACCACCAGCGTCCGCCTGCTCGCCGCGATCGCGATGGCCCACGGCTGGCACACCGCCAACAGCTGCACCGACGGCCTGTACCTCGATGCCCGGCTGATCGAGGACGGCGACTACTCCGGCCCGGGCGGCGCGCGCGCGCTGCTGCGCCACCCCGGCGCGGAGGCCGCGATCCTGGAGACCGCGCGCGGCGGCCTGCTGCGGCGCGGCCTCGGCGTCGAGCGCGCCGACGTCGCCCTGGTCACCAACGTCAGCCCCGACCATTTCGGCGAGTACGGCATCCACGACCTCGACGGCCTCGCCCAGGTCAAGCTCACCGTCGCCCGCGCGATCGCCGCCGACGGCACCGTCGTGCTCAACGCCGACAACGCGCGGCTGCGCGCGCATGCCGGCACGGTCGCGGCGCAGCTGGCCTGGTTCTCCGGCGACGACGACCATCCGCTGCTGCGGCAGGCACGCGCCGACGGCCGCGGCAGCTGCGGCGTGCGCGACGGGCACCTGCTGCTGTTCGACGGCACGCGTTCGCACGACCTCGGCGCGATCGCCGACATGCCGCTGACGCTCGGCGGCCTGGCCACGCACAACGTGCAGAACTGCGCCGGCGCCGCACTGGCCGCCAGCCGCCTGGGCATCGCACCGGACACCATCGCCGGCGTGCTTGCGCGCTTCGGCAGCGCCCACGGCGACAACCCCGGGCGCCTGCAGCGCTGGGTGCTCGGCGATGGCGTGCAGGCCTACGTCGACTACGCGCACAACCCGGACGGCCTGCAGCACCTGCTCGAACTGGTGCGCCGCGCGCACGGCGGTCCGGGACGCCTGCACCTGCTGCTGGGCCAGGCCGGCAACCGCAGCGACGAGGCCATCGCCGAGCTCGCCGCCACCGCCGCCGCCTTCGCCCCGGACCGGGTCGTGCTCAAGGACATGGAGGGTTACCAGCGCGGGCGCGCGAGCGGCGCGGTGGCCGGGGTGCTGCGCGCGGCGCTGCTGCGCAGCGGCGTGCCCGCCGAGGCCATCGTCGAATGCCTGGACGAGACCGCGGCCGCGCGCCTGATCCTGGCGGATGCGCGCCCGGGCGACAGCCTGGTCCTGCCCGTGCACGGCACCGGCAGCCGCGCGCGCGTGGTCATGCTGCTCGACCGGCTGCAGCGGCTGGGCTGGGCCCCGGGCGAGCCCCTGCTCCCGGAAGACGCCCCGGCGTAAAGCCCGCGATGCGGGCCGCAGCGTCGGGAACGCAGCGTCCCTGGGCCTGCACGCGGCCGTGAAGACGCGCTGGCTTAGGATGGCAGGAGCCGGTTTGCATCCGCATCCCGCCCCCTCGTCCGACGCCTCCTTCCAGGCGTCCATTCCGGAGGACCGACATGGTCTCGACCGTTCCGCGCCGGTACGCACCGGCTTTCCACCCCGTCCATGCGCTGCTGCTGGGCGGCGCGCTCACCCTCTTCCTCGGCGGCCTGCTCAGCGACATCGCCTATGCGCGCACCTACGAGATCCAGTGGCAGAACTTCGCGTCGTGGCTGATCGCCGGCGCCCTGGTGATCGCGGGCGTGGCGCTGGTCAGCGCGCTGTTCGCCCTGCTCACCTCGCGCCGCACGCCCGCCGCGCTCCCGCACTTCCTGCTGCTGCTGGCGACCTGGGTCGTCGGTTTCTTCAACGCGCTGATGCACGCGCGCGACGCCTGGGCCAGCATGCCCGGCGGCCTCGTGCTGTCGGTCATCACCGTCGCCCTCGGCCTGGTGGCGACGTTCTTCGCGGCCCGCGCCCCGCGCATCGGAGGTGTCGAATGAAGCGCCTGAGCCTGCTTGCCGTCGCCACGTCCGCCGTGGTCCTCGCCGCCTGCAACCCGGATCCGGGTCCGATGCAGTACGGCACCGACGTCAACCTGCCCGAGCCCAAGCGCGGCCTGCTGCCGCAGATGGTGATCGCCGATCCATCCGAATGGGGCGACCGCGTGCCGGTGGTCCCCGAGGGCTTCGAGGTCCGCGCCATCGCCACTGGGCTGGGCATCCCGCGCCAGACCCTGGTGCTGCCCAATGGCGACATCCTGGTGGCCGAGGGCCGCGGCGGCAACGCGCCCAAGCTCAAGCCCAAGGACGTGATCGCCGGCCCGATCAAGGCCGCCGGCACCACTGGCGTGAAGAGCGGCAACCGCCTCACCCTGCTGCGCGACGCCGACGGCAACGGCGACTACGAAGTGCAGACCGTGTTCGCCGACAACCTCAACGCGCCCTACGGCCTGGCCCTGATCGGCAACAACCTGTACGTCGCCAACCAGGACGCGGTGGTGCGCTTCGACTACACGCCGGGCATGACCCAGGCACCGGCCGGCGAGCCCGAAGTGCTGACGCTGCTGCCGTCCGAGATCAACCACCACTGGACCAAGGCGATGGCCGCCAGCGCCGACGGCCGCTTCCTGTACGTCGGCATCGGCTCCAACAGCAACATCACCGAGCGCGGCATGACCGCCGAGCAGGACCGCGCGATGGTCTGGGAGATCGACGCGCAGACTGGCATGCACCGTCCCTACGCGACCGGCCTGCGCAACCCGACGGCGCTCACGATCCAGCCCGGCAGCGGCCAGCTGTGGGCCGTGGTCAACGAGCGCGACGAGATCGGCCCCGACCTGGTACCCGACTACCTGACCTCGGTGCGCGAGGGTGGCTTCTACGGCTGGCCCTGGGCCTACTGGGGCAACCACGTCGACACCCGCGTGAAGCCGGAGAACCCGGAGAAGGTCGCCGCCTCGCTCACCCCGGACTACAGCCTGGGCGCGCACGTGGCCTCGCTGGGCGTGGACTTCTCCAGCCCGGTGATGGGCCCGGAGTTCGCCGACGGCGCCTTCGTCGGCATGCACGGCAGCTGGAACCGTCCCGATCCCTCGGGCTACAAGGTGGTGTTCGTGCCGTTCGCGAACGGCCGCCCGGCCGGCGACCCGATCGACTTCGCCACCGGCTTCCGCGACGACGACGGCACCACCCGTGGCCGCCCGGTCGGTGTGACGGTGGACCCGCGCGGCGCGGTGATCATCGCCGACGACCTGGCCAACATCGTCTGGCGCGTCTCGCGCGTGGGTGGGCCGGCGGTGGCGCCGGATGCACCGGTGGACAGCACCGGTGCGGACGCGTCCGCAACCGGCGAGGCGCCCGCCGACGACGCCGCGGCGCCGGCCGCTCCGGCGACCGGAACCTAGTCGGCCGTGGCCGGGGGGCGCGACGCTCCCCGGCCCCGACGCGCCTTCGCGCGCGTCCGGCCCGTGGCCACGGCCCCGGGCCTCGCGCCCGCAGACGCGGACGCATCGCCGGGCTGCAGCACCTGCAGCCCCGCCAGCATGTCGACATACGCGGTGAAGTGCCGCAGGTAGCCGGGCGATTCCTCCTGCATCAGCCGCAGCATCCGGCTGGCCAGCGCCCGAGAATTCAAGGGGCCGGCATCGACCGGCGCCGGCGCCAGCGCACGGCGGACCTGCTCGCGGCCGCGCAGCTGCGCCCAGAGCCCGCGCACCTCCTCCAGGCCCGGCAGCGCCGGCCACTCCGCGGCGTCGGGCAGGCCGGCATCGAGTCCGGCCAGCAGCGCCTCGCGCTCCCGCGACCAGCAATCGAGCGCATCGACCAGTCCCGCGACCGGCCCTCCGTCCCGCTCTCCGGCCCGGACCTGCGGCACGGCCTGCGGCGACGTGCGCATCGCGTCGTCGCGCGACGCCATGCCCTCGCCTCCGGTGGTGGTGCTATCGGCCATGCGCCACCTGCCCGTCCTGCGCCGGCGCCTGCCGCGGCACCGGCGCCATCTCGACGCGGCGGTTGCGTGCCCGGCCCTGCGCATCGGCGTTGCTGGCCACCGGCTGCTCGGCACCGAAGGCGGCGGCGAACACCGACGACGCCGGCACGCCCTGCGCCACCAGCGCGCGGGTCACGGTCAGCGCGCGCTGTGCCGACAGCTCCCAGTTGTCGGCGAAGCGCTCGCTGTCGCCGCGCACCTGGCGGTCGTCGGTGAAGCCGCTCACCATCAGGATCTCGTCGCGCCCGGCGAGGTAGCCGGCCAGCGGCGCGGCCAGGCTTTCAAGCAGCTCCTCACCCTCGGGCTGCAGGCGGTCGGATCCAAGCGCGAACAGCACGCTGCCGCTGATGCCGATGCGGCCGTCGACCAAGGTGATGCGGCCGCTCGCCAGCGGCGCGGCCAGCGCCTGCTCCAGCGCCTCGCGGCGCTGCCGCTCGACCTCGCGCTGCGCGACCTCGTCGGCCAGCTTCGTCTCCAGGTGCAGCTGCACCCCGATCACCCCGACCAGGATCAACACGAACACGCCCAGCAGCACCGACATCAGGTCGCCGAACGCGGCCCAGACCGGCACCGACGCGTCGGCATCGCCTTCGACCTCCAGGCTCATGCCCCGGTCCCGGCCGCGGCGGGCAGCTGGCGGAGTTCGCCGATGATCTGCTTCTGCGCCAGCACGCTCAGGTCGACCAGTTCGCGCGCCTGGGCCACGTAGTAGGCCAGCTGCTCGTCGCCGCGGGTGCCGGCGGCCTCGAGCGCGGCGCCGATGCCTTCCAGGCGCGCCGCCAGCTCGGCGTTGCGCTCGCCGAACTGCTGCACGGCGCCGGCGAGCGCCTCGCCCAGGGCGGCCACGCCGGCGGCGCCTTCGTCCACGCGCGCCACCGCGGCCTCGATCGCGCCGGTGCCGGCGTCGACCTGCGCGTCGAAGCGCGCGCCGGCCTGTTCCAGCAGCGTGGATGTGGTGGAGACGAGGGCATCGATCGCACCGCGCTGCTCGCTGGAGGCGTGGTTCACGGCGTCCAGCAGCGTCGACAGCGTGTCCATGAGCCGGGTGCGCTCGTCCAGCATCGCGGTGTCGCGCGCCATGCTGTCGGAGAGCTTCTGGCGGAGTTCGGCCACCACCTCGGCCGCGGCGCGCGGTGCTTCCGAAGCCGCCTCCACCAGGGTCGAGATTTCGGCGATGGTCGCGGCGGCGTGGGCCTGCGACTGCTCGCCGATCTCGGCGGCGGCACGGGCCAGGGCCTCGCTGGCGGCCTCGTGGCGCTGCGCGGCGGCCTCGCCGGCCCGCGCCCAGTCCTCGCGCAGCGCGGCCGACATCGCCTCGAGCCCGCCCTGCCAGGCCGCGAGGCGCGCAGCGTCCTGCTCGGCCAGCGTCGACTGCAGGCGCGCGTGCGTGTCTTCCAGCCCGGCGAGCAGGGCGCCGGAACGGCCTTCGAAGGCCTCGCCGGCGGCATCGAGCGTCTGCCGGTGGCGCTCGGACAGGGCCTCGTGCTGCGCCTGCTGGCGCGCGAGCGCCTGTTCCCAGGCGCCGCCGACCTGCTGCGTCGTGGCCTCGAGCCGCGACGACACCGCCTCCACCAGGTCGCCGGTGCGCTCGGCGAAGCGCTCGCCGGCGGCATCGAGGCCGCTGCGGAGCGCCTGCGCAAGCGCCTGCTGCGAGCCCGCCTGCTGCTCCAGGGCCTGCCGCCACAGCGTCGTGGACGCGTCGGCGCTGGCCTGGAAGCCGGCCTGCAGGGTGGCCAGCTGGCGCTCGACCGATGCGGCCACGGCCGCCTGCGTGCGCTCGCCCTCGTGCGCGAGCGCCTCCATCGCCGAGGCCACGGCCGGCTGCACCGCCTCGGCCGCGGCGCGCGCGCTGTCGGCGGCGCTGCGTTCGAGGGCCGCGCCCAGCGTGCCGGCCAGCTGCTGCCAGGCCGCGGTGGTGCCGGCGTGGAACGCCTCCTGCTGCGCCGCCTGGTGCGCGTGCGCGGCCTGCGCCTGCTGCTCCAGCGCCCGCGCCAGCGCGTCCAGGCGGTCCATCAGTGCCGGCATCGCCTCCGCATGCGCCTGCGCCAGGCGCAGGGCCTGGTCGCGCTGGTGGGCGCGGGTGTGCACCTGCAGGCCATCGACGGCGACGGCGGCCGCGTCGAGCAGGCGCACGGCCTCGGCGCGCTCGCGGCGGCACAGGGCGGCCAGCAGCCCCAGCATCGCCGAGGCGGCCACGCCCGCGATCGAGGTGCCGAAGGCCACGCCCAGGCCCTCCACCGGCGCGGCCAGCGAATCGCGCACGGCCTGCAGGTCGCTCGCCGACTGCAGGGCCATGCCGGTGCCGCGCAGGGTCACCAGCATGCCGAGCAGGGTGCCGAGCATGCCCAGCAGCACCAGCAGCCCGACCAGGTAGGGCGTCAGCGCCGGCGCCGGCAGCGCTCCCTGGCCGCTGTCGATGCGCGTGCGCACCGCGGCGCGCAGGGTCGGGTCGAGGCCGCCCAGCCAGGCGGCCAGGCCGTCCGCACCGGGCGGCGCGTCGAGCGCCGCGACCAGCCCGGCGGTCGCCCGGCGGTAGCGGTGCAGCTCCACCCCGCCGAGCACGTACAGCGCGCCGATCAGGGCGGTGACCGCCAGCGCCAGCGCGTGGCTGCCGACGTAGCCCGCGCCGATCCAGCACACGGCCAGCAGGCCGAGCGCGAATACGAAGGCGTTGGGGAGGGTTCTGTTCATGCGTCCGGACCGGGGTTGCGAAGCGCGGCAAGCAGGGCTTCGATGGGTTGGAAACGGAGGTCGAGTTCGGCCAGCAGCACCTGGCGGGCTTCGGCGCGGAAGCGGTCGCGCCAGGCGGCCGGGGTGCCCGGCGCCGCGGCATTCGCGTTCGCGTCCGCATCGGCACCGGCGTCCGCGCCGGCGTGGAGGGCATGCAGCCGCTCGAAGCGGGCGACCAGCGCGGGGACCACGGGCACCAGCAGCGCGTGCTCGCGCGGTGCCAGCAGGCCCTCCATCACCGCATCGACGGCGGCCAGCCGCGCCTTTCCACCGCCACGCTGCGCCAGCTGCTCGCGCAGCTCGCCGCGCAGGCGCCCGGTGGCCGACTGCAGGTCGCGCTGCAGGCCCTGGCAATGCCGCTGCACCACGCCCGCGCCGGCGGCGGCTCCCATGCCGTCCTCGCCCGGCCGCGGGCGCAGCGGCCGGGTCCAGTCGCGCGCGTCGTCCTCGATGGCGTCCACCAGGGCGGCGCGCCGCTCGAGGACCCCGGACGCCAGCGCCGCTGGAGCGTCGGGACCGCAGGCGGACGCGGTGCCGTCGGGCGTCATGCCGGCGTGCTCCGCGGCCTCCGGCTCGGGCGCCTGCGGCACGTCATCCAGCGCACGCGACAGCGCCACCGCGCGCTGCCAGTCCAGCCAGTCGCCCAGCAGGTCGGCCGGCGCCTGCGTCGGCTGGACGGGTTCGAGCGCCTCCAGCCGGGCCAGCAGCCTGGGAAGCGTGGCGCCCGGGACGGGCGCCCGGGAGCGGTGCTGGAGCATGCGGATGGCCAAAAAACGACCATTTTAGCGCGTCGCCGGCCGGGGCCGGGGGAACACGGCGAAGGCCCGGTTGCCCGGGCCTTCGCGTCGACACCGTGGCGATGTGGCCGGCCGCGTTACTCCACCGTCACGCTCTTCGCCAGGTTCCGCGGCTTGTCGACGTCGGTGCCGCGCGCCAGCGCGACGTGGTAGGCCAGCATCTGCACCGGGATGGTGTGCACGATCGGGCTCAGCACGCCGACGTGGCGTTCGGTGCGGATCACGTGCACGCCTTCGCTCTCGCTGAAGTTGCTGTCGGCGTCGGTGAACACGAACAGCTCGCCGCCGCGCGCGCGCACTTCCTGCATGTTCGATTTCACCTTCTCCAGCAGGCTGTCGTTGGGCGCGATCACCACCACCGGCATGTCGTCGTCCACCAGCGCCAGGGGGCCGTGCTTCAGCTCGCCCGCCGGGTAGGCCTCGGCGTGGATGTACGAGATCTCCTTGAGCTTGAGCGCGCCTTCCAGCGCGATCGGATAGTGCACGCCGCGGCCCAGGAACAGCGCGTGCTCCCGGGGCGTGAAGTGCTCGGCCCACATCGCGACCTGCGGCTCCAGGTTCAGCGCATGCTGCACGCTGCCCGGCAGGTGGCGCAGCGCTTCGATGTACTCGGCCTCCTTCTCTTCCGGCAGGCGGCCGTTGAGCTTGGCGAGCGTCGCGGCCAGCGCGAACAGGCCCACCAGCTGGGTGGTGAAGGCCTTGGTCGAGGCCACGCCGATCTCGGCGCCGGCGCGGGTGTAGAACACGAGCCTGCTGGCGCGCGGGATCGCGCTCTCGGGCACGTTGCAGATCGACAGGGTCAGGTCCTGGCCCAGCGACTTCGCGTACTTCAGCCCTTCCATGGTGTCGAGCGTCTCGCCCGACTGGGAAATGGTGACCACCAGGTGCTTCGGGTTCGCCACCGCGGTGCGGTAGCGGTATTCGCTGGCGATCTCGACGCTGCAGGGCAGGCCGCTGATCGCCTCGATCCAGTAGCGCGCCACCGAGCCTGCGTAGAAGCTGGTGCCGCAGGCCAGGATCTGCACGCCCTCGACCTCGCGCAGCACGGCGTCCGCATCCTTGCCGAACAGGGTCGGCTCGAAGGCGCCGGCGTCGATGATCGCTTCCATCGTGTCGCCCAGCGCGCGCGGCTGCTCGTGGATCTCCTTCTGCATGAAGTGCCGGTACGGGCCGAGCTCCAGCGAGGACAGCGAGACGTCGGACAGGTGTTCCTCGCGCAGCACCGGCAGGTCGTCGCCGTCGAACACGCGCACCGCCTCGCGGGTGATCTCCGCGGTGTCGCCCTCTTCGAGGAAGATCACGCGGCGCGTGGCCTGCAGGATCGCCGACACGTCGGAGGCGACGAAGTTCTCGCCCTCGCCCAAGCCGACCAGCAGCGGGCAGCCCATGCGCGCGACCACCATGCGCCCCGGCTCCTTGCGGCTGACCACGGCCAGCGCGTAGGCGCCATGCAGTTCCTTCACCGCACGCTGCAGCGCCGCGAGCAGGTCGTTGCCGTCCTGCAGGTAGTGGTGGATGAGGTGCGCGATGACCTCGGTGTCGGTCTGCGATTCGAATTCGTAACCCAGCGCCTTCAGGCGCTCGCGCTGCGTTTCGTGGTTCTCGATGATGCCGTTGTGCACCAGCGCCACGCCGTGGCTGACGTGCGGGTGCGCGTTGGATTCGGTGACGCCGCCGTGCGTGGCCCAGCGGGTGTGGCCGATGCCGAGCGTGGCCGCAAAGCCTTCGGCGGCGGCGGCGCCCTCCATCTCGGCCACGCGGCCGGTGCGGCGCACCCGGCGGATGTCGGCACCGTCCACGACGGCGATGCCGGCGGAGTCGTAGCCACGGTATTCGAGACGCTTGAGTCCTTCGATCAGGACCGGAACCACATCGCGATCCGCGATCGCACCGACGATGCCGCACATGTCTATGGGATGCCTTGTCTGGGGACTGCACAGTGTAACGGCGAAACCCGGCCAGGCCGTCCGCGCGGACGCTCCGGGTGTCCGCGCGGACACCCGGACACCCGGACAAACCATCGACAGATCAATGCCTTGCGATTGGCACGCCGCTTGCGTTGATGGAGACAACCCTCCCGATTCGACGCCACCGGACACCCCATGCAAACAAGCCGCGCCCGCATCCGCGACACCTCCGGCCAGGACCGCGCCCCGGCCACCGCCGCGCCCGCGCGCCGCCGCCTGCGCGATCCGCGGATCGTCGCCGGGATCGCCGGCGCCGTGGTGCTCGGGCTCGCGGCCTGGGTGGCGGCGGGCTGGAGCAGCGGCGGCCGCTCGCACGACGCCTCGCGCATCCGCATCGCCGAAGTCGTGCGCGGCGACCTGGTCCGCGACCTGTCCGCCGACGGCCGCGTCATCGCCGCCAACAGCCCGACCCTGTACGCCATCGCCGGCGGCACCGTGGCGCTGAAGGTGGTGGCCGGCGACGCGGTGGAGAAGGGCCAGGAGCTGGCGGTGATCGACAGCCCCGAGCTGCGCAGCAAGCTGGTGCAGGAGGAGTCCACCCTGGCCAGCCTGCAGGGCGAGGCCAACCGCGCCATGCTCGACGCGCGCCTGACCCGGTCGGATGCACAGAAGCTGCTCGACCAGGCTCTGATCGACGAGGTCGCCGCCGAGCGCGACGTCGAACGCTACAAGCGCGCCTTCGAAGGCGGCGCGGTCTCGCGCAACGACTACGACCGCGCGCTCGACGGCCTGAAGAAGGCCGAGATCGGCGTCGCCTCGGCGCGCCAGGACTTCGCGCTGCAGGGCCAGGGCGCGGGCATCGACGCCAGCAACAAGCGCCTGCTGGCCGAGCGTCAGGAAGCCGTGGTCGAGGAGCTGCGCCGCCAGGTCGACGCGCTGACCCTGCGCGCGCCCTTCGACGGCCAGGTCGGCCAGGTGCAGATCGCCCAGGGCACCAACGTCGCCGCCAACGCGCCGATCCTCGGCGTGGTCGACCTGTCGCAGTTCGAGGTCGAGATCAAGGTGCCCGAGAGCTTCGCCCGCGACCTCGGCATCGGCATGCCCGCCCAGGTCACCAGCGTCGGCAAGCAATGGCCGGCGGAAATCTCGGCGGTGTCGCCGGAAGTCGTCAACGGCGAGGTCAACGCCCGCCTGCGCTTCGCCGACGGCCAGCAGCCGCCCGGCCTGCGCCAGAACCAACGGCTGTCGGCGCGCATCGTACTGGACACCCGCGAGGACGTGCTCATGGTCGAGCGCGGGCCCTTCCTCGAGCAGGAAGGCGGCAATTTCGCCTACGTCGTCGACGGCGGCAGTGCGCAGCGGCGGCCGATCCAGGCCGGTGCCTCGAGCCTGTCGGCGGTCGAGATCGTGTCGGGGCTGCAGGCCGGCGAACGCATCGTCGTGTCGGGCAGCGACCAGTTCCAGCAGGCGGACCGCGTCCGCATTTCCGGAGAATGACCATGCAAGCGACCACCGGTTTCCCCCACGTCGTCCACTGGGATTCGTTCCAGCGGGCCGATGCGGTGCCGCGACGCCTGAGCGAGCTGTACCGCTTCGACGTCCGCGAGCTCGCCCGGCCCACCGCCTTCCCCGCCGACGGCGAACCCCGCCGCGCGCACGCCCCCCGCCCCTACCTCCCGTCCTCGTCCCTGCCCACCCGGTTCCAGGTCGACTGATGGGCACCACCGCCACCACCGCACAGGGAAGCAACGCCATGCTGGACATGCGCCAGGTCACCAAGGTCTACCGCACCGAACTCGTCGAGACGCACGCGCTGCGCTCGCTCGACCTGCGGGTCGACGAAGGCGAGTTCGTTGCGGTCACCGGCCCCTCGGGTTCGGGCAAGACGACCTTCCTCAACATCGCCGGCCTGCTCGAGACCTTCACCGGCGGCGAGTTCCACCTCGACGGCGAGGATGTGCGCGGGCTGTCGGACAACCAGCGCAGCCGCCTGCGCAACCAGAAGATCGGCTTCATCTTCCAGGGCTTCAACCTGATCCCGGACCTCAACCTGTTCGACAACGTCGACGTGCCGCTGCGCTACCGCGGCATGCCGGCCAACGAGCGCAAGCTGCGCATCGAGGACGCGCTGGGCATGGTCAGCCTGGGCTCGCGCATGAAGCACTTCCCGGCGGAACTGTCCGGCGGCCAGCAGCAGCGCGCCGCGATCGCGCGCGCCATCGCCGGCAGCCCGCGCCTGCTGCTGGCCGACGAACCCACCGGCAACCTCGACACGCAGATGGCGCGCAGCGTCCTCGAGCTGCTGGAGGACATCAACCAGCAGGGCACGACCATCGTGATGGTCACCCACGACCCCGAGCTGGCCGCGCGCGCGCACCGCAACGTGCACATCGTCGACGGCATGGCCACCGACCTGTCCGTCGAGCCCAGCCTGACCCGCGCCGCGCGCGCCGGGCAGGTCGAAGCCGACGCCCGCGCCGCCTCCGAAGCCTGAGGACCCCGCCATGCTCGCCTACTACTCCAGGCTCGCCCTGCGCAGCTTCCGCCGCAACAAGGTGCTGACCGCACTGATGGTGCTGGCGATCGCGCTGGGCATCGGCGCCTGCATGACCACGCTGACCGTGTTCAAGGTGCTGTCCGGCGACCCGATCCCGGAGAAGAGCGACCGCCTGTTCTACGTGCAGCTCGACCCCGCGACAATGCGCGGCTTCGTCCCCGGCGAGGAGCCCGCCGCCCAGGTCACGCGCTTCGACGCCGAGACCCTGCTGCGCGAGAAGCGCGCCCTGCGCCAGGCGATGATGACCGGCGGCGCGGTGTCGATCACGCCGGACAAGGCCGACCTGCCGCCGTTCTACTCCGACGCGCGCTACGCCACCGCCGACTTCTTCGCGATGTTCGCGGCGCCGTTCCTGCACGGCACCGGCTGGAGCGAGGGCGACGATGCGTCCAGCGCGCGCGTGGCGGTGATCTCGAAGTCGCTCAACGACAAGGTCTTCGGCTGCGCCAACAGCGTCGGCCGGCCGCTGCTGATCGGCGGCAACGAGTTCCGCGTCGCCGGCGTCCTCGACGACTGGCGCCCCACCCCGCGCTTCTACGACATGAACAGCGACCGCTACGGCGAGCTCGAGGACGTCTTCCTGCCGTTCTCCACCTCGCGCGCGCTCGACTTCGGCCGCAGCGGCAGCATGGACTGCTGGGGCGACTCCGGCGCCGACGAGACCGCGCTCAACGCCCCCTGCGTCTGGATCCAGTACTGGGCCGAGCTCGAGGACGCGTCGAAGGCGTCCGACTACGAGGCCTACCTGGTCAACTATTCCGCGCAGCAGAAGGCCGCCGGCCGCTTCGAGCGCGAGCCCAACGTGCGCCTGCGCAACGTCATGGAGTGGCTGGACTTCAACAAGGTGGTCCCGCGCGACGTGATGATGCAGCTGTGGCTGGGCTTCGGCTTCCTGCTGGTCTGCCTGCTCAACACCGTCGGCCTGCTGCTGGCCAAGTTCCTGCGTCGCAGCGGCGAGATCGGCGTGCGCCGCGCGCTCGGCGCCTCGCGCACCGAGATCTTCAAGCAGTGCCTGGTCGAGGCCGGCGCGATCGGCCTGGCCGGCGGCATCCTCGGCCTGGGCCTGGCCCTGCTCGGCCTGTGGGCGGTGCGGCAGCAGCCGTCCAGCTACGCCGAACTCGCGCACCTGGACCTGCCGATGCTGCTGGTGACCTTCGCACTGGCCGTGGTGGCCAGCATGGCCGCCGGCCTCCTCCCCGCATGGCGCGCGATGGACGTCACGCCCGCCATCCAGCTCAAGTCGCAGTGACCCCGAGGAACGACTGATGGACATCCGACCGATCCTGTCCACCCTGCTGCGGCACAAGACCGCGGCCGCGCTGATCGTGCTGGAGATCGCGCTGACCTGCGCCATCATCTGCAACGCGCTGTTCATGGTGGGCGAACGCCTGACCCAGATGCGCGAGCCCAGCGGCGTCGCCGTCGACGAGCTGGTGCGCATCCAGATCATCCCCGTCGGCAACGACGCCGATGCCGCCGCGCAGACCCGCTCGGACCTGCAGGTGCTGCGCGGCCTGCCCGGGGTGAAGGCGGCCACGACCACCAACCAGGTGCCGTTCGTGAACTCGTCGTGGAACTCGGGCGTCAACCTGGTTCCCGACCAGCAGCAGCCGACGGTGGTGGCGACCACCTACATGGGCGACGAACAGTTCCTCGATACGTTCGGCATCGAACTGGTGGCGGGCCGCTACTTCACCAGCGACGAGCTGGTCCCGAATGACGATTTCAGCGACCCGGAGAAGGAGGTCACGATCCCCGGCGTCGTGGTGACGCGGAAGCTCGCCGAGCGGCTGTTCCCGGGGCAGGACCCGCTGGGCAAGGCGATCTACGTCTGGGGCGACACGCCGGTCAGCATCATCGGCGTCGTCGCGCACCTGGTCCGGCCCAGCAGTCTTGGCGGCCCGGGGGCAAGGCAGTACTCGCTGATCGTGCCGGTGCGCGCCAACTACGACCTCGGCGGCCAGTACATCCTCCGCACCACGCCCGAGCGCCGGCAGGAGATCCTGGCCAGCGCCAGCGAAGCGCTGCGCGCCAACGGCCCCAAGCGGATCATCATCGAAGAGAACACCAAGACCTTCCGCGAGCTGCGCGACGAGTACTACCAGCAGCAGCGTTCGATGGTCTGGCTGCTGGGCATCGTCTGCATCGCGCTGCTGCTGATCACCGCGCTGGGCATCGTCGGCCTGGCCAGCTTCTGGGTGCAGCAGCGCAGCAAGCAGATCGGCATCCGCCGCGCGCTGGGCGCCACCCGCGGCCAGATCCTGCGCTACTTCCAGACCGAGAACTTCATCCTGGCCACCATCGGGATCGTGATCGGCATGATCCTGGCGTTCGGCATCAACCAGCTGCTGATGGGCCGCTACGAGCTGCCGCGGCTGCCGCTGGTGTACCTGCCGGTGGGCGCGGTCGCGCTGTGGCTGCTGGGCCAGGTCGCGGTGCTGGGACCCGCGCGGCGCGCCGCCGCGGTGCCCCCGGCCGTGGCCACGCGCAGCGTATGATCCCGGAGCCATGCCGACCGTCCTGATCATCGACGACAACCCCGCCGTCGCCACCGCGCTGGACCTGCTGTTCTCGCTGCACGACATCGACACCGTGGCCGCGCAGTCGCCGGACGAGGGGCTGGCGCGGCTGCGGCGCGGCGACATCGACCTGGTGGTGCAGGACATGAACTTCCACGCCGACACCACCTCGGGCGACGAAGGCGTCGCGCTGTTCCATGCCATCCGCGGCCAGGAGCCCGACCTGCCGGTGATTCTGCTCACTGCCTGGACGCACCTCGAGTCGGCGGTCGACCTGGTCAAGGCCGGCGCCGCCGACTACCTCGGCAAGCCCTGGGACGACCGCCGGCTGCTGGCGACGGTGAACAACCTGCTGGAGCTGTCGGAAGCGCGGCGCGAGCTGGCCCGCCACCGCGGCGCCGAGCGCCGCCGTCGCGACGCGCTGTCGGGCGGCCACGACCTGCGCGGCGTGGTCTACGCCGATCCGGCCAGCGAGCGCCTGCTGTCGCTGGCCTGCCAGGTCGCGCGCTCGGAGCTGCCGGTGCTCATTACCGGGCCCAACGGCGCGGGCAAGGAGAAGATCGCCGAGATCGTGCACGCCAATTCGATGGTCAAGGACGGCCCCTTCGTCGCGCTCAACTGCGGCGCGATCCCGGGCGAGCTGATCGAGGCCGAACTGTTCGGCGCCGAGGCCGGGGCCTATACCGGCGCGGGCAAGGCGCGCGGGGGCAAGTTCGAGGCCGCCGACGGCGGCACCCTGTTCCTTGACGAGATCGGCAACCTGCCCGCGGCCGGCCAGATGAAGCTGCTGCGCGTGCTCGAGACCGGGCGCTTCGCGCGCCTGGGCGGCAACCGCGAGCGCCAGGTGCGCGTGCGCGTGGTCAGCGCGACCAATGCCGACCTGCCGGCGATGATCCGCGACGGCCGCTTCCGCGAGGACCTGTACTACCGGCTCAACGCAGTGGAGCTGAAGCTGGCGCCGCTGTCCGAGCGCCCCGACGACATCCTGCCGCTGGCGCGCCACTTCCTGCCCGAAGGCCGGCGCCTGTCCGCCGACGCCGAGCGCGCCCTGCTGCGCCACGCCTGGCCGGGCAACGTGCGCGAGCTGCGCAACGTGGTGCAGCGCGCGGCGCTGCTGTCGGCGAACAGGGACATCCGCGCCGACGCGCTGGGCCTGCCGCCTGTGCCGGTGCCGATGGTCTCGCCGCCGTCCGCGGTGGACGAGCCCGATCGCGCCGCGATCGAGGCCGCGCTGGCACGCCACGGCGGCGTGCTGGCACAGGCGGCGCAGGAGCTGGGGCTGTCGCGACAGGCGCTCTACCGGCGGCTGGACCGGCTCGGGATCCGGCGCGACTGATGGCGCGTCTCCCGCGCCTGCCGCTGAGCGTCTCGTTCACGGCCGTCGCCCTGGCCTACATGGCGATCGCCGGCGCACTGGTGCTGCTGCTGGAGCCGTGGCTGGGCTCGCGCTGGCTCGCGCTTCCGGTGGCGGTCGCCCTGCCACTGCCGCTGCTGCTGTACCACGTCAGGCGGCTGCTGGCGCCGGCGCACTCGCTGTTCCGCGCGCTGGCCGGCAGCGTGGCGAGCTACCGCGACGGCGACTACAGCTTCGGCCTGTCCTGGGAAGGCGGCGGCGAACTGGGCACCCTGGTCGCCACCCACCGCGCGCTCGGCGACACCCTGCGCGAACAGCGCCTGCGCCTGGTGCAGCGCGAACTGCTGCTCGACACCATGGTGCAGAACACGCCGGTGGCGATGCTGCTGGTCGATCCCGGCGGCCACGTCGTGCTCGGCAACCTGGCGGCGCGCAAGCTGCTCGGCGACGGCCACCGGCTGGAGGGCGTGCCCTTCGCCGAACTGCTCGAGCGCGTGCCCGAGGCCATGCGCGACGCCTTCGCGCGGGGCGGCGACGGCATGTTCACCGTCGGCGACGAGGACGACGAGGACATCTACCACCTCTCGCGGCGGCTGTTCCGCCTCAACGGCCGCCGCCACGAGCTGCTGCTGCTGCGCCAGCTCACCGCCGAGCTGCGCCGCCAGGAAGTGCAGGTGTGGAAGAAGGTGATCCGCGTGATCAGCCACGAGCTCAACAACTCGCTGGCGCCGATCGCCTCGCTGGCGCATTCCGGCGCCGAGCTGCTGCGCCGCGGCCAGCACGAGCGCCTGCCGGGCGCGCTGGCCACGATCGAGGAGCGCGCGCGCCATCTCGAAGGCTTCATCCGCGACTACGCGCGCTTCGCCAAACTGCCGTCGCCGCGGCTGGAGCCGGTGGACTGGCGCGTCTTCCTCGAGCGGCTGCGCAGCCAGGTGGACTTCGGCATCGAGGGCCACGTGGAAGGCCAGGTCCGGGCCGACGCCGCGCAGCTGGAGCAGGCGCTGCTGAACCTGCTGAAGAATGCGCACGAATCGGGCTCGGCGCCCGGCGACGTGCGCCTTGCGCTGCGGCGGCTGCCGGACAGCTGGCGCATCGACGTGCTCGACCGCGGCACCGGCATGAACGAACCGGTGCTGGCCAACGCGCTGCTGCCGTTCTATTCGACCAAGCGCCACGGCACCGGGCTGGGGCTGGCGCTCAGCCGAGAGATCGCCGAAGCCCACGGCGGCCGCATCGCCCTGGCCAACCGCGAGGGCGGCGGCCTGGGCGTGAGCCTGGTGCTGCCCGCCTGACGGTGGTCGCAGGACGGTGGCCGCAGGAGGCGTGGCCGGTGCGGAGCGAGGGTCAGTCGGGCTTTGGCTGCTTCACCGGGCGCTGCCAGCCCTCGATGCTGGTCTGGCGGCCGCGCGCGATCGTCAGCTTGCCGTCGGGGGCATTGCTGGTGATCACCGAGCCGGCGCCGATGGTGGCGTCGCGGCCGATGGTCACCGGCGCCACCAGCGAGGAGTTCGAGCCGATGAAGGCGCCGTCTTCGATGGTCGTGGTCGACTTGTTGGCGCCGTCGTAGTTGCAGGTGATGGTGCCGGCGCCGATGTTCACGCCGGCGCCGATCTCGGCGTCGCCCAGGTAGCTAAGGTGGTTGGCCTTGCTGCCCACGCCCAACGCCGAGTTCTTGGTCTCGACGAAGTTGCCGATGTGCACGCCGTCGGCGAGCACGGTGCCCGGGCGCAGGCGCGCGAACGGCCCCAGCTGCGCGGCGCCCTCCACCCTCGCACCCTCGATGTCGCAGTGCGCGCGCACCACGGTGCCGGCGCCGAGTTCGGCGTCGCGGATGCGGCAGAACGGGCCGATGCGCACGCCGTCGCCCAGCACCACGCGGCCTTCCAGCACCACGTCGACGTCGATCTCGACGTCGCGGCCCACGACCACCTCGCCGCGGATGTCGACCCGCGCGGGATCGGCGAAGCGCGCGCCGTCGGCGCAGAGCGCGCGCACGCGCCGCCGCTGCATCGCGCGCTCGAGCTGGGCGAGCTGCCAGGGATCGTTCGCGCCCTCGGTCTCCACCGGATCGTCGACCAGCACCATCTCCGCCGCGCTGTATTCCTCGGCGGCCATCGCGAAGATGTCAGTCAGGTAGTACTCGCCCTGCGCGTTGTCGCTGGACAGGCGCTGCAGCCACGTCTTCAGCGCCGTGGACTCGGCCGCCACCACGCCGGTGTTGACGATGTCGATGCGGCGCTGCTCGGCATCGGCATCCTTCTCCTCGACGATCGCGCCGACGTTGCCCTCGGGGTCGCGCACGATGCGGCCGTAGCCGCGCGGGTCCTCCAGTCGCGCCACCAGCACCGCCAGCCGGCCTTCGGCGGCCAGCAGGCGGCGCAGGGTCGCGGCGGTGATCAGCGGCACGTCGCCGTACAGCACCAGCACCTGGGCGCCGTCGGGCACGTCGGGCATGGCCTCGCGCACGGCGTGGCCGGTGCCGAGCTGCCGCGTCTGCTCGACCCAGTTGATGTCGGAGCGGTGGCGGTAGGCCTCGCGCACCTGGTCGCCGCCATGGCCGTGGACCACGTGGATCGCCGCCGGCGACAGCTCGCGCGCGGCCGCCAGCACGTGCGAGAGCATCGGCTTGCCGGCGATCTTCTGCAGCACCTTGGGCATCGCGGACTTCATGCGCTTGCCCTCGCCGGCGGCAAGGACCACGACGTGCAGGTCGCTGGCGGGGCTGGTGGTGTCGGCGGCGGTCATGGATCGGTCCTGTTCCCTGGAGGCGGCCATTCTAGCGATTGCGGCGCTCTGCTAGCATACGCCGCGATGCCGATCCCGCCGCCGCAAGCACCCGACCATCGCCAGCGACGGCACGCGCTGAGCCTGGGCCGCCAGGGATCGAGCTACCTCGTGATCGGCGGCATCCAGTGGCTGCTCGACTGGGGCGTGATGGTGCTGCTCAGCCACGTCGGGCTGCGCATCGGCCTGGCCAACGTGGCCGGCCGCATCTGCGGCGCGCTGCTGGGCTTCTGGCTCAACGGCAGGATCACCTTCGCCGCCGACGACGGCCGCGCGCCGGGTCGCCGCCAGCTCGCGCGCTTCGTGCTGATGTGGCTGGCCATGACCGTCCTCAGCACGGTCGCGATCGAGGCCATCGACGACCTGCTCGGCCGGAAGTGGGCCTGGCTGGCCAAGCCGCTGGTGGAGGTCGGCCTGGGCGTGCTCGGCTTCATCGCCTCCCGGCACTGGATCTACCGGCGCTGAGGCTGGCGCGTCCACGAAAAAGCCCCGCGCGATGGCGGGGCTTTCCGGAGACCGCGGGCGCTGCCCGTCAGTGCTTCAGGTTCTTGCGCAGGCGCTCCAGCGCCTGCAACTGCGCGGCCACCTCGGCCATCTTCTTCTGCGCCTCGGCGACGTCCATCGCCTCGCCGCGGCCGGCCAGCACGCGCTCGGCCTCTTCCTTGGCGGCGCGCACCTTGGCCTCGTCGATCTCGTCGGCGCGGATGGCGGTGTCGGCCAGGATCGTCACCACCTGCGGCTGCACCTCGAGGATGCCGCCGCTGATGGCGAAGTCCAGCTTCTCGCCGTTGGCCTGGGTCACCACGACCTTGCCGGGCTTGAGCCGGGTGATCAGCGGCGCGTGGCGCGGCGCGATGCCGAGCTCGCCCACTTCACCGGTGACGACCACCAGGGTGGCCTCGCCGCGGAAGATCTCGGCCTCGGCGCTGACGATGTCGCAACGGATGGTGGTCATGGGTCGCTACCTGCCTCAGGCCTTTTCGGCCATCTTCGCGGCCTTCTCGACCGCCTCGTCGATGCCGCCGACCATGTAGAACGCCTGCTCCGGCAGGTGGTCGTACTCGCCTTCGACGATGCCCTTGAAGCCGCGGATGGTTTCCTTCAGCGGCACGTACTTGCCCGGCGAACCGGTGAACACCTCGGCCACGTGGAAGGGCTGCGAGAAGAAGCGCTCGATCTTGCGCGCGCGCGACACGGCCTGCTTGTCCTCTTCCGACAGCTCGTCCATGCCCAGGATCGCGATGATGTCCTTGAGCTCCTTGTACTTCTGCAGCGTCGCCTGCACCTTGCGCGCGACCTCGTAGTGCTCGGTGCCGATCACGTTCGGGTCGAGCTGGCGGCTGGTCGAGTCCAGCGGGTCGACCGCAGGGTAGATGCCCAGCGAGGCGATCTGGCGGCTCAGCACGACGGTGGCGTCGAGGTGGGCGAAGGTGGTCGCCGGCGACGGGTCGGTCAGGTCGTCCGCGGGCACGTACACGGCCTGGATCGAGGTGATCGAACCGGACTTGGTGGAGGTGATGCGCTCCTGCAGCACGCCCATTTCCTCGGCGAGCGTGGGCTGGTAGCCCACCGCCGACGGCATGCGGCCCAGCAGCGCCGAAACCTCGGTGCCGGCCAGGGTGTAGCGGTAGATGTTGTCGACGAACAGCAGCACGTCCTTGCCCTTGCCGCTCTCGTCCTTCTCGTCGCGGAAGTACTCGGCCATGGTCAGGCCGGTCAGCGCGACGCGCAGGCGGTTGCCCGGCGGCTCGTTCATCTGGCCGTAGACCATCGCCACCTTGTCGAGGACGTTGGAGTCCTTCATCTCGTGGTAGAAGTCGTTGCCCTCGCGGGTACGCTCGCCCACGCCGGCGAACACCGACAGGCCCGAGTGCGCCTTCGCGATGTTGTTGATGAGCTCCATCATGTTCACGGTCTTGCCCACGCCGGCGCCGCCGAACAGGCCGACCTTGCCGCCCTTGGCGAAGGGGCACATCAGGTCGATGACCTTGATGCCGGTCTCGAGCAGTTCGGTCGACGAGGACTGGTCCTCGTACGACGGCGCAGCGCGGTGGATCTCCCAGTGCGCCGAGGCGTCGACCGGGCCGGCCTCGTCGATCGGGCGACCGAGCACGTCCATGATGCGGCCCAGCGTGCCGGCGCCCACGGGCACCGAGATCGCAGTGCCGGTGTTGGTGGCCACGAGGTTGCGCTTCAGGCCGTCGGTCGAGCCGAGCGCAATCGCGCGCACGATGCCGTCGCCGAGCTGCTGCTGCACCTCGAGGGTGATCTCGGTGCCGTCGACCTTCAGTGCGTCGTACACCTTCGGCACTTCGCTGCGCGGGAATTCCACGTCGACGACCGCGCCGATGATCTGAACGATCTTGCCCTGGTTGCTCATTGCCTGGTCCTCTGAAACTCGATGTCTTTGCTGGTTGTGGGAGCGGCCAAGGCCGCGATTCGTCGGGACCGGGCCCTTCGGCCCCTCCCACATGCTTGTCTGGTCAGACCGCGGCGGCGCCGCCCACGATCTCGGAGATTTCCTGCGTGATCGCCGCCTGGCGGGCCTTGTTGTAGACCAGGTTCAGGGTGTCGATCAGCTTGGTCGCGTTGTCGCTGGCGGCCTTCATGGCCACCATGCGCGCGGCGTGCTCGGAGGCGATGTTCTCCATCACCGCCTGGTACACCAGCGACTCGATGTAGCGGGTCAGCACGTGCTCCAGCACGGTCTGCGCGTCGGGCTCATACAGGTAGTCCCAGTCATGGGTCACCAGCTTCTCGTCCGACGGCGGCAGCGGCAGCAGCTGATCGAACGCGGCGCGCTGGACCATGGTGTTGACGAAGTCGTTGTAGACCATGAACACGCGGTCCAGGCGGCCGTCGGTGTAGCCGTCCAGCATCACCTTGACGATGCCGATCAGCTGCTCGACCTCGGGGGTATCGCCCAGGTGGGTGACGCTGGCCAGCATGCCGACCTTGAGGCGGCGGAAGAACACCGTCGCCTTCTGGCCGATGGTGACCACGTCGACCTCGACGCCCTTCTCCTGCCACTGGCGGATCTCGCCCAGCAGCTTGCGGAACAGGTTGTTGTTGAGGCCGCCGGCCAGGCCACGGTCGGACGACACGATCACGTAGCCGACGCGCTTGACCTCCGCCCGCTCCACCAGGAACGGGTGCTGGAAGTCGGTGTTGGCCTGGGCGAGGTGGCCGATCATCTGCTTCATCGCGCGGGCGTAGGGGCGCGAGGCCTTCATCCGCTCCTGCGCCTTGCGGATCTTCGAAGCCGAGACCATTTCGAGCGCGCGCGTCACCTTGCGGGTGTTCTGCACGCTCTTGATCTTGGTTTTGATTTCTCTGCCGCCGGCCATGGGTCGCTCGCTCTGGTCGCTGTGGGGTCTGGGTCTGGGTCGCTGGGCGGGTGCCCGTGCTTACCAGGAACCCGTCGCCTTGAAGTCTTCGATGCCCTTCTTGAACGCGGCCTCGATCTCGTCGTTCCAGGCGCCCGAGGCGCTGATCTTCGAGACCAGTTCGCCGGCGGTGTTGTCGAAGTGCGCGTGCAGGCCGTCCTCGAAGGCACCGATCTTGTTCACCGGCACGTCGTCCAGGTAGCCCTCGTTCACCGCATAGATCGACACCGCCTGGTGGGCGATCGACATCGGCTGGTACTGGCGCTGCTTCATCAGCTCGGTGACGCGCTGGCCGCGCTCGAGCTGCTTGCGGGTGGCGTCGTCGAGGTCGGATGCGAACTGCGCGAACGCCGCCAGCTCGCGGTACTGCGCCAGCGAGATGCGGATGCCGCCCGAGAGCTTCTTGATGATCTTGGTCTGCGCCGAACCACCCACGCGCGACACCGAGATGCCGGCGTTCACGGCCGGGCGGATGCCGGCGTTGAACAGGTCGGTTTCCAGGAAGATCTGGCCGTCGGTGATCGAGATCACGTTGGTCGGCACGAACGCGGACACGTCGCCGGCCTGGGTCTCGATGATCGGCAGCGCGGTCAGCGAGCCGGTCTGGCCCTTCACTTCGCCGCCGGTGAACTGCTCCACATACTCCTCGGACACGCGCGCGGCGCGCTCGAGCAGGCGGGAGTGCAGGTAGAACACGTCGCCCGGATAGGCTTCGCGGCCCGGCGGGCGGCGCAGCAGCAGCGAGATCTGGCGGTAGGCCACGGCCTGCTTCGACAGGTCGTCGTACACGATCAGCGCGTCCTGGCCGCGGTCCATGAAGTACTCGCCCATGGTGCAGCCGGAGTAGGCGCTGATGTACTGCATCGCGGCCGACTCGGACGCCGTGGCGGCGACCACGATGGTGTGCGCCAGCGCGCCGTTCTCTTCCAGCTTGCGCACGATGTTCGCGACCGTCGAGGCCTTCTGGCCGATGGCGACGTACACGCACTTGATGCCGGTGCCCTTCTGGTTGATCACCGCGTCGATGGCCATCGCGGTCTTGCCGGTCTGGCGGTCGCCGATGATCAGCTCGCGCTGGCCACGGCCGATCGGGATCATCGAGTCGACCGACTTGTAGCCGGTCTGCACCGGCTGGTCGACGGACTTGCGCCAGATGACGCCCGGCGCCACGCGCTCGACCGGCGCCGACAGCGAGGCCGCGATCGGGCCCTTGCCGTCGATCGGCTCGCCCAGCGCGTTGACCACGCGGCCCAGCAGCTCCGGGCCGACCGGCACTTCGAGGATGCGGCCGGTGGTCTTGGCCACGTCGCCCTCGCGCAGGTGCTCGTAGTCACCCAGGACCACGGCGCCGACCGAGTCGCGCTCGAGGTTCAGGGCGAGGGCGAACGTGTCGTTCGGCAGCTCGATCATTTCGCCCTGCATCACGTCGGCCAGGCCGTAGATGCGCACGATGCCGTCGGACACGGAGGTGACCGTGCCCTCGTTGCGCGCCTCGGCGGCCAGCTTGACCTTCTCGATGCGGCTCTTGATCAGTTCGCTGATTTCAGAGGGGTTGAGCTGGGTGCTTGCCATTTCCGGTTCCTCGGTGCGCGCCAGCGGTGGTGGTGCGCGGTAAGTGGATCTTGGGGTGACCGTCGGGTCCGGCGGGGCCGGGGCCGCGATGGCCTGGATACTTGATCGAAGCTGTAGCTATCGCAGCTGTCGCTGCTCCTACGCGCCCAGCGCCGACTGCAGGCGCGCGAGCTTGCCGCGCAGCGAGCCGTCGATGACGACGTCGCCGGCGCTGATCACGGCGCCGCCGATGAGGGCCGGATCGACCGCGGCCTCGACCTCGACCGCGCTGCCGAAGCGGCGCTCGAGCGCGGCGCGGATGCCGGCCATCTCGGACTCCGACAGCTCGGCCGCCGACGTGACCGTGGCGCGCACGATGTTCTCGGCTTCCGCACGCAGGTCCTCGTAGAGGCCGGCGATCTCGGGCAGCTGCGCCAGCCGGCCGTTGGCCGCCAGCAGCGCGAGGAAGTCGCGCTGCCCGGCGTCCGCGCCCTCGACGGCCAGCAGCTCGACGGCGTCGGCGTCGGCCAGCGAGGGATGGCCCAGCAGCGGGGCGACGCGCGGGTCGGCGGCGACGCGGGCGGAGAACGCCAGCGCCTTCGACCAGCCCGCGAGGTCGCCGCGGTCGCGCGCGATCGCGAAGGCCGCGCGGGCATAGGGACGGGCGAGGGTGATCTCCTGGCTCATCGGGCTCAGATCTCCGCGGCGAGTTCGTCGAGCAGCGCCTTGTGGGCGCTGGCGTCGATCTCACGCTTCAGCAGCTTTTCCGCACCGGTGACGGCAAGCGCCGACACCTGGCGGCGCAGGTCCTCGCGGGCACGATTGGCCGAAGCCTCGATTTCCGCGTCGAACATGGCCTTCTGCCGGATCGACTCGGTCTGCGCTTCGACGCGCGCGGCCTCGACGATCTGGTTCGCGCGCTGGTGCGCCTGGTCGATGATCTCGTTGGCCTTGGTACGCGCGGCCTTGAGCTCCTCGTTCGCCTTGTCCTGGGCCTGCGCAAGGGCGCGCTGGCTGTTGTCGGCGGCGGCGAGACCCTCGGCGATCTTCTGCTGGCGCTCCTCGATGGCCTTGAGCAGCGGCGGCCAGACGAAGGTGGCGATCAGCCAGATCAGCGCAGCGAACGAAAGCGCCTGGGCGATCAGGGTGAGATTGATGTTCATGGCGTTGCCTGTCGTGGTGGTCGGGGCATGCGCGGCTGCGCATGCCGGCCCTGCGGCTTGGCGGGGGCGACGGTCGCCGCCCCTGCCGACTGCGGAGCGTTGATCAGCCGGCGACGCGAGCCAGGGCCTCGGTCCACGGACCGATGAACGGACTGGCGAAGGCGAACAGCAGGCCGACGGCGACCGAGATGATGAACGCGGCGTCGATCAGGCCGGCGGTGATGAACATGCGGACCTGCAGCACCGGGATCAGCTCGGGCTGGCGCGCGGCCGACTCGAGGAACTTGCCCGACATGATGGCGAGGCCGAGGCCGGCGCCGAGCGCGGCGAGGCCGATCATGATGCCGATACCGAGGGCGGTCGAGGCCTGGACCTGGGCAAGCGTGGCGAGGATGGTTTCCATGGTGATCTCCGGGCGTGTTGCTTTGAGGGTTGGACGAAAGGGTGGAGGGTGGAACTGTTGAAGCTGGAACTCTAGTGGCTGTCTTCCGAGAGGCTCAGGTAGACGATCGACAGCATCATGAAGATGAAGGCCTGCAGCGGGATCACCAGGATGTGGAAGATCATCCAGCCGAAGCCGAACAGCGCGCCGCCGATGAGGCCGAGGATGCTGGCGCCGCCAAGCACCCAGATCAGCAGGAAGACGATCTCGCCGCCGAACATGTTGCCGAACAGTCGCATCGCCAGCGAGATCGGCTTCGACAGCCACTCGACGATGTTGAGGATGAGGTTGAACGGCATCATCCACTTGCCGAACGGCGCGGTCAGGAACTCCTTCGAGAACCCGCCGATGCCCTTCGAGCGCAGGGCGAAGAACAGCATCAGGAAGAACACGCTGATCGACAGGCCGAGGGTGGCGTTGACGTCGGCCGTCGGCACCGGCTTCCAGTACTCCACGCCGATCCACGACAGCGGGATGGCGAAGAAGTCGGCCGGGATGAACTTCAGCATGTTCATCATCAGGATCCAGAAGAACAGGGTGATCGCGATCGGCGTCACCAGCTTGCTGGAACCGTGGTAGGTATCGCGGGCCTGGCGGTCCACGAACTCGAGCATGATCTCGACGAAGGCCTGCCACTTGCCGGGCACGCCGGCGGTGGCGCGGCGGGTGCCGGCCCAGAACAGGAAGGTGATCAGCAGCCCCATCGCCAGCGAACTGACGAGCGTATCGACGTGCAGGGTCATGAACGACCCTTCGCCGACCGACGCGGTCAGGTTCTGCAGGTGGTGCTGGATGTAGCTGGTGGGGGTGAGATCCGCCGCAGCCGCCATGTCATGGATTCCCGTTTCGATGTCCGCTGGCCATGGCCAGCACCTGTGCCACCAGCGCGACGACCGCGCCCCCCATCACCGCCAGGGCCGGCAGCTTCGCCACTGCGATCGCGATGAACAGCGTCGCGATCACCACCAGCCACTTCGCCAGCAGCCCCAGCACCAGCCGCGCAAGCGCGCCGATGGCCGGGGCGATGCCGCCGCCCAGCGCGAGCACGCCGTACAGCGCGCCGCCCGCGGCGATGGCCCCGCCGCCCGCGAGGGCGGCCAGCGACCACGCAGGCCCCTTCGCCAGCAACGCAAGCGAAAGCGCGGCGACCGCGACCGCCTGGAAGGCGATCGTGCGCCGCACCAGCCGCGACCCTGCGGCAAGGGGATTGAGCATTGGTGTCCTGTGACCCTGGTGCGGGAGCCGGTCCGGTTTGAATCGGCCCCGTAAAGCCCCGGAAGTATAACAGTCACCAGCGTCCCGGGGCCAATGCCGGGAGGACCGATTCGCTGAACGCCGGGCTGGCGCCGGGATCCGGGCGGCGCGGCGCCCCCGCAGCCGCATTCAGGCGATGCCCGCCGCCGCCGGGAACCTCCGGCCCGCCGCGCGGTCAGACCTGTGCGCGGCCTGTGTGCTCTCCCCTCGTCGATCCGCACGGGCCCGCGGAAGCCCCGGCATGCCGGGGCTTCGACTTTTCAGCCGTCCTGTCGCCGCTCCTCCTCGCGGGCGATCCAGTCCTCGATGGCACGGCGGGCGCGCCGCTCCTCGGCCTTTTCGCGCAGCACTTCCATGCCCAGCACCCGCTGCAGCCCCACCATCACGCCCAGCATCAGCAGCGCGAACGGCAGCGCCGCCACCGTGATCAGCGCCTGCAGCGCCTCGAGGCCGCCGGCCATCAGCATCGCCGCCGCGATCAGCGCGACCGCGATGCCCCATGCCAACTTCCTCGCCAGCGGCGGGTCGCCGGCGTTCTCGCTCGACATCGAGCCCAGCACCAGCACGGCGGAATCGGCCGAGGTCACGAAGAAGATCACCAGCAGCAGCACGCTCAGCCCCGAGAGCAGGCCGGGGAACGGGAGCATGTCGTACATGCCGAACAGCACCGTTTCGTAGCCCTCGGCGAGCGCGCCGGCCATGTCCACGCCGCCGAAGATCTGGCCCCACAGCGCGGCGCCGCCGAAGGTCGCGAACCACGCGAAGCCCAGCATGCTCGGCGCCACGACCACGCCCAGCACGAATTCGCGCACGCTGCGGCCGTAGGAAACCCGCGCGATGAACGCCCCGACGAAGGGCGACCACGAGATCCACCAGGCCCAATAGAAGATGGTCCAGTCCGCCACCCAGGTGCTGCCGGAGAACGGCGTCATCGTCAGGCTCATCCCCACCAGGTGGTCCAGGTAGCTGCCGAGCGAGGTGGTGAAGGTCTCGACGATGAAGCCGGTCGGCCCGAGCAGGGCCACGGCCAGCAGGAGCAGGCCCGCGAGCGCAAGGTTGAAGCTCGAAAGCCACTTGATGCCGCGGTCGACGCCGCTGGCGCTCGAGGCCATGTACAGCACGAAGCCGGCCGCGATCACGGCCAGCTGCATGCCGAGGCCGCCGGGCAGTCCGAACACGCGGGTCATGCCGGCGCTGATCTGCATCGTGCCGAAGCCCAGGGTGGTGGCGACGCCGATCGCGGTCGCGACCACCGCCACGATGTTGACCACGCTGCCCATCCACCCGAGGTGGCGGTCGCCGATCAGCGGCTGCAGCAGGTCGCTGACCAGGCCGCGACCGCTGCGGTTGTACTGGAACCACGCGATCGCCAGCCCCATCAGCGCGTAGATCGCCCAAGGATGCAGGCCCCAGTGGAAGAAGGTGTAGCGCATCGCCGCGCGCGCGGCCTGCGGCGTGTCGGGCGGCAGGCCTTCGGGCGGCCGGACCAGGTGCGACACCGGCTCGGCCGCGCCCCAGAACACCAGGCCGATGCCCATGCCCGCCGCGAACAGCATCGCCAGCCAGGTCGGGCCGGAGAACTCGGGTTCGGCGTCGCGGCCACCGATGCGCAGGCGGCCGGCCGGCCCGAACGCCAGCCAGGCGAGGAAAAGCAGCGTCAGGAACACGATCAGCAGGTACATCCAGCCGGCGTGCGCGATGACGGCCGCGAGTGCGGCACCGCTCACCTCGCCGAAGCGGACCGGGGCGACGCCGGCGACGATGGACAAGGCGACGATGAGCAGCAGCGAGACGCGAAAAACCATGGCGCGATGTCCTTCGTGGCGACGGGATGCGTGCCAAGCTTAGTCTTCGTTCACGCATCGTGGACCCGCGCACGAACAAAGATATGCACCCCCCCCCCAACGCTGGCCCCCCCATGACCCGTGCTTCCCGTGCAGCATCCCCGCGTCCCCGCATCCACCGCCACGCACTGGCCTTCGCGCTGCTGGCCCTGGCCGCCGCGCAGACCGCGTCCGCGCAGGACGACAACAGCCGCGACGACCGCTTCACCCTGCGCCTGAGCGCCTTCAATCCCGGCGCCGACCTCAACCTGGGCCTCGACGGCGAGGCCACCAGCGAGGGCGAAACCGCGGTCTTCTCCGATGCGGTGAACCTCGACACCGGCGACGACTGGCGCCCGCGCGGTGCGCTCAACTTCCGCATCAGCGACCGCCAGTCGATCGGCGCGAGCTACTACGACTACGAGAACGACGAGGACTGGAGCTTCGGCGGCGGCTCCGTGGATCCCGGCCTGCCGGACGGTCCGGTCGGCCTGCCGGCGGCCGACGCGCACGGCCGCATCAAGTTCGCGATGGCGTCGGCCCACTACGAGTACGCGATTGTCGACACGCCGGCGCTCGAGTGGGGCCTCGGCCTCGGCGTCACCCACCTCGACCTGGAGGCCACCGCCGACGTCGCATGGTCGGGCACGGACGAGCTCGAGGCCGGCAGCGCGCGGATGGAGGAAGGCTTCGACGGCTGGAGCCCCGCGGTCCACACCCGCCTGACCTGGCGGCCGTCGGACCGCTGGCGCGTCGACCTGGACGGCCAGTACCTGGATGCGGGCTGGGGCGACTTCATCGACGAGGACGGTCACTTCGAACGCGCCGGCGTGGTCGTCGAGTATCTCGTCACCGACCGCATCGGCATCCACGTCGGCTACGACTGGTTCCGGCTCAAGCTGCGCGACAACTTCTCCGGAACGATCGTGCCGCCCGCGGAGGCCGGCCTCGCCGACATCGCCTGGTCGGCGGCAGCGCGCACCGAACTCAAGGTGCACGGCCCGATGGCGGGCGTGACCTTCCGCTTCTGACCGCAGGCCCGCGGGGCGGCCATCCCGCCCCGCGGGCCCTCGCTCAGTTCCGCACCTGCACGTCGTCGATGTAGACGTTGATGTCGTAGCTGGTGTTGGCGTGGTACAGCCAGATCGCGTCCAGCTTCACGCTGCTCGCACTGATCGCGCCGTTGCCGCCTGCCCAGGCGTTCCACTGGCCGGCGTCGGCCAGCGACCAGGACACGTAGGTCCAGCGGTTGGCCGGGATCGCGCGAGTGACCGAACGCTCGGTGCCATCGCTGTCGTCGATGCCCACGGCCACGCTCATGCCGCTGCCGCCGGCATAGACCCAGAAGCCGACGCTGCCCGTGCGCGACAGCGGCGCATTGGCCGCGGGAGTACCGACGCCCGACAGCAGGCGCACCGCCCAGGCGGCGCTGCTGCCGGGATCGTCCACCAGCCGGACATGCAGGGAACACGTGCCGCCGTGGCGGACGCTGCAGGTCCGCATGGCAGTCGAGGCGGTGCTGATGCCCACGGTGCTGCCCGAGTAGGTGGGGCCGGTTCCGAACCGGCCCACGCCGTTCTCGAAGTTGTCGAGCATCGTGGTGGCGGTGGCGAGGTTGGCCAGGAAGGCATTGCGCATCCCGCCGGGCTGGTTGCTGTTGTTGAAGTAGTGGTTGGTGATCCACAGCCAGTCGCGCCCGTGGTTGGCGGCCCAGCGCTGCGTACCCCACTGGCTCATGCCGCGCCCGTGGCCGAAACAGCCGCGCCCGGTCCCGACCGGGTCGGACAGGCAGGGCCAGCCGTTGCGTGGCGATCCGTTGCGGCCGTTGCCGCAGCTGAGGTCGGGATTGCTGCATGACAGGCCATCGGACGGGTCATCCCAGGCGTTGTTTTCGGCCGAGTATTCGCTGAAGGCGATGCTCTGGCCGTCGCGGGTCAGGACCACGCCGCGGGTGGCCGCGGCGGCGGCGACCGTGGCCGTCGCCGAACCCGGCTGGAACACCTGGCAGGACGTGCTGCTGCAGATGTCGTACTGGCTGTTGACCGGATTCGCCACGTGGTAGGCGCCGTAGCTGCGGTACGCGATCGCGCCGGCGGCCAGCGACGCCGCCCGCCAGGACGCGATCCATTCATCGTCCAGGCCGCGGCCGACGTAATCCTCCAGCGCGTAGACAGACACCCCCGTGCAACTGCGCCCCGAACAGTTGGTGCCGACGCGGATGCTGCCCGGCACCGGAAGGGTGGCGGCCTGCGCGGCGAGCTCGCGCGCCATCGCCACCGCGTGCGGATCGTCCGGATCCAGGGCCTGGTGCCGGTCGGTGGCGACGCGCTCGGCTTCGATCGCCGCCACGATCGGAGCCCCGGCCAGCGCGGCGCGCGCAGGCGCCGTCCCGGCCTGCAACTGGACATGTCCGAAGTCGGCTGGCGGCGAGCCGCCATGGGCGAGATCCAGGATCAGGTCATGGCTGTCCTGGTACAGCGCGAGATTGCGCAGCGCCTGCCGGTAGCCGCCGCCCTCGATCACCAGGCTGGTGGTTTCGGGCAGGGCTTCGGCGTCGGTGGTGGTGTGCGGGGATGCATGCAGCACCAGCTCGAACGCGCCGTCACGATCGGTGGTGGCCCTGCCCCCGCGTTCGGAGCGGATGCGCAGCCCCGGCAGCGGACGCCCCGAATCGCGATCGTAGACATGACCGGACACGATGGCGCAGACACCGCATTCAACGGCACGCAAGGCACGGCGCTCGGCCTCGACGGAGGGCCGCTGTGGCTGCAGCCAGAGCGTCACCGGCAACGCGGCCGTGCCGTCGACCTGGAGGGGCATCGACAGCGGGTGGTAACCCGGCGCCGATACGGACAGCTGGTACGTACCGTGCGCGACCTGCGCAAGTCGCGCACCCGAGGATGGCAGCGCGCCCTGGCGGACGGCATCGGCGCGCGCGAGTGATTGCAACTCGGCCTGGGCCGGCAGGCTGCGACCGGTCGCGCTGTCACGCACGCGCACCAGGGGCGCCGAAGGATCCGGCCGCGTGCCATCACTTGCCAGCAGCGGGGGTACAGGCCCCGCGTGCGCGAGGCCCGCCACGCAGGCGACGAACGCGGCCGCAAGGATCACGGCGCGGCGGCGGGGATGACCCGCCTTCCGGTCTGTCAGGGTGGACATGGGGCGTTTCCGGCGGATCGCTGGAATGCAACGGCAACTGCCGCGGGGCGGCCTGTCCGCATGCGGACCGCCCGCGACGGGCGCAGGCCCTCGCGCTGCCGCAGTGGGATGGGCGATGGCGGCGAACCGCCACCGCCCGGAGCCGGGTCAGTTCCTGGCCTGAACGTCGTCGATGTAGACGTTGATGTCGTAGCTGGTGTTGGCGTGGTACAGCCAGATCGCGTCCAGCTTCACGCTGCTCGCGCTGATCGCACCGTTGCCGCCCACCCAGGCGTTCCACTGGTTGGCATCGGTGAGCGACCAGGACACGTAGGTCCAGGTGTTGGCGGGAATCGAGCGGCTCACCGAGCGCTCGGTGCCGTCGCTGTCGTCGATGCCCACGGCCACGCTCATGCCGGAGCCGCCCGCGAACACCCAGAAGCCCACGCTGCCGTTGGCGCGCGACAGCGCGACGTTGCTGCCCGGATTGCCGCTGCCCGAGAGCAGGCGCACCGCCCAGGACGCGCTGGTGTTCGGGTTGTCCTTCAGAAGCACCCGCAGCGAGCAGCTGCCGTTGCGGCGGGTGGTGCAGGTGCGGGTCGCGGTGGACGCGGTGGAGATGCCGGTGGTGCTGCCGGAGTAGGCCGGCGACGTGTTGAAGTGCCCGACGCTGCTCTCGAAGCGGTCGAGGTACTTCGTGCCGCCACCGCTGCCGGGGTTGAGCAGGTTGTAGTAGCTGGCCCAGTTCCAGTTGATGCCCGGGTCGGTGTGGGTCTGGCCGCTGAAGTGCTGGTGGCCCTTGATCTTGACCGAGGTCGGCAGGACGTTGATGCCGCTCGAGGGCGCACCCTTGTAGGCGCTGGAGCAGGTGATGGCGCTGTACTTCGAGCAGAAGTTGCGCACCAGCGCCGCCGATGCGTTGTACATCGCGCTGGTGTACCAGCTGCTGTTGTTGACGTAGCCCTCGTGCTCGATGCCCAGGGTGTAGCTGTTCTGGTTGCGCACGTGCCAGGCGGTGTGGGCGTTGCGCACCATCTGCGTGACCTGGCCGTCGGAGCTGCGGATCACGTAGTGGGCGCTGACGTTGGCGGCCGAGTTCTTGAACCAGCTGATGGTGCCGGCGTAGCTGCCCTGCGCGGTGTGCAGGGTGACCGCGCTGACCGCGGCGCTGCGCGAGGCGTTGTAGTTGGTCGAGTGCGCCGGGTTCCAGATCGCCGGGCCGTAGTCGGTGCTCTGCGCGCGCACGCTGCCGTCGCCGCCGTCCTTCTTCGACGGCGTCCGCACCAGCTGCTCGCTGACCGGATCGATGGCGTAGCCGTCGACCTCGATGCGGTCGCCCTCGACGTCGAGGCGCACGAACGGCGCCTGCAGGCGCACCAGCATGTCGAGGTCGAAGGCGCGCTCCCACTCCACGGCCTTCTGCGGCACCACCATGCCCTTCTCGTCGATGCCGCGGTCCTGAGCCAGCAGCACGTCGAAGGCGAAGCTGGCGCGCGCGTAGTCGTCGATCGCGCCGCCGGCAGGCGACGCGGAGAAGCCCGCATAGCGCGCAAGCGCCGAGGCCAGCGCCGCGGGATCCCTGGCGTCATGGCCACGCAGCTGCCGGTCCAGCAGCGCCGCGGCCGCCATGATGCTGGTGGCCGGGTCGAGCCTGACGCGCTCGGCCGGCACGCCGAGCAGCCCCGCGGCCTCGCCCACCTGGTCGGCGAAGCCATCGCCGGCATACAGGCCCATCACGCCGTGCGCCGCGGGCATGTGGCCGTGATCGGCCATCGCGCCCGACTCGTCGGCGCGCACGTTCTGCCAGCGGCTCTGCACGTAGGCGATGGCCTCCAGCGTGCCGCGCGGAAGCTGCGGATACGCGGCGTAGGCGCGCTTGAAGTACGCGGGATAGGCGGCGCGCTCGGCGCGCAGGCGCACTTCCTCGTTGCGCAGGCGCTCGTCCATCGCCGCTTCCTGCTTCGCGGCGGCGACGTCGTCCCCGGCGTCCCACTGCATGACCCGCGATTCACCCGCCGACGCCCCCGCAGCGGCCAGCGCGGTGGACAACAGCAGCACTGCCCCATGACTGTTCCGAATCTTCATCTCGACCCCTCGTTGCGCCTCTGGCGCTTGGCTCCCCCCGTTCCCGGAACCGGACCAGCGGGCGCGCGATCGCGCCCGCCGCTACCGGATACGCGGCCGCGGGGGGAAGGCGCCAGATGGGGTCGGCCCTAAGGGGGCGGGAAACGCGACGCAGTGACGGCGTCGATGTGCGCGCGGTCACACCGGCGCGCCGGATGCGGCCTGCCGCCCCACCCCGGGGACGGGGCGGGGAGGCGCGGCCGGCGCGCGGCCGGCCTACTTGCGCTTCGGGATGTAGAGGTCGGTGATGGTGCCGTCGTAGACCTCGGCGGCCATCGCCACCGATTCGCCCAGCGTCGGGTGCGGATGGATGGTGTGGGCGATGTCGCCCACTTCCGCGCCCATCTCGATCGCCAGCGCGGCCTCGGAGATCAGCTCGCCCGCGTGCACACCGACGATGCCGGCGCCGACCACGCGCTGCGTGGCCTCGTCGAACACCAGCTTGGTGAAGCCTTCGGTGCGCGCCAGGCCGATGGCGCGGCCGCTGGCCGCCCACGGGAACTTGCCGACGCCAACCTTGAGCCCCTTCGCCTTGGCCTCGTTCTCGGTGACGCCCACCCAGGCGATCTCCGGATCGGTATAGGCCACCGAGGGAATCACCCGCGCGACCCATTCCTTCTTCTCGCCGGCGGCCACTTCCGCGGCCAGCTTGCCCTCGTGCGTCGCCTTGTGGGCCAGCATCGGCTGGCCGACGATGTCGCCGATGGCGAAGATGTGCGGCGCGCTGGTGCGCATCTGCGCGTCGACGTCGATGAAGCCGCGCTCGCCCACGCGCAAGCCGGCCTTCTCCGCGTCGATCTTCTTCCCGTTCGGCGCGCGGCCCACGGCCACGAGCACGCGGTCGTAGAGCTTGCCGTCGGGGATGCTGTCGCCCTCGAACGCGACGTCGATGCCCTTCTTCGCGGCCTTGGCCTCGACGACCTTCGTCTTCAGGTGGACGCTGACGCCCTGCTTCTTCAGGCGGTCGGCCAGCGGCTTGACCAGGTCGCGATCGGCGCCGGGGATCAGCTGGTCGGCGAGTTCGACCACGGTCACCTCGCTGCCCAGTCCGCGGTACACCGTCGCCATTTCCAGGCCGATGATGCCGCCGCCGACCACCAGCAGCTTCTTCGGCACGTCGGCCAGCTGCAGCGCATCGGTGGAGTCCATGACGCGGCCATCGTCCCAGGGGAAGCCCGGGAGCTTCAGCGCCTGCGAACCGGCGGCGATGATGCACTGCTCGAAGCGCAGCAGCTGCGTCTTGCCGTCGTCGCCGGTGATTTCGATCTCGTTGGCGGACACGAAGCGGCCGGTGCCCTGCAGCACGCGCACCTTGCGCTGCTTGGCCATGCCGGCCAGGCCCTTGGTGAGCTGGCCGACCACGCCGTCCTTGTAGCCGCGCAGCTTGTCGATATCGATCTTCGGCTTGCCGAAGTCGACGCCGAAGGCACCGGCGTGGGCGGCCTGGTCGATCACGTCGGCCGCGTGCAGCAGCGCCTTCGACGGGATGCAGCCGACGTTGAGGCAGACGCCACCCAGCTCCGGATAGCGCTCGACGAGCACGGTGTCGAGGCCGAGGTCGGCGGCGCGGAACGCGGCGGTGTAGCCGCCGGGCCCGGCGCCGAGCACGACGATGCGGCATTCGACGTCGGCCTTGCGGCCGCTGGACGGGGGCGCCGCGGGCGCATCCGGCTCGGCCGGCGCGCGATGCGAGCGCGCGACCGGCGGCTTGCCGGGGCCCGCGTCCGCCGAAGCGCCTGCGGTGGGCGCAGCGGCCGGGGCGTCGGCCTTCGCCTGGGCCTTCGCATCGTCCGGCGCCGCGCCACCCTTGGCCGGCGCGGGCGCGTCGCCGCCGCCCTCGCCTTCCACCTCGAGCACCAGCACGACGCTGCCTTCGGCGACCTTGTCACCGACCTTGATGCGCAGCTCGCGCACCACGCCGGCGGCCGACGAGGGCACTTCCATCGTCGCCTTGTCCGACTCCAGCGTCGCCAGGCCCTGGTCGACGGCGACGGTGTCGCCGACCGCCACCAGCACTTCGATCACCGGCACATCGTCGAAACCGCCGATGTCGGGCACCTTCACTTCGATCGTGTTCGCCATGGCCGCGTCCTCAGAGCATGGCCCGGCGCATGTCGCCGAGCAGCTGTGCGAGATGGGCGGTGAAGCGCGCCGCCGCGGCACCGTCGATCACCCGGTGGTCATAGGACAGCGACAGCGGCAGCACCAGCCGCGGCTTGAACTTCTCGCCGTTCCAGACCGGCTGCATCGCCGACTTCGACACGCCCAGGATCGCCACTTCCGGCGCATTGACGATCGGCGTGAAGCTGGTGCCGCCGATGCCGCCGAGCGAACTGATCGAGAAGCAGCCGCCGGACATGTCGGCCGGGCCGAGCTTGCCTTCGCGCGCCTTCTTCGCCAGCGCGGCGGTTTCCTGCGCGATCTCGTTGATGCCCTTGCGATCGACGTCGCGCACCACCGGAACCACCAGGCCGTTGGGCGTGTCGGCGGCGAAACCGATGTGGAAGTACTTCTTGAGGATGAGCGTCTCGCCCGAGGCGTCGAGCGAGGCGTTGAACTGCGGGTACTTCTGCAGCGCCGCGACCACCGCCTTCATGATGAAGGCGAGCATGGTGAGCTTGATCCCCGCCTTCTCGTTCTCCTTGTTCAGCGCGACGCGCAGCGCTTCGAGGTCGGTGATGTCGGCGTCGTCGTGCTGGGTGACGTGCGGAATCATCGCCCAGTTGCGCGCCAGGTTGGCGCCGCTGATCTTCTGGATGCGGGTCAGCGGCTGCTCCTCCACCTCGCCGAACTTCGAGAAGTCCACCTTCGGCCACGGCAGCAGGTTGAGCCCGCCACCGGCCGCGACCGCGCCGCCCGCGGACACGCCGCCGGCCAGCGCCGACTTCACGAACTTCTGCACGTCCTCCTTCGTGATCCTGCCGCCGCGGGCGCTGCCGGACACCTGCTTAAGGTCGACGCCGAGCTCGCGCGCGAACAGGCGCACCGCGGGGCTGGCATAGGGCACCTTGTCGGGCATCACGGCGTCGGCATCGAGGACCCGCGGCGGAGCCGCGCGGTCCGGGCCGCCCGGGGGCTCGCGGTCGATCGAGGCCCTGGCGATGTTGTCGGGCTGCGCCGGCACGGACACCGGCTCCACCCGGGATCCGGTCTCGGCCGCGCGGGTGGTCGCCGCGGCGGCCTCGGGCTGGGCGCGCGGCGCGTCGCCGGACCCGGCCTTCGGTGGCGTCGTGGCCTCGGAGGCGGCCGGCGCGGAATCCGCGGCGGCATCGCCGGCCGGCTCGATCAGGGCCACCAGCCCGCCCTCGGACAGCGTGTCGCCCACCTTGACCTTGACCTCGCGCACCACGCCCGCGAACGGCGCCGGCACTTCCATCGTGGCCTTGTCGGATTCGAGCGTGATCAGGCTCTGGTCCTTGGCGACGGTGTCGCCGGCAGCGACCAGCACCTCGATCACCGGCACATCGTCGAAGCCTCCGATGTCGGGGACACGCGCTTCCTGGGGGCTGGCCATCGGGGGATCTCCACGGACGTTCGGGCGGACAGCTATTGTGGCCCCGCGCGATGCACGCGCCAACCTCGCCCCGGACGCCCTGCCGCGGCGCCGGGACGGCCGCAGCCCCGACACGCCGCGGCTGCCGGCGGGTCATGCCCGGTTCACCGCCGTCGACGCCGCGTGCGGCGTATGAACCGCGCGTGCAGAAGTTCCCCTGGATCCCGCCTCCGCGACAAGCGTGATTCATGCGCGCATCGATAGGGTGGCGGCGCCCCACTCCCCGGGGCCCATATGCAAGTAACGAGGAGATCCCCCATGTCCCGCATTGCCCCCATCACCAGGATCCTGGTCCCCGCGGCGCTGGCCCTGGCCATCGCGCCGTCGGCCTTCGCCCAGGACAACGCCCCCGAGAAGCGCGTCTCCGTGACCGCCGGCTATTCGCTGGTCGAGCCCACGCGCAACCCCGAGATCGCCGGCACCCGCACGCAGTTCGACGGCGAAGGCACGCCGACGCTGGGCGTCACCTACCACATCACCGACAACTGGGGCGTCGAAGCCTGGGCCGCCGACAGCTACGGCCAGCGCGTCAACACCGCCGCCGGCAAGGCGGGCAGCGTGGACGCGCAGCCCTATTCGCTGAGCGGCCAGTACCGTTTCGGCACCCAGGACAGCATCGTGCGTCCGTTCGTGGGCCTGGGCTACCACGAGACCAACTACGACAGCGAAACGCCGACGGCCGCCGGCCAGCGCGTGGGCGTGGAGACCGCCAAGGGCGCGGTGGCGACGGTCGGCATGGACGTCAACATCAGCCCGACCTGGTTCGCCCGCGCCGACGCGCGCTACTTCCAGGCCGATTCCGACGTGCACATCGGTGGCGAGAAGGCCGGCGACGCCAAGCTCGACCCGGTGATGGTGGGCGTGGGCATCGGCGCGCGCTTCTGATCCGGGCTGCGCCGCAGCGCGGCGCCAGCCATCGCCTGACCGGAGCGGGCCCCTTGCGGGCCCGCTTCCTTTTCCGGCATCCGCCGGCGCGCGCTAGGGGCCGGCGTCTTCGACGGGCGCGGGCCGTCCACGCACCACGCGCTCGCGGCGCATCAGGTACAGCCCGCTGACGACGATGATCGCGGCGCCCAGCCAGGTCATGCCGTCCGGCAGCACGCCCCACAGCACCACGTCGAGCAGCACCACCCAGACCAGGGCGGTGTATTCCAGCGGCGCGATCAGCGAGGCCTCTCCGAGCCGGAACGCATGCGTCAACGCCACCTGGCCAAGGGTGCCGGAGACCGCGACCCCGGCCAGCAGCCAGGCATCCGCCGCGCGCAGCGGAACCCACTCCGGCCAGGCCAGCAGGCCGGCACCCACGGCCACCATGCCGAGGAACCAGAACACCAGCGCCTGCGCGCTGTCGCGCTGCGCCAGCATGCGCACGGTCACCACCGACCCGGCGTAGCAGACGGTGCCGAACAGCACCAGCAGGCCGGGACGGGTCAGCACGCCCTCGCCGCCCGGGCGCAGCACCACCAGCACGCCGAGGATGCCGACCACGATCGCGGTCCAGCGCCGCGGGCCCACGTGCTCGCGCAGCAGCGGCACCGCCATCGCGGTCACCAGCAGCGGGCCGACGAAGCTGATGGCATAGGCGGTCGACATCGGCAGGTCGCGCAGGCCGCCCACGAAGCACGACAGGAACAGCACGCCAAGCACGCCGCGCAGCAGGTGCAGTGGCCAGTGCACGCGCAACAGCGGGCGCAGCCCCGTGGTCGCCAGCGCCCAGGCCAGCACCAGCGGCAGCCCCACCGCCCCGCGCAGCGCCGCGACCTGCATTGGCGGATAGTGCCCGGCGAGCTGCTTCATGCAGGCGTCCATCACGCACAGCACGGCGACCGCGAACAGCATCGCGACCACGCCACGGCGGTGGTCGCGCGCAGCATGGGCTTCGGCTGCCCCGTCGCCGGCCGGGCCCGGATTGAGCGGATCCATCGCGCCTCAGCCTCCGGAACGGGCCGCTGCTGCGGCGGCAAGGCGGATGGTCTTGTGCATGGGCGTCCGGAGGCTGGATGGATCAGGCGCCCATGATGCCTGACGCGGGGCCGCAGCCATCGGGTTGCGGTACCCTGAGCCTCCGTTTTCACAGCTGGAATGCGCGCCATGCCGTCCTTCGACATCGTGTCCGAAGTCGACACCCACGAACTCACCAACGCCGTCGACCAGGCCAACCGCGAGCTGTCCACGCGCTTCGATTTCAAGGGCGTTGACGCCGCCTTCGAGCGCGAGGACGCGGTGATCACCCAGCGCGCGCCCAGCGACTTCCAGCTGCAGCAGATGACCGACATCCTGCGCGCGCGGCTGGCGGCGCGGAAGATCGATACCCGCTGCCTGGAATTCGGCGACGTCGAGAGCAACGTCGCGGGCGCGCGGCAGAAAATCACGGTCAAGCAGGGCATCGGGCGCGAGCTGGCGAAGAAGATCCAGGGCGAGATCAAAGCCGCCAAGCTGAAGGTCGACAGCCAGGTCAACGGCGACAAGCTGCGCGTGACCGGCAAGAAGCGCGACGACCTGCAGGCGGTGATGGCGCTGCTGCGCGCGGGGGACTTCGAGCTGCCGCTGCAGTTCGACAATTTCCGCGACTGACCGCGCCTCGTTGTTTGTGGGAGCAGCCATGGCTGCGATCGCGGCCGCTCCCACAGGTCCGGGGCAACGCCCGAGGTGAACGCAATGGATCCGATCGAAGAAACACGCCGCTGGATGGAGCGCGCCGTCATCGGGCTCAACCTCTGTCCCTTCGCCAAGGCGGTGGTGAACAAGGGCCAGGTGCGGATGGTGCTGAGCGAGGCGCGTGACGAGGCGGCGCTGCTCGCGGAGCTGGGCGAGGAGCTGGTGCGCCTGCGCGATACGCCGGCTGCCGAGGTCGATACGACGCTGATCGTGCATCCGCAGGTGCTGGGCGACTTCCTCGATTACAACGATTTCCTCGACGCTGCCGATGCGCTGGTGGCGGAGCTCGGCCTCGAAGGCGTGCTGCAGGTGGCGAGTTTCCATCCGCAGTACCAGTTCGCCGACAGCGCTCCCGACGACATCGCGAACTTCACCAACCGCTCGCCGTGGCCGACGCTGCACCTGCTGCGCGAGGACAGCGTGTCGCGGGTGGTGGAGGCGTTTCCGGATCCGGACGCCATCGTCGAGCGCAACGTCGAGACCTTGCAGAAGCTGGGGCACGAGGGCTGGCGCGAGCTGCTCCAAGGGACGGATCCAGAGTAGAGGCGCCGGCTTCGGGTAGGGCGCGTGCCTCTCCGGGGGGAGCATGGACCGGCGAAGCAGCCATCCATGGCTGATTCGCCTTCCGCGCACGTCCTTGTGCGCTGTCCATGCTCCCCCCGGAGAGTCCCGCTTCCGCAAGTCCGGTGATCGCGGCTTCGGGGAGTTTGGCGTCCGCAAGTCCAGGCTTCACGTTGAGAGGAAGCCCCGGTGAGCCGTCACGAAACGGAGAAGGTGGCTCGCCGCCCGGGCGGCGGTGCGGCGGCTGTTGCTTCTCGCACGGAAGCGCGAAGACGGTGGTGCAGGAGCCGGATGGCGGGGGGAGTGCGGAGAGTGGGCCATGGATGGCCCACGCCCCCGCTTCCAGCCATGGATGGCTGGCGGCGGGGCGGAGCACTCCCCCCGCCAGCCGGATCCTGCGGCATGCAGTCAGGCAGTACTGCTTCTCAGGCGAAAAGCTGCGTGCGAGCGGACTCGTCGAGCATCCGCCACTCGCCCTCGGGCAGGTCGCCGAGCGACAGGCCGCCGACGCGGCTGCGGTGCAGGGCGGCGACGTGGTTGCCGACGGCGGCGAACATGCGGCGGACCTGGTGGTACCGGCCCTCGTGCAGGGTCAGCCGCGCCCGGGTGGGCGACACGACCTCGAGTTCCGCCGGCAGCAGCGGCGTCTTCTCGGATTCCAGCATCAGCGTGCCGCTGGCGAAGATGGCGGCCTCGTCGCCGCGCAGCGGTTCGGCCAGGGTCGCGTCGTAGACCTTGGGCAGCTTCGACTTCGGCGAGATGATCCGGTGCAGCAGCTGGCCGTCATCGGTCAGCAGCAGCAGGCCGCTGGTCTCGCGGTCCAGGCGGCCGACCGTGGACAGCGTCGGCGAACGGTGCGCGAAGCGCGGCGGCAGCAGGTCGTAGACCAGGCGGCCGCGGTCCTTCGTCGAGCAGGTGTAGCCGGCCGGCTTGTGCAGCATCAGCAGCAGGCCGGGCGGCGGATCCAGCGGCTCGCCGTCCACGTGCACGTCGTCCCACGCAGGCGCGTCGTCGGCGTAGAGCACCTCGCCGGCGGCGTCGGTGACGCGGCCCTCGCGGAACATCAGGGCGACCTGTTTGCGGCTGCCGTAGCCGAGGTTGGCAAGCGATTTGACCAGCTTCATCGCGCGGGGCGTCCGCTGCGTGCGGCCGCGGCCTTCACCGCTTCCACGACCTTGAAGCCGCCCTGCTGCGCCACCAGCCGCGCTTCGCCGAAGCCGGCGCCCAGCGCCTGTTCGTAGGGCAGGTGGCGGTTGGCGACCAGCCACAGGCGGCCGCCCGGCCGCAGCGCCGCAGCCGCGGCGGCGATGAAGGCGCGGCCGATGTCGGGGCGCTCGCGGCCGTCGGGGGCGTGGAACGGCGGGTTGGTGACCACGACGTCGTAGCGTCCGGGCACGCCGGCGGTCACGTCGTGCCAGTGGAATGCGAGCGTGGCGCGCGACGCGGCGCCGGCCAGGTTGTGGCGCGCCATCGCCAGCGCGCGCGCGTCGGCCTCGAAGGCGTCGAGCGCGACGATGCCGGGGCTGCGGTCGAGCAGTTCGGCGGACAGGTAGCCGTAGCCGGCGCCGAGGTCCGCGGCATGGCCGGCCAGGTCGGCCGGCAGATGGTGCGCGAGCAGGGCCGAGGCGGCGTCGATGCGGTCCCAGGCGAAGACGCCGGGGCGGCTCAGGAAGCGCCCCCCGGCCACCTGCCTGGGAGCGTCGAGCCCGCGCCACTGTGCGGCGAGCGCGGGATCGCCGCCCGGCTGGCCGGCACGCGCCCGGAACACGCGGCACTTGTGCTTGCTGCGCGTGGTCACCGGGCCGGCGATGCGGGCGAAGTCGGCTTCGGCGGTTTTCGCACCGGCGTCGTTGGCGACGCTGGCCACCACCATCGCGCCGGGCGCCGCGCGCGCCAGCGCTTCGGCGAACAGCGCCCGCGCCTCGTCGCGCTGGCGGGGTGGAAGCAGCAGCACCAGCGGCCGCCCGGCGTCGCCGCCGCCCGCGCCAGATGCCACCGCTTCATCGGCAACGGTGAATCCCGCGCGCGCCAGCGCCTCGGCGTCGGGCCTGAACGGGGCTTCGCAGTCCAGTCCCGGCCACTGGTCCACGGCGAGGGCCGCACCTGCGCGGGCGCGCAGGAACAGCGCGCCCGGCACTCGCGCCAGCTCGCCCTCGGCGAAGGGATGCATCAGCGCGTCGAGGGCGGGATCGCCATGCAGGGCCATCGTGGATCCGGTGCGGGAACAGGCCGTGATTGTAGTGCCGCCGCCGGCCTGCACGCCGCGAGAACGCCTGCTTCATCGCGAGCGAATGTGGGGTTTGCCAGCATCGGCCTCCCCCATGCAGCACAGAGGAACCGCCTATGCGCGCACTCTTCGTCGGCGGCCCCGTCGACAACAGCGAGCTCGACATCGAGGCCGACACGCCCCCCACCCACTATCCGCCCAACACCGGCGGCGGCCAGTCGCGCTACCGGCTGCAGCAGGTCGGACGCCGCGGCGACGAGGTCGTCTACGCGGTCTACGGCGCACCCGACAGCGCCGACGACGACGTGATCGCGATCGCCGACGAACGCGACTACGCGCGCCGCTTCGACGCCGAACCCGAGCGCGTCGGCGCCTGAGGCGCGCCCGGCCCCGCGCTCAGCCCTGCAGCTCGCGCAGGGTCACGGCCGGCGGCGCGTCCAGCACGCGCCGCGTGGCCCAGAGCCCGGCCACCAGCGCCGCCGCCATCCCGGCCAGCCCGCCCGCCACGGCCATGCCGATGTCGGGCGTCCACGGCAGGCCGAACACCCGCGTGGCCACCACGCCCGCCAGCAGGGTCGCCGCCACCGCGGCCACCAGGCCCGACAGCAGGCCGATCATCGCGAACTCCGAGGCCTGCGCCAGCCGCAGCTGCCGGCGGCTGGCGCCGAGCACGCGCATCACCCCGCCTTCGAGCAGGCGCTCGTCCTGGCTGGCGCTGATCGCCGCCAGCAGCACCAGCAGGCCCGCGGCCAGCGCGAACCAGAACACCACCTCCACCACCGTCGACACCTGGTCGGCGGTATTGCGCACCTGCGTGAGCACGGCATCGACGTCGATCACCGACACGTTCGGATAGCGCTGCACCAGTTCGCGCGTGAACGCGGTATCGCCCTGCGGCACGCTGACGGCGGTGATCCAGCTGGCCGGGTAACCGTCGAGCGCGCCCGGCGAGAACAGCACGAAGAAGTTCGGGCGGAAGCTTTCCCACTCGACCTCGCGCAGGCTGGTGACCCGGCCCTCGATGCGGCGCCCGGCGATGTCGAAGGCGACGCGGTCGCCCAGCGCCCAGCCGAGCGATTGCGCGAAGCCTTCCTCGACCGACAGCTCCACGCCATCGGCGCCATCGCTGCCCCAGAATTCGCCGGCGGTCACGCGGTTGTCGTCGCGCAGCTCGCGCGCAGTGGAGAGGTTGAACTCGCGGTCGGCGCGGCGCTGCGCACGGCGGGACTCCTCGTCGGCGCCATCGCCTTCGGCCGCGTAGTCGGCGCCGCTCACCGGCACGCCGTTGTGGGTGGCCAGGCGCCCGCGCACCATCGGATACAGCACCGGCGCCGCCAGGCCCTGCCCCGCCGCCACCGCGGCGACGCCGTCGATCTGGTCCTGCTGCACGTTGACGATGAAGCGGTTGGGCGCCTCCTCCGCCAGCGCCAGCTGCCAGCGCGCCAGCAGGTCGGTGCGCACGAAGGTCAGCAGCAGCAGCGCCATCAGCCCGAGCCCGAGCGCGGAGACCTGCGCGATGCTGGTGCCGGCGCGGCGGCTGACGTTGGCCAGCCCGTAGCGCGCGCTGCCGCGCAGGCGGGTGCGCAGGCGGCGCACGGCCAGGATCATCAGCCAGGCCAGCAGCGCCAGCGCGCCGAGGGTCAGCGCGATGCCGGCCAGCATCGCCAGCGCCAGCGCCGGCGAACCCGCCTGCCACCACAGCAGCGCACCGATGCCGGCGATGCCGGCGACGAGTACCAGCAGCGCGGCGGGTTCGGTGGGGTCGAGGTCGCGGCGCAGCACGCTCAGCGCCGGCACCCGGCGCAGCGCCAGCACCGGCGGCGCGGCGAAGGCCAGCAGTACCACCAGGCCCACGCCGTAGCCACCGAGCGCCGGCAGCACGCCCGCCGGCGGGATCGCGATGCCGAGCATGCCGGCCAGCCAGCCGCCGATCGCCCACTGCAGCGCCCAGGCGACGGCCACGCCCACGCTGCAGGCGAGCAGCCCCAGCATCAGCAGTTCGCCGACGTGGATCCCGGCCAGCGTGGCCTGGCTGGCGCCCAGGCAGCGCATCACCGCCGCGCCCTGCAGGTGGCGCGCGCTGTGCCGGCGCGCGGCCATCGCCACCGCGACCGCCGCCAGCACCACCGACACCAGCGCTGCGAGCCCGAGGAAGCGGCCCGCGCGGTCCAGCGCGGAGCGGATCTCGGGGCGCGCGTCGGCTGCGGTTTCCAGGCGCTGGCCGCGCGCGAGGTTGTCACGGGCGGTCGCGGTGAAGCGTTCCACCGCGCCCGCCTCGCCGGCCACCACCAGCCGGTAGCGGACGCGGCTGCCTTCCTGCACCAGGCCCGTGGCGGCGAGGTCGTCGGGATGGATGAAGACCTTGGGCGCGACGTTGAAGTAGTCCAGCGCGGCGTCGGGCTCCTGCACCACCAGCGCTTCCAGCCGGAGTTCCTGCGTGCCGATGCCGACGATGTCACCGACGCGCGCGCCCAGGGTGTCGGCGCCGCCGCGGCTCATCCACAGGGTGCCCGGCGCGGGCACGCCAGGGGCCGCGCGCTCGACGCCGTCGGCGCCGCTGATGCGGTATTCGCCGCGCAGCGGGAAGCCCTCGCCGATCGCGCGCAACTCGCCCAGCTTCAGCTGCGCATCGCTGCCGCGGCCCACCCGCACCATGGTGTCGAGCTCGACCGTGTCGGCCATGCGCAGGTCCGCGGCTTCGGCGGCCTCGCGCGCGGGTCCGCGGATCGGCGCGTCGCCGCGCAACACCGCGTCGCCGCCGAGCAGCCGGTTGGCCTCCAGCGCCAGCGCGCGCGCGGCGCGGTCGGTGACGAAGCCGACCGCGGTCACCGCCACGACCGCCAGCACCAGCGCGGCCAGCAGGATGCGCACGTCGCCCGAGGCCAGGTCGCGGCGCATCTGCCGCCAGGCCAGTCCGGCGAGCCTCATTCGGCGCGCCCGGAGTCCGCCACCAGCCGCCCGCCCTCGATGCGCAGCGTGCGCCGGCAGCGTGCGGCGAGGTGCTCGTCATGCGTGACCAGCACCAGCGTGGTGCCGGCGTCCTGGTTGAGCGCGAACAGCAGCTCGATGATCGCCTGCCCGGTCGCGGTGTCGAGGTTGCCCGTGGGCTCGTCGGCGAACATCAGCGAGGGGTCGGTGACGAAGGCGCGCGCCACCGCCACGCGCTGCTGCTCGCCGCCGGACAGCTGACGCGCATAGTGGCCCAGGCGTTCGCCGAGGCCGACGCGGGCCAGGATCGTGCGCGCCGGGCCTTCGGCGTCGGCGTCGCCGCGCAGCTCCAGCGGCAGCATCACGTTTTCCAGCGCGGTCAGCGACGGCAGCAGCTGGAAGTTCTGGAACACGAAGCCGACCTTCTCGGCACGCACGCGGGCGCGGCCGTCCTCGTCGAGCGTCGACAGCGGTGCGCCGTCGATCTCCACCGAGCCCGCCGTCGGCGCGTCCAGCCCGGCCAGCAGCGACAGCAGCGTGCTCTTGCCCGAGCCCGAAGGTCCGACGATGGCCACGCTTTCGCCACGCGCAATGGCGAAGGCCACGCCGTCGAGGATCACCAGCTCGCCGCCGGGCAGCTGCACGCGCTTGCCGAGTGCGGTGGCGGACAGCGCCGGCGCGGCGGGGGTTCGGGACGAGTCAGCCATGGGGTCCTTCATCGGGGCATGATGTCCGCCGCGGCGACCGGTGGGGCCGGTCGCGATCGATGGACGGAACGAGGAGTCGCGGGATGAGGTCAGGATACCGGGCGCCACGGCGCTGGCTGCAATGTGCCATTGGTGCAGGCCTGCTGCTGTCCGCGGCGGGCGCGCTGGCGCAGACCGCGGCCACCGCCGGGCCCGCGGCGACGGCGCATCAGGCCACGGCCCCGCGCACGGTGCTGGTGATGGGCGACTCGCTCTCGGCCGCCTACGGCCTGCGCGCGGACCAGGGCTGGGTGACGATGGTCGGCGAGCGCCTGGCCCGCGAACACCCCGGCTGGCAGGTGGTGAACGCCAGCATCAGCGGCGAGACCAGCGCCGGCGGCTCGGCGCGCGTGGTCGAAGAAGTGCTCCGGCACCGGCCCGGCGTGGTGGTGATCGCGCTCGGCGCCAACGACGCCCTGCGCGGCCTGCCGCTGCCCGAGCTGCGGCGCAACCTGGCGCGGATGATCGGCGCCTCGCGCCACGTCGGCGCGCGCGTGCTGCTGGTCGGCATGCGCATGCCGCCGAACCTGGGCCCCGACTACACCCGCGGCTTCGAGCAGACCTATCGCGACCTCGCCGCGTTCTTCGACGTCGAACTGCTGCCGTTCCTGCTCGAGCCGGTCGCGGCCGACCGCGGCAACTTCATGGACGACAACCTGCACCCCACCGCTGAAGCCCAGCCCGCCATCGCCGGCCACGTCTGGCCCGCGCTGGAGCCGCTGCTGCGCTGAGCACCACGCCCGGTCAGGGCGCGCGGCCGGAGAGCAGCGGCCAGGGGTCGATCGGCGTGCCCTCCCACCAGCGCTTTTCGGGGCCGAGCAGGAAGATCGCGAAGTGCAGGTGCGGTGCGGCGGGATCGGCGTTGCCGCTGCTGCCGACGTAGCCGATGACCTCGCCCTGGCGCAGCGTGGCACCTTCCTCGAGACCCGGCGCATAGCGCTCCAGGTGCGCGTAGTAGTACGCGTAGCGGCCCGTGGGCTCGAACTGGTAGATCGTCAGCCCGCCGCGGTCGCTGTCGAACAGCTTCTCCACGTGGCCATCGGCGACCGCCAGCACCGGCGTGCCGGCCGGCGCCATGATGTCGAGCGCCTCGTGCACGCGCCCCTCGCCGCGGTCGTCGTCGAACGTCGGCGCGAGCGACGACGGCGCGACGCCCTGCACCGGCACCACCAGGCCTGACGGCAGCGCGACTGCTGCCGGCGGCGCCGCGACGGCGGCCGGCCGGGCTTCGGGTGCGGGATCCGTGGCAGCGACCGGGGTGGCCGCATCGACGGCGCGGGTGCGGTCGACGCGGCTGTCTCGGGCATCGTCAACCTCCGACTGCACCGCTGCATCGCCCGCGCGCGCGTCCCGATCCGCTGCCGGCACAGGCGCCGCCACGGTGGGCGACACCTGCACGATGCGGCCGCGCTCGGCGCGCGGCATCGCCAGGTAGTACGCGGCGGCCGCCAGCAGCAGCCCCGCGAGCACGATGGCGACATGACGCACCGGCTACTCCTGCAGCACCGCCGGCATGCCCGGCTTCACCGCGTCGGCCAGCAGGGTGACGTGCCAGTTGGCGAGACGGATGCAGCCGTGCGAATCGGTCTTGCCGACCTTGCCCGGCTCGGGCGTGCCGTGGATGCCGTAGTGCTCCTTCGACAGGTCGACCCAGGCCACGCCGACCGGATTGTTCGGGCCCGGCGCAAGCGTGGCCTTGGCGTGCGAGGGATCGGCGTCCCAGAAGAGGTCCGGGTTGTAGTGGAAGGTCGGGTCGCGCGCGACGCCCTTGATGGTCCACTCGCCGATCGGCAGCGGATCGTGCTCGCTGCCGGTCGAGGCCGGGAACTGCGCCACCACCCGGTCATCGGCGGCCAGCAGCTGCACCACCGAATCCGACTTGTCGACGACCACGCGCGCGATCTCCGGCAGCGGCGCGGCCGTCGCCACGCCCGGCACCATGATGGTCGTGCCCGCCGCGGACAGGTCCTTGCCCGGATTGAGGCGCTGCAGCAGCGCAGGGCTGGCATGGAAGCGTTCGCCCAGCGCCTCGGCCGCGCTCTCGTAGCCGAGCGCCTCGAGTTCGGCCCGCTCCATCATCCCGTCAGGCAGTTTGCGGAACGGTCCGGCCACGTCGGCGGCGGTGATCGCGTACTCCACCAGCACCGGTGCCGCGTCCTCGCCCAGCGCCTGCCACGTGGGCGCGTCGAGCTCGCCATGCGGATCGAGGCCGCGGCTGCGCTGGAACGAGGCGATCGCGCGCCGCGTGTTCGTGCCGCCCTCGCCATCGATTTCGCCAGGCGAGAAGCGCGCGCGCTCCAGCAGCACCTGCGCCCGCAGCATCGCGTGTTCGCCGGTGGTGGACGCGGCGTCGTTGGCGGGATGCTCGGCGGCCTTCGCAGGAGCTTCCTTCTCCTGCGCAACGGACGGCAGGGCGATCGACAGCAGGGCGGACAGGGCGATGGCGAGCGGAGTGGCTGGTCGCATGGGCGGGACCTCGGATGTTCGGGTGGCCGCGATCCTGCGTGGACCTCGGACGATGCAGCGTGAAATTCCACGCTGCGCGCTGAACGCGACGGGACGCCGGTTATGGCGTCCATTGCGGCTGCGGGAACGGCGGCGCAGACTCGTGGGACGTCCGGAACGGAGGACATCCCCATGACACGCACGCGCCACTGGGCCACCGCGCTGATCTCCGCCGCATTGGCCGCGGCCTTCGTCGTGCCGGCGTTCGCTGCGCGGGTCACGGATCCCGAGCTCCCGCGCAGCCTCGACGCCGACGGGCCGGTGACGGTGTCGTGGACCGACCCCCACGCGTTCAGCGAGATCCGCTACAGCCGCAACCGCTTCGAAGCCGAGCGCGGCGACTGGGTGCGTGGCATCGCGCGCCATCTCGCCAAGCGCGCGGCAGGCGCGCTCGGTCCCGGAGAGCGCCTTGACGTCGTGATCACCGACATCGAACTCGCCGGCGACTTCGAGCCCGGTGCGGGCCGCAGCGACGGGGTGCGGATCGTCCGCGACATCTACCCGCCGCGCATCGACCTGTCGTACACGCTGTACGACGCATCGGGCGACGTGGCCGACTCGGGCGAGCGCAGCCTGCGCGACATCGGCTTCCTGCACCGCCAGGCGGGCACGGTGGGCAGCGGCGATCCGCTGCGCCACGAGAAACGCCTGGTCGATGCCTGGGTGCGCGACGAGCTCGCACGCCGGACACGCTGAGCGGATGGCGGTCTACGTCGACGATGCGGTCACGCTGTGGCGCGGCCACCGCTGGGCGCACCTGATGGCCGACACCCTGGACGAGCTGCACGCCTTCGCCGCCGCGCTGGGCATGCCGCGCCACGCCTTCCAGACCGCACCAGCGGTGCCCACTACGACGTGACCGCGGAGCTGCGGGCGCGCGCGATCGAGCTGGGCGCGGTGCCGATCTCGCGCCACCGCGACCGGGCGCAGATGCGCGCGGTGATCGCCAACGCCCGCCGCCAGGGACGCCGCGAAGCGCCGTGACGTGCGCCTGCGGTGCAGGGGCGATAATGCACGCGGAACCACGCAGGAGATCCGCATGACCGCCTTCGACCTCAGTCCTCCCGACGATGCGCGGCGCCGCCAGCTCGTCGAGGCGCTCGACGAGGACGCGCGCCGCGTGCTGCTTGCCCACGGCACCGAAGCGCCGTTCTGCGGCGCCTTCCTCGACAACCGGCGCGAGGGCACCTACACCTGCGGGCTCTGCGGCCTGCCGCTGTTCCGCTCCAGCGCGAAGTTCGACTCCGGCACCGGCTGGCCCAGCTTCTTCGCGCCGCTCGATCCCGCCCATATCCGCTACGTGCGCGACCTCAGCCACGGCATGGTGCGCATCGAGGAGACCTGCGCGCGCTGCGGCAGCCACCTCGGCCACGTCTTCCCCGACGGCCCGCCGCCCACCGGCGAGCGCCACTGCCTGAACTCGGTCGCGCTCGGCTTCGTCGCCGATGGCGAGCCCCTGCCCGACCTGCTGGGCCGCGGCGCCCCCGAAGGCAAGCCGCTGGCCTGAGGCTGCAGCGCGCGCGGCAGCCAAGTATCCTCTTGCGCCGCGCCCGCCCGCGCCTGGCGCCGCGCACGACCGCATGGAACCCGACATGACGCAGACCCCGCCCGACCGCCTCAGCAACGACCCCCGAAGCCCGCACTACGACGAAGCCACGCTGGCGCGCGGCATCGGCATCCGCTTCAACGGCGAGGAACGCACCAACGTCGAGGAGTACTGCGTGAGCGAGGGCTGGATCCGCGTGGCCGTCGGCCGCGCACTCGACCGTCGCGGCAACCCGATGACGATGAAGGTCAACGGCCGCGTCGAGCCCTGGTTCCGCGACGCGGAATGAACGCGGGGCACCACCGGGCGCCCCGCATCCGTTACACATTGTCGGCGGCCGGGCTCAGTCGCGGTCCTTGCCGACGACCTTGCCCGTGTCGGGATCAAGCGTGAGCTTCAGCTCGCGCCCGTTCGCATCGTCCGCCTCCGCGGTCCACATGCCGTCGTCGAACTTCACATCGTGGATGTTCGAGTAGCCGGCGGTGCTGAGCTTCGCACGCACGTCGGCCTCGGCGAGCTGCGCCACTGCGTCCTCGGGATAGACCTTGCCGGAGGCCGGGTCGATGCGCAGCTCGACGCGCTGGCCGTCGGCGCTGCGCGCGTCCGCCTTCCACACGCCGTCGTCGAACTCGACGTCGTTGACATTGGTATAGCCCTGCGACTCGAGCGATGCGCGGACCTGCGGCGCGGTCATCGCGTCGCCGGCCTGCTGCGCGGCTGCACCGCCGGCGGCGGCGATCGAAACGGCCAGTGCGAGCGCCTGGATGGTGAAGTGCGCCTGCTCACGCCGCGTCGATGCTGCCGGCGGTATGAATCGCCTTCCCCCCGGAACATAGCGAGTACACCGATGACCAGTCTCCGCATTCAGAACGGCACGCTGATGGCCACCGCTCTCTCGCTGCTGCTGGCGGGCGGCCACGCGATCGCCAATGACGACCCCAAGACCCATGCCGGCCACGTCGCCGGGGACTCCGACCAGCCCGTCGGCGACACCTGGATCACGACCAAGGTCAAGACCAGCCTGCTCGCGGACGAGGATGTCGCCGGCCTCGAAATCGACGTCGAAACCGTCAATGGGGTGGTGACGCTGCGCGGCGACGTTGCCAGCCAGGCGCAGGTGGACGAGGCCAGGCGCATTGCCGCCGGTATCGAAGGCGTCACGGACGTCGACGCCAGCGGGCTGACGGTCGACGCGACCGAGTAGCTGGCCGATCGCGCGCCCACGTGGGCGCCCGGACGAAAACACCGGCCTCGCGCCGGTGTTTTTTTGTCGCCGATGCGTGCCCGGCAGGAACGGATGGGAGTTGTTACGCAGGCCTGCGCGCGGTTTGCACGCGGCGCGAACCTCGAGCGCGCAATAGTCGCCACTCTTCCCCCCAAACCACGCAGGAGTACAGGCATGAACGATCGCCGAGACACGAATCCCGATGCCAATCGCGACCCGATTACCGGCGCGCCCGGATCGCACCCCCTCGGCGTGGCCGCGGGCGGGACCGCGGGTGCGATCGCCGGCGCCGCGGTCGGCAGCATCTTCGGACCGATCGGCACCCTTGTGGGTGGAGGCATCGGCGCAGTGGGCGGCGCGGCCGGCGGCAAGGCCCTGGCCGAACGCGTGGATCCCACGGCCGAGGTCGAGTACTGGCGCGAAGGCGCCGTGTCGCGTGACTACTACCAGGCCGACCGCGACTTCGACCGCGACTACGCCCCCGCCTATCGCATGGGCACCGAGTACCGCAACGAAGCCGGTGCCCGCGACTGGAGCGAGGCCGAGCCGCAGCTGAAGCAGCGCTGGGAGCAGTCCCGTGCCGAATCCAGCCTGGACTGGGACTCCGCACGCCCCGCGGTCCGCGATGCCTACGACCGCACCCAGCGGACCTACGGTGCGTACGAGGACACCGACCGGCACTACGAGCAGAACTACAACAAGACCGACTACTACAGCCAGGACCACGGCTTCGACGACTACCGCCCGGCCTACCGCTACGGCACGCAGGCGCGCGCGTCGCGACCTGAAGCCGCTTGGTCGCCGCAGACGGAGTCCGAACTGGAGCGCGGCTGGGAGCAGGCCCGCGGAGAATCGAAGCTCGGCTGGGCCCAGGCCAAGGGTGCGGTGAAGGATGCCTGGCACCGCGTCGAGAACCGGCTCCCGGGCGATGCCGACGGTGACGGCCGCTGATCTCGCAGTTCCACCACCGGATGAAGGGGCTCCCATCGGGAGCCCCTTTTTTCTGCGCACCGATGCATCCCCGTTGCGTGGCGCGGGCCCACCGGACCAGGGCGTAAAATGAGCGTTTGAATCGTCCCGTGGAGATCCGAGCCGTGTCCGAACGCATCCGCCATCCCTTGTTCCGGGACCGCATCACCTCGGCAGCGGAGGCCGCGGCCGCCATCCGCCCGGGCATGACGGTCGCGATGAGCGGATTCACCGGCGCGGGGTACCCGAAGGCGGTGCCGCAGGCGCTGGCCGCCCGCGTCGAGCAGGTCAACGCCGCCGGCGAGCGCTTCCGCATCAAGGTCCTCACCGGCGCGTCCACCGCGCCCGAACTCGACGGCGCGCTGGCCAAGGTGGAGGGCATGGAGCTGCGCCTGCCCTACCAGTCCGACCCGGCGGTGCGCGAGCGCATCAACGCCGGCACGCTCGACTACATCGACATCCACCTCAGCCACGTCGCCCAGCACGCCTGGTTCGGCTTCTTCGGAAAGATCGACGTGGCGGTGGTGGAGGTGGCCGGCATCCGCGAGGACGGCAGCCTCGTGCCCTCGTCCTCGGTCGGCAACAACAAGACCTGGCTGGAGCAGGCCGACAAGGTGATCCTCGAGGTCAACTCGTGGCAGCCCGCCGCGCTGGACGGCATGCACGACGTCTACTACGGCACCGCGCTGCCGCCGCATCGCAAGCCGATCCTGCTGGAGCATCCCGACGACCGCATCGGCGAACCCTCGCTGCGCGTTGATCCTGACAAGGTCGTCGCCGTGGTCGAAACCCACGCGCCCGACCGCAATTCCGCCTTCAGCGCGCCCGACGAAGCCTCGCGGCGGATCGCCGGCCACCTGCTCGACTTCCTTTCGCACGAGATCGATCGCGGCCGCCTCACCCGCGACCTGCTGCCGCTGCAGTCGGGCGTGGGCAACATCGCCAACGCGGTGCTCGGCGGGCTCGCCGAGGGCGGCTACCAGGGGCTCACCGCGTACACCGAGGTCATCCAGGACGGGATGCTCGAGCTGCTGAAGAACGGCACGCTGCGCATGGCCTCGGCGACCTCGTTCTCGCTCAGCCCGGCGGGCATCGCGGAATTCAACGCCAACGTCGACTTCTACCGCAGCCGCATCCTGCTGCGGCCGCAGGAGATCTCGAACCATCCGGAAGTGATCCGCCGCCTGGGCTGCATCGCCATGAACGGGATGATCGAGGCCGACATCTACGGCAACGTCAATTCCACCCACATCGCCGGCAGCCGGATCATGAACGGCATCGGCGGCTCGGGCGACTTCGCGCGCAACGGCTACCTGTCTGTGTTCATGTCGCCCAGTACCGCCAACGGCGGCCAGGTGTCGGGCATCGTGCCGATGGTGAGCCACGTCGACCACACCGAGCACGACACCATGGTGCTGGTGACCGAACAGGGCCTGGCCGACCTGCGCGGCCTGGCGCCGCGCCAGCGAGCGAAACGCGTCATCGAGACCTGCGCCCACCCCGATTTCCGCCCGATGCTGCAGGACTACTTCGACCGCGCCTGCCGCGACGGCCACGGCATGCATACGCCGCACCTGCTGGGCGAGGCGCTGTCGTGGCACCAGCGCATGGTCGAGACCGGCAGCATGCGGGCGGCCGCGGCGGGCTGATCGCGCGCGCGTAGCGGCTCAGTCGTCCGGTCGCTCGCCGTAGCGCAGCCAGAGGGCGGCCGCGCGCTCTTCGGTGAACACGCGGGCCTCGAACCCGCGCTGGCGCGCGGACAGCTCGCAGTACTCGACGGCGTCGAGCCCGTTGGGCTTCACGTGCGCGATGCGCACCGCTTCCAGGCCCTTGCCCACCAGCATGTCCACCAGCTGCTGCCATTCCGCCTCGCCCAGCGCGGGCCCGCGCAGCTCGTCGACGAGCAGGATGTAGTCCGGGCGGTCGCGGAGGGATTCCTCCACGATCGCGCGCCAGTAGGCGATGGTCGCGTCCAGGGACGCTACCCCGCGCACGGCCACGCGCAAGGTGCGGGCCTCCCGCGACATCGTGATGCTGGGCTGGTCCATGCTCGCCTCCGTGTCCCGGGCCGCGACCTGTTCCACGCGGGGAGCGCCGGGGAACGGCCGTCCCCCGGCGCACCGCGATCAGGCATGCAGCGGATTGGGCCTGTCGGTGTCGATCCTGTAGAGCTTCAGCGCCCGCGCCGCGTCCTTGGCGGTCATGCTGCCGTCCTTCGCCAGCGCGTCGATGGCGGCGTGGGCGATGTGGAAGCGGTCGACCTCGAAGTGGCGGCGCAGGTTGGCACGCGTGTCCGAGCGGCCGAAGCCGTCGGTGCCCAGCACGGTGTAGGTCATCGGCACGAAGGCGCGGACCTGGTCGGCGAAGGCGCGCACGTAGTCGGTGGCGGCGATCGCCGGGCCCTGGCGGCCCTCCAGCAGCTCGGTGATGTAGGCCTTGCGCGGCGTCTTCGCCTCGGGGTTGTGGCGGTTCCAGCGTTCGACGTCGTAACCATCGCGGCGCAGCTCGGTGAAGCTCGGGCAGGACCAGATGTCGGCGGTGACGCCGAAGTCCTTGTCCAGGAGCTCCGCCGCGGCGATCGCCTCGCGCAGGATCGTGCCCGAGCCCATCAGCTGCACGCGCAGCTCGCCCTTCTTCGGCTTGCCGGCGTCCTTCAGCAGGTACATGCCGCGGATCACGCCCTCGGCCGCGCCCTCGGGCAGCGCCGGGTGCGGGTAGTTCTCGTTCATCAGCGTCAGGTACCAGTACTCGTCCTGCTGCTCGTCGAGCATGCGGCGCATGCCCTCCTGCACGATCACCGCCACTTCGCCGGCGAAGGTCGGGTCGTAGGCGCGGCAGTTGGGAATGGCGCCGGCGAGCAGGTGGCTGTGGCCGTCCTCGTGCTGCAGGCCCTCGCCGTTGAGCGTGGTGCGGCCGGCGGTGGCGCCGAGCAGGAAGCCGCGCGCGCGCATGTCCGCCGCCTGCCAGGCGGCGTCGCCGACGCGCTGGAAGCCGAACATCGAGTAGTAGATGTAGAACGGCAGCATCGGCAGGTCGTTGGTGCTGTAGCTGGTGGCGGCCGCCATCCAGCTCGCGAACGCGCCGGCTTCGGAAATGCCTTCCTGCAGCACCTGGCCGGCCTCGTCCTCGCGGTAGTACATCAGCTGGTCGCGGTCGACCGGCTTGTACTTCTGGCCGTGCGGGGCATAGATGCCGATCTGGCGGAACAGGCCCTCCATGCCGAAGGTGCGCGCCTCGTCGCAGACGATCGGCACCACGCGCGGACCGACCTGCTTGTCGCGCAGCGTGATGCCCAGCGACTGGACGAAGGCCATGGTGGTGCTGATCTCGCGCTCGCCGGTGTCCTTGAGCAGGCGGTCGAACACCTCCAGCTTCGGCGCGGCGAGCGTCTCGGTGCTCTTGCGGCGCCGCTGCGGCAGGAAGCCGCCGAGCGCCGCGCGGCGCTCCTTCATGTACTCGATTTCCTCGGACTTCTCGCCCGGGTGGTAGAACGGCACGGCGCCGTCCTTCAGCTGCTCGTCGTCCAGCGGGATCCTGAAGCGGTCACGGAAGGCGCGCACGGCCTCGTCGTCGAGCTTCTTGGTCTGGTGGGTCGGGTTCAGCGCCTCGCCGGCCGAGCCCATGCCGTAGCCCTTGACCGTCTTGGCCAGGATCACGGTCGGCTGCCCCTTGGTCTCGACCGCGTTCATGTAGGCCGCGTAGACCTTGTGCGGGTCGTGGCCGCCGCGGTTGAGGCGCCAGATGTCGTCGTCGGACAGGCTGGCCACCATGGCCGCCGTCTCCGGGTACTTGCCGAAGAAGTTGTCGCGCGTGTACTTGCCGCCGAAGGCCTTGCAGTTCTGGTACTCGCCGTCGACGGTTTCCATCATCAGCTTGCGCAGGATGCCGTCCTTGTCGCGGGCCAGCAGCGGATCCCAGTAGCTGCCCCAGATGGTCTTGACCACGTTCCAGCCGGCGCCGCGGAAGCTGCCCTCCAGCTCCTGGATGATCTTGCCGTTGCCGCGCACCGGGCCGTCCAGGCGCTGCAGGTTGCAGTTGATCACGAACACCAGGTTGTCCAGGCCCTCGCGCCCGGCGACCGAGATCGCGCCCAGGCTCTCCGGCTCGTCGGTCTCGCCGTCGCCGAGGAAGCACCAGACCTTGCGGTCGGACTTCGGCATCAGGCCGCGGGCCTCGAGGTACTTCCAGTGGCGCGCCTGGTAGATCGCGGCGATCGGGCCCAGGCCCATCGACACCGTCGGCGTCTGCCAGTAGTCCGGCATCAGCCAGGGATGCGGGTAGGACGGGATGCCGCGGCCGTCGACCTCCATGCGCAGGTGGTCGATCTGGGATTCGGTCAGGCGGCCTTCCAGGAAGGAGCGGGCGTAGATGCCCGGCGAGGAGTGGCCCTGGATGTAGAGCAGGTCGCCCGGATGGTCGTCCGACGGCGCGCGCCAGAAGTGGTTGAAGCCGACGTCATAGAGCGTGGCGGAGCTTGCGAAGCTCGCGATGTGGCCGCCGAGGTCGCCCGGCTTGCGGTTGGCGCGCACCACCATCGCCATCGCGTTCCAGCGGATGATCGAGCGGATCTTCCACTCCATCGTCTGGTCACCCGGGATCTTGGGCTCCAGGTGCGGGGGAATGGTGTTGATGTACTCGGTGGTCGGCGCGAACGGCAGGTGGGCGCCGGCGCGGCGCGTCAGCTCGACCATGCCTTCCAGCAGCTGGTGCGCCCGCTCCGGCCCATCGGCGTCGATGACCGCCTTCAGGGACTCCATCCATTCCCGGGACTCGACCGGGTCGGGATCGTTGTTCAGGACGTCGTTCAGCCAGTTGCTCATGCTCTGCTCCGCAACGGCGCACCGGCCGTGTCGTTCGTGAGGTCGGGAACCCCCGATTCTACCAGTCCCGCCGGGCCGCGCCGTTGCTCCGGGCGCCGGCTTCGCGCATGATCCCGCGGCCGGCCTGGACGCACGGGGCCATCCGCCATGCCAAGGGGGCCCGCCGGGCACATGCCTTCCGTTTCATTCCAGCTGTCCCCCCGGTGGCGCGTCCCGCTGCTGCTGACCACGGTCCTGGTGATCGTCGTCGTCCCGTTCCTGCTGATGCGCGCGGCCGAGGAGCGCATCCGCGACGCGGAAGAAATGGTCGCGCACACCCTGGAAGTCGAAACCACGGTGCAGCGCATCAATGCCGCGGTGCGCAATATCGAATCCGCGACGCTCGAGCACGCGCTGGGCGCGCGCGCGACAGTGCTCGAGGAGCGCCTGGCCAACAGCACCTCCGTCGTGGCGCCGGCGCTGGACCGGCTCGAAGCGCTGACACGCGACTCCGCGCACCAGCAGGTACGGGTCGGCACCCTGCGCCAGAGCATTGCCCAGCGCCTCGACCAGGTCGGCCGCCTGCAGGACGCCGAAGGCGGCATCGACACCGACGAGCTGCAGCGCCTGGCCGAGCACTTCCCCGTCCAGGTCCCGATCAACGAGCTGGTCGAGGCGGAGCGGGAACTCCTGTCCGAGCGCATGGCCATCGCCGACCAGGCACGGCGGCAGTCCACTTGGCTGTCCTGGGGCACGCTGGCGGCCCAGATCCTGCTGCTGGTGGGCCTGGCCACCCTGGCCATGCGCGACGCCGACCGCCGCGGCCGTGCCGAAGCCGACAGCCAGCGCGCCGACCGGCGCTCCGCGGTGGTGCTCGACACCGTGCGCGAGCCGATCGTGCTGATCGACGGCGACCTGCGCATCGTCATGCACAACGCCGCCTTCTCCGAACTCTTCGGTCTGGACGGCGACTCCCGCGGACGCCTGCTGTCCGACGTGGGCGACGGCGCCTGGGACGACGCCGAAACCCTGCGCCGCCTGCGCGACGTCTGCGGCCGCGCACGCGAGCTCTGGGACTACGAGCTGCGCCAGCGCACCGCCGACGGCCTCGAGCGCACGATGCTGGTGAATGCGCGGCTGATGGAACTGCCCGACAGCGACGAGAGCGCGGCCCTGGTCACTGCCAGCGACATCAGCCTGCAGAAGGCCAGCGAGGAGCACATCCGCGACCTCAACCGCCAGCTCGAGGGCAAGGTCGAGCAGGTCTCGGACGTCAACCGCGAGCTCGAGGCGTTCAGCTATTCCGTCTCGCACGACCTGCGCGCGCCGCTGCGCCACATCGCCGGCTTCGCCGACAAACTGCGCCGGCACATGGGCGACGGCATCGACGACAAGGGCCGGCACTACATCGATGTGATCGGCGGCTCGGCCAAGCGCATGTCCGAGCTGATCGACGACCTGCTGGTGTACTCGCGCCTGGGCCGCAGCGCGCTGCGCCTGCAGGCGGTGGACATGCAGTCGCTGGTCGAGGAGACCCGCGCCATGCTCGACGCCAACGTCGCCACCGAAGCGCCGGAGCACCACGTGCAGTGGAACATCGGCCCGATGCCGGTGCTGGTGGCCGACGAGAACATGCTGCGCCAGCTCTGGGGCAACCTGATGGGCAACGCGGTCAAGTACAGCATGAAGAGCGAGCCGGCCCGGGTGACCGTGGAGCACGCGCGCGACGAAACCGGTGACCACGTGTTCACCGTGCGCGACAACGGCGCCGGGTTCGACATGGCCTACGCCGGCAAGCTGTTCGGCGTGTTCCAGCGCCTGCACTCGCCCAGCGAGTTCTCCGGGACCGGCATCGGCCTGGCCAGCGCCAAGCGCGTCGTGACCCGGCACAATGGCCGCATCTGGGCCGAAGCCGAGCCCGGCAAGGGCGCCACCTTCCACTTCACACTTCCCGCCAACCTCGACCTGAGCAACCGGAAATCCAACGCATGAGCGCCATCCGCACCATCCTGCTGGCCGAAGACAGCCCCCACGACGCCGAGATGGCCATCGACGCGCTGCGCGACGCCCACCTGGCCAATCCCATCGTCCACGTCGAGGACGGCGTCGAGGCGCTGGACTACCTGCTCCGCCGCGGCCGCTTCGCCGACCGCCCCGAGGGCGATCCGGCCGTGCTGCTGCTCGACATCAAGATGCCGCGCATGGACGGCCTCGAGGTCCTGACCGAAATGCGCCGGCACGAGTCGCTCAAGCGCATACCGGTGGTGATCCTGTCGTCGTCGCGCGAGGAGAACGACCTGGCCCGCAGCTGGGACCTGGGCGTGAACGCCTACGTGGTCAAGCCGGTCGACGTCGACCAGTTCTTCGAGGCCGTGCGCACCCTGGGCAAGTTCTGGGCCGTGCTCAACGAAGCCCCGAGCGAGGGCTGAACTTGGCGCTCCGGGTGCTCATCGTCGATGACTCGCTCGACGATGCCGAGCTCACGGAATTCGCCCTGCGCGACGGCGGCCTCGACATCGATTGCCGCCGCCTGTGCCACGAGCGGGAGCTCGACGCGGCGCTGGACGGCTTCGCCCCGCAACTGGTCCTCTGCGACATGAACCTGCCCGGCTGGTCCGGGCCCGAGGCCGTGGCCGCGGTGCGCGCCCGCGTGCCGGCGGCGCGCTTCTTCATCCTGACCGGCGCCCTGCGCGGCGACGAGGACGTGTCGGGCACCGACGCGGTGGTGCTGAAGGACGACATGGCGCGCCTGCTCGAGCTGGCGCGCCCGCTCGCGGCCGCGGGCGCGTAAGGCCCGGGCCCGCCGCGACTAGGGCGCGGCCTCGCCCGCTGCGGCGTCGCCGCGGCGCGCGGCCCGGATCTGTGCCTCCACCGCGGTGATCGCGGTCATGTTCACCACCCGCCGCGGCGTGCTGGCCGCGGTCAGCACGTGGGCCGGATGGTCCAGGCCCATCAGGATCGGCCCCAGGGCCACGCCGTCGGTCATCACCCGCACCAGGTTGTAGGCGATGTTGGCGGCGTCCAGGTTGGGCAGCACGAACAGGTTGGCGCGGCCCGACAGCGTGGTGCCCGGCAGCATGCGCTCGCGCAGCATCGCGTCCCAGGCCACGTCGGCCTGCATCTCGCCGTCCATGTTCATGCGCGGCGCGCGCCGCGCCAGGATCTCGCGGACCTTGCGCATCTTCGCCGCGCCCGGGTTGTCGTGGCTGCCGAAGTTGGAGTGCGACAGCAGCGCCACCCGCGGCTCGATGCCGAACAGCTTCAGGCGATAGGCGCCCTGCAGGGTGGCCTCGGCGATCTGCTCGGCGGTGGGGTCGACCTGCACGTGCGTGTCGAGGAAGAACCACACGCCGCGGTCGTTGATCACGCCGGTCATCGCCGAGGTGCCGGTGATGCCGCGCTCGAGCCCGAACACGCTGCGCAGGTAGCCGAGCTTCTTGTGGAAGCGGCCGACCAGGCCCGCGATCATGCCGTCGGCTTCGCCGCGCTTGACCATCATCGCGGCGATCAGGGTGGCGCGCGAACGCATCAGGTTCTTGGCCGCGTCGGGCGTGACGCCGCGGCGTTCGGTCATGGCGTGGTACTGGCGCCAGTACTCGCCGAAGCGCGGGTCGTCGTTGATGTTGGTGAGCTCGAAGTCGCGGCCTTCCTCCAGGCGCAGGCCGAGGCGCTCGATGCGCTGGGCGATGACGTCCGGGCGGCCGATCAGGATCGGGCGCGCCAGTTGCTCGTCGGCCACCGACTGCACCGCGCGCAGCACGGTTTCCTCTTCGCCCTCGGCGTAGACGATGCGCTTGATGTCGGCGCGCGCGCGCTCGTACACCGGCTTCATCACCAGGCCGGTGCGGTGGATGAACTGGGCCAGCTTCTCGCGGTAGGCCGCGACGTCGATCGGGCGGCTGGCGACGCCGGAATCAATCGCGGCCTGGGCCACGGCCGGCGCCACGATCATCAGCAGGCGCGGATCGAACGGGCGCGGGATGAAGTAGTCCGGGCCGAACGACAGCACGTCGCCGCCGTAGGCCGCGCCGAGGTCGGAGGCTTCCTGCTTGGCCAGCTCGGCGATCGCGTGCACGCAGGCCAGCTTCATCGCCTCGTTGATCTCGGTGGCGCCGACGTCGAGCGCGCCGCGGAAGATGTAGGGGAAGCAGACGACGTTGTTGACCTGGTTCGGATAGTCCGAGCGGCCGGTGGCGATGATGCTGTCCGGGCGCGCGGCGCGGGCCACGTCGGGCAGGATTTCCGGGGTCGGGTTGGCCAGCGCCAGGATCACCGGGCGCGCGGCCATGGTCTTGACCATTTCCGGCTTGAGCACGCCGCCGGCGGACAGGCCGAGGAACACGTCGGCGCCGTCGACGATGTCGGCCAGGCTGCGCTTGGCGGTGTCGCGGGCATAGCGCGCGCGGTCGGGGTCGAGGCCGCTGCGGCCCGTGTACAGCACGCCGTCGCGGTCGACCGAGAGGATGTTTTCGGGCTTCGCGCCCAGCGCCACCAGCATGTCCAGGCAGGCGATGCCGGCCGCGCCGGCGCCCGAGTGCGCGATCCTCACGTCGTCGATGCGCTTGCCCGCCACTTCCAGCGCGTTGAGCACGGCCGCGCCCACGGTGATCGCGGTGCCGTGCTGGTCGTCGTGGAACACCGGGATCTTCATCCGCTCGCGCAGCTTGCGCTCGACGATGAAGCACTCCGGCGCCTTGATGTCCTCGAGGTTGATGCCGCCGAAGGTCGGCTCCAGCGAGGCGATGATCTCGACCAGCCTGTCGGGGTCGCGCTCGTCGATCTCGATGTCGAACACGTCGATGCCAGCGAACTTCTGGAACAGCACACCCTTGCCTTCCATCACCGGCTTGCCCGCCAGCGGGCCGATGTCGCCCAGGCCCAGCACCGCGGTGCCGTTGGAGATCACCGCCACCAGGTTGCCGCGCGCGGTGAGCGTGCGCGCCTGCTCCGGGTCGGCCACGATCGCCTCGCAGGCGTAGGCCACGCCCGGCGAATAGGCCAGCGCCAGCTCGCGCTGGGTCACCAGGGCCTTGGTAGGTGCGACCTTGATCTTGCCGTGGGGAACCGCGCGGTGGTAATCGAGCGCCGCCTGCCTGAATTCTTCGGACGACGAGGGGCTGGCGGACGGCTGGTCGGACATGGTCGGGGCTGCGGTTCGGGCGGGCAGGCCATTCTAGTCGTTATCCGCGCGCGGTCCCGGGCGGCTCCGCATCGCACGGTGGCGCGCGGCGTTCGTGCCGCCATAACCCCGGGTTATGCGCGCAGGGCATCTTTTCAATGGCGGCCCCCCCGGTGGAGGGCAGAAGATGTGACTCCACCCCTGCCCGTCCCGGGCCGCACAGGATGCACGCCACCATGTCCACCGATGTTCCCGCCGACGCCTCGCACTGGCCGCCGCCCTTCCTGCTGTACCTGGGGAACGCGCCGGACGACCTGGCCGCGAAGACCGCGCGCGGCCTGGTGCAGTTCCGCCCGGAGTGGTGCGTGGGCCAGTTCCGCGGGCCGGAGTGCCGGACCAGCGTGCACGTGCCGGACATGGACTTCGCCCAGGCCCGCGCCGCCGGCGCGAACACCATGATCGTCGGCGTGGCCAACGCCGGCGGGCGCCTGGGCGCCGAGGCGGTCGCCGACATCGTGGCGGCGCTGGACGCCGGCATGAACGTCGCGTCCGGCCTGCACGAGCGCCTGGCCTCGCATCCCGAAATCGTCGAGGCCGCGCGCCGCAACGGCCGCCACCTGTTCGACGCCCGCACGCCCCCGCCCACGCCGGTCGGCAACGGCCTCCCGCGCGCCGGCCGCCGCCTGCTCACCGTGGGCACGGACTGCTCCACCGGCAAGATGTACGCCACGCTGGCGCTGGAAGCGGAGATGCGCGGCCGCGGCCTGGCCGCCGATTTCCGCGCCACCGGCCAGACCGGCATCTTCATCGCCGGGCGCGGCATCCCGATCGACGCCGTCATCGCCGACTTCATCTCCGGCGGCATCGAGTGGCTGTCGCCCGAGCGCCACGACGGCGGCTGGGACCTGATCGAGGGCCAGGGCTCGCTGTTCCATCCCTCGTACGCGGGCGTGTCGCTGGGCCTGCTGCACGGCGCGCAGCCGGATGCACTGGTGCTGTGCCACGAGCCGGGGCGCCCGCACATGCGCGGCCTGCCGCACTACCCGCTGCCGGACCTGGCGCAGACACTGGAGGCCAACCTCGCCGCCGCGCGGCTGACCAGCCCGGACGTGGTGGCGGTGGGCCTGGCGCTGAACACCTCGAAGCTCGATGCCGCGGCGGCCGCGCGCGCCTGCCGCGAGGCCGAGGACCTGCTCGGCCTGCCGGCACAGGATCCGGTGCGCGACGGCGTGGCCCGGATCGTCGACCGCCTGCTGGACGCGGTGCCGTGCTGAGCCTCGCGCACGCCAGCCATGCGCTGGCGACGCCGTTCCGGATCTCGCGCGGCGTGCGCACCTCGGCCGAGGTCGTCGTGGCGACCATCGGCCGCGACGGCTTCACCGGACGCGGCGAGTCGATGCCCTACGCGCGCTATGGCGAGACCGTGGACTCGGTGATCGCACAGGCCGGCCTGCTGTCGTCGGCCATCACCGGCGGGCTGGACCGGCGCGGACTGCGCGAGCTGCTGTCGCCGGGCGCGGCGCGCAATGCGCTCGACTGCGCGCTGTGGGACCTGGAGGCGCGGCAGCAGGGCCTGCCGGTGCAGTCGCTGCTGGGCCAGCCCGGTGCGCTGCCGCCGCTGGCGTGCGCGCAGACCGTGAGCCTCGACGCACCGGAGCGCATGGCCGCGGCGGCGCGCGCGCTTGCCCACCTCGACCTGGTGAAGATCAAGGTCGACGCGTCCGATCCCGCGGCGCAGATCCGCGCCGTGCGCGACGTGCTGCCCGCGGCGCGCCTGATCGTCGATCCCAACGAAAGCTGGAGCTTCGACCTGCTGCGGGCGATGCAGCCGGTGCTGGCCGAAGCGCGCGTCGACCTGGTCGAGCAGCCGCTGCCGGCCGGCGAGGACGACGCCCTGCTCGGCTTCGAGCCGGTGGCGCGCCTGTGCGCCGACGAGTCCTGCCACACCGCCGACGACCTGGCGCGCCTGCGCGGGCGCTACCAGGTGGTCAACATCAAGCTCGACAAGACCGGCGGCCTCACCGGCGCGCTGGAGCTGCTCGACGCGGCGCGCGCGCAGGGCTTCGGGATCATGGTCGGCTGCATGATCAGCTCGTCGCTGTCGATCGCGCCGGCCTGGCACGTGGCGCGCCACGCGGAATTCATCGACCTCGACGGCCCGCTGTGGCTGAAGGACGACCACCCCGGCGGCGTGGCCATGGTCGACGGCCTGCTGCAGCCGCCGTCGCCCGGGCTGTGGGGCGGCGGCACGCGCGCGAAGGACGCGCACGCGGCGTGAGGGGCGGTCGGCGCCTGCGCGCCGGCAGGATCTACCGACCGCGCGGACCGGGCGTGCTGGCCGCCGTCCTGTCCGGGCTGCTGCTGGCGGGATGCGCGGGCATGGCGCCGGCCGGCGCCGAAGCCGATGTCCTGATCCACGGCGGGATGCTGTTCGACGGCGGCGACGGGCCGGGCCGCATCGCCGACGTCGCGATCCGCGGCGACCGCATCCTCGAGGTCGGCCCCGGCCTGCGCCAGCGCTACCGCGCCGCGCGCGAGCTCGACGCCACCGGCCTGGTGGTGTCGCCGGGCCTCATCGACCCGCATACGCATCCCGACACCTACCTGCGCTCGACGGACCCGGCGATGCGCCGCCTGCTGCCCTGGCTGCACCAGGGCGTGAGCACGATCTTCATCGGCATCGACGGCGGCGGCACTCCGGACATCGAGGCGGACCGCGCCAGGCTCGAGGCCGCGGGCACCGGCACCAACGTCGCCGCCTACGTCGGCCTGGGCCCCGTGCGCCGTCGCGTGCTGGGCGACGACGCGCGCGCGCCGGACGCGGACGAACTGGCACGCATGCGCGGCCTGGTCGCAGGCGCGATGTGCGAGGGCGCCTTCGGCCTGTCCGCGGGCCTGTTCTACGCGCCGCAGAGCTTCGCCTCCACCGACGAGGTGGTCGCGCTCGCGCGCGAGGCGGCGATCCGCGGCGGCGTCTACGACACCCACCAGCGCGACGAGTCGAGCTATTCGCTGGGCCTGATGGGCTCGATCGAGGAGGTGCTGGAGATCGGGCGGCGCGCCGGGTTGCCGGTGCACATCGCCCATATCAAGGCCCTGGGCGCCGACGTCCATGGCAGCGCGGGCGAAGTCATCGCACGCATCGAACGCGCGCGGGATGAAGGCCAGCAGGTGACCGCCGACCAGTATCCCTGGCTGGCGTCATCCACCAGCCTGGGCGCCGCGGTGCTGCCGCGCTGGGCGGTGGACGGCGGGCGCGCCGCGCTGTTCGAGCGGCTGGACGATCCCGCGACCGCCGCCCGCATCCGAGGGGAAATGGCCGACAACCTGCAGCGCCGCGGCGGCGCCGACGCGATCCTGATGACCGGCAGCGGATGGCCGTGGAGCGCGCTGACGCTGCAGGCGTTCGCGGATGCCGAAGGCCTCGACCCGGTCGAAGCCGCGCTGCGCATCATCCGCGAGGGCGGCACCGGACGTACTGGTTCGGCGCAGCGCATCGCCTCGTTCAACATGCACCGCGACGACGTCGACCTGTTCATGCGCCAGCCCTGGGTGCTGACCGCCTCCGACGGCGGCGACGGCCATCCGCGCCAGCACGCGACGTTTCCCGAGAAATACGCGCGCTTCGTGGTGCAGGACCAGGTGATCGACCTGGCGGCCTTCATCCACCGCTCGACCGGGCTGACCGCCACCACCTTCGGCCTCGAAGGCCGCGGCTTCCTGCGCGCAGGCCACTACGCCGACGTGCTGGTGTTCGACCCCGACGCCTACGCGCCGAAGGCCGACTACGTGCAGCCGCACCTGCTGTCGGAAGGCGTCGTCCACCTGCTGGTCAACGGCGTGGCGATGATCGACACGGGCCTTGCGACACATGACCTTCCGGGACGGGTGCTGCAGCATCGTCCACCGCCGGGCACCTGCCCCTGAACTTCGCCCGCCCGCTGCGGGCGACGTGACCCCGAAAAGGAGTGTCCATGCTGCAACTCGACGCCGTCCAGACCCTCGCCCTTGCCGGCATCGCCCTGTTCCTGGGCTATGCGCTGTGCCGCGCGATCCCCGTGCTCGGCCGCTACAACCTGCCGCCGCCGGTGATCGGCGGCCTGGTGTTCGCGATCGCCGCCTGGATCGCCCACGACCGCGGCACCGCCCTGTTCGAGCTCGACACCGGCCTGCAGAGCCCGCTGATGATCGCGTTCTTCACCACCATCGGCGTCAATGCCAGCCTGCGCCTGCTGAAGATCAGCGGCCGGCAGGTGCTGGTGTTCCTGGCGCTCGCCACCGTGTTCGCCGTGGCGCAGAACCTGCTGGGCATGGCGGTGGCGGTCGGCTTCGACCTGCATCCGCTGTTCGGCGTGCTGGCCGGGTCGACCACGCTGACCGGCGGGCCGGCGACCGGGCTGGCGTTCGCGCCGCTGTTCGAGGCCGCCGGCGTCGAGGGCGCCGAATCGATCGCGGTGGCGGCCGCGATGGCGGGCATCGTGCTGGGCGGCCTGATCGGCGGCCCGGTGATCACCGTGCTGATCCGCCGCTTCGGCCTGGTATCCACGCGCCCGCAGGACCATGACGCCCCCGACGATGCCGTCGCCGCGCCGGCGCTGACCGAGGCCCAGCGCGAATACGGCGCGCTGAAGAGCATCGTCGTGATCCTGGTGGCCATGTGGCTGGGCAGCTGGGTCAGCGGGCTGATCTCGGCCACCGGCATCACCCTGCCGGCCTATGTCGGCGCGATGCTGGTGGGCGCGGTGATCCGCAACATCGACGACGCCACTGGCTGGATCGGCATGTCGGTGCCCACCACCGACCTGATCGGCAACGTCTGCCTGGCGCTGTTCCTGTCGGTGGCGCTGATGAACCTGAAGCTGTGGGAGCTGGCCGGGCTGGCGCTGCCGCTGTTGGTGAACCTCGGCCTGCAGGTGGGGATGGTGGCGGCGTTCTGCCTGGTGGTGTTCCGGATGATGGGCCGCGACTACGACGCCGCGGTGATGGGCGGCGGCTTCATCGGCTTCATGCTCGGCACCACCGCGAACGCGATGGCGGTGATGCGCACGCTCGTCGAGCGCTACGGCGCGGCGCCGCGCGCCTTCCTGGTCGCGCCGCTGGTGGGCGCGTTCTTCATCGACTTCAGCAATGCGCTGATCATCACCGGCTTCATCAACGTCTGGAGCTGATTGGCACGTCGTACAGCGGGCCGGGCGGCGCATCGGAGCGCAAGCCGTAGTGCCACCACTCCATCGGGTGGTTGCGGAAGCCGCCGGCCTCCATCGCCTCGCGCAGCAGCTGCCGGTTGGCGCGCTGCGCGGGGCTGGCGTCGGGCGAGTCGGTGTTGGCCAGCGGCCCGAAGAAGTCGAAGCCGGTGCCCATGTCCAGCGGCTCGCAGCCGGCGCCGTCGGCGTCGCAGCGCAGCAGGGTGAGGTCGACGGTGCCGCCGCGGCTGTGGCCGGACACCGGGGCGATGTAGCCCTCCAGAAGCTGCGGCTTGTCCAGGTCGGGATAGTGCGTGGCCTTGGTGGCCAGGTCGTCCGCGTCCTCCACCCAGCGCATGAAGTGCGCCACCGCGCGCGCCGGGCGGTAGCAATCGAACACGTGCAGGCGCAGGTGACGCGGACGCAGGGCCGCGTCGACCCGCGCCAGCGCCTCGGCGGCGTCGCGCTTCAGCCAGCAGCGCGGCGCTTCGTAGCCGTCCACCGGCGCACCGACGAAGTTGTGGCTGCCGGCATAGGCGATCGACTGCGAGATGTCGGGCACCAGCTCGCGGATGTCGACCAGGCCGGCCTCGGCCCTGGTGGTCGCGTCGGACACGACGGGCGCGGGCGCGGCCGCCGGCTCCGCCGCGGGATCGGCGATGAAATGCTCGTGCAGCGCCCGGTTGACCGCGGTGCGGAACGCCTCCTCCCCGCGGCTGCCGTTGGTGATCACCACGAAGCCGTACTTCTTCTCCGCGTCGAAGAACATCGAGCTGTAGAGGCCATAGGCTGAGCCGGTGTGGCCGGTCAGCACCACGCCCGGCACCAGCTCCGGATCGGTTTTCAGCGCCAGCCCGTAGGCGGCTGTGCCGTCGACGTCCACGGTCGCCGTCTGCATCGCCTTCGCGCTGGCGGGGGCGATGATGCGCACGCCGTTCCACTCGCCCTGGTTCATGTGCATCAGCATGTAGCGGGCCAGGTCGGGTGCCGAGATCTTGACGCCACCGGTGGGCGAGAACATCGGCGCGTCGCGGCCCTGCACGTAGTGCTGCAGGCGCTCGCCCAGCGGCGCATAGGCCGCGTCCGAGCGCACGAAGCCCTCGCCGTCGCGCCAGCGGTAGATGCGGGCCAGGCGCCCCGCGTCCAGCGTGTCCACCAGGTGGCCACCCTCGAGCCCGAGCGGTTCGAACACGTGCCGCCGCACGTAGGCGTCGAAGCGTTCGCCCGACACCCGCTCCACGATCGTCCCCACCATGTTGTAGGCGAGATTGGAGTATTCGTAGCGCTCGCCGGGCGCACGGTCGGCGTAGCTGCCCTGCCAGTTGCCGCCGGCGCCGGGGTCGATGACGTCGAGATTGCCGTAGCTCGGCCCGTCGGTGATCGACGAGGTGTGGTCGAGCAGCATCCGCAGCGTGATCGGCCGGTCGGGGAAGGCCGGATTGCGCACCGGGAAGCCGATCAGGTCGCCGGCATCGTCGTCCAGCGACAGCCGGCCCTGCTCCACCAGCTGCATCACCGAGGTGGCCGCGAACGACTTGGAGATCGAGGCGATCCGGAACAGGTCGTCGGCTTCCAGCGGAACCTTCGCCTCCAGGTCCTTCCAGCCGAAGCTGCCGCGGTAGACGATGGCGTTGTCCCTGGCCACCACCACCGCCAGGCCCACGGTGTCGTGCTCGGCCATCAGCCCGCGGAGCCGGGCTTCGACATCGTCGGCCGCCATCGACGGCAGCCACGCGCACGCCAGCAGCCAGGCCGCGCACAGCGACAAGGCGTGGCGGTTCTTGCGGGATCGCTTCATGGTTCCTCCGGCAGGTCCTGCGGTTGCGCGCGGCCACCGCCGCCCCTCGTGGCGGCGGCGGTGGCGATGACGGCGGCGCTCAGTCGAAGGACTTGGTCACCGTCAGGTACCAGCCACGCCCCAGCGCATTGTGCATCGACGAGCTGTAGCCCAGCGCGCTGGGCGTCAGCGGCGGCTGGCGGTCGCCGACGTTGCGCACGGTCAGGCGGATGCGGGTGCCGTCGAGGAGGCTCTCGGTCCCGCTGAAGCGGTGCTCGGCCCAGACGTTGGCGGTGGTCCAGCTCGGCACCTGCCAGTAGTCACCGAGGTTGGACACCGCGCCGGTCGATTCGAAGCCGTCGGTGTAGTTGACGAAGGTGCCCAGGCCCCAGCCGCCCTTGCGCCACGAGGCGCTGAAGGTGGCGCGCCACTCCGGCTTGCCGTTCACGCCCAGCAGGTTGCCGGCGTTGCGGATGTCGAAGTTGTCGTCGATGACCCCGGCTTCCTGGGCGGCGATGATGCGCAGCTCGTCCTCGGTCGGGTCCTGCGACATCTCGATCAGGCGGGTCGCGTTGAGGCTGGCGTTGAAGGTGCCGGCATTGTCCGTGCGCAGGCGCCAGTCGACGCCGAAGTCGATGCCGCGCGTGGTCCGCGGCAGGCGGTTGATGTAGACGTCATCCACGTAGTCGACCATGCCCACCGGCGCCAGCCCGGTGCCGTCGAACAGGTCGATCCGGGCCTGGTCGGGCTCCAGCCGCACCACCGCCGGGTTGTACGAGCCCTCCATGCGCAGCAGGTAGTCCAGCGCCAGCTGGGTGGCCTCGCCCAGGATGCCGATCACGTCTTCCTGCTGGATCTCGAAGTAGTCGGCGGTGAACGTCATCCGGGTGGATTCGGGCAGGAAGCGCGGCTGGAACACGACGCCCGCCGACCAGGTTTCCGCCGTCTCCGGCTGCAGGTCGCGGTTGCCGCTGCGGATCGCCATGGTGCTGTAGCTGCGGCCGCAGCGGTGCACGCCGTCGATGGTGCCGTTGCGGATGTCGGCCTCGCAGACGTAGTAGTCGGTGCGGCTGTTGCTGACCGTGGTGCCTTCGGCGTACAGCTGCAGGATGTTGGGCGCGAGGAAGCTCTCCGACCAGTTGCCGCGGACCATCAGGCCGTCGACGATGTCCCAGGCCAGCGAGACCTTGGGCTTGGTGACGCCGCCGAAGTCCGAGTAGCGCTCGTGGCGCCCGGCGACCTGCAGGTCCAGCGCGCGCACCAGCGGCACGCCCATCGACGGCGACACCAGCGGGATCGCGAACTCGGCGTACAGCGAACCGACGTCGCGGTCACCGGAGTTGTCGCCCGACGGGCTGGCGCCGAGCACGTCGCTGGTGATCGCACCGTTCATCGGGTTGGTATAGGTGATGGTGCCGTCGAAGCGCGGGTCGCGGTCGTCCTTCAGGGTTTCCCGGCGCCACTCGGCGCCGAAGGCGACCCCGACGTGGCCGGCGGGCAGCGCGAACAGGTCCTCGCGGATGAAGCGGGTATCGACCTGGAACAGCGTCGCCTTGCTCTTGCGGACCACGGGAACCGTGAAGTGGTCGATCGCCGCCTGGTTGCGCGCGGAATCCGGCGGCGCGCCCCAGTCGGCGAGGTTGCCGCCGTGGAAGGGGTTGTAGGCATCGGGCGTGCTCCACGCCAGGGCCTCGGTGAACAGCGTGCTGCTGATCGAGCCGTGCTGGGTGTCGGTGGTGTTGGCCTCCGAGTACAGCACCGCGCCTTCCCAGTCGAAGCCGCCCACCATGCCGCGGACGCCGGCCAGGAACCGGTACTGGTCGTCATCGACCGTGTACGGGCGCGTGGTGTCGGTGGCGCGGAAGCTGGTCATGCGCACGTCCAGCCCCTCCTCCGGCGCGTCGATGCCGGCCAGGCGGTTGGGATTGAGCGAACCGTCGGGCAGGTACATGGCGCCGAACGGGTTCCAGTAGTTGGTCTTCGACACGATGATCGGCGCCGCGCCCAGCGCCGCCGCCTGCTCGCGCATGCCCTTGTAGCGGGACTCGTAGTACGCCAGCTCCGCGAAGGCGACGAAGTTGTCGTCCAGATCGTGTTCGAGCGTGCCGAACACGTTCATGCGGTCGACCTCGCCCAGGATGTTGCGCTGGTGGTTCGGGCTGAAGCGCAGAGGCCGGTCGGCGTCGGTGCTCTGCGCGCCGGAATTGACGCAGACATCGTCGGTGATCTGCGCGGTACAGCCGTGGTGGCCCACCGGGTCGATGTGGAAATAGCCGCTGGCGCTGGTGATCGAACCGTTGTCGGCATCGCGCACGCGCACGCCGTCGATGGTCTGGAACACGCCCCAGGACGTACCGGTGATGCGGTCGTCGAAGGCGGTGACGCCCTCGAAGTCGGTGCCGTCCATCTGCGCGCGGCGGTCCATGTTGGCGCTGTAGTCGCGCTCGGTGGCCGGGAGGTCGGTGCGATGCGTCCAGCCGCCGACTACCGTGGCCCGCGTGCGGCCGTCGTTGAACCATTTGCCGGCCTTGAAGTTGATGTTGCCCTGGCGGAAGTCCACGTCTTCGGAGCCGCCGTACTGGCCCTGCACCTGGAAGCCCTGGTAGTGGGTGTCGAGCACCACGTTGACCACGCCGGCCACCGCATCGGATCCGTACAGCGCGGACGCACCGCCGAGCAGGGTCTCCACCCGGCGGGTGCCGAACAGCGGAATCGCGTTCATGTTGGCGGTCTGCCGCGGCACCAGCGCCTCGGTCTGCGTGCCCGGATGCGGGACCATGCGCCGGCCGTTCACCATCAGCAGGGTGTTGCCGGTGCCGAGGTTGCGCAGGTTGATCGAGCCGACGTCGCCGCGCGCGGCGTTGAGGTTGGCGGCGGTGTCGGCGTTGTTGAACATCATGTCGCCGACCTGCGGGATCGACTGCAGCAGCTCGTCGCCGGAGATCGCACCGGTGGCCTCGATCTTCTCCTCGTCCATCACCAGCACCGGCGACGGCCCTTCGACGCGGTTGCTGGCCAGGCGGCTGCCCACCACCGTCACGGCGTCCAGGTCCTTGGCGCTCGGCCCCTGCGCGGCATCGGCTTCGGTATCGGCCAGAGGCGGCGCGGGCTCCGCCGGCGGCTGCTGCGCGAAGGCCATGCCCTGCAGCGTGGAGGCGAGGATGACGCTGAGCAGCGTCGGCTTGATCAGGCGATGATGCATGTGGTGATTCCCTCCGAAGGCATGAACCGGCGCGTCGCCGCGCTCCCCTGCCCGGACTCTAGCGACGTTGCGACCTCGCGAAGCCTCGCTTTTTGGGCCCACCCCATAGCGGCAGGTTATGCCTGCGCCCCGCCCTGCTAGCGCGCGACGGCCGACGCGCCCGGGCGCCGCGGATCGGCCGCGCCTTCCACCCGCCCCGGCTCCAGCAGCAGCGTCTGCGTGCTGCCGATGGTCTGCCCCTGCTCCGGCACGTGGCCGCGCTCGCGCAGCAGGCGCAGCGTGTCCGGGCTGAAGCCGCGCTCGATGTCGAGCTCGCCGCGGTCCGTGACCTGCTGGTGGATGCGCGGGAACGCGGTGGCCTCGGCGATGTTCATGCCGAAATCGACCACGTTGACCACCATCTGCACGATCGTGCCGGGAATCGTGTTGCCGCCGGGGCTGCCGGTCACCAGCCACGGCCGGCCGTCGCGCAGCAGCATCGTCGGCGCCATGCTCGACACCGGGCGGCTGCCCGGGCGCAGCGCGTTCGCCGGCGGTTCGCGGCCGTCGCGCGCGGCGTCCAGCTGCGCCTGCAGCGAGAAGTTGCCGATCAGGTTGCCGAGCAGGAAGCCGGTGCCTTCGATCATCACGCCCGAGCCGAAATCGGCGCCGATCGTGTACGTGGTGCTGACCGCGTTGCCCTCGCCGTCGACCACGGAGAAGTGCGTGGTGTCGGGGCCTTCGTGCGCCCAGATGTCGCCGGCGGCCACCTCGGCGGCCGGCGTCGCGCGGTCCATCCTGATCGCGGCCGCGCGCGATGCGCCGTAGGCCTTGGAGACGAAGCCGCCCAGCGGCACCGGCGCGGCGGCGGGATCGTTGGCATGGGCGCGGCGGTCGCGCCAGGCCAGCTTGGTCGCTTCGGCCAGCAGGTGCAGGGCGTCGGCGGAGCCGGCACCCATGGCCGCGAGGTCGAACTGTTCGAGGATGTTGAGCGTCATCGCGATGCCGGGCCCGCCGCCGCTGGACGGCGGCATGGTCAGCAGCGCGTGGCCGCGGTAGCTGCTGCGCAGCGGCTCACGCTCGATCGCGCGATAGGCGGCGAGGTCGTCCTTGCGCAGCAGTCCGCCGTGGGCGCGCATGCCGGCGTCGAGGCGCTCGGCGATCGCGCCGCGGTAGAAGGCGTCCGCGCCGTGCTCGGCGATCTGGCGCAGCGACCAGGCGAGGTCGGCCTGCACCAGGCGCTCGCCGGCGCGCAACGCAGAGCCGTCGGGATGCAGGAAGACCTTCGCGCCCGCTGCGCTGCGCGCCAGCCGCTCACGGCCCCATTCGAGCGCGAAGGCCTCGTCGCGGCTGAGCACCATGCCGTCCGCGGCCAGCCGGATCGCCGGCTGCAGCAGCCGCCTCCACGGCAGGCGCCCGTATTTCCCGTGCGCCAGCGCCAGGCCCGCCACCGTGCCCGGCACGCCCGCGGCGCGGATGCCCGCGGCGTGGCCCTGCAGGCTTCCGTCCTCGCCCACGTAGGCCTCGAGCGTGGCAAGCGCCGGCGCCATCGAGCGGAAGTCGATCGCCACCGCGTGGCCGTCCGCGAGGTGAAGCAGCATGTAGCCGTCGCCGCCGATGTTGCCTGCGCGCGGCAGCGTCACCGCCATGGCGAAGGCCATCGCCACGCTGGCATCGACCGCGTTGCCGCCCTCGCGCAGGACCTCGGCGCCGATCCGGCTGGCGTGGTCGCTCTGGCTGACCACCATGCCGCCGTCGGCGACAACGGGCTTGTGGATCTCTTCGTAGTTGAGCAGCTGCCGCGTCTGCGCCGGGGCCGTCGGCGCGGCGATGGCAAGGCAGGCGGCGAGCAGCGCCGCGGCGGACAGGGTGGACGGCCTGCGCATGTCGGTTCTCCGGTTGCATTCCGACACTGCCGCAGGCGATCGGCCGTGTCGCGCAGCTTTCCTGTGGTCGGGTATGCAGCGGGGCTATGGAACACGGCGGCAAAGCGAGGGACGCGCGGCCTGCGATCGCGATAGCCTCGCCGGACCGTTCCATGGCGGCGACCCGCGCGTCGCCGCGCCACGCAGGAGCCGCCCTTGGCCTCGTCGTCGTCGCATGCATCCCTCTCCCGCCGCGCCCGCGCGCTGACCGCGCTGGCCCTGCTCTGCCTGGCCGCCTGCGGCACCGCTCCGCGCGACGCCGCGCCCGCACCGCTACCGGCCGCGGCCGGTGGACACACGCAGGCGCCGGACGCCGGCATGGTCAGCAGCGCGCATCCGCTCGCCACCGAAGCCGGCCTGGAAGTGCTGCGCCGCGGCGGCAGCGCGATCGACGCCGCGGTCGCGGTGCAGGCGATGCTGGGGCTGGTCGAACCGCAGAGCTCGGGCCTGCTGGGCGGCGCGATCGTGCTGCACTACGACGCCGCGTCCGGGCGCGTCGACAGCTGGATCGGCCGCGAGCGCGCGCCGGCCGGCGCCGGGCCCGGCATGTTCAGCGACGCCGACGGACGCCCGCTGTCGCGCGCCGAGGCGATGCTCAGCGGCCGCGCCACCGGCGTTCCCGGCGCGCTGCCGGCGCTCGAACTCGCACATGCCGCGCACGGCACGCTCGAGTGGAGCAGCCTGTTCGAGTCCACCGCGCGGCGCGCCGAGCTCGGCTTCGCGGTCACGCCGCGCCTGCACCGCCACATCGCCGGCCGCTTCCCGCAGGCCTCCGCCCCCGACGTGGTGGCGCTGTTCGCGGGACCCGACGGCACGCCGCTGCGCATCGGCGACACCTTCCGCAATCCCGCCTACGCCGCCAGCCTGCGCACGATCGCCGCGCGCGGCGCCGACGCACTGCGCAGCGGCCCGCTGGCCGACCAGCTGGCCGCGCGCGTGGCCGCGCCGCCGCACGCTGCGCGGATGACGCCGGCGGACCTGCAGGCCGAGGTCGCCGAGCGCAGCGATCCGATCTGCCGCCCGCTGCGCGCCCACGTGCTCTGCGTCGCGCCGCCGCCGGCCAGCGGCGTCGGCCTGCTGCAGCTGATGCTGCTGCTCGACGGCACCGACATCGCCGCGCGCGGCCCCGACGACCCCCTGGCCTGGTACCTGTTCGCCGAGGCCAGCCGCCTGATGTACGCCGACCGCGACCACTACGTCGGCGATCCGCGCTTCGCCGACGTGCCGGTGCAGGGCCTGCTCGATCCGGACTACCTCGCCGCTCGCCGCGCACTGATCGGCCCGCGTGCCGCCGCCGGCGCGCCCGCGCACGGCCGCCCGCCCGGCGCACCCGCGCGCGACGTCGACGCCACCGACGAACCCGCCGGCACCAGCCACCTCGTCGTGGTCGACGCCCGCGGCAACGCGGTGTCGATGACCACCACCATCGAATCCTATTTCGGCTCCGGGCGCGTGGTCGGCGGCATGCTGCTCAACAACCAGCTCACCGACTTCTCCTGGGGGCCGGGCGCGGCTGCGGCCAACGCGATCGCGCCGGGCAAGCGCCCGCGCTCGTCGATGTCGCCGGTGATCGTGCTCGACCGCGACGGCGGCTTCGTCGGCGCGATCGGATCGCCGGGCGGCAACGCGATCCCGGCCTACATCGCCAAGACCCTGGTCGGCTGGCTGTACTGGGACCTGCCGCTGCAGGACGCGGTCGCGCTGCCCAACCTGGTCGCGCGCGGCGAACGCTTCAACGGCGAGGCCGATGCCTTCGCGCCGGAGCTGCGGGCGGCGCTGTCGGCGCTCGGCGTGGACGTGGTGGCGGGCGCCGGCGAGGATTCCGGCCTGCACGGCGTGGCCAGAGAGGGCCACGCGCTGCACGGCGCTGCCGATCCCCGGCGCGAGGGCGTCGCCGCACGACCTTAGTCACGCGACGGGCGGGGGGCCTGGCGCCGATCATGCCCGCTCTCACCCAGGAGTGCCGGACCCCCATGCGCTTCCGCCAGATCGAGGTCTTCCACGCCGTCTACACCACCGGCAGCATCAGCGCCGCCGCGCGCGCGCTGCACGTGTCGCAGCCCTCGGTCAGCAAGGTGCTGCACCACACCCAGCAGCAGCTGGGCCTGGAGCTGTTCCGCCTGGTGCGCGGCCGGCTGGTCGCCACCGACCAGGCGCACGAGCTGTTCGTCGAGGTGTCGGAAGTCTTCAGCCGGCTGACCTCGCTGCAGAAGACGGTCGGCAACCTGCGCAACCTCGCCGGCGGCCGCGTGCGCCTGGCGGTCGTGCCCTCGCTCGGCCTGCACGTCGCGCCGCTGGCCATCGCCCGCTTCCGCGCCCGCCATCCGGACGTCAGCTTCGACGTGCAGACGCTGCACCACGACGCGCTGTTCCAGGCCCTGTACGAGCGCAGCTGCGACGTCGCCATCGCCTACGACCCGCCGACGCACCCGCGGATGAAGCGCCGCGACATCGACAGCGGCGAACTGATGCTGCTGTTCCGCAGCGACATGCTGCCGGACGCGGGCGAACACGTGCCGCTGCGGATCCTCGACGGGCAGAACCTGGTGGGACTGACGACGGGAGGCCCGGTGGGCGACCTGCTCAACCGCGAACTGCAGCGCCAGGACATCGCCGCCAACGAGGTGGTCTCCAACCAGACCTTCTACATCGCCGCGGAGCTGGCGCGGCACGGCGTCGGCATGGCGGTGGTGGACGAGTTCACCGCGCGCGCAAGCAGCGGCCCCAGCCTGTCGCACCGCCCGTTCTCGCCGCCGCTGCGCTTCAAGGTGCAGTACGTGCACCTCGAGGACCGGCCTCCGTCGGAGGCCGTGCGCCGCTTCCTTACCGTATTCGCCAGGACCCTGCGCGATGCGCGCGCGGGTGGTGCCGGCGGCTAGGCGGTCGTCACGCCGCCTTCCGCGCCGGAACCGACTCCTCCGGACAGCCGGTCCAGCCGGATGCGGTTGGCGAACAGCGAAAACGCCAGCAGGCCCGCCAGGCCGTTCGCGCGCGCCACCCAGTCGGGCAGCCAGCGCGGCGGCAGCAGCGCGCCGGACTCGAACAGCGGCTCGAAGGCCTGCACGTCGTCAAGCGTCATCTTGCCGGCGAACAGGCGCCGGCACTGGCGCAGGCGCCCGTCGCGCAGGGCGTGGCGGAAGAAGGTGTGCACTTCGACCAGCCCGCGCAGGTACACCGTGTCCTTGGCGAAGGCGGCGCCGCCGGCCACCGGCACGCCGCGGAACACGCGCTGGGCGGACGAGAAGCTCTCGGCGGTCTCCTGGCCGGCATCGCGGAAGTACGCGAACACCTGCAGGAAGTCCGCGCCCTCCATCGCCATCGCGATGGCCTCGGTGCGCAGGCTGATGCGCTTCATGCGCTCGATGTCGATGCTGCCTGTGATCTGCTCGGCCAGCACCGCCAGGCCCTCCTGGGTGGCGGTGATGCGCGGCGAGGACATCGCCAGGCTCGGCAGCAGCGGCTGCGCGCGGCCGTTGAGCGCGGTCAGCGAGTGCACCAGCGCCTCGTGGTGGAGCAGCTGCTGGCGGTCGTAGTCGGAGTAGGCGGCGCCGGTGCGCAGGCGGATGCGGTACGCGCCCGCGGCGGCCTTGGCGATCATGTCCGGATCCAGCTCCACCGCGACCACGCGCCCGCCGAAGAAGGCGTCGAGCGCGTTCTGCAGCTGCAGCTGCAGCGCGGTGGCGGAGATCGTGACCTGCTCTTCCGGCGCCAGCAGCTCGCGGTCGAGCTCGTTGGCGATGTCGATGAAATGCCGCGCGGCGTCGCGCGTGGTCGGTCCGCCGCCGGGCAGCGGATCGCACGGGCTGCCATACAGCGCCACCGACAGCGCGCCGGCCGCCGGCGTGCCCAGGGCTTCGAGCATGCGCGCCGCCACGTCCCACTGCCGCGCCGAATCGACGAGGTAGCGGCCCAGCGGATGCGCGGGATCGGCGGCATCGGCGATGGCCTGCAGCTCGCGGCGGGCGTCGCTGAAGTCGTGGCGGGGATAGTCCACCCGCGGCAGCCGCAGCCGGCCCGCCGCGGCGTCGGCCAGGAAACCCTGCTGCACCGACGCCGGCCAGCTGGTCAGCGTCAGCACCCGGATCCCGCGGGCCGCCGCGACCATGCGCGCATCGAGCGCGGCGTGGTGTGCGAGTCCGGGGGCCGCGGCGTCCATGCCTCAGCGCTTGCCGGTCCTGTCGCCCGGCCGCTTCGACGGCGCGCGCGGCGGCGGTTTAGCGCCCTGCCGGTCGGCCAGGCGCGACGCGAGCCGGCCCGAAGCCGCGGCCACTTCGCCGCCCAGCTTGAGGTAGTTGAGGAAGCGGCCTTCGTCGAGCTCGCCGCGTGCGATCGCGGCGCGCACCGCGCAGCCCGGCTCGCGGCCGTGCGCGCAGTCGCGGAACCGGCACTCCGCGGCCAGCGCCTCGATGTCGGCGAAGCCGCCGTCGGCGATCTCCTCCTCGCCGGTGGGCTTGAGCTCGCGCATGCCCGGCGTGTCGATCAGGCAGGCGCCCGAGGGCAGCGGGAGCAGCGCGCGGTGGGTGGTGGTGTGGCGGCCGCGGGCGTCGTGCTCGCGCACCGCGGCGGTCTTCATCCGGTCGACGCCGAGCAGGGTGTTGGTCAGCGTGGATTTGCCGGCGCCGGAGCTTCCCACCAGCACGGCGGTATCGCCCGGCCGCAGCCACGGCGACAGCGCCTGCACCGCGGCCGGATCCCGGGCATTCACCGCCACCGCCGGCACGCCGAGCTCCCCGATGGCCGCCAGCGCCGCGCGCGCGGCCGCCGGGTCGGCGCCGGGAAGGTCGGCCTTGGTCAGCACCACCACCGGCTGCGCGCCGCTGCCCTGCACCAGCAGCAGATAGCGCTCGATGCGGCGCGGATTGAAGTCGCCGTCCAGGCCGCAGACCACGAAGGCCACGTCGACGTTGGCGGCGATCAGCTGCTGGCGGTAGTGCTCGCCGGCGGCCGCGCGCTTGATCGCGCTGCGCCGCGGCAGCAGCGCCACGATGCGCTTGCCGTCCTCGACCAGCACCCAGTCGCCGACCGCGGGGCGGTCCTCGGGCGCGACCGTGCCCTTGCGATAGCCCACGGGACGCTGCCATTCGGGCAGTGATTCCACCGCGACGCCGTCGCCGGGGCCGGTCGCCACCACGTAGCCGGAGCGATGCTGTTCGACCACGCGCGCCGGTCGCGCCTGCGGATGCGCGGCCATGGCGTCCTGCCAGCGCGGATCGATGCCGGCCCGCCAGCCGATCGCCTGCAGGTCGGGCGCGGGGTTCAAGCGTGGGCGCGGCGGGGATCCATGGCCGCGATTCTAGCGCCGGCCGCGCGCTCCGGCTTGGCAGTCGCGCGCGCGGCTGCGACCATCGCGCGGCCCTTGTCGCACGGAGCCACGATGGAACATTCCGACGCCGAACGCCGGCGCAGCCGCGGACGTGCCGCCCTGCGTGCCGCCCCTTGGCTCCCCGGTGCACTGGCGCTGCTGCTCGCCGGCTGCGCGTCCCACCCAGCCGTGGACGCCCCGCAGGACACCCCGCGGGACGCCCCGGCAGCGCCCGCGGCATCGACGACGGCGGACGCCGTGGCTGCGGCTTCGGCCGCGACGGCAGCGGAGCAGCCAGGCGTCGTGCCCCAGGTGCGGACCACCCGGGTCTTCGACGACGACGGCCTGCGCTTCGACAACCTGCTGCCCGCCGCGCGCCTGTCCGGCATCGAGCGCCTGGGCGAGGGCCGCTACCGCGTCGACATCGCGCCCGAGACCGAACCGGTCAATCCCAGCGCCTGGTACGGCTTCCGCATCCACGCCGACGCGCCGCGCGCGCTCGAGCTGCGCTTCGCCTACGCCCACGGCCATCGCCACCGCTACGTGCCCAAGCTCAGCGTCGACGGCCGCACATGGCGCGAGGCGCGCGCCGACGAGTTCCAGCTCGATGCCGACGGCACCGCGCGCCTGCGCCTGCAGCTCGCGGCCGGCGAGCTGCGGGTGTTCGCGCAGCCGCCGCTGCTGCCGGAGGACTTCGAAGCCTGGTCGGCGAGCGTCGCCACGGGCCTGGGCGTCGAGCCGGCCACGTTCGGCCGCTCGGTGCAGGGCCGGCCGCTGCGGATGTTCGAGTTCGGCGCCGGCGCGGACGCACCGGTGCTGCTGGTGCTCGGGCGCCAGCATCCACCGGAGAACACCGGCACCCAGGCGCTGATGGGCTTCGTCGAGGCGCTCGCCGCCGACACGCCGCAGGCGCGCTCGTTCCGCGACCGGGTGCGCGTGCTGGTGGTGCCGCTGCTCAATCCCGACGGCGTGGTCGAAGGCCACTGGCGCGGCAACGCCCGCGGCGTCGACATCAACCGCGACTGGGGCCCGTTCGCGCAGCCGGAGACGCGCGCGCTGCGCGATCTGCTGCAGCAGCGCGGCATCGGCGCCGGCCGCGTCGCCTTCGCGATCGACTTCCACTCCACCTTCCGCGACGTCTTCTACACGGTGGCCGAAGACCCCTCGCGGGCGCCGGACGGCGTGCTGCACGCGTGGATGGCGGCGATGCAGGCCGGCTTCGACATCGAGGAAAAGCCCTCGGCCGCACGCACGCCGGTGTTCAAGAACTGGGCGTTCTGCCGCCTCGGCGCACCCGCGGTGACCTACGAGGTGGGCGACACCACGCCCGCCGCCGAGCTGGAATCCGTGGCCCGCCACGCCGCGCGGAGCCTGATGGAGCTGCTGCCCGCCGCGGCGCCGCCTTCGGCGGCCCCGGCCTGCCCGCGCTTCGACGCCGGTTGAGCCTCGCGGAGCGCCGCGCCGGCGGCGCTTCCGGCCGGGAATTCCGCTAGTCTCTGCCGTCCCCCTCCGCCGAACCACCCGCATGCCCACGCCCCACGTCGCCACCCGGGAACGCCTGTCCGAGGTGCGCTACGAAATCCGCGGCGAGCTCGCCCGGCGCGCCCGCGAACTCGAGGCGCAGGGACATGCGCTGATCAAGCTCAACATCGGCAATCCCGGCGCCTTCGGCTTCCGCGCGCCGGAGCACATGCAGCGGGCGATCGCCGACCACATCCACGACACCGATCCCTACGCGCACCAGCAGGGCCTGCCGGCGGCGCGCGAGGCGATCGCCGCGCACCACGCCGCACGCGGCATGCACGGCGTGTCGGCCGACGACGTCTTCATCGGCAACGGCGTCAGCGAGCTGATCGACATCAGCCTGCGCGCCCTGCTCGACCCCGGCGACGAAGTACTGCTGCCCTCGCCCGACTACCCGCTGTGGTCGGCGGCGACCATCCTCAACGACGGCCGCCCGGTGTACTACCGCTGCCGCGCCGAGGACGGCTTCCTGCCGGACCCGGACGAGATCGAGGCGCTGGTGTCGACGCACACCCGCGCGATCGTGCTGATCAACCCGAACAATCCCACCGGCGCCAGCTACCCGCGCGCGCTGCTGGAGCGGATCGTGGCCATCGCCGCGCGCCACGGCCTGCTGCTGATGTCGGACGAGATCTACGACGGCATCACCTACGACGGCGCGCGCTTCGAGCCGCTGGCGCCGATCGCCGGCGACGTGCCCTGCATGTCCTTCGGCGGCCTGAGCAAGGTGCACCGCGCCTGCGGCTGGCGCGTGGGCTGGGCGCTCCTGTCGGGCGACCCGGCCGCGACCCGCGACTATCGCCACGCCATCGACCTGCTCGGTGCGCTGCGCCTGTGCGCGAACGTACCGGGGCAGTTCGCGGTGCCGGCGGCGCTGTCGGGGCTGGACACCATCGGCCCGCTGGTCGCGCCCGGCGGCCGCCTGCACGAGGCGCGGCGCGCGGTGGCCGAAGCCTGCGCCGCCAGCCCGCACCTCGAGCTGCGCGTACCCGACGGCGCGCTGTACGCCTTCCCGGGCGTGGTCGGCGACGCCGCCCGCGGCTTCGACGACCACCGCTTCGCGCTGGAGCTGATGGAGACCGAGCACGTGCTGGTGGTGCCGGGTTCGAGCTTCAACGTGCCCTTCCGCAACCACTTCCGCGTCACCCTGCTGCCGGAGCCGGAACAGCTGCGCGAGGTGTTCCGCCGCATCGACCGTGTCCTCGCGCGCCGCGCCGCCGCAGCCGGCACGGATCCAACCCCCGCCGCCGCGCCCGCGTCCTGACGTGATGTCGCTGTCCTTCCTCGCCCTCGGCGACTCCTACACCATCGGCGAGGCGGTCCCGGCCGAGGGCCGGTGGCCGCACCAGCTTGCGCACGCGCTGCGCGCCGAAGGCATCGCGCTCGACGACCCGCAGACCATCGCGCGGACCGGCTGGACCACCGACGAGCTCGACGCGGCCATCGATGCCGCCGCGCCCTCCGGCCCGTTCGACCTGGTGAGCCTGCTGATCGGCGTCAACAACCAGTACCGCGGACACAGCGTCGACGTGTACGCGCGCGAATTCGCCGCCCTGCTCGACCGCGCGATCGGCTTTGCCGGCCCCCGCGCCGAGCGCGTGCTGGTGCTGTCGATCCCGGACTGGGGCGTGACCCCGTTCGCGGCCGCGTCCGGACGCGACGTGTCCGTGATCGCGGGCGAGCTGGACGCGTACAACGCCGTCGCACGCCAGGCCTGTGACGGCCGCGGCGTCGCCTTCGTCGACATCACCGCCGCCAGCCGCGCGCGCGGCGCCGAACCCGCGATGCTGGCCGACGACGGCCTGCATCCTTCCACCTCCATGTACGCCGAATGGACGCGCCTGGCCCTGCCGGTCGCACGCCGCCTGCTGCAGCCGCCCGCGGGCACCGCCAAGGACGACGCATGAACACCCGAGCCGCCGACGCCCCTTTCCCGCCCACCGAAGCCCGCGCGATCGCCCGCGCCTTCCTGCCGCCGCGTTTCTACGGCAACCGCTACGACTACTACTACACGCTGACCAAGCTGCGCACCGACCCGCTGTATCCCGGCGTGCTCGAGGCCCTGCGCGGCACCACTGCGCCGGTCCTCGACCTCGGCTGCGGCCTGGGTCTGCTGCTGCACGCCCTGCGCCTCGACGGCCAGGCCATGCCCTGGCACGGCGTGGACATCGACGCCGACAAGATCAAGCGCGGCCGAATGATCGCCGAGCGCACCGGCATCGCCGACAACGCCCGCTTCGAAGTGGTCGACCTCGCCAAAGGCTGGCCGCCGCACCGGGGCAGCGTCGCCATCCTGGACGTGCTGCAGTACCTCGACGCCGAAGCCCAGGCCCGCCTGCTCGCCGACACCGCCGCGATGCTGGTGCCCGGCGCGAAGCTGGTGATCCGCAGCGGCCTGGGCGACGACACCCGCCGCGGCCGCACCACCCGCATCACCGACCGCCTCGCCCACCTCGCCGGCTGGATGCAGGAAGTGCCCAAGCGCTACCCCACCCGCGCCGAACTGGAAACCGCGCTCACGGGGGCGGGCCTGGCCGTCGACTTCCGGCCGCTGTATGGCAGTACGCCGTTCAACAACTGGCTGGTCGTGGCCCACCGCGACTGACCTGCTGCGCGCGGTGGGTGGGGCATCTTTTTTTGCCACGGATGAACGCGGATGACGCGCATTTGCGCGGATAGGGCAATGGCAGGAGAAAGAGCTTTTTCAGCCACGGATTTGCGCGGATGACGCGGATCTGGGCGAGGCAAGCGTGTTGCCAAGGAGCCTGATTGAAAAAGAAAAGCAGGCAAAGCGTGCTGCCGGCGCTGGCCTCAGCCAGATCCGCGTCATCCGCGCAAATCCGTGGCCAAACATGCTGTTGCCTTTCATCTGTTTCCTGATCGGCTCCCGCAGCCCCAACGCTTGCCCGCAAAGGCCTTTTCTACAAACGCTTTTGCTCTATCCGTGTAGATCCGCGCTATCCGCGTTCATCCGTGGCAAATCTTTTGCTCTTCACCCCATCGGAACCACCGCCCGATAGCCCGCACCCTGCGCATGGGCGAGGACCGCGGCGATGATGTCGACGCTGCGGCCGTGGGGGGCGCCTTCGTGGAGGAGGACGATGGCGCCCGGGGCGAGGTCTGCGGCGATGCGGGCGGCGACGCGGGCGGGGTCGGATTCGACGGCGTCGTAGCCGCGGGCGCTCCAGGCCAGGCGCGACAGGCCGGCGTCGCGCAGCGGTGCGTGGACGAAGGGGTTGGCGTGGCCGACGACGGCGCGGAACCAGCGTGGCGGCGTGCCGGTGATGTCGGTGAGCGTGCGCTGGCAGTCGAGGATTTCACGGCGCATCGCGCGCGGCCCCAGGGCCCAGAAGCGGGCCTGCGGATGGGTGTGGCTGTGGTTGCCGATGCCGTGGCCGCGGGCGGCGATCTCGCGCACCAGCTCCGGGCGCGCGGCGGCGCGTTCGCCGACCAGGAAGAGGGTGGCCTTCGCGCCGTGCGCGTCGAGCAGGTCGAGGATGGCGGCGGTGTCGTCGGACGGGCCGTCGTCGATGGTCAGCCACAGCTCGCGGCCGGTGGCCGGGAAGCTCCGCCGCGCCGGGCCGAACAGGCGCGAACCGGGCCGCAGCGTGCCCCAGACGAGACCCAGGTGCAGGGCGATCAGCAGCGGCAGGCCCCAGCGCCAGCCGAGCTGCCACCAGGCGAGCGCGACGGCGAGGTGCAGGACCAGGGTGATCCAGGCCCAGGCGTGGGGGTGGCGGGGGATGGCGTGGAGGGGGGGCGGTGCGGGCATTCCGGGATGGTGGCACACCGGGTCGCAGCTGTAGCTGCTCCTACAGGAGTGGTGTCGTATCGGTCGTGGCGGTCGCGGCTCCCGCATGTCGATGACGCGGGTCAAGGCCGTGTGTGCGTGCGCGGGGTACCCTATGCAGCCCACTCTTCCACCGCGGTGCCCGCCATGTCCCTCACCCCCGAACTCCGCCAGCGCATCGACGAGCTGCTGCAGGCCAACCGCATCGTGCTGTTCATGAAGGGCGAGCCGCGGGCGCCGCAGTGCGGCTTCTCGGCCAAGGCGGTGGCGGCGCTGTCGACGCTGGAGCTGCCCTACGCGCACGTCAACGTGCTGGCCGACGGCGAGATCCGCGAGGGCATCAAGGCCTACGGCAACTGGCCCACCATCCCGCAGCTCTACATCGAGGGCGAGCTGGTCGGCGGCAGCGACATCATCGAGCAGATGGCCAACTCCGGCGAGCTGCACGCCGCGCTCGGCGTGGCGCCGCCGGACCGCACGCCGCCGGCGATCACCATCACCGCGGCCGCCCGGCCGACGCTGCGCAAGGCGATCGACGACGCCGGCGGCGACCTTGCGGTGCAGGTCGACATCGACCCGAACTTCCGTACCCGGCTGGCGCTGGCCACGCCCGACGCGAACGCCATCACCGTCGACTGCGACGGCATCCCGGTGCAGGTGGCGGTGGCCGCCGCGCGCCGCGCCGACGGCCTGGTGATCGACTTCGCCGACGACGCCCGCGGCAAGGGCCTGGTGGTGGAGAACCCGAACGCGCCGCCGCCGGTGCGCGCGCTGTCGCCCGCCGACGCGCAGTCGCGCGCGGCCGCCGGCCAGGTCCGCCTGGTCGACGTGCGCCCGGCCGAGGAGCGCGCGCTGGCCGAAGCCCCGGTGCCGCACTCCACCTTCGACGAAGGCCCGGGCGCGCTGGAAGCGCTGCCGAAGGACACCCCGCTGGCCTTCCTCTGCCATCACGGCGGCCGCAGCCAGCAGGCCGCGGAGCACTTCCGCCAGCGCGGCTTCCGCGAGGTCTACAGCGTCGAGGGCGGGATCGATGCCTGGGCCGAGCAGGCGAACGGGACGATTCCGCGTTACTGAGGTGCTGCGGTAGCCAATCGGGAAGTTGACGAAAGGCAACAGCATGTTTGGCCACGGATTTGCGCGGATCACGCGGATCTGGCGCAGGCAAGCGTGTTGCCGGAAAGCCTGATAAGAACGAAATGCCCAAAGAAAGCGTGGTGCCATCGCTGGCCTCAGCCAGATCCGCGTGATCCGCGCAAATCCGTGGCTGAAAAAGCTTTCTCTCCTGCCTTTGCGTTATCCGTGCAGATCCGCGTCATCCGCGTTCATCCGTGGCAAAGGCTTTTCTAGAAGCCTCCACCAGCATCAAGCCAGGCCTGTTCGTCGGCGGTGTTGACGCGGCCCAGTGCGTGGTTGCGGTGCGGGAAGCGGCCGAAGCGTTCGATCACTTCGTGGTGCTGCACGGCGTAGTCGGCGTAGGTGCCGCCGAGGTCGGCCATCAGGGCCACGGCGCGATCCTGCTCCAGCAGGTCCTCGGAATGCTCGAAGGGCATGTAGCAGAACACCCGCAGTTCCGGGTCGACCTCGCGGTCCTGTCCCGCCTCCAGCATGCGCCCGGCGTAGTGCAGGGCCAGCGGGTCGGTGGCATAGGAATGCGCGCTGCCGCGGAAGATGTTGCGCGGCACCTGGTCGAGCAGGAGCAGCAGCGCCAGCGCGCCGTCGGCCTCGTCCATCCAGCCTTCGAGCTCGCGGCGGGCGGCGGCGAAGTGCGCGGCTTCGAGGCGTTCGCGCACCTCGGCGTCGAAGGCCTCGCCGCCGTTGAACCACTTCGACGCGCCGGCGTCGCGCCAGAAGTCCTGGACCTCGCGGGCCGTCGGCAGGGCATGGGCGGCAGTCATTCGTCGAACCTCAGGTGGCGCACGGACTTGCCGTGGCGGCGGATCAGGCGCAGCGCCTCGATGCCGGTCTGGATGTGGCCTTCGACAAAGCGCGTGCTGACCTGCGCGTCGGACGCCTCGGTCTTGACGCCCTCGGGAATCATCGGCTGGTCGCTCACCAGCAGCAGCGCGCCCGAAGGAATGCGGTTGGCGAAACCGGCGGCGAACACGGTCGCGGTCTCCATGTCGATGGCCATGCAGCGCATCGCGCGCAGGCGCTCCTTGAACGCCTCGTCGTGCTCCCAGACGCGGCGGTTGGTGGTGTAGACGGTGCCGGTCCAGTAGTCGAGCCCGGCGTCGCGGATCGAGGTCGAGACCGCGCGCTGCAGCGCGAACGCCGGCAGCGCCGGGACCTGCGGCGGCAGGTAGTCGTCGCTGGTGCCCTCGCCGCGGATGGCGGCGATCGGCAGCACCAGGTCGCCGAGCTGGTTCTTCTTCTTCAGCCCGCCGCACTTGCCGAGGAACAGCACCGCCTTCGGGCCGATCGCGGACAGCAGGTCCATCAGCGTGGCCGCGTTAGGGCTGCCCATGCCGAAGTTGATCATGGTGATGCCGTCGGCGGTGGCGCTGGGCATCGGGCGGTCGGTGCCGACGATCTCCGCGCCCGTCAGGCGCGCGAAGTGGCCGAGGTAGCCGCCGAAGTTGGTGAGCAGGATGTATTCGCCGAAGCCGTCCAGCGGCACGCCGGTGTAGCGCGGCAGCCAGTTTTCGACGATCTGGTCTTTTTCCTTCATTCGTTCCTCCGTGTTTGCCGGGGGATTCTGGCATGGCGGGGTCGCGGCTATAGCCGCTCCTGCAGCGGGGCGGCGGGATCGGGGGGCTCTGTGCGGCCAACCACGACTTTCCGGCCATTGCCGGGTACCCGGCGCCGCGGCTAGGGTGTGGCGGCAACCACGGGGACCACCGATGCACCTGAAGACGCCGGCCGCGCTCGCCGCGGCGCTCACCCTTGCGCTGGCCACCGGCTGCGCGACCACCAGCGCGGCCTCGCGCGACGACGGCCCGCGCGACGCCACCACCAGTGGCTCACCCGGCGATGCCTATCCCAGCACCTACCGGCGCATCGCCAGCGCACCGGTGCTGGTCAGCGGCGCGACCGTGCTCGACGGCACCGGCAAGCGCCTGGACGGCGCCGACGTGCTGATGCGCGACGGTGTGGTCGCCGCCGTGGGCGTCGGCCTCGAGGCGCCCGCCGACGCGGTGCGCGTGGATGGCCGCGGCAAGTGGGTCACGCCCGGCATCATCGACATCCACTCGCACCTTGGCGTGTATCCCAGCCCGGGCACGTCCTCGCACAGCGACGGCAACGAGATGACCTCGCCGGTGACGGCCGCGGTCTGGGCCGAGCACTCGGTCTGGCCGCAGGACCCCGGCTTCCACGCCGCGCTGGCCGGCGGCGTCACCAGCCTGCAGATCCTGCCCGGCTCGGCCAACCTGGTCGGCGGCCGCGGCGTGACCCTGAAGAACGTGCCGGCCACCAGCTACCAGGGCATGAAGTTCCCCGACGCCCCGCACGGCCTGAAGATGGCCTGCGGCGAGAACCCCAAGCGCGTCTACGGCCAGAAGGGCGGCCCGGCCACGCGCATGGGCAACGTGGCCGGCTACCGTGCCGCCTTCATCGACGCCGCCGAGTACCGCGACAAGCGCGCCGGCGACAAGGGCGGCAAGCGCGACCTCAAGCTCGAGACCCTGGCCGGCGCGCTCGACGGCGACATCCTGGTCCACATCCACTGCTACCGCGCCGACGAGATGGTGACCATGCTCGACCTGGCCGACGAGTTCGGCTTCAAGGTGGCCGCCTTCCACCACGGCGTGGAGGCCTACAAGATCGCCGACCGACTGGGCCGCGAAGGCGTCTGCGGCGCGCTCTGGGCCGACTGGTGGGGCTTCAAGATGGAGGCCTTCGACGGCATCCAGGAGAACATCGCCATCGTCGACCGCGCGCCCGGCGGCTGCGCGATCGTGCATTCGGATTCGGACGAGGGCATCCAGCGCCTCAACCAGGAAGCCGCCAAGGTGATGGCCAACGCGCGCCGCGCGGGCATCGACATCGCCCCGGAACACGCCATCACCTGGCTGACCGCCAACCCGGCGAAGGCCATGGGCATCGCCGCGCGCACCGGCACGCTGGAGGCCGGCAAGATGGCCGACATGGTGTTGTGGAACGGCAATCCCTTCAGCTCGTACGCGCTTGCCGAACAGGTGTGGATCGACGGCGCGAAGATGTACGACCGCCACGACCCGGCGCGGCAGCCGCGCTCGGACTTCATGCTCGGCCGCAGCGCCGCCCCCGGAGGTGCCCGATGACCCCCACCACCGGTAGGAGCAGCTACAGCTGCGACCGCAGCCACCATGACCACCACCGCAACGACCGCAGCGACTGCCTCGACCGCGTCGACCGCCTCGACCGCCAGGGCCGCAGCGGCGGCGAACGGGCTGGTTTTGCGCGAGGCCGGTCGCAGCCTTGGCTGCTCCTACAGGCGGGGCTAGTCGTGGGGCTGCTGGTTGCTTGCGCTGCGGCATCCGCGCAGGACCTTCTGATCCGCAACGCCACCGTGCACACGGCCACCGCGCGCGGCACGCTGCAGGGCGCCGACGTGCTGGTGCGCAACGGGCGCATCGCCGCCGTCGGCACCGGGCTGGATGGCGGCGGCGCGACCGTGGTCGAGGCCGCGGGCAAGCCGCTCACGCCGACCCTGTTCGGCGGCATCACCGGCATCGGCATCGAGGAGGTGTCCGGCGAATCGGCGACCACCGACGGCCGCCTGGCGCTGGGCGAGAACGCGCACGACATGACCGTGCGCCCCGAGTTCGACGTCACCCTGGCCTACAACCCGGACTCGCTGCTGGTCCCGGTGGCGCGCGTGGAGGGCATCGGCTTCACCCTGCTCGCGGCCGGCACCGGCAGCGGCGGTTCGATCATCGGCGGCCAGGGCGCGGTGATGCGCCTGGACGGCAGCGACGAGCCGGCGGGCCCGAAGCTGCTCTTCATCGACCTCGGCAGCCGCGCCGCCAACCTCACCGGCGGCTCGCGCGCGGCGCAGTGGATGCTGCTCGACCAGCTGGTCGACGAGGCCCGCGGCCGCATCGCGCCGGACTCGTCGGCCGCCCTGCTGACGCCGGCGGGCCGCGCGACGCTGCAGCGCCACCTCGGCGCCGGGCGTCCGCTGGTGGTGGGCGTGGAGCGCGCCGCCGACATGCGCCAGCTGCTGCGCTGGTCGAAGAAGCACGGCGTGCGCATCGCGATCCGCGGCGGCGGCGAGGCCTGGCGCGTGGCGCGCGAGCTGGCCGAGGCCCGGGTGCCGGTGTTCGTCGACCCGCTGGACAACCTGCCGGCGAACTTCGACCGCATCCACGCCAGCGAGCGCAATGCCGCCCTGCTGCGCGCGGCCGGGGTGGAGGTCGGCTTCACCCAGGCCGGCGATGCCTCGCACAACGCGCGCAAGCTGCGCCAGCTGGCCGGCAACGCGGTCGCCCACGGCCTGCCCTGGGACGCGGCGCTGGCCGGCCTGACCCGGGTCCCCGCGCAGACGTTCGGCGTCGACGGCGAGACCGGCGCGATCGCGCCGGGCCTGCGCGCCGACCTGGTGCTGTGGGACGGCGACCCGCTCGATGTCGCCAGCCTCGCCAGCCAGGTGTGGTTCGACGGCCGCGCGATCGACATGCGCTCGCGCCAGACCGAGCTGCGCGACCGCTACCTGCGCGCCGAGCCCGACGCCGCCCGCGGCGAGCTGCCGCGGGCCTATCCGGCCGCCGGCGCGCGCTGAGCCTCCGCAGCGCCCGCGGCCCGACCGCGGGCGCTGCCATTCCCGCCATTGATCCCGGTCAATACCGGGCGCCAGGCGTCGGCCAATGATGTCCCCAGGTCACTTGGGGAGATCCCGCCATGCATCCCGTCTTCGTCGAGCTGTTCGCGCGCCCCGTCGGCTGGCTGTTGATCGGGGGCACCCTGATCATGGTCGCCATCGGCATCGGCGTGCCCCTGTTCATCCGCCATCGCGAACGCATGGAACGGGCCGCGGCGGAGCGTACGCCGAAGCGCTGAGCCGTCCCGGCCGCGTCCCGTCCGCGCGTCGCCGAAAGCCGATGCCGGAACAGGTGCGGCATCACGCCACGAGCGTGACCGTGGGCACGTTGCATGCGACGATCGGGCATCGGGACAGCCAGGCAGGACATGCGATGCGTATCGGTCTCGTCGTCGATTCGGCCTGCGACCTGCCGCGGGACCCGGCTACGAGCGCCTGCGCAACGCCTGCGCCGACCAGAACGTGGAGGTGTTCGAGAGCGTGATGAGCACCACCGGCATGGTCAACGTCGGCCGCGGCGCCGTGGTCGTGGGCTTCGCCGCGCCCGAACACCGCTTCGACTGAGCCCGCAACGCGTGTTTAACGGCGCCCCGCTAAGCTTGCCCCGACGCCACACCACGGACTACCGCATGCCGACGCGCTACTTCATCGCCATCCCCGACCCGGCCGCGGCGCGCGCCGCCGGCGACTTCGCGTTCAAGGCGCACGGCGCCGACGCCTTCGCGCAGGAGCTGCAGGAGGCGCTGCGCGGCGAGCAGCTGTTCGAGCGCTGGCGCGCCACCCAGGACGAGCCCGACGAGGTCGATCCGCTGCTGGGCGCCACCGATCCGTCGGCGGTGGTGGAGGCCACGCAGCGTGAGCAGCGCATCGAGCTGGTCGCCACCACCGCCCTGCGCGGCGACGTCTTCAAGCACCGCATGCGCCTGCTGGCCGGCAACGCCTGGGAACTGCGCGACGTCCGTGCCGCCTGAGTCCCGCGGCGGCGCGCGGCCTCGCGCGCTGCTGGCCTGGAGCGGCGGCAAGGACGCGGCCTGGGCGCTGCATGTCCTGCGCGAACGCGGCGAAGTCGAAGTCGTCGGCCTGCTGACCACGATCACCGAAGGCCACGAGCGCGCCTCGATGCAGGGCATCCGCGTTGACGTGCTGCGGGCGCAGGCCGCGGCCGCCGGCCTTCCGCTGCTGGAATCACGGATCCCGCAGGACTGCGACAACGCGCGCTACGAGGCCGCGTTCGCCGCCGCGCTGGACGAAGCCCGCGCGCGCTGGCCCGGCATCGACCGCATCGCCTTCGGCGATCTGCTGCTGGCCGACATCCGGGCCTGGCGCGAGGCGCTGTGCGCACGACTGAGCTGGACGGCGCTGTTCCCGCTGTTCGGCGCGGACACCGCGGCCGTGGCCCGCGGGATGCTCGCCGGCGGACTGCGGGCCGCGCTGTGCTGCGTGGACACCCGCCAGCTCGACGCGGCGTTCGCCGACCGCGACTTCGACGCCGGCCTGCTCGCGTCGCTGCCGGAGGGCGTCGACCCCTGCGGCGAGAACGGCGAGTTCCATACCTGCGTGGCGGACGGGCCGATGTTCGCCGCGCCGCTCATGCTCGAGCGTGGCGACACGCTGCTGCGCGATGGCCGCTTCGCGTATACGGATTTCCGGCTGGTGGCGGGCTGAGCAATTGACGGAGAAGCCTTGCCACGGATCTACGTGGCAAAAAAAGCTCAGCCCTTCAGCGCCGCCGCATGGTGCGCGATGTGCTCGCCGATGAAGCTGGCAATGAAGTAGTAGCTGTGGTCGTAGCCGGGCTGCATGCGCAGCGTCAGTGGATGGCCGGCGGCCTCGCACGCGGCCTGCAGCAGCTGCGGGCGGAGCTGGGTGTCGAGGAACTCGTCGGCATCGCCCTGGTCGACCAGCAGCGGCAGCCGTTCCTTCGCCGACTTCACCAGTTCGACGGTGTCGTACTGCGCCCAGGCGTCGCGGTCCTCGCCCAGGTAGGCGCCCAGCGCCTTCTCGCCCCAGGGCACCTGGCTTGGCGCCACGATCGGCGAGAACGCGGACACGCTGCGGTAGCGGCCGGGATTCTTCAGCGCGATGGTCAGCGCGCCGTGGCCGCCCATCGAATGGCCGCTGATCGCGCGGCGGTCGCTGGCCGCGGGATCGGCTTCGACCCAGGCCGGCAGCTCGTCGACGATGTAGTCGTACATGCGGTAGTGCGCGGCCCACGGATCCTGCGTGGCGTTGACGTAGAAGCCGGCGCCCTTGCCGAGGTCGTAGCCGGGCGCGTCGGCGACGTCGTCACCGCGCGGGCTGGTGTCCGGCGCGACGATGATGATCCCGTGCTCGGCGGCGTAGCGCTGCGCACCGGCCTTGGTGATGAAGTTCTGCTCGGTGCAGGTCAGGCCGCTCAGCCAGTACAGCACCGGGCAGGGGCCGTCGGCGGCCTGCGGCGGGACGTACACGCCGACGGTCATGTCGCAGCCCAGCACCTCCGAGCGGTGGCGGTACACGTCCTGCCAGCCGCCGAACGACGCACGATGTTCGATCCGTTCCACGAAACACCTCCAGAAAAAAGCTCCCTGTAGGAGCAGCTAAAGCTGCGACCCGCAACCCGCATGGAAACGACAGCACCCCGCACCCGTGGAAGCAGTCGCAGCTGTAGCTGCTCCTACAGGTGGGCCCGCGTCGCCACCGGTGGGCGCGTTGCCGGGATGGACGCGCGTTGTCGCAGGTGCCGGCGTTGCCACCGGCACGCGCATGTCAGTACCGGATCACCGTGCGGATCGACTTGCCTTCGTGCATCAGGTCGAAGGCCTCGTTGATCCGCTCCAGCGGCAGGGTGTGGGTGACGAACGGCGCCAGCTGGATCTCGCCCTTCATCGCGTCCTCGACCATGCCCGGCAACTCGCTGCGTCCCTTCACGCCGCCGAAGGCCGTGCCCAGCCACTTGCGGCCGGTGACCAGCTGGAACGGGCGCGTGCTGATCTCCTTGCCCGCGCCGGCCACGCCGATGATCACGCTCTGGCCCCAGCCGCGGTGCGCGCACTCCAGCGCCGCGCGCATCACGTCGACGTTGCCGATGCACTCGAAGCTGTGGTCCACGCCCCAGCCGGTCATCTCCACGATCACCTGCTGGATCGGCTTGTCGTGATCCTTCGGATTCACGCATTCGGTCGCGCCCATCTCCTGAGCCAGCGCGAACTTCGACGGATTGGTGTCGATGGCGATGATGCGCCCGGCCTTCGCCTGCTTGGCGCCCTGGATCACCGCCAGGCCGATCGCGCCGAGGCCGAACACGGCCACGCTGTCGCCCTCCTGCACCTTCGCCGTGTTGTGCACCGCGCCGATGCCGGTGGTCACGCCGCAGCCGAGCAGGCAGGTGTGCTCCGGGTTGGCTTCCGGGTTCACCTTGGCCAGCGAGACTTCGGCGACCACGGTGTGTTCGGCGAAGGTCGAGCAGCCCATGTAGTGGTAGACCGGCTGGCCGTTGTAGCTGAAGCGCGTGGTGCCGTCGGGCATCACGCCCTTGCCCTGGGTGGCGCGCACCGCGACGCACAGGTTGGTCTTGCCCGACTTGCAGAACAGGCACTCGCCGCATTCGGCGGTGTACAGCGGGATCACATGATCGCCCGGCTTCACGCTGGTCACGCCCTCGCCCACCTCCACCACGATGCCCGCGCCTTCATGGCCGAGCACCGCCGGGAACACGCCTTCCGGATCCTCGCCCGACAGCGTGAAGGCATCGGTGTGGCAGAGCGCGGTGTGGGTGATCTTCACCAGCACCTCGCCCTTCTTCGGGCCTTCGAGGTCGAGCTCGACGATCTGCAGCGGCTTGCCGGCTTCGAAGGCGACGGCGGCACGGGTCTTCATGGTGATGCTCCTGGCGATGCGATGTGTGGGGCGGCGCTCGCGGCGCCGTGGTTCGTGCGGGCGACCTACTTGAGATAGGAGCGGATCAGCCCGGTCATTTCAGCGACGCGCTCCGCGCGCTCGGCGTCAGTGTGCGCGGCCTGCCCGAACTGCTCGCGCAGGTGCGACTCCAGCACCTCGCTCATCAGCCCGTTGACCGCGCCGCGGATGGCCGCGATCTGCTGCAGCACCGGCGCACAGTCGGCACCGGCTTCCAGCGCGCGGTCGAGCGCGTCGCACTGCCCGCGGATGCGACGGACGCGGGCGAGGACCTTCTTTTTTTCCTCGGGCGAATGGGGCACGGCGGCGCGTCCGGACTATAGTGGGGGGCAGTATACAAGCCACCGCCCGTCACTTCCACCTTGCTACGGGTCGCGGACCGGCCATGGGGCCGGACATACGCGTCGCCGCCAATCGATTTCAGTCGAAGCGTTCGTGCGCGTTCGCCGCCTCGCGGCGCCAGTAGCTGGCCGCGCGAATGCGGCTCTTGTCGACGCCCAGCACATCGGCCAGGTGGCGCCGCACGGCGCGGATCTCGCTGTATTCGCCGGCGGCCCAGACGTAGCCTTCGCCCTCACCGGGCAGCGCGAGTTCGCGGACCGCGGACAGCAGCACCCCTTCGCCGGTATCCACTTCGCCCGGCCCTCCGACAACCCAGCGGATCTCCCGCGGGCACTCGCCGTGCAGCTCGATTCTTCCGTCTCCAGCCAGCGTCCTGATGATGACGATGGTCTGCGCCGAAGCCGGCAGCTCCTCCAGCCTGCGCCCGATCGCCGGGATCGCGGTCTCGTCGCCGATCAGCACGTGCCAGTCGAACGCGGTCGGCACCACAAGCGAGCCGCGCGGCCCGGCGATGCCGATCGGGTGGCCCGGTTCGGCATGCGTGGCCCATGCGGTCGCCGGCCCGGCGTGGCCGAGCACGAAATCGATGTCCAGCTCGTTCGCATCCGGGTCGTAGCGGCGCGGCGTGTAGTCGCGCATCGCGGGCTTCGCCCGGCCCTCCTCGAACACCAGGCCGTCGGGGCCCAGCGTCGGCAGGTTGGGCTCCTGGCCCGCGGCGTCCGGAACCACCAGCTTGACGTGGTCGTCGAACGAGGCCGAGACGAAGCCGGCCAGCGCGTCCCCGCCCAGGGTGATGCGCCGCATCGACGGGCCCAGCTCGACCACGCGCCTGACCTCCAGGCGCCGCGCGCGGATGGGGTGCTGCAGCTTCTGCACCTTGTATATGTCTGTCGTCATCGTGGGCCTCGGTTGCGGGGGAATCACTGGTCGTCGGACTCGCGCCCGCGCGTCAGATGTCGAGCACGATCTTTCCGAAGTGCTGCCCGCTCTCCTGGTGCCGGAACGCGGCCACCAGGTCGTCGAGCGCGAAGTGGCGGTCGATGACCGGGCGCAGCGTGCAGGCTTCCAGCGCGCGCACCATGTCCTGCTGCTGGCGGCGGCTGCCGACCACGAAGGCCTGCAGCCGCAGGTGCCGCGCCAGCGCCAGGCCCAGCGGCAGCTGGCTGTCGATCCCGGTGAGCACGCCGATCACCGCGATGTGGCCACCCACGCGGGTCGCCAGCATCGACTGCGGCAGGGTCGCCGGGCCGCCCACTTCGATCACGTGGTCCACGCCGCGACCGCCGGTCAGGCCGCGCACGGTCATGCCCCACTCGGGATCCTGGCGGTAGTTGATCAGCTCGTCGGCGCCCAGTTCGCGCATCCGCTCGAGCTTGGCGTCGCTGGACGAGGTCGCGATCACCCGCGCACCGGCCAGCTTCGCGAACTGCAGCGCGAAGATCGACACGCCGCCGCTGCCCTGCACCAGCACGTCCTGGCCCGGCTGCAGCGCACCGTGTTCGAACAGCGCCGTCCAGGCGGTCAGGCCGGCGGTGGTGAGCGTGGCGGCCTCGGCGTGGCTCCAGCCGCGCGGCGCGCGGGTGAAGGCCGTGGCCGGCGCCGTCACCTGCTCGCGCGCATAGCCGTCGATGCCGTCGCCCGGCACGCGGCCGAAGCCCTCGGCCGGCGGCGCGCCGTCCAGCCAGTCCGGGAAGAAGGTGCTGACCACGTGGTCGCCAACGGCGAATTCCTCCACGCCCTCGCCCAGCGCGATCACCTCGCCGGCGCCGTCGGACATCGGGATCCGGCGCTCGGCCGGGCCCATCGCGCCGCTGACCACGCCGTAGTCGTGGTAGTTGAGCGAACTGGCGCGCAGGCGCACGACGATCTCGCCGGGACCGGGCGCGACGGGTTCGGAGATGCCGACGCTGACCTGCTCGAAGCCGCCGCCAGCGGCGACATGAAGGGTCTTGATGGCCACGGGATTCCTTCCGTTGATGCGGGAGATGGCCAGTGTAGGAGGCCGGCGGAGTCCACAGGCACCCGCCCGCGGGCCCGGACGGCGTACTCAGTGTTCCATCCGGCCAGCCCGCCCGGTCCACGCACGGCCGCGTGTCGGAGCGGCGCTGGACGCAGGGCCTAGCAGAGCAGCACGCCCAGCTGCAGCATCGCCAGCCCGCCCTGGCGCCAGGCCAGGAACACCAGCGCCAGCACGCCAAGCAGCACCAGCGCGGACAGCGGGCCCAGCCAGGCCATCGGCTTCATGCGCGTCACGCCGACGCCCCCAGCAGCCGCGCGACCGGGCGCTCGCGGATCGGCCAGTTCAGCGCCGCGGCGGCCACGCCCAGCAGGATCGAGATCTGCCAGACCAGGTCGTAGCTGCCCGTCCTGTCATACAGGTATCCACCCAGCCAGCCGCCCAGGAACGAGCCCAGCTGGTGCAGCAGGAACACCAGGCCGCCGAGCATCGACAGGTTGCGCACGCCGAACATGGTGGCCACCGCACCGTTGGTCAGCGGCACCGTCGACAGCCACAGCAGGCCCATCGCGATGCCGAAGGCATACGCGGTCCAGACGCTCAGCGGCACGGTGATGAAGAGCGCGATGACCACCGACCGCGCGAGGTACAGCGCGCTCAGCAGCCGCGGCTTGGAACGGCGGGTGCCGAGCCAGCCGGCGATGCAGGTCCCGAACACGTTGAACAGCCCGACCAGGGCCAGCACCGTGGTGCCGACCATGATCGGAAGATTGTGGTCGACCAGGTACGCGGGCAGGTGGATGCCGATGAACACCACCTGGAACCCGCAGACGAAGAAGCCCAGCCCCAGCAGCCAGAATCCCGGATGGCCGCAGGCTTCGCGCAGCGCTTCGCCCAGGCTTTGTTCCGGCTCGTTGCCCGACGCGTGCGGCCGGTCGCGGATCATCGCCGCCAGCGGCACGATCAGCGCCGCCAGCAGGCCCAGCACCACCAGTGCCGCCGACCAGCCCAGCCACTGGATCAGGCCCAGCGAGCCCGGCAGCATCGCGAACTGACCGAACGAACCGGCGGCCGCGGCGATGCCCATGGCCATGCTGCGCTGCTCCGGCGGCACCGCGCGCCCGACCACGCCCAGCACCACGGAGAACGAGGTTCCCGACAGGCCGATGCCGATCAGCAGGCCGGCGCTGAGCGACAGCGACCACGGCGAGTCCGCCCAGGCCATCAGCACCAGGCCGACGGCGTACAGCAGGCCGCCGGCGACGATCGTCCTGCGCGCGCCGCAGCGGTCGGCCAGGGCGCCGGCCACCGGCTGGGTCAGGCCCCACACCAGGTTCTGCAGCGCCATCGCGAACGCGAACACGCCGCGGCCCCAGCCGAACTCCATGCTCATCGGAGACAGGAACAGGCCGAAGCCGTGGCGCACGCCCAGCGACAGGAACAGCACCAGCGAGGAGCCGAGCAGGATCCAGAAGGCCTTGCGCCACGCCGAAGTCATTGCGTCACCGGTCCGTCAGTCATGGATCGCGAGTGTGCCCGAGTGCCGCATGCGCAGCCTTATGCCAGCGCCGCGGCCACGGCGTCCGCCAGCGAGGTGGTCGGCCGGCCGATCAGCGTCGACAGCACGCGGCCGTCATCGAACAGCGCGCCCTTGCCGGCTTCGACATCGATCGCCGGCAGCGCGTCCGGCCACGGCGCGGGCACGCCCGCTGCGACCAGCGCCGCGGTGTACTCGGCGGGCGGCAGGTCGACGTAGGGCACGTCCTTGCCGGACTGGCGCGAGATCTCCGCGGCCAGTTCGGCCAGCGTGTAGGCGGTATCGCCGGCCAGCTCGTAGACCTGGCCGTCGTGGCCGGGTGTGGTCAGCACGGTCACCGCCGCATCGGCGTAGTCGGCGCGCGTCGCCGAAGCGATCCGCCCCTGCCCCGCGCTGCCGATCAGGGCGCCGTTGGCCACCACGGCGCCGGCGCCGGCGGTGTAGTTCTCGGTGTACCAGCCGTTGCGCAGCACGGCGGTGGCCAGCCCGGACTCGCGCAGCATGGCCTCGGTGGCGACGTGCTCGGGCGCCAGCCCCAGGGTCGAGCTGTCCGCGTGCAGCAGGCTGGTGTAGACCACGCGACGGACGCCGGCCTGCTTCGCGGCCTCGATGAGGTTGCGGTGCTGGGCTTCCCGCTGCCCGACCTCGCTGCCGGAAATCAGCATCAGCGTGTCGATGCCGGCCAGGGCCTTGTCCAGGGTTTCAGGGCGCGCGTAGTCGGCTTCGCGCACCTCCACGCCGAGGTCGGCGGCCTTCGCGGGCGTGCGGGCCAGGGCGACGATGTCGGTGGCCGGCACCTTGCTGCGCAGGCGCTCGATGAGCAGGCGACCAAGCTGGCCGGTGGCGCCGGTGACTGCGATTTTCATGGGTATTTGCTCCGTTGATGTGGGCGATGCGGCCAATGTAGGATTTGCACTAACTTTCAGGAAGTACGCGCGTGAAAGTAAGTGCAAAGGCCCCGGGCACCCCGCCCATCGACAAGGACCCCGCCCTGCTCGGCCGGATGCGCCGGGGCAGACTCCTCGCGGCCGCCTGCCCCTCGCGCGAGGTGCTCAAGCACGTCACCAGCCGCTGGGGCGTGCTGGTGCTGGTCGTGCTGGAGACCCGCGTCCACCGCTTCAGCGAGCTGCGCCGCGCCATCGGCGGCGTCAGCGAACGGATGCTGGCGCAGACCCTGCAGTGGCTGGAGGGCGACGGCCTGGTCGACCGGATCGCCTACGACGTGGTGCCGCCGCACGTGGAGTACCGGCTGACGCCGCTGGGCCGGGAGGCCGCGGAGAAGGTGCGGGCGCTGGCGGACTGGATCGAGGACAGCCTGCCGCGGATCCTGGAGGTTCAGGACCAGCGGAGCAGGGAGAACGTGGCCGAAGACCGGCCGCTGCCGTAGCGCCACCCCTACGAGGACCGGAGCACATGGCCACCGACCAGGACTTCATCGACTACGTCGCCGAGCAGGCCGGGCTCGGCGAACGGCTGACGCGCAGGAAGATGTTCGGCGAGTACGCGTTCTACGTGGACGGCAAGGTCGTGGCCTTCGCCTGCGACAACAGCCTGTTCGTCAAACCGTCCGCGGCCGCGGCGACGCTGGCCCCCGGCCTGCCGCAGCGGCCGCCGTATCCCGGCGCCAAGGACTACCCGGTGGTCGATGAACTGCTCGACGATGCCGATGCGCTGCACCGGCTGCTTCTCGAAACCGCCGCGCTGATGCCCGAACCGAAGCCGAAGAAGCCGCGCAAGGCCAGGGCAAGGCGCTGATGCGTCTCTGGTCGCTGCACCCGCGCTACCTCGACCCGCCGGGGCTGGTGGCGTCCTGGGAGGCGCAGTAGCGGCAGCGCTCCGTTCGCGCCCGGCTATCATCCCGGCAGCCCATCCGTTCGACGGTCATCCGATGCCTGCAAGAAAACCGATCGCCCGCCTGCAGATCCGCGTGGCCTTCGACTCCGGACTGGTGATCGGGCCGGGCAAGGTCGACCTGCTGGAGCACGTGCGCGACACCGGTTCGATCTCGGCCGCCGGGCGGCGCATGAAGATGAGCTACAAGCGCGCCTGGGATCTGGTCGATGCCATGAACCGGCACTTCGCCACGCCGGTGGTCGAGACCTCCAAGGGCGGCGCCGGCGGCGGCGGCGCGAAGCTCACCGCCATGGGCGAAGAGGTCATCGAGCGCTACCGCCGCATCCAGGCGCAGGCGGCGGAGGCGCTGGACGCCGAGGTGCGGGGCCTGCACCGCAGGCTGCGCTGAATCCCGCGACAAGCCGCGGCACACCGCCGGGCCGGCCACTTCGCGCCTCCCTCGGGATCACCGCGCCGTGGCCGACACCGGCGTGATCACCAGGCCGGTCTCGCCGGCCGAACCGCCGGCGAACTGCAGCACCAGCTCGCGCCCGGCGCGCAGGTCGAACTCGACGATCCTGTGCACCAGCGGGCAGCCGCGGCGGCCCTGGAAGTCGACCGACGTCAACACTTCGCCGGCATCGACCGCGTCGATCCAGTGCCCGGTGGTGATCGACACCGGGTAACGGCCGTCCGCGGGCACGGTGAAGGCCAGCAGGCCCGCCATGGCGCCGTCATCGAGCATCGGCTTGGCCGCGCGCCGCCACGGCGCCGGCCCGCGCGCTGCCGCCGCCTTAACAGGCACAGGCCCATGCTTCGGCGTTGCGCGTCCGGCACCCGCCGGGACCGGCCCCCACCCCAGCAGGAGCACGCCATGAAGACCTACAACGTCGGCTACCTGATCGGCAGCCTCGCCAAGGAGTCGATCAACCGCAAGCTCGCCAACGCGCTGTTCAAGCTCGCGCCGGAGCAGCTGAAGTTCAAGGAGATCCCGTTCGCGGACCTGCCGCTCTACAGCTACGACTACGACGCCGACTACCCGCAGGTCGGGCGCGACTTCAAGAAGGCGATCGAGTCGTCGGACGCGATCCTGATCGTCACGCCCGAGTACAACCGCTCCGTCCCGGGCGCGCTGAAGAACGCGCTCGACTGGGCCAGCCGGCCCTGGGGCAAGAACTCGTTCGCGCACATCCCGTCCGGCGTGATCGGCGCCTCACCCGGCGCCATCGGCACCGCGGTGGGCCAGCAGCACCTGCGCAGCATCCTCGGCTTCCTCAACTCGCCGCAGATGAACTCGCCCGAGGCCTACATCCAGTTCAAGGACGGGATGATCAACGATGCCGGCGAGATCGCCGATGCCGGCACGGCGAAGTTCCTCGCCGGCTACATGGAGGAGTTCCACCAGCACGTCGCGCGCGTGCTGACGGTGCTGCCGCGCGGGGCCTGAGGCCCGGGCGCGACCGCCGCCGGGCCGATGCCGGATGGCGGCCGCAGGATGCCGCGCCTCAGCCCGGCTGCGGCATCAGCGCGTCGTCCCTGGCGCGCGCACGCTGGTAGGCCTCGCGCCCGCGCAGGCGCTCGGCCCAGGCGGTGAACGCGGGGCGATCGGGAATCGACTTGAACGCCCGGCCGAAATCGACCTGGCTGCCGACGTAGACATCGGCCGCGCTGAAGCGCTCGCCCAGCAGCCAGGGCGAGGCCGACGCCGCGGCCTGCTCCAGCGCGTGGATGACCTGGTCGTAGCTGCCGTAGCCGACGAAGCCGGCCTTCTCCGGCGGCGGCAGCTGGCCCAGCGCATTCGCCGTCACCGCCGCCTCGACCGGACCCGCGGCGAAGAACATCCAGCGCAGGTAGGGCCCGCGCAGCGGATCGTCCGGCGCCGGCGCCAGGCCGGCCTGCGGGAAGGCGTCGGCCAGGTAGGCGCAGATGGCGGCGGCCTCGGTGACCACGATGCCGCGGTGCTGCAGCGCCGGCACCTTGCCCATCGGGTTGACCGCCAGGTACTCCGGCGACTTCATGCCCTTGCCGTACTCCTGCACCACGGCGCGGTATTCCACGCCGAGCTCCTCCAGCATCCAGCGCACGATCCGGCCGCGGGACATCGGGTTGGTGTGGAAGACGAGTTCGCTGTCGGCCATGGCAGGCGGTCCGGATCCGGTGACGGGACGGTCACGTTACTCCCGTCGCGGCTGCGCGGGATACCCGGGCCGGCTGTCCGACGCCGGGCACGCCCGGCGGACGGAGGCTGCCGCGCTCAACCGGTGTTCTGGATCCCCGCCGCGATGCCGTTCACGGTCGCGAACAGCGCACGCAGCAGCGTGCCGTCTTCGCGGCCGCCTTCGCGCCAGCGCCGCAGCAGCTCCACCTGCAGCAGGCTGATCGGATCGACATAGGGATTGCGCAGGCGGATCGACAGGCGCAGGCGGTAGTCGCCGGCCAGCAGGTCGTCTTCGCCCTTGATCGCGAGGATGGCGTCGCGGGTGCGCGCGAACTCGGCGGCGATGCCGGGGAAGAACGCGGCGTGCGCGTCGCCGGCCAGCTGCGAATAGCGCTCGAAGATGTCGAGGTCGGACTTGGCCAGCAGCATCTCGACGTCATCGAGCATGGCGGCGAAGAACGGCCAGTCGCGCGCCATCTCCGCCATCGCGTCGAGCCCATGCGACTGGATGCCGCGCTCCAGCGCATGGCCCACGCCGTACCAGCCGGTCAGGCCGGAGCGGTTCTGCGACCACGCGAACACCCACGGGATCGCGCGCAGGTTGGCGATGCCGCCTTCGCGCCGGCGCGAGGGCCGCGAGCCGATCTGCAGGCGCTCGATCACGTCCACCGGCGTGGCGGCGCGGAAGTAGGCATCGAAGCCGGGGTCGTCGTGCACCAGCGCGCGGTAGCAGGCGCGCGAGTCCGCCGCCAGGCCGTCGGCGATCGCGCGCCAGGCGCTCACGCGCGGCTCGGCCGGCCGCGGCCGCAGGCTCGCGCGCAGCACCGCGCCGGTCATCTGCTCGAGGTTGCGCAGCGCCAGCGCGCGGATGCCGTACTTGCGGTGGATCACCTCGCCCTGCTCGGTCACGCGCATGCGCCCGTCGACGCTGCCGCGCGGCGCGGCGATGATCGCGCGTCCGGTCTTGCCGCCGCCGCGGCTGACCGAGCCGCCGCGGCCGTGGAAGAACACCAGGCGCACGCCGGCCTCGCGCGCCAGCCGCATCAGGTCGACCTGCGCGCGCTGCAGCGCCCAGCGCGAGGCCATGAGTCCGCTGTCCTTGGCGCTGTCGGAGTAGCCGAGCATGACGATCTGGCGGTCGCCGCGCGCCGCGACGTGGCGGCGGTAGACCGGGTCGTCGAACAGCGCGCGCATCACGCCGGCGGCGGCGTCGAGGTCGTCGACGGTCTCGAACAGCGGCGCGACGTCGAGCGGGACTTCGCCGCCACCCACATGTGCGCCACCGGCTTCGGCGCCGCCGTCCGCCTGCTCCACGCAGCCGGCGATGCGCGCCAGCGCCAGCACCGCCAGCGCATCGGCGGCGCTGCGGCTCATGCTGACGATGTAGGGGCCGAAGGCGTTCCCGCCGTAGCGCCGGCGCGCGGACTTCACCGTGCGGAAGACCTCGAGCGTGGAGGCGGCGGCTTCGGCATCGGGCACGCGAGGCCGTGGTGATCCGATCAGCGCGTGCAGGCGGGACAGCCGCTCCTCCAGCGGCTGCGCCGCCCAGTCGTCGATGCCTTCGAGCGCGCCCAGCGCGGCATCGTGCATCGCCGAATCCTGGCGCAGGTCGAGCGCGGCGAGATGGAAGCCGAAGCCCGTCACCCGCCGCCGCAGCCGGCGCAGCGCGAAGCGGCCGGCATGCTCGCCGCGGTTGGCCGCGAGGCTGGCGTCGATGAGGTCGAGGTCGGCGAGGAACTCCGGCGCACCGGCGTAGGCGGCCGCGGCCCGGTCGCCGCCATCGACAGGGCCGCGGNCGTAGGCGGCCGCGGCCCGGTCGCCGCCATCGACAGGGCCGCGGCCGGCGTCGCCGTCATGTCGCCCCTCTCCGGCCAGCGTCGCCTCCAGCCGCGCCGACATCAGCTCCATCAGCTGGCGATACGGCATGTCCACCTGGCGCGCACGCAGCCGCGCCGCGGCCTCCGGCATCCGCTCGCGATACTCCGCCAGCCGCGCCTCGACCGCGGCATCGACGCCGGCGCGGTCACGCGTCTGCGTCAGCACCTGGCCCAGCGCGCGCAGCTCCTCGCGGTACTGCCCGATCACCTGCGCGCGCTGCGCTGCCAGCGCGGCCTCGATGGTCGCGGCGCCGACGTTGGGATTGCCGTCCATGTCGCCGCCGACCCAGGTGCCGAAGCGCAGCACGTCGGGCAGCGCGATGCGCTCGCCCCAGGCCTGCTCCACCGCGTCGGCGAACACCTCGTAGAACGCCGGCAGCACCCGGAACAGCACACCCAGGTAGTGGCCGATGTGGTCGACCTCGTCGGTGACGGTGGGCTTGAGCGGTGGCGCCTCGGACGTCTGCCAGGTGGTGGCCAGCGCCTGGCGGATGCGCGACTCGTCGCTCAGGCGCTCGTCGGGCGTGCGCGTGCGGTCGATGTCGGCCACCAGCCGCTCCACGATCACGCGCTCCTTGGCCAGCAGCGCGCGGCGCACGGCTTCGGTGGGATGCGCGGTGAACACCGGCTCCACCCACAGCCGCGGCAGCAGCGCCTTCAGCTCGTCGAGCGACACCCCGTCGGCATGCAGCGCGGCGAGCACCGCCTCCAGCCCGCCGGGCTGCGGGCCCTCGTCGCTGCGCTGGTGGTCGCGGCGGCGGCGGATGCGGTGCACGCGCTCGGCCAGGTTGATGGCGCCGAACCAGGCCGAGAACGCGCGCACCAGCGCATCGGCATTCGCGGGCGAGACCGCGGCCAGCTGCGCGGCCAGCGCATCCACCGACGCATCGCGTTCGCGGCGCGCGATCGCCGCCCGCCGCACCGCCTCGACCTGCTCCAGCAGCGCCGGCGACACCTGCTCGGCCAGCATCTCCCCCACCATCGCCCCGAGCCTGCGCACGTCATCGCGCAACAGCGCATCGGTCCCGGCAAATTCAAGCTGCTCGCGCAGCGGTGCGTCACGACTGTCGGAAGGAATGCTCATGCTCCGGAGGCTATACCGGCGTGTGTGGAAGAGTTATTTTTGCCACGGATTTACGCGGATGGACGCGGATTTACACGGATAAAGCAGATGCCGTTGCAGGAGCAGCTATAGCTGCGATCAACCTTCACGGCCACGATCAGCCTGTCGCGTTCTGCCGGCCTTTGATCGCAGCTATAGCTGCTCCTACAGATACAAAGGGCTTTTGCTCTATCCGTGTAAATCCGCGTCCATCCGTGTGATCCGTGGCAAAGCTTTTGCCCTCGACTCAGTACGCGAACTCTCGAAAGACGCGGTCGATATCGCCGCCCCATTCGCCGTGGAACAGGGCGAGCTTGCGCTCGGCGGGCGTTTCGTTGGCCTGGGCGAATTCGATCAGCGGATCGAGGAAGTGGCGCTCGTCCTGGTCCTGCTCGTTGCGGCGGTCGCGTCGCGCCAGGCCGGCGGCGGAGATCTCCAGTGCGCGCAGCGCGAGGTCGCGCACGGTGCCGCCGCGGAACGGCAGCTTCAGCGCCTGCCTGGGTACGCCGTCGCGCAGGGCGTGGCGCTCGGCGAGGGTGAAGTCCTTCACCAGGTCCCAGGCCGCGTCCAATGACGCGTCGTCGTACAGCAGGCCGACCCAGAAGGCGGGCAGCGCGCAGATGCGGTTCCAGGGACCACCGTCGGCGCCGCGCATCTCGAGGAAGGTCTTCATCCGCACTTCCGGGAAGGCGGTGGTCATGTGGTCGGACCAGTCCTGCATCGTCGGCAGCGCGCCCGGCAGCGCCGGCAGGCGGCCAGCCATGAAATCGCGGAACGACTGCCCGCTGGCGTCGTGGTATGTCTTGAGACCGTCCGCGCCGTCGCGGTAGCTGAAGTACATCGGCACGTCGAGCAGGTAGTCGACGTAGCGCTCGTAGCCGAAGCCGTCCTCGAAGACGAAGTCGAGCATGCCGGTGCGGTCGGGGTCGGTATCGGTCCAGATGTGCGAGCGCCAGCTGAGGTAGCCGTTGGGCTTGCCTTCGGTGAACGGCGAGTCCGCGAACAGCGCAGTGGCGATCGGCTGCAGCGCCAGCGAGACGCGGAACTTCTTCGCCATGTCCGCTTCGTCGGCGTAGTCCAGGTTGACCTGCACCGTGCAGGTGCGGGTCATCATGTCGAGGCCCAGGTCGCCGACCTTGGGCATGTAGGCACGCATGATCCGGTAGCGGTCCTTGGGCATCCACGGCATGTCCGCGCGCGCCCACTTCGGCTGGAAGCCCATGCCGAGGAAGCCCAGGCGCAGGTCGTCGGCGACCGTCTTGACCTCGAACAGGTGGCTGCCGACTTCGCGGCAGGTGTCGTGGATGGTCTCCAGCGGCGCGCCCGACAGCTCCAGCTGGCCGGCGGGCTCGAGCGTGACCGAGGCACCATCCTTGGTCAGCGCGACCACGCGGCCATGTTCGGCCACCGGCTCCCAGCCGTAGCGCGCCAGGCCTTCGAGCAGCACGCCGATGCCGCGCTCGCCCTCGTACTCCGGCGGCCGCAGGTCGTCCAGGCGGAAGCCGAACTTCTCGTGCTCGGTGCCGATGCGCCAGTCCGCGCGCGGCTTGCCGCCCGAGGCGAGGTAGGCGACGAGTTCGTCGCGCGAGCGGATCGGAGCATCGTTGCGGGTGCTGGGACTGGACACGTGGAAGGCTCGCCGGCGCGTATGGATGGGGAGTCGCCGGTCAGCTCCGGCGCAGCCGGGCCACTATATCGCCCGGAAGCGCCGGCACCGGGCCCGTTCCCGGGCTGCAGCGTCGCCGCCAGCACCACAATCGCCATGAGGGAGTCGGCATGCCACCGCCCGGACAGCATCGCAGCAGCGACGACGGCGCCGCCGCCATCGCCGCCCGGACGCGGCGCGGACTCAGTCCGGCGCGATCTCCAGCCAGCTGCAGATCACGCCGCGCGCCTGGTCGACGCCGAGCTTCGACTCGCCCGAGAACGCCTGCACGCTCACGGTGTCGCCATAATCCTTGGCCAGGTCGCGCTTCACCGCCTGCACCGCGGCGGCGGTCGCGCCGCGCGAAAGCTTGTCGGCCTTGGTCAGCAGCGCGTGCGCCGGCAGGCCGCGGGTCACGGCGTAACCCAGCATGTGGCGGTCGTAATCCTTCAGCGGGTGGCGGATGTCCATCACCACCACCAGCCCGCGCAGGGCCTGGCGGCTCTGGAAATACTTGTCGAGGAAGGCCTGCCAGTGCGCGCGCAGGTCCATCGGCACCTTGGCGTAGCCGTAGCCGGGCAGGTCCACCAGGTAGCGGCCTTCGTGCTGCGGCAGTTCGAAATACACCAGCTGCTGGGTCCGGCCGGGGGTCTTCGAGACCCGCGCCAGCGCGTTCTGCTGGCACAGGGCGTTGAGCGCGCTGGACTTGCCGGCGTTGGAGCGTCCCGCGAACGCGACTTCGAAGCCGCCGTCGGGCGGCAGCTGGCGGGGAGTGTGCGCCGCCAGCATGTACTGGGCGCGGGCAAGGGGATTGGCCATGGCGCACAGGATCGCACGGAAGCCCCCGCCGGCGGGTTTGACCGTCCCGAGGCCCGGGCCGGATAATGACGGGCCTTGCGACCGGGCCAGCCCGGTATCCCGATCCCCGGAGTCCAGCCAGATGCGTCACGCCCGCAGCTACCTCCTCGCCGGTTTCGCCGCCTTCGCGGTCGGCACCGTCGCCTTCGCCCAGACCACGGTCGCCCCGCTGGAGGAAGCCGAGCCGGTCGAGACCCTGCCGCTGGAGTCCGTCGACGCCCTGGCCGAGCTCGCCAAGACCCGCCCCGGCAACGCCCAGAACGGCGCCACCCTGGCCGGCACCTGCGCCGCCTGCCATGGCCTGGACGGCAAGAGCACCATCCCCGAGATCTACCCGAACATCGGCGGCCAGAGCGAGGCCTACCTGGCCCGCCAGCTGGCGCTGTTCAAGAGCGGCGAGCGCGCGAACGCGATCATGCAGCCCTTCGCCTCGATGCTGTCGGCGCAGGACATGCGCGACGTCGGCGCCCACTTCGCCACCCAGGCGAAGTCGGCCGGCATCGCCGACGACACCCTGGTCGCCGAAGGCCGCTACGAAGGCATGAAGTTCTACGAAATCGGCCAGCAGCTGTTCCGCCAGGGCGATTTCGAGCGCGGCATCCCGGCCTGCATGGCCTGCCACGGCCCCACTGGCGCCGGCAACCCGGGCCCGCCCTACCCGCTCGTCGGCGGCCAGCAGTCCTGGTACACCGCGCGCCGCCTGCAGGAATACCGCGCCGGCACCACCACCGAGCGCGACACCGGCATGTTCGACATCATGGCCTCGATCGCCAGCCATCTGACCGACGAAGAGATCGGCGCCCTGTCGAGCTACATGCAGGGCCTGCACCAGCGTCCCGACGCCGCCACCCTGGCCGCGATCGCCGCGATGCCGGCGGCTGCCCCCGCGCCGGCCGCCGAGGCCGCGCCGGCCGACGCCGCCGCCGAAGGCACCGCGCCGGCCGAAGGGACGGACGCCGTGGAAGGCACCGAAGGCAGCGAGGGCGCCGCGCCGGCCCCGGCCGAAGACGCCACCGCCCCGGCGACGGACGTCCAGCAGGCTCCGTGACCCGGGTCCGGCAGCCGACCGCCGGCGCCCTGCACAATGCGTGACCCGCAGCGCCGGCCAGGCCCCTGTGCCGGCGCTTTCGTTTCCGTCGAGGCCCACTGCCGATGATCCAGCGACTGTCCGCCGCCCTGCTCGTCCTCGCCTTCGCCGCCCTGGCCTGGCTGCCCGCGGCCGCGCGCGCCGGCGACGGCCTGGTCGAGGGCCACGACTACGTGGTGATTCCCGGCGGACAGCCGCTGAAGTTCGAACCCGGCAAGGTCGAAGTGGTGGAGGTGTTCGCCTACTGGTGCCACGCCTGCAACGACTTCCAGCCGATGGTCGGCCGCTGGCAGCGCGACCTGCCCGCCGACGTCGCCTTCCGCTACCTGCCCGGCGCGTTCACGCAGAACGACGCCGGCGCGCGCGCATACTTCGCCGCGGAATCGCTGGGCGCACTGTCGAAGACGCATGAACCCACCTTCCGCGCCATCCACGTCGAGCAGTCGCTGCCGGCGCGCGGCGCCTCGGTGGACGAATACGCCGCGCTGTACGCCGGCTTCGGCCTCGACCGCGCGCAGGTGCTCGCGGCGATGCGTTCGCCGGAGACCGACGCACGCATGGAAGCCGCGCGCGACTTCATGATGGCGTCGGGCGTGGAGGCCACGCCGACGATGATCGTGAACGGCCGCTACCGCGTCATCGGCCGCAGCTACGGCGACCTGCTCCGCATCACCGACCTGCTGGTCGCGCGCGAGCGCGCTGCCGGCACCCGCTGATTCCCGCATCCGCAACACAACGAGTGCACACCATGACCAAGCGCCTCCTCGCCCCCCTGCTCCTGAGCCTGATGCTCGTCGCCTGCGGCGGCGGCGAAACGCCCGCGACGCCCGACGCCGCGCCGGCCCCGGCCGCACCGGCCGAAGCGGCCGCCCCGGTGGCCGACGAGCCCGTCGGCACCGCCGCGCCTGCCGTCGACGGCAGCGAGGCCCCGGCCGCCGGAACGACCGATGGCGCACCCGCTGCCGCACCGGCCGACCCTGCCGCCGAAGCCGCGGTCGCCGCCGCAGCGCAGGCCGCCGCCCAGGGCCCGGCCCTGGTCCCCGGCACCGACTACGTCGAGATCCCCGGCGGCCAGCCCTTCGCCCCGCTCAACGGCCAGGTGGAAGTGGTCGAGGTGTTCGCCTATTCCTGCGGCCACTGCGCGGCGTTCGACCCGCTGGTCGGCGCCTGGAAGAAGCGCCTGCCGTCCGACGTCCGCTTCACCATGCTGCCGGCCGCCTTCAGCGACCAGGACAACTTCGGCCCGGCCTTCTTCGCCGCCGAGGCCACCGGCGTGATCGACCGCGTGCACACCCCCCTGTTCAACGCCATGCACATCGAGCGCAGCCTGCGCCCGAACGCCAGCGCCGACGAGATCATCGCCGTCATGGCCAGGCACGGCGCCAACGCCTCCCAGCTCAAGGGCACCATCGACAGCTTCGCGGTGAAGGCCCAGATCGCGCGCACCCGCCAGTTCATGGCGCGCAGCGGCATCGACGCCACCCCGACCGTGGTGGTGAACGGCAAGTACCGCGTGCGCGGCCGCAGCCTCGAGGACATCCTGCGCATCACCGACCAGCTGATCGTGCGCGAGCGCGCCGCGACCCAGGCCGGTGGCAGCCTCTGATCCCGGCCAGCGGGCGCGCGCCGACCAGGCCGCGCCCGAACCCGCTGCCGGCGCCGACGGCGTCGCGCAGCGGCTGAAGCTGCTCAGCGCCAACATCCAGGCCGGCTCCAGCACCCGCCGCTACAGCGACTACGCCACCCGCAGCTGGTCGCACGTGCTGCCGATGGGCAACAAGCGCGGCATGCTCGACGCCATCGCCCAGCTGGCCGGCCGCCACGACATCGTCGGCCTGCAGGAAGCCGATCCGGGCAGCTGGCGCTCCGGGTTCACCAACCAGACCCACTACCTCGCCGAGCGGGGCGGCTTCGACTACTGGACCCACCAGCCCAACCGGCGCGTGGGCCAGTTCGCCTCCAGCGCCAACGGCCTGCTGAGCAAGTTCGAACCGCTGGACATCGCCGTGCATGCCCTGCCCGGCCGCATCTCCGGCCGCGGCGTGCTGGTGGCGAAGTTCGGCGAAGGCGACGACGGCCTGACCATCGCTGTGGCCCACCTTTCGCTGGGCGCGCAGTCGCGCGCCTCGCAGCTGTCGTTCATCGCCGAACTGCTGGCCGACACCCCGCATGCCGTGCTGATGGGCGACTTCAACTGCACTGTCGACCGCCCCGAGATGGCCAGCCTGTTCCGCCAGACCCGCCTGCAGCCGCCGGCGTGCATGGTGCACACCTTCCCGAGCTGGAAGCCGCAAAAGGCGATCGACCACATCCTGGTGAGCGACGGCCTGGGCTGCCGCGACATGCAGGCCTTTCCCGCCGCGTTCTCCGACCACCTGGCGCTGTCGGTGGAACTCGACGTGCCGCCCGCCGCCCTCAAACGCTGAGCCCATGCCCAAGTCCACCGTCGTCAAGGCCGAGCTGCAGATCAGCGACATGGATCGGCACTACTACGCCACCCACAACCTCGTGCTGGCGCAGCATCCGTCGGAAACCGACGAGCGCCTGATGGTGCGCCTGCTGGCCTTCGCCCTGTACGCCGACGAACGCCTGGAGTTCGGCCGCGGCCTGAGCGACGAGGACGAGCCGGCGCTGTGGAAGCGCGACTACACCGGCGACGTCGAGCTGTGGATCGAGCTCGGGCACCCCGACGAATCGCGCATCCGCAAGGCCAGCGCCCGCGCGCGCAAGGTGGTGGTGCTGAACTACGGCGGCCGCGCCTCCGACCTCTGGTGGGAGAAGAACGCCGGCACCCTGTCGCGGCTGAAGAACCTCACCGTGCTCTCGCTGCCGCCGGACGTGCCGGAGCAGCTGGCCGCCCTGGGCGAGCGCGGCATGCGCCTGAACGTGCTGGTGCAGGACGGCGAACTGCAGCTGATGGGCGACCGCGGCAGCCTGGCGGTGCGGCCGGACGTGCGCATCGCCGCCTGAGCCGGGCTACCCTCGCGGCTTCATTCGACGGAGTCGCCCCGCATGACCCACCGCCCGAGCCGCGCCGCCGCGGCGCTTGCCTGCCTGTTCGCACTCGCTGCCTGCGGCAAGGCCCCGCCGCCCTACACCGGCGGTGACGTCGGCGAATTCCAGCGCATCGACGTGGTCGAAGGCCGCGGCGACCCCGCCAAAGCCGGCGATGAAGTCAGCGTGCACTACACGGGCTGGCTGTACGACGCGAAGGCCGCCGACAGGCGCGGCGCGAAATTCGACAGCTCCGTGGACCGCGGACAGCCGTTCGTCTTCATGCTGGGCGCGGGCAGGGTGATCCGGGGATGGGATGAAGGCGTGGCCGGGATGCGGGTGGGCGGCAAGCGCGAACTGCTGATCCCGGCGGATCTGGGCTATGGCAAAAAAGGCGCGGGCGGCGTGATCCCGCCGGGGGCCTCGCTGGTGTTCGAGGTGGAGTTGTTGGATATTCGTCGGTAAGCGGCGGGACCAGGGGCTGCGGGATTCGGGGCCTGCTGGCGTGCCAGGTGCATACCGGCAGTTTCGGGGCGGTAAGCGTTACCGCTTCATTTCCGGGCTTTTGTCCGACAACATCTCTTTTACCGCCTCATTTTTGAGGCTTACTTAGTGTTAGGCCGCATGGCGATTTCTCGCAAGATTGACCACGTTGCTCTTGGCTGGCTGATCGTAGTGTCAGTCGCAGCTATAGC
>NZ_BMZT01000006.1 GCF_014652935.1 Luteimonas padinae | reverse complement strand
TGGGCAGATCAACGCCATGCTCAGGGATGGCGGGCAGTGGCAGCCAACCCCCGCCTGATCAAAAGACAGTTGCTCCTACAGGGGAGGGGCGGCCGGCGGTCAAGGGCGGCCAACAGTCAGGGGCGGCCGGCAGTCAGGGGCAGCTGGCGGTCAGGCGTGGCCGGTGTCGAACACGTCCGCGTACGGGTCGTGCTCGCCGTCGCCGCCCTCGGACAGGCGGAACTTGAGGTCCAGGCCGTCGCGCGAGTCGGCCGCGCGCAGCGCCGTCTCGCGCTCGATGCGGCCTTCCTTGTACAGCCGGAACAGGCACTGGTCGAAGCTCTCGATGCCTTCCTCCAGGGACTCCTCCATCGCCTGCTTGATCTCGTGCACCTGGCCGCGGCGCAGCAGGTCGCGGATCATCGGCGTGTTGATCAGCACTTCGGTGGCCGGCATGCGGCGGCCGTCGGTGCCCACCACCAGGCGCTGGCTGACCACCGCGCGCAGGTTCAGCGCCAGGTTCATCAGCACGTTCTTGTGAGCGGCCTCGGGGAAGAAGTTCAGGATGCGCTCGATGGTCTGGTCGGCGTTGTTCGAGTGCAGCGTGGCCAGGCACAGGTGGCCGGTCTCGGCGAAGGCGATCGCCGCCTCCATCGTGGTCGCATCCAGGATCTCGCCGATCAGGATGACGTCCGGCGCTTCGCGCATCGCGTTCTTCAGCGCGTTGTGGAAGGCGTGGGTGTCGAGACCGACCTCGCGCTGGTTGACGATCGACTTCTTGTGCCGGTGCAGGTATTCGATCGGGTCCTCGATGGTGAGGATGTGGCCCGAGGTGGTGCTGTTGCGGTGGTCGATCATCGAGGCCAGCGTGGTCGACTTGCCGGAGCCCGTGGAGCCCACGATCAGCACCAGGCCGCGCGGGGCCATGATGATCTCCTTCAGCACCTGCGGCAGCTGCAGCTCCTCGATCGAGGGGATGGTGCTGCGGATGGCGCGGATCACCATGCCGACCTCGCCGCGCTGCTTGAACACGTTGACACGGAAGCGGCCCGAGTCCTGCAGCGACAGCGCCATGTTCAGCTCCAGGTCGCGCTCGAACTGCGGCACCTGGCCCTCGTCCATCAGCGAGTAGGCGATCTTCTTGACCATGCCCGCGGGCAGGCCGGTGTTGCCGAGCGGATAGAGCTTGCCCTCGACCTTGATGTACACCGGCGCGCCGGTGGTCAGGAACATGTCGGAGGCGTTCTTTTCCGTCATCAGCTTCAGGAAGTAGCCGATGTCCATTCGCGGGATTCCCCAGTAGCGCAGCCCCGGCGATTGCGATCCGGACGGATGCTGTTGACAATGGCCGTGCGTTCCCCAATCCGCGGCGGCCCCCTATGCGCACAAGCTTCGCACACTTCCGTTGGCGCCTGCATGGCGCATGTCTCGTTCCGGCGCTGGCGCTGGCGGGCTGTGCCAGCCTTCCGCCGCCGACCGCCGAACTCTCGGCCGCCCAGCAGGCGGTGGCCCGGGCCGACGCCGCCGACGCCCAGCAATACGCCGTCGACGACCTCGAGCGGGCACGCACCGCGCTCAGCCGCGCCCAGGCCGCGATGGCGGTGGGCAAGGAGCGCGACGCGCGCGCACTGGCCGCGCTGTCGGAAGCTTCGGCCGACCTCGCCAGCGCCCGCAGCGAGCAGGCTCAGGCCGAAGCGACGCTGTTGCAGCGCCGCAGCGAGGTGGCCGCCCTGCGCCAGCGCCTGGGCATGGAGGATCCGCGATGAGCCGCACCATCCACGCCGTGATGATCGCGACCCTGCTGGTCCCCGGTGCCGCCCTGGCGCAGTCGCGGAATGCGGACGACGGCAGTGCGCCGCTGCAGGCCCGCCTGCAGGCGCTCGATGCCGATCCCGAGCGCGCCCCGCTGGCCGCCTACGAGCGTTTGCGTGCGCGCCAGGCGCTCGACGCCCTGGCCGGGACCCGCGGCGCGCAGGCGAAGGCCGATGCCCGCCAGGTCGCGGAATGGCGCGTGGAAACCGCCGAGATCGCCGCTGCCACCGGGCTCGCCCGCCGCCAGATCGACCGGCTGGACCGCGAGCGCAGCGAGCTGCTGGTCGAGGCCAGCCGCCAGGATGCCGCGCGGGCGCGCGCCGAGGCCGAGCGCCTGCGCATCCAGGCCCAGATCCAGGCCGAGGAGGCCGAGCGCCTGCGCCTGGAGGCCGAAATGGAGTCCGGGGCCCGCCAGCGCGCCGAGGGTGTGCTCGACGACGTGGCGAAGTCGCAGGCCGAGCGGCTGCGTGCCGCCCGCCAGCGCGAAGCCGAGCTCAAGCGCCAGGAAGCCGAGCTGCTGAAGTCCCTGGAAGACTAGCCTCCGCCAGCCTGGAGGCCGCGCACGGCCGCTCCCGCGACGGTGTTCAGGCAGGGGCCGGCTGGACCCTTGCCCGCCCTGTCACGGAGGAGTAGGGTCGATTCCGGAGGCGGTTTCCGCCAATGGCGGAGCCGCCCCTGAGAAGGGAGGTCACGTGACGGAATGCAGCGACTCCAGCGGGACGGTCGCCGCGGGCAAGCCCCCGCGGACGCTCCCGAGGGAGGGTGTCTGGAGCCCGTCGCACGCCATCCCCCACGATGCGCCCCGTGCCGCAAGGCCCGGGGCGTTTTTGCATGCCCGCGCGGCACGCATGCGCGGGCCAAGGCTGAAGGAGGTCTCCATGTTCGAAGGGCAACCCCAGGCGGAACTCGACGCGCTGTTCAAGGCCAACCCCGAGTTCAGGCAGCTCTATCACCACCACAAAGAGCTCGACAAGAAGGTGCTCGACGCCGAGCTCGGCGTGCTGCCGATCGACGACACCACGCTGGCACGGATGAAGCGCGAGAAACTTGCCGCCAAGGACCGCCTGTCGGTGATGTACCAGGCGCTGGCCCACTGATTCCCGACTCCCCCACCCCCATGTGACAGCACCGGCTGTCGCGGGCGGCGGCGCCATCCTCGTCGGTCGCCGCCGCCCGCGCCACCACTGTGGCAGCGGGGGCCGGAGTGCTGCGGCGATGCGATAATCGCGGCCTCTCCCGCCCGACAGGCAGTGCCGCATGACCATCCACGATTCCGTCCTCGGACTCATCGCCAACACGCCCATCGTCCGCGCCCGCCATCTCGACGCCGGCGTCTGCGAGCTCTACTTCAAGCTCGAAAGCCAGAACCCGGGCGGGTCGATCAAGGACCGCATCGGCATGAGCATGATCGAGGCGGCCGAGCGGCGCGGCGACATCAAGCCGGGTGACACCCTGGTCGAAGGGACTGCCGGCAACACCGGCATCGGCCTGGCCCTGGTCGCGCAGCAGAAGGGCTACAGGCTGATCCTCGTGGTCCCGGACAAGATGAGCCGGGAGAAGATCTTCAACCTCAAGGCCATGGGCGCCGAGGTGGTGCTGACCCGGTCCGACGTCGCCAAGGGCCATCCCGACTACTACCAGGACCTCGCCGCGCGCATCGCCAGCGAGACGCCCGGTGCCTACTTCATCAACCAGTTCGGCAACCCGGACAATCCGGCCGCGCACGAGACCGGCACCGGGCCGGAGATCCTGCGCCAGATGGCCGAGGCCGGCGGCGTGGACGCGGTGGTGTTCGGCTGCGGCAGCTCCGGCACGATGTCGGGCCTGTCGCGATGCTTTGCCGAGCACGCCCCGGAGGTGGAGATGGTGCTGGCCGACCCGGTCGGCTCGATCCTCGCCGAGTACATCAACGAGGGCACGCTGAGCGAGAAGTCCGGCAGCTGGATGGTGGAGGGCATCGGCGAGGACTTCCTGCCGTCGATCTCGGACTTCAGCCGGGTGAAGAAGGCCTATGCGATCAGCGACCGGGAGAGCTTCCTGGCCGCGCGCGAGCTGCTGGCGAAGGAGGGCATCCTCGGTGGCTCGTCCACCGGCACCCTGCTGGCCGCGGCGCTGAAGTACTGCCGCGAGCAGACGGAGCCCAGGAAGGTGCTGGTGTTCGTCTGCGACACGGGCAACAAGTACCTGTCGAAGATGTACAACGACTACTGGATGCTCGACAACGGCTTCATCGAGCGCGAGCAGCACGGCGACCTGCGCGACCTGATCCTGCGGCCCTACAGCCAGAAGGACACCGTGGTGGTGGGCCCGGACGACCTGCTGGTCACCGCCTACCAGCGCATGAAGCTGTACGAGATCTCGCAGCTGCCGGTGATGGATGGCGAGCGCCTGGCCGGCATCCTCGACGAGTCCGACGTGCTGATGCATGTGTACGGCAACGAGGAGCGCTTCCGCGACCCGGTGTCGACGGCGATGGTCAGCAAGCTCGAGGTCCTCGACGTGAAGTCGACGGTGGAATCGCTGCTGCCGGTGTTCGATGCCGGCAAGGTGGCGATCATCATGGACGGCGACCGTTTCCTCGGCCTGATCACCCGCATCGACCTGCTGAACTGGCTGCGGAGGCGGGTGCAGTGAAAGGCGACGGCGAGCGCGACACTCGCAGGCTCCGCATCCTGTTGATCGCCTACGAGTTTCCGCCGAGTCCGTCGCCACAGTCGCTGCGCTGGGCCTATCTCGCCAATCGATTGGCCGCGGCGGGGCACGACGTCCACGTCCTTGCGCCGGATATCGGTGACGAAGGGGCGGGAGGGCTGCCGGCGCCGGAGGCCGGGCTGCAGGTGCACAGGATCCACCCGGGATGGGTGCGCGGACTGCTGGCGAAGCTGGAGCGCCGAAGGCCGGTGGATACGGTGGGCGGAATGGCCTCGGCCGACGACGGCGCCGTCGTGGGCGATGCATTCGCGGACCTCGGGCCAGTGGAGCCGCCGCGGCTGAACTGGAAGGGGAAGCTGATGGAGGGCTTCCAGGACGCGGTGTCGTGGCTGCTTTTCCCCGACCTTCGCGGCGAATGGGCGCGACCGGCCAGGCGCGCCTTGCCGGGACTCCTGGACCGGTTGCATCCGGATGTCGTGCTCACCTCGCACGAGCCGGCGACCACGCTCCTGCTGGGCTTGCGGGCGAAGTCGCGGGGGCTGAGCTGGGTAGCCGACCTGGGAGATCCCGTGCTGGCGCCCTATACGCCGACGCGCTGGCGCAGGAAGGCGCTCGCCCTGGAGCGCAAGGCCCTGCGCGGGGCCGACCATGTCCTGGTCACGACCGTCGAGACCCGCGAGCTCATGCGCCAGCGCCACGGTGATGCGGTCCCGGTGAGCGTCGTGCCGCAGGGCTTCGACGACCGCCTCGGCGCCGTGCCAATGGCGCAGCGCGCGCAGCGGAACGAGGGGCCGGTCGAGTTGCTGTATGCCGGCAGCTTCTATGTCTTCCGCGATCCGGGTCCGCTGGTGGAGGGCGTGCTGCAGACCCGCGGCGTCCGGCTGAACATCGCGTCCGGCAACGTGCCTGGATGGCTGGTGCATCTCGCTGCCGCGCATCCGGGCCAGCTGCGCCTGCTCGGGCGGGTGCCGCATCGTCGCCTGCTCGACCTGCAGCGCGACGCCGACGTGCTGGTGAACATCGCCAATGCCGACCCTGCCCAGATACCGGGCAAGGTCTACGAGTATTTCGGCGCGTGCCGGCCGATCCTGCATCTGCAGGCGAGCGAGGGGGACGCCGTGGGTGAATTGCTGGGGCAGCTGCGGCGGGGCGTGGCCTGCGCCGGCGAGCGCGATGCGGTCACCGCGGCCGTCAACGGGCTCGCGGGCCTGGTCCGTGCCGGGCGGCTCGGGCAGGAATTCGACCTGGCTCCGGGGCCGGTGGCGGCATGGGGCTGGACGGCGCTGGCCCGGCGGGTGGAGCGCGTCCTCATGGAGGTATGCGGGCGGCCCGTCGGGGGCTCCCGGGCAGAGTGGTAGAATCACGGGTTCGGTTCACTGGATCGCAGGCAGACGCATGGGCAACTCCGGCAAGGCGACGAGACAAGGATTGGGCACGCTGGCGATCCACGCCGGCCAGGCCCCGGATCCGGCTACTGGCGCGGTGATGACGCCGATCTACGCGACCTCGACCTATGTGCAATCCAGTCCCGGGGAGCACCAGGGCTTCGAGTATTCGCGCAGCCACAACCCGACCCGCTTCGCCTACGAACGCTGCGTGGCCGAGCTCGAGGGAGGCAGCCGCGGCTTCGCGTTCGCCTCGGGGCTGGCGGCGAGCTCGACCATCCTCGAGCTGCTGGACGCCGGCAGCCATGTGATCGCCACCGACGATGTCTACGGCGGTACCTACCGCCTGTTCGAGCGCGTGCGTCGCCGCAGCGCCGGACTGGATGCCAGCTGGGTGGACATGGCCGATCCGGCGGCGTTCGAGGCCGCGATCCGGCCCGAAACGAAGATGGTCTGGATCGAGACCCCGACCAATCCGCTGCTCAAGCTGGTGGACATCGCACAGATCGCGGCGATTGCCCGCCGGCACGGCCTGCTGGTGGTGGTCGACAATACGTTCTGCTCACCCGTCATCCAGCGTCCGCTCGAGCTGGGCGCGGACATCGTGGTGCATTCGGCCACCAAGTATCTCAACGGCCATTCCGACATCGTGGGTGGAATCGCCGTGGTCGGCGACAACCCGGAGCTGGCCGAGAAGGTGGCGTTCCTGCAGAACTCCATCGGCGGGGTCCAGGGGCCCTTCGATTCGTTCCTCGCCCTGCGCGGCCTGAAGACCCTGCATCTCCGGATGAAGGCGCACTGCGAGAACGCCATGGCGCTGGCGGAGTGGCTGGAGGCGCATCCGGCGATCGAGAAGGTGGTGTACCCGGGCCTGGCCTCGCATCCGCAGCATGCGCTGGCGGCCCGTCAGATGGACGGCTTCGGCGGCATGGTCTCGATCTACCTCAAGGGCGGGCCGGAAGCGGCGAAGCGCTTCTGTGAGCGCACTGCGCTGTTCGCGCTGGCGGAGTCCCTGGGCGGCGTCGAGAGCCTAGTGAACCATCCCGCGATCATGACGCACGCGTCGGTGCCCGCGGACATCCGCTCGCGCCTGGGGATCACGGACAACCTGGTGCGGTTGAGCGTCGGCGTCGAGGATATGGCCGACCTGCAGGCGGACCTGGCGCAGGCGATGGAATGAGTCGTTCGCTCCTGCGCGACTACGCGGGCAGCCTCCGCTCCCCCGAGTTCTGGATCTATGCGACGTGGCTGGAACTGGTCACGAAGTACCGGCGTTCCAGGCTGGGGCTGTTCTGGGCCTTCCTCCCGTCGCTGCTCTACACGTTCGGCGTGGGCTGGTTCTTCGCGATACTCCAGGGCTACGACGCGCTCGAGTTCATCCCGCACATGGGCCTGGGCTACGTGTTCTTCCGCCTGGTCACGGTGTCGCTGAGCGAGGCGGGCACGGCGTGCGCCGGGCATGCCAGCTTCATCCTGGACGGGCGCGTGAGGTTGACGGACTACATCCTGAGGGTGGTGGCCAAGGCGCTTTTCTACACCTTGCTCGCGACACCGGTCATCGGCGTCGCGCTCGCCCTCAGTCCGGACTTCCAGGCGGTGGGGCTCCTGCTCCTCGTGCCCGCGCTGCTGGTCGTGCTCGCGAACATCGCGTGGATGGGCGCGATCGTCGCCGTCCTCGGGGCGCGCCTTCCGGACGTGAACCAGCTGGTCGGCAGCATCCTCATGTTCGCCTTCCTGTTCACGCCGATCCTGTGGCGGGCGGACCAGATTCCCGCGGGTTCCCTCAGGGGAAGCATCGCGCGCGTGAACCCGCTGTTCCACCTCGTCGAGATCGTGCGCGCGCCGCTGCTCGGCGAGCCCATCGAGAAACTCACCTACGCGTACCTCGCGATCATGCTGGTCGTTGGTTGGGCCGCGGCGATCCTGGTGTATCGAAGGTTCGCGCGTTACGTGCCAATCTGGGTGTGAAATGACCGCATACATCCGCGCCAGGCATATCGGGCTCGACCTCCCGCTCTACACGCAGGAACAGGGCGGCGTCCGGGCGACGGCCGGCCTGTTCCTGAGGGCGGCGTTCCAGCCTCCCCGCAGGATCCTCAGGACGACCCTCGACGACATCAGCTTCGATATCGAAGAAGGAGATCGCGTCGCCCTCATCGGCCGCAACGGGGCGGGGAAGTCCACGCTCCTGAAGATACTGGTCGGTGCATACCCTCCAACAAGAGGCGTACTCGAGGTCGGCGGCAGCCGGCAGGCGCTGCTGAACCTGTCACTGGGCTTCAACTCCGAGGCGACGCTGGTGGAGAACATCATCCTCCGCGGCATCGCGATGGGGCTGAAGCCCGCGCAGGCGGCATCGATCGCGGGAGGCGTCCTGGAATTCGCCGAACTGGAGGAGAAGGCGGGCCATCGCCTGCGGACCCTGTCATCGGGCCAGCGGATCAGGCTCGGGTTCGCGCTTGCGACGGCGATGCAGAACGAGATCCTGATCATGGACGAATGGCTGGGCGCCGGCGACGCATCCTTCATCAAGAAGGCGAAGGAAAGGATCCGGGCGCGGGTGGACAACGCGAAGATCATCGTCCTGGCGAGCCACAATGCTTCGCTGCTGAGGAACGTCTGCAACCGGGCCATGCTGCTGGAGGGCGGGCGCCTGGTGGCGCTCGGTGGCGTGGAGGAAATCCTGGCCACCTACCAGAAGAGCCTCCGCGACGGGTTCGCCAAGCCGGCGGCCTGAACCTGAGCGGAGCCGGAGCATGTTGAAGAACGGGCCCCGCACCGGGGCTGGAACGGACGAAGCGGATCGACTGGACCTCCTCAGACGCGTGCGGCGCGCGGAGGAAGCGCTCCGTGACCAGAAGGAAGCGGTCGAATCCTCGGGCGGTTCGCTGCTCGCGGCCGAACTGGACACGCTGCGCGGAAGCACGGCCTACCGTCTCGGGCGCCTGCTCGTGGATGCCGCCAGGTCCCCGCGGGCGATGCTGGCGTTGCCCATCGACCTGTCGCGCATCGTCATGCAGTGGCGGCGCGCGCGGGTTGCCGCAGGGACGCCGGCTGCGCAAGGCCATGGGGCCGGACCGTCGACGAACGGGGGCGCGACCCGGACGCAGGCGGAACGGCCGGGGGAAGCCCCGGGGCGGAAGCTCACGCGACCGGCGGTGGGGTTGCCCGAGTCCCGCCGCGACCTGCGGGTGGCGGCGATCTGCGACAGGTTCACCGCGGACAACCTTGCTCCGGAGTGCGACCTCGTCCTGCTCGCGCCAGACACCTGGCGGCAGCAGATCGTCGCCCCGCTGCCGCACCTGCTGTTCGTCGAGTCCGCCTGGGAAGGCGTGTCCGGGGAGTGGCGCGGAAGGGTCCAGTCCTGCGGCGCGGACGTGGCCGCGATCATCGGCGAATGCAGGGCGCTCGGGATTCCGACGGTGTTCTGGAACAAGGAGGATCCGCTGCACTTCGAGGCGTTCCTGGACGTGGCGCGGTTGTGCGACGTCGTGTTCACGACCGATGCGGCGATGATTCCCCGCTACAGGCGCGAGCTGTCGCACCCGAGGGTCCACGCGCTGCCTTTCGCGCTGCAGCCGCGCCTCCACCACCCGATACGCGAGGCCGGGGATGTGCGGGTGGAGGGGAGCTTCTTCGCCGGTGCCTGGTATGGACGGCACCCGGATCGCTGCAGGGACTTCATGAACCTGGCCGACGCGCTGTCCCTTGCGGGGCCGTTCGCGATCTTCGACAGGAACACCGGTTCGATGGAGCCGGACCAGCGGTATCCCGACCGCTACCTGTCCTTCCTGCGGCCTGCGATCGCCTATGCAGAGACGCCGAAGCTCTACAGGAGCTACCGGATCGGGTTGACGATGAATACCGTGAAACAGTCGCCAACCATGTTCGCGAGGCGGGCACTGGAGCTGATCGGGACCGGGACCTCGGTCTACAGCAACTATTCGAGCGCGCTGGACAGCATGTTCGGCGACCTGGTCGTGTCGACGGACGACGGGGACCGGATCCTGCGCGAAGCCTATGCCGAATTGCAGGATCCCGGGCACGAGTCCTTCCGCGCGCGCCGGCAGGCGGCCTTGCGCAAGGTGCTGCTCGAACATTGCTGGGAGGAGCGGTTGCGGGTGCTCATCCACCACACCCATGGGACGGAGCTGGTCGCACCGCGGCGCGAGGTGGTCGTGGTGGCGCGCGTCCGCGACCAGGTGGAGCTCCAGAGGCTGTGCGCGATGGTCGCCTCGCAGCAGGGCGTGAGCGTGCTCCCCCGGGTCGATGCTCCTGACGGACTTGCGCTCCCCGACGGCTTCGAAAGGCTGTCGGCGGCGGCGCTGGATCTCCGGCTCGAGGACATCGTCGGGACGGAATGGATCGCACCATGGCATCCCGCGGACCTGCATGGGGAGTTCTACCTGCTCGACCTGCTGCTTTCCCTTTCCTTCGGCCAGGGCGATGTCGTGGGCAAGGCGGCATACGGCGTGATCCAAGGCGGGCACGTGGCCCTGGTGAACCCGGAGCTGGAGAACCGCAAGGTCGACCGGCTTGCGGCAAGGCGCGCGCTGTTCCCGGCGTCGGCGTGGAGTGGCAAGGTCCGCGAACTCCTGGACGGACTCGACAGGCTGGAGCTCGAGGGCGAGGGCCTGCTGTCGGTCGATGGCATGTCCTATGTCGAGGGTGGTGCGGGCAGCGACCGTCCTCCGGCCATGGCGGCGGCTCCGTCCCGGACCGGCTGGACGATGTCCGGACTCCGCGACTTCACGGAGCGGATGCCCGCGTCGGACGACATCCCGACCGCACCGGGGGAGGCCTTGACCGGAGCCGAACTCGCGACGCTGTTCGACGGGGCCGCGCAGACGCCGCTGGTGTCGCTGGTGCCACGTGGCGGGAGGCTGGAGCTGGTGGGCAGGCTGCCGGCCCGGCAGGACGTGGTGGTCAAGTCCAGGAGCATCGCGAGGGCCGCGATCGAGCGGGACGGGCGGCTCGAAGCCTGCCTTGCCGCCGTGCCGGTCCCGGCATACGAGCTGCGCGTGGAGACGCTGGACAGCGCCGGCGCCATCCTCGCGGACACGCTGCTGCCGGCCGGGGTGAACATTTCATCCACGCCGCCGGAGGCTGCGTCGCACTACCGGTTCTCCATGCGCGTCAGGGGCAACGTGGTCGCCTATGTCGATGGTCTCCACCTCTCGCACGCGACCGCGATGCCGGTCGTGATGCCGGGTGCCGGCAGACTGCTGGTGGTCGTGAACCAGTACCCGTCCCGCGAAGCGCTGTATCGCAATGCGTTCGTCCACCGGCGGGTGAAGGCCTATCTGGAGCGGGGGCTCGGGGTCGATGTCGTGTGGCTGAGCCGCACGCTCTCGCCGTCGAGCTATGAATACGATGGCGTCCAGGTGCGCATCTGCGATCCGGAGGCCCTGCGCGCCACGCTGCGGATGTCCGGCCACCGCGCGATCGCGGTGCACTTCCTGGACCAGGACATGTGGACGGGCATCGAGGAGGCGGCCGCCAGGACCAGGACGGTGGTCTGGCTGCACGGCTCCGACATACAGCCCTGGCACCGGAGGCGGTTCAACTTCACGACCGAGGCCGAGAGGGAAGCCGCCGCCGGGGTCAGCGACCGGAGGACCCGGTTCTGGAAGGAAGTGATGGCGAACCCGCCGGCGTGCCTCCGGTTCGTGTTCGTGTCGCAGGCGTTCGCGAACCAGGTCCGGGAGGACATCGGCATCGACCTTCCGGGCGACCTCTGCAAGGTCATCCACAATCCGGTCGACATCCGGATGTTCCGCTACCGGCCGAAGCCTCCCGGGCAGCGCTTCAACATACTGCTGGCCAGGCCCCATCATTCCCGCGTCTACGCCAATGACGTCGCCGCGCGCGTGATAGACATCCTCTCGTCGCGGCCAGGTTTCGACCGGATGAAGTTCATGCTGGTCGGCGATGGGCCGCTGTTCGAGGACAACTTCGGCGCGCTGCGCCGGTTCCCGAACGTCCACCTCCTGAGGTTGTTCCTCGACCATGAGCAACTGGCCGGACTCCATGCCGAGTACGGCATATTCCTGGTCCCGACCCGTGGGGATACGCAGGGGGTCGCGCGCGACGAGGCGATGGCCAGCGGCCTGGTTCCCGTCACCAATGCCGTGGGTGCGGTCCCCGAATTCGTCGACGAGGCCTGCGCCATACTGGCACCGGACGAAGACGCCGATGCGATGGCTGAGGGAATCCTCTCGATCGTTTCCGATCCGGCGCTGTTCGAACGCATGTCGGCGGCCGCCGCGAGGCGGGTGAGAATGCAAAGCGACATCGACGACATCGTCGCGAAAGAGATCGATTGGTGCATGCCCTCTGCCGCGACGCCGGCGGACGGGCCGGATGGGACTGCGGGAGTGCCGGAATGAACATGCAGAAGGTGCGCAGGCTGGCGGGCGGGCTGGTGGCGCTTGCGGCAACGGGCCTCATCGTCGCGGGCCTCGTCCTGCAGAGGACCGATGCGCTGGTGCTGGGGGTGGCGGTGCTGATCGTCGTGGTCGCGGGCCTGGTCGTGGGCCTGAGGTTCCGGTTGGCCACGCTGTCCTCGGCAGTCGAACAGCTTTCGGGTTCCATGCAGCACCGCATGGTCGCGCACCTCGATGAATTCAGGCGGGCATCGGCCGAAAACAGCGGGCTTGTCCTCAGGTCGTTCCGGGACCTGGAAATGGCCCACCGGGAGCAGCTTGCCAAGCTGCAGGATGCGGGGCAGGCCCTGACCCTGCTGTCGGACGGCATCAGGGAACTGCGGGCCGAAGTAGCGAGCCTGCAGGGCAGGTCGGGGACGATCGAAGCGTCGATGGTCGACCTGCGGAGGGATATCGAGGTCGCGCCCCGGCGCACGGTCGAGGCGGCCGCAGAGGCCTTGCCAGGACAGATGGTGGAGGCGCTGCAGGCGTCGATGGCTCCGGGCAGGGAGACCGGAGAAAGGCTCATGCGGCAGGTCATCCGCGACATCGGAAAACTTCCTGACGAGGTCGCTTCCAAAGCCAGCGCCTTCCTCGGCAACACCAGCAGGCTTGACGAGCTGGCACATCGCGCGCTGGCCAGGATCCAGCACGGAACGATGCAGGAGGCCGAGGCGTTGATGCAGCTCTACCGCCTGTTCGACCTGCACGCCACGATGCCCCTGCTCGGCGGCATCGCGAAGGGCTGGGCGATGGAGCCCGTCACCATGCTGGCGATCGTCGACGAGGTGCTGGCCCGAAAGCCCGGCCTGGTCGTGGAGTGTGGAAGCGGCACATCGACCGCATGGATCGGCCACGCGCTACGCAGGGTCGGGGCCGGGCGGCTGGTCTCGCTCGAACACCTCGAACGCTTCGCGGGGCCCGGCAACTCGGTGCTGGATGCGCACGGTCTGCGGGATGTCGCGGAAATCCGCCTGGCCCCGCTGGAAGCCTGCCAGGTTGGAGATGAAGCATTCGACTGGTATGGGAAGGAGTCGTTCGCGGATCTGAGGGACATTTCGATGCTGGTCGTGGATGGGCCACCGAGTTCGAACGGCCCGCTGGCAAGGTATCCGGCGCTGCCCCTGATGCGCGACCGGTTGCTCCCCGGCGCGCTCGTCCTCCTCGACGACGCGGGACGCGAGGACGAGCAGATGGTTGTCGAACGTTGGCGCCGTGAGAACCCGGGCCTTGCCAATCCCCGGATGATTTCCGAGCGGACGATGGCCTTCGATTACCTGCCTGGCGCTCCCGAGGATCCATCCGGCAAGGAGGCAGCAGCCCGATGAAGGCAAGATCCATGACATTGTCGGGATTCGTCCCGGCCGCGCGGCGGGCGTGGGTCGCGTCGGAGCTTGGAATCCTCCTCGTCGGCATCGCCGCCGCCGCGGTGTTCGCCTGGGCATCGATGCAGGGCCTGGACGGCGTTGCCGGTGTGTCGCTCGCGCTCCTGGGTCTTGCCGTGCTCGCGATCGCCGCGGTTGCGGCGCGGAGGGCGCGGATCCTGCATTCCCGCATGTCGGCGGAGATCCACGGCGCCGAGGAGCGGATCATCCATGCCGTCCCCGCCCAGAAGGGCCAGCCCGCAAAGGCCTTGCCGCGGGGCGCGGGGGGAGGGCTTCCTGCAGCCTGCATCTCCCAGCCGATCCGGGACTACGTGCGTCTGTACGAGTCACGGCAGTTCGTCAGGGAGATCGACCGCACCATCCTCCGCACCGGATCCATCGCCGGGCGCGACGTGCTGGCGGCGATGGCATCCGGTGGATCGATGACATGGGAACAGATCCGTGCCTGTCTTGGGATCATGAGGAGCAGCAGGGATGGCGCGACGGTCCGTCCGGTGTTCGCCTCGCTGGAGCCCAGGCTCGCGCGGCGCCTGGCAAGGGTGGTCGCCCTCCAGGCACTCCTTCCGGACGACAGGATCAATGCGCTGACGCTGTACAGGGCGCTGGTCGACGTGCAGGGGATCGCGAGCCTGGACCTGCAGCACGGGAAGCTGATGGCGGATCTCGCCTTCTACCTGCGCGACTGGGAATGCCTGGACAAGGCGATGCGAAGTCTGCGGCTGAAGGAGGTCGACCGGCAGTTCCTCGAGGCCGACATGTGCAACCCTTTCATCGACAGCCCGCATGCCGACGAAGGCCGCTGGCTCGAACTGATCAACAGGGGATTCGTGCGTTCGGGAGTCGCGGCTATCCTGGTCGAAGGCGAGGGCGAGCAGCCGAGCCATCCGTTCGACCGCCTCGCCACGATCCCACTGGCGCCGGTGCCCGATGGCGAACTCGTGACCGTCGTCGTCTCGAGCTGGTGCCCGGACGAGGGCCTGGAGTCCGCGGTCCGGTCCGTGACGCTGCAGACTTGGAGGAACCTGGAAATACTGCTCATCGACGATGCCTCCCCGGACCAGTTCCTGCCATTGCTGCAGAAGGTGGCGGCTTCCGACCCGAGGATCCGGCTGATCCGGCAGGCGGAGAACCGCGGCACCTACGTGGCGCGCAACCGGGGCCTGCAGGAGGCCAGGGGCAGGTACTTCACGGTGCATGACTCGGACGACTGGGCGCATCCCCAGCGCATCGAGTTCCAGGTCAGGGCACTCGAGGAGGATGCGCGCCTGGTCTCCACCGCCAGCATGGCCTACCGGTGCGACGACAACCTCGTCGTCAACTTCCCGGGCGTGATGCCGGACCGGGAAAACGCTTCGTCGCTGATGTTCGAGGTGGAACGGGTGCGGGGGCGGATCGGGTACTTCGACGCGTCCAGGAAGGGCGCGGACACGGAGTTCGCCCTGCGGATCAGGATGGCATTCGGAGACGATGCGCATCGCGTCCTGCAGCAGCCCCTCGCCCTGATCCGCCTGCGGCCGGGGAGCCTGTCCCGGGCGGAGTTCAAGCCTGGCTGGAGGCATCCGTCACGCGCGTTCTACCGCCGGAGCTACGAAACCTGGCACCGGCAGGTGAAACTGCTGGGCGGCGACGGACGCCTCGAGATCCGGCAGGATCGCCGCACGTTCAGGCTGCCCAAGCGCTTCATCATCGACCAAGGCGGCGAAGAGGTCACGGAGCGGTCCTACTACGACATGGTGTTCGTCGCCGACTTCCGCGCCTCGGCAGGCCCCGAGATCAACGTCGGGCACGAGGCGGTGGCCGCGGTCCGGGCGGGGATGAAGGTCGGGGTGCTGCATCTCGAGTCGTACCGGAACCTGTCCCTCCGGGAGATCGAGCCGTTCGAGATCGAGATCGAGGAGCTGCTGCAGAAGGAAGTGGTCGACGAGGTGCTCTATTCCGACAGGACGACGATCGGGACGCTGGTCGTGCGCGACCCGTCCATCCTCCAGTTCCCGCTCCCCCACGCGGCGGAGTTGAGCGTTGGGTCCGCGGTCATCGTGGCCCGTCATGCGGGGCGGGGCGAGGACCGCCTGTTCCACTTCAACGCCGCCGAGTGCGCGACGAACTGCTTCCACATGTTCGGCGTGGAGCCGGCCTGGATCGCGACGAACGACCAGGTCGCCGTGGAACTGGAGGCCGTCGTCTCCAGGCGCGCCATTTCGCCGGTGCGCTGGCCGCATTCGATCGTGGATGACCTGGCGGTCGCGCCTTCGGGCCAGAGGGGTGTGGATGGCCCGGTGGTCGGCCGGGTGCTGCATGGCGCGAACGACACCCTTCCCAAGGGAAGGGAAGCACGCCGGATCGCGTTCCTCGCAGGTTCCGGCATCCAGATGCGCTTCCTGGTGGATCCCAAGAGTGGCCTGGGCAGCTACCTCGAGAACGAGGAGGTCGGCAACTGGAGCCTGCTTTCGGGATCCGAAGTCGCAAGGTTCGTGTTCTACGCCCAGTGCGACTTCTATACCCACCACCATGGCGGGCGGGCGGACGACAGCCAGTCCCGGTACATCGTGGAGGCGATGGCCGCGGGTTGCGTTCCCGTCCTGGCGCCGGACTGGGAGCCGATGTTCGGCGACGCGGCGCTGTACTGCGAGCCGAAGGATCTGGCCGATCTGGTGACCCGCACCTGGGAAGCCCCGTCCGCGTACATGAGCCTGCAGAAGCGCGCGGCGGAGTGGGCCAGGGAAAGATACGGGCCGGGGCAGCTGGCTGCGGTCTGGGCGCTGGTGGAACGTACCCGCTGATAGAATCGCGCTCCTCCAGGGGCCTCCGTGTGTTTTCCTCCAAGCAGCTTCCAGCCGGAATCATCATCATGCGCAAATTCATCGTCCTCGCCAGCGTTTCCCTTGCCCTCGCCGCGTGCGGCGCAGACCAGCCGGCGCAGCCGGCGCAGCCGGCGGGCCAGGGCCAGGCGCCCAGCCTGCAGGCCGGCACGCAGCAGTCGGCGCGCAAGCCCGCCCCAGCCGACCAGTTCGACCAGGCACTTGAGAGCCTTGCGCAGCGGAGTGCGGCCTCCATCCGCTACGACCGCATCCGCACGCTCGAGGACGGGACCAAGCAGAGGCAGGTGTTCGTCGAAATGCTGGGAGCCACGGCAGAGGAAACCGACGCGCATGCCACGCAGGTATTCGAGGAAGCCGGCTTCACGACCCGCAAGGGACTCGTGGACGGGAACGGCATCCGCCTGGCCTATCGCAAGGCGGGGGGCGAGTCGATCAGCGCCCTGATCCGGTCCGCCGAGGCCGGTCCGCCGCTCAACGACCCGGCGGCCACCTCTTCGCTCTACATCCGCCAGTCGGTTGACTGATACGGGCAGGGTGGCACGAGGAGCGGCAATGGCTGCCTGTCTCTGCATGGATCCGGAACGGACAGGATGACAGCTCGCGCGGGTGGCTTCAGGCCGGAGATCCAGGGTCTTCGCGCCATCGCGGTGCTCGTCGTCCTGGTCTTCCATGTCTGGCCGACGGCGCTGCCGGGCGGGTACGTCGGCGTCGATGTCTTCTTCGTCATTTCCGGATACCTGATCACCGGACTGCTGCTGCGCGACGCCGAGCGGAATGGCAGGGTCTCGGTCCTCGACTTCTACGTGAAGCGCATCAAGCGCCTCCTGCCGGCAGCGACGCTGGTGCTGGTCGCGGTCGCCACCTGCATCTCGGTACTCCCCGTCGTCCGCTGGCAAGGGACGGCGCACGAGATCATTGCCAGCGCCCTGTACTTCGAGAACTGGTGGCTGGTCGCGAATTCGGTCGACTACCTCGCCCTGGAATCTGCTCCGAGCCCACTGCAGCATTACTGGTCGCTGTCGGTCGAGGAGCAGTACTACATCGTCTGGCCGCTCCTGCTCGCGATGGCATGGTGGCTTCCGGCGGCTAGGAACCGCCCGCGCCTCGTGTTCGGCGCCTTGGTCGTTGGCATCGGCCTGCTCTCGCTGCTGCACTCGATCCACGTCACCGCGAAGAGCCCGGGCTTCGGCTACTTCGCGACCACGACGAGGGCCTGGGAACTCGCGATCGGAGGTGCGCTCGCGGTGTTCACCCGCTGGCAGGGGCTTCCGGAGCGCGCGAAGCTGGCGGCGGGTTACCTGGGGATCGCGGCGATCGTGCTGGCAGCGGCGACCTTCGACACCAGCACCGTGTTCCCCGGCTACCACGCGGCCCTGCCTACGGTTGGTGCGGCGCTGGTGCTCGTGTCGGGGCAATCCCGCTGGGGCGCCTATGCGCTGCTGAAGACGCGTCCGTTCCAGTACTTCGGCGACATCTCCTATTCGCTGTACCTGTGGCATTGGCCGGTGGTCATCTTCTACCAGGAGATCTCCGGCCGGGACCTGGGCATCATCGACGGAGTGATCGTGGTCGCGGTCTCGACCGCGTTCGCGCACCAGTCCAAGTACCTCGTCGAAGACAGGTTCCGGGAGCCCGGCTTCCCGAGCCCGAAGCGCCTGGCCGCCTTCGCCCTTGCCGCCGCGTGCATCGCCTGGAGCGTGGCTTCGGCGCTGTTCGTGCTCAACCAGGTGCGCCTGCGCACGGAGACCGGCGCTGGAGCGGCCGTGGAAGAGGCAACCCACCCCGGCGCGATGGCGATCTTCGCGGGCGTCCTCTACGACCCCTCGGTTCCCTTCCTCCCCCAGCCGCTGCAGGCGACCAAGGACCAGTCGCTGGCCTATCGTGATGGATGCATCGCCAGCCTGACCGATCCGGAGGTGCGCGAGTGCCGGTACGGGAACAAGGCAGGGGAGCGGCACATGGTGATCGTCGGCGATTCCCACGCAGTGCACTGGATCCCGGCGTTTGACGTCATCGCGCAACGCAGGGGCTGGAGGCTGACCGCGATCACCAAGTCGGCCTGCCCCATGGCCCGCATTGGTCTGGATGCCGGGCTGACCGACCAGATGCAGTCGTGCATCGACTGGAACCGGGGTGCGATCGAGCAGGTGATCGCCCATGCGCCGGACGTGGTCGTGTTCGCGCATTCCTGGGGATCGTTGACCAACCTGCACGAGGGCAGGGCGGAGGGTGCGCGACAGGTCGCGGGATGGATCACGGCCCTGTGGCAGGACCTTGAGCGCGGGGGAGCGTCGGTGATTGCCATCCGCGACACGCCGCGGATGAAGCCGCTTCCGACCGAATGCATGGCCGCTGCCGGGGCGACATCGGTGGGATGCGCCCATCCGAGGAACGCCGCGATCCCGCCGGTCGACCCGCTGGTGATCGCCGCGGAGAACCATCCGGGTGCCCTGCTCGTCGACATGACCGACTACATCTGCGGAGCCGAGCTGTGCGAGCCGGTCGTTGGCAATGTGTTCGTGTGGCGCGATACGCACCACCTCACGGCGACCTATGCGCAGACCCTGGCGATTCCCTTGGAGGAGAAGATCGAGCGCATCCTCAAGGCAGTGGAGCGCTGATGCCGGAGCCGGAAGTGGTAAGCACTGAGGAACCCATGTGGCAGGTTGAACACGGCAGGCTGTGCTTCAGGCACCCCAGGAAGCTGCTCTGGTGGGAGGTTCCCGCGGGATTCGAACTGCCGCATCCCGCGTTGCTGGCCCTTGCCGAATACCTGCTGGTGTCCGGGCTTGGAGAGCGTGGGAGCGAGGGTGGCGGGATCAGTCCCAGGCCTTTCGGCACCAAGGTGGGCCTGGCCTATTCGGGCGGATGCGACTCCACGGCCGCCTGTTACCTGCTGCCCGATCCGACGCCCATCTATACCCGCGTCGCCAACCCCAGCAAGTTGCACAGGTTCGACAACGCGCTGCTTGCGCTACACGAAGTGGGGGGTGTTTCAGTACTGACCAACAGCGACGAGCTCGCGGGGACCTTCGGCAGGAAGCACGGTTTCTACGGCACGGGCGCCTTCATGGTGACGGCCATCCTGTTCGCGGACTACTACGACTTCGGGACCGTGGCCGACGGGAACGTGCTGGAAACCCTGTATCTCTACGGCGCCGGGGGGCACGGCACGAAGTACAGGGCGCGTGACCTGTCGGGCCTGCAGCGGAGGTTCGAAGCCGCGGGCCTGTACTACTGCGCCCCGTGTGCGGGAATGAGCGAAGTCGTGACGACCAGGATCGCGCAGGAGAACAGGTTCGCCATGGGTTGCATGAGGGGCACCGACGGGAAGCCCTGCAACGACTGCATGAAGTGCTACCGGAAGAACGCGCTGCAGGGCCATGCCATCCCGCCCTGCAGGGAGTCCGAGCTCAAGCTGTCGAACGACATCATCCCCATGCTGCCGTCGCTGCTGTGGTCGGTGCGGACGGGAACGCTCAGTCATCCGGTACTCGACCGGATCGACAAGAATATTTCCTGGGTCGACAAGTGGTACGAGGACTCGATCAGGTATGTTCCGGACCACCTGCGGCCGTACTTCATGGCAAAGCTGGAGGACTACGGGATCGAGGCCATGGGCGACGATTCGGCGCTGAAGGCGTGGGTGTCGGACCGCCAGGGAGCGTAGGCCCGGCAACCGCGGGAACCCATCACTCAGTGGATCAGCCTTGGCATCCAGACCTCGATGAAAGGACCATGATCCGTTCCATCGAGGGAGCCGGGCGAGTTCGCATGCAGGCGCAGCGAGAATACATGGCATGCGCCCCCCGCGAATGCATGGTCGACTACGAAGCGCTGGAAGTTCCTTCCCTCGAGAGGGATGCGGATGCCGGGGGATTGCCTGCCATCGCTGGTGATGTCCAGGGTGAAATCGGCATCGTCCGCGGAGAGGGAGGCCGGGGAATAAATGAAGAACTCCAGCCGGGTCCGCCCCGAACGGCCGGTGCAGACGGGTGTGGACATGTGCAGGGAGTCGCCGCTGCGCACCGGGGCCGGGAACTGCATCCGGGTCACGGCGTCGCCGGCATACCTGCGGATCCGGTCCCCGTCCTCGCCCGACTGGCTGATGTAGTTCTGGCCCAGGGTGTCCGGGTCGTAGGCGTGCGCGTCGAATGCCTCGGGCCGCGCGCCAACCAGTTCCGCAGCCCAGTGCGGGTTCACGGGTGACTCCTGCTGTATCGCCTCGAACGTCCAGTCCGACAGCAGGCGTCCGTCGGCGACGGAATAGGCGCCCCTCACAGCGAAGGGCAGTACCAGGGCTGCGACAGCGATCAGGATGCCTCCGCCGAGTCCGGGATTCGACAGCAGTCCAGGTGCGCGGAGCGGAGCAGCCGTGTCCCGGTGCCCTGCGGAGAATGCCAGGCCGATGGCCAGCGCACCGAAGATCCAGATCGGAAAGATGTTGTAGGGCTTGTTCTCGAACACGAGCAGCAGGATGAGCGAAACCGCCACCAGCAGCATGGAAAATGCGCTGACCACGCTCGGTGCGGGGCGCCTCCAGCTTGCGAGCCTCGCGATGGCAAAGACGAGCAGGAGTCCGAATGCCAGGCCGAAGGCGTCGGCATAGAAGATCAGGGCCTGCCTGGTGGCTTCGGACCGTCCTTCGGGCTTGCGCAGCACCCAGTTCCAGTCCCGTGGGTAGGTCATGCTGAAGAGGCGCGACGCATGTACGGCCAGGCGCGTCGCCCTGTCCGCGGGCTGGAGCGCCCAACTCGACAGCGCGCTGGAGCGTGCAAAGTCCCTGGCCTCTTCGGCCGAGGCCTGCTTGTCTATGAAGCGATCCCTGAAGCGGGCGAACCAGTCACTTTTCCCGTTGCCCATGCCGCCGCCATTCGCGGCGAATTTCATGTTGGTCAGGATGGGACGGGCTTCGGAATTCAGTTTCAGGCTCCGGTCGGCCAGGCTGGCGCCGACGAAGCCCGCGAGGCAGAGTGCCGCGATGCACACGGCCAGCAGCGACTGGCGTGGATGCCGGGAGCCGTCTGCATACCCCCGGGATGCGTGCGCGGCCCAATCAAGGCTGGCCGCGAGAAGGAGTCCGACGCAGAAGATCAGCCCCATGTTCCGCTGCACTTCGGTCAGGAAGGCGATGGCGCCAGCCGCCGCGGCGAGTGCCACCCAGAGGCACCAGCGTGCCGGCCGCCTCCTGGAGGCATCGATTGCACAGACGGCCAGCCAGACGGTGGTCGTGAGGAAGAACGTGCCCCAGAGGTCGTGGCTCGGAATCAGGGTGACGTATGCCGGCAGCGGGGCCAGGAGAAGGATCAGGCTGCCGGCCTGCGCGGCCTGGTGGCTCCTGATCCTGCGCAGGATGTCGTAGACGATGAACTGCATCGCGCCGAGCAGGACAACGTTGACCAGTTTCAGGACAAGCGTGGCCTCGGGGCCGAAAATCCTGATGATGGGATAGGGAATGAACAGGCTGCGGGAATAGTAGGGAGCGTTCAGCCCGCTGTACTCCCCGCGCCTGATCAGTTCCTGGGCGTACTCCCAGTAGCGGAGATAGTCGGTTCCCCATTGCGGCTTGATCGTGGCGACCAGGACCAGGTGGATGGCGAGTCCACCGAGGAGCACGGCCGGTACGAAGATGCGCGGATCCAGGGGCGTGCGGCGCTTGGCCAGGTGGATCGATCCGATGCTGCCGGCCACGGCCAGTGCGATGAGCAGGGCCGCGACCAGCAGGCCGGTCGCGCCGAATGAATCCATCTGGAAATGGTCGCTGGCGTACCTGTACGTCCCCAGGACGCCGAGGGCGACGCCCGCTCCAAGCAGGAGGTGCGAGGCGGCGATCGAGCTCTCCGCCAGCCAGGCGACTGCCCGGCGAAACGTACGGGAAATGCTACTCACGTCGTTTCTCGTTCCTTCTTCATCGGGTCAGGCAAGGGGCGGCCGGGAAGGGCCGCCCGTGGGCGAGGGTACGTGGAATGTAAGGGCGCATGCCAGCCGCCCCGAGGTGCCTGTACCACGCGAGGTACGACTGGACGTAGGCCTGCCGGGCGGCGGAAAGCGGTGACGGCCCACCATCCAGCGGCGTGGTGGACAGGTCCACGGCCGTGCCCGGTGAAGTGCTCAGCGAACCTTCCCGGCTCAGGGCGAAGTACAGGGCCTGGTCCACGTTGGCAACGGCGTCGTTTCCGTACACGTGGCGGATCCGTTCGAAGAACTCGTCGTCCGCCGAGGTGCGGACGGAGTCGAACCAGCCGATGTCATCGATCACCTCCCGCTTGATCATCAAGCTGATCAGCGCCCGGCGCTCGCGGAGCCCGCGGTTCAGGATTATGTCCCCGGTGTCGGTATGCCGGACGTAGTTGCACGTGGATGCCACGATGCCGGGCCTGCGGAGCAGTTCCAGCTGCTGCACGATCCGTTCGGGATGGCAGGTGTCATCGCTGTCCATGAAGGCCAGGATGTCTCCCCGTGCGCTGTGGATGCCGGTGTTCTTGGCGCGATAGGTGCCAACGTTCCCGGGCAGCGGGATGATGCGCACCCTGTGATCCTGCGCGCCGAGCGCCTGAAGGCGCGCGAGCGAGCCGTCCTGGCTCGCGTCGTCGACCACGATGAGTTCGAGGTGCTTCCAGCTTTGCCGCAGGATCGACCCTACGGCATCGTCGAGATGGCGCTCGGTGTCGTGGCAGGTCATGACGACGCTGACGAGGGGGGTCTCGCCCAGCGCGGCCGATTGTGCCGCCAGGGGAGCGTGGGCGCTTCGTGCGAACGCGGCATTGGGCACCGTGTCCGGGGCAAGGTTGCCAAGCTCGCGGGCCAGCCTGGCGACAATCGCCCTGAGGCCGCCCCGGCGGGCGGGCGGATGGGGGTTCATCGTGCCCACCATGCTTCCAGGACTGCAGCGATGCGCTGGGCGCATCGGCCGTCCCAGAGCGGGATTTCCGGGCGGGGCGCGGGCGGCGCCTGGATCGCTTCGTCCAGGTATCGGCCGGCATTGGCGATGTCGACCAGCCGGTTGGTGCCGTGCGTGATGGTTTCCGGCCGCTCGGTGTTCTCGCGGAAGGTGAGGCAGGGAATGCCGAGGACGGTGGTTTCTTCCTGGATTCCGCCCGAATCCGTGATCACGAGCCGCGCGGCCGCGACCAGGGAAATGAATTCGCGGTACCGGATGGGAGAGGTCAGGTGCAGCCCCGGGATGGCTCCGATACGGTCCCCGAGGCCGTGGCGTTCCAGCGCCGCCGCCGTACGGGGGTGGCGAGGCAGCAGCACGGGAAGGCGCTCGGCTGCCTGTCCAAGCACGTCCAGGACGTTCTCCAGCGACTGGCGGTCATCGACGTTCGACGGACGATGGAACGTGGCGACGATGAATTCCCCGGGCGTGAGGCCGAGCGCTTCCGCATGCCGGCGACCCGCAGGGAGGTCGAGGCCGCGATGCAGCGAGTCGATCATCAGGTTCCCGACCAGATGGATCCGCGCCGGATCCTGGCCTTCGGACTGCAACGTCGAGGATGCCTCGGCGGTGGTCGTGAAGAACATGTCCGCGATGGCGTCGACCATCAGGCGGTTGAGTTCCTCGGGCATCCTGCGGTCGCGGCTGCGCAGCCCCGCTTCCACGTGCGCGACCGGATATCCGTTGCGCTTTGCCGCGATGGTCGCGGCAAGCGTCGCGTCGACATCGCCGAATACGATCACCAGGTCCGGTTCCCGGACCATCACGTGCTCACCGTATCGGGTGATCATGTCCCCGAGGCGTTGGCCACTCCCGCCTTCCCCGAGAGGAATGCGGTGGATGCGGCGTGGGTCGATCCCGAGGTCGGCCATCACGTCGCTGCTCAACGCACCTGCGGTGTGCTGTTCGAGGAACACGACATCCGGATCGCACCAGGGGCTGGCTGAAAGCTCCGCCCGGAGGGGGGCGAGCTTCACCAGGTTCGGACGGGTGCCGGCGATCAGGTCGAGCCGGCAGGCGCGGTGGCTCCCGGTCTCAGCCACGGCGGCGCATCCAGTCGGCCAGCGCGGAGGCGATCCGGCCGGACGCGTTCCCGTCGCCGAAGGGGTTGTGGGCCATCGACATGCCTGCGTAATGGTCGGGCCGGTCGAGGAGGGCAAGCGCCTCCTCGACGATACGGTCGGGGTCGGCGCCGACCAGGCGTGCAGTGCCGGCGGAGACGGCTTCGGGCCGTTCGGTGGTGTCCCGCATGACCAGGACCGGCTTGCCGAGCGAGGGTGCCTCTTCCTGGATTCCACCAGAGTCGGTCAGGATGATGCTGCAGCGCTGCATCAGGAACACGAAGGGAAGATAGTCCTGCGGCTCCGCCAGGGTGATGTTTGCGCATCCGGCCAAGCGTTGCGTCGCCGGTCCGGAGACAGCCGGGTTGGGATGCACGGTGTAGACGATCTGCAGGTCCTGCCTCTGTGCCAGACGCACGAGCGCATCGAAAATGGCTTCGAAGCGGTCGCCGAAATTCTCCCGCCGGTGTCCGGTCACGAGAACGAGGCGCTTGTCGGGATCCAGGAACGGGAACCGCTGTTCCATCGCCTGCCGGAGCAATCCGTCCTCGCGCAGCCTGCGGTCCATCAGGAGGAGGGCGTCGATCACGGTATTGCCCGTGACGTGGATGCTGGAGCCGGCGATGCCCTCGCGAAGGAGGTTGTCACGCGACGCCTCCGTCGGTGCGAAGTGGAGTTCCGACAACGCGGTGGTGAGCCTTCGGTTCATTTCTTCCGGCCACGGGGCGCGGATGTCTCCGGTGCGCAGGCCGGCTTCGACGTGGCCGACCGGCACCTTCGCGTAGAAGGCCGCGAGCGAGCTGGCCAGCGTGGTGGTGGTGTCTCCGTGCACCAGCAGGAAGTCGGGGCGCTGGGCTTCGATCACCGGAGCCATGCCGAGGAGGATCCGAGAGGTCAGGTCAGGGAGCCCCTGCTCGGCCTGCATGAGGTCGAGGTCGTGGTCCGGGGATATCCCGAACACGTCCAGCGCCTGGTCGAGCAGGCCGCGGTGCTGGGCGGTCACGACGACATTGACCGAGAATGATCCGTGGCGGGCGAGCGCTCGGACGACCGGAGCCATCTTGATGGCTTCCGGCCGGGTCCCGAATGCAACCATGACCCGCATGCGCTGGTCTCCGGGTGACCGGGTCACGACGGCGCGTGACCGGACTCGGCGTCCCTCAGCGCCTGTTCGCAGGCGGCGAATATCCGCTCGAGATGCTCTTCCACGCCGAGCCAGAGCGGGAGCCGCACCAGGCAATCGCTGGTCCGGTCGGTGACCGGCAGGTCGCCATGGGGGCGTCCCGCCGACAGCCCGGCCGGCGTGGAATGCAGCGGGACATAGTGGAACACCGCGGCAACGCCGAGGGCCTTCAACGACGACAGGAACGCCTTGCGATGGTCGAGGGACGGAAGCAGGAGGTAGTACATGTGGGCGTTGTGCTGGCAGTGCGCTGGAACGACGGGGCGCCGGAGCCTGCCATCACGTTCGAACGGGGCCGCCCACGCGTGGTAGCGATCCCAGATGGCCAGGCGGCGCTGGGTGATCGATCCGGCGTCTTCGAGCTGCGCTGCGAGAAACGCCGCCACGATCTCGCTGGGCAGGTAGGACGAGCCCACGTCGATCCAGGTGTACTTGTCCACCTGGCCGCGGAAGAACCTGCTGCGGTTGGTGCCTTTTTCCCTGATGATCTCGGCGCGCTCGCAGTACTCCTGCTCATTGATCAGGAGTGCGCCGCCTTCGCCCGAAATCACGTTCTTCGTTTCGTGGAAGCTGAAGGTTCCCAGGCATCCGATGCTGCCAAGCGGACGCCCCCTGTAAGTGGCCATGACGCCTTGGGCGGCATCCTCGACGACCTTGAGGCCATGGCGGTTGGCGATCTCCAGGATCCTGTCCATTTCGCAGCCGACGCCGGCGTAGTGGACCACGCAGATGGCACGGGTCCTTTCGGTAATGGCGTCCTCGATCAGCGTTTCGTCGATGTTGAGCGTGTCGGCCCGGATGTCGACGAACACGGGAATGGCGCCCCGCAGCACGAAGGCGTTGGCGGTCGAAACGAACGTGAACGAAGGCATGATCACTTCGTCGCCGGGCTGCAGGTCGAGGAGGAGGGCGCTCATCTCCAGGGCCGCCGTGCAGCTGTGCGTCAGCAGCGATTTCTTCGAGCCGGTGTTCCGCTCCAGCCAGGCATGGCAGCGTTTGGTGAACATGCCATCCCCCGAGAGATGGCCCTCTGCATGGGCCTTCTCGATGTACTTGATTTCGCGGCCGGTCATGTACGGCTTGTTGAAAGGGATCATCTATGGGGCCCTGATGGAGGTTCGATACGAGCTGCGGTCGCCGCCGTCAGCCGCGACTGCTGATGACCAAGCCGATGATGACGAACAGCAGGCCGATGATCTTCGGCCTGGTCATGGCCTCGCCGAAGAACGGCACGGCCAGGAAGCCGACCAGGATGAAATTGAGCGCCATGAACGGGTAGGCGCGGCTCAGCTCCAGGCGCGACATCGCCAACATCCAGCACATGGAGGCCAGGAATGCAGCGAGAAGCGCGGAAATGATCCATGGGCGGAACAGCAGCTGCACAAGCGATGGAAGCCCCTCCAGCATCGGGTGCGGCGGAGTGCGCTCGAGCATGACCTGCCACTTGATCACCAACTGGCCATAGATCGTGAACAGGATGGTGGCGGCGACCATGAGCCAGGGGAATGCGGTTTGCATGAACGTTTCCATCAGGACGGTGCCGCGACTTCGGCAGGGCGGGGACGTGGCAGGTGGTTGTCCAGTCGAGGAGGGGACGCGCCGGCACGCATGCAGGCTGGTGCATCGTGGCCGGTCTGGAAGGGAAGGTCGAGTGCGCTATGCCTGGCCCCTCGATATGAATTCGTGTGGCACGTTGGCGTGCCAGGTGTCGTAGGCGCGGTCGATCACCAGGCCGGTGCGCGCCCAGATGCGTTGCACGCCGTAGTTCCAGACCTGGGTCGAGATCTCCAGCGCGCCGATGCCGGCCCGACGGTAGTGCGCGACCATGGATTTCAGCAGCCGGCCGTAGCAGCCCTGGCGGACCGAGGACGGATCGACGGCGTTGAGGACGATGTCCACCGTCGATCCATCGGCGGCGCGCCGACAGCAGGCGAAGCCGAGCACCCGGTCGCCATCGCGGTAGACCCAGGTGTCCTGGAACGGACCGGGGTGGATGACGTGCCCAAGCGCCCATTCGACGTAGCCTTCGAGGATGGCTTCGGCGGTGAACAGTGGGTTGGCGTGATAGTGGTTGCGATAGCCGGCGAAGCTGCGGCGGACGATGGCGACCAGCGCCTGTCCGTCGTCGGTGGTCGCCGGGCGGACAGCGGGGTCGTTGCCGGCTGCGACATCGTCGCCCGGCACCGGCGGCGCGTCGAGCGCGATCCGGTAGTAGACCAGGGTGTCGGCGTGGATCGGCACCAGCCCGGCCGCGGCCAGGGAGGTGGCCTGCTGGCTGCTGCCTGCGTTGCAGCGGAAGATCGCCACCTCCGGGCGCAATGCGAGGATGTCCTCGAGCACCTGGGCTGCCGTGGCGCCCGCCGGCACCACTCCGCGTGCGATCCGGAGACCGAAGCGCCGGGATTCGGTATCGGACAGCTCCAGCACCCTGGCTGTCGCTTGCGTCACGGCCGGTCCCCGGTGTCTTCCGCGATGATGTAGTTGGGCCGGTTCTTGACCTGTCCGTGCAGCTTGCCGACGTACAGGCCAACGATGCCGATGCTCGACACGATCGCGCCGCCCACCAGCCAGATCGACGCGATGATGCTGGTGAAGCCGGCCACTGCGATGTCGCCTGCCGCGTACTTGAAAACGGCCATAGCCACGATGCACAGCGACAGCACGGCGAAGCCCAGTCCCATCTTCACCACCAGCCGCAGCGGCTTGTCGGAGAAGGAGAGCGCGACGTTGGTGGCCAGGCGCAGCAGCTGCCGCAGGCTGTAGCCGCTGCGGCCCTCGGTGCGCCTGCCGTGCTCGACCGGAACCAGCGCGCTCCTGAATCCGGTCCATCGGACCAGCAGCGGGAAGAAGCGGTCGGCCTCGGGCATCGCGTTCACCGCATCGATCACCTTGCGCGAGTAGGCGCCGAAGTTGGCCGTGGTCGGGTCGTAGACGCTGCCTGTCAGCCAGCCGAGCAGCCGGTAGAACGTGCGGGAGCTCGCCTTCTTCAGGATGCTGTCCTGGCGCTCGGTGCGGCTGGCGAGCACGACGTCCACGCCTTGGCCCAGCGCGGCGAGCAGGGCGGGGATTTCCTCCGGGATGTCCTGCAGATCGCAGTCCATCACCACGATCATGCGCCCGGTGGCGTGCGCCAGGCCGGCGCTGATCGCTGCATGCTGGCCGAAGTTCCGCGACAGGCGCAGCCCGCGCACCTCGGGATGTGTTTGCGCCAGTTCCTCGATGCGCGACCAGGCGTCGTCGGGGCTCGCATCGTCGACCAGCAGTATTTCGCAGGAGGCCACCGCAGTTCCAGCAGCTGCCGAGACACGGTCGACCAGTTCCTCCAGGCAACCGCGGCAGCCGTAGACGGGGCTGACGACCGTCAGTTCGGGAGCTGGCTTCGCGAGCCCGTTCAGGCCTGGAGGCACGCTTCCAGCTCCGGCAGCACCTGGAACAGATCGCCGACCAGTCCGATGTCGGCGATCTCAAGCTTCGAGGCGAAGGTCGCTTGCGGGCGGCCCCAGATCGTGGCCAGCATCTGGCCGGTCTGGTTGGCGTCGTCGTCGATGGCCTGCTTGCCGAGGATCACCAGGTCCGGCGATTCCTTCTCGACCAGCTTCAGCAGGGCACGGGCGGCGGCCAGTGGCTGGACGTCCTGGCCGGCCTCGACCACGACGTGGATGGCGCGGTTGGCGCCGATCGCCAGGCCGTTGCGCAGGTGCGCCTGGGCGTCGGCCGGGGCGATCGTGGCGACCACGACCTCGGTGGCGATGCCCCTGTCGCGCAGGCGCAGGGCCTCTTCCAGGGCGATTTCGTCGAAGGGGTTGGCCGAGAGCTTCACGCCCTCGGTGACCACGCCGGAGCCGTCCGGCTTGACCTGGATGCGGACGTTGTAGTCCACCACTCGCTTGTAGCCGACGAGGGTCTTCATCGTTGCCCTGCATCCCCGGGGGACGGCGGAAAGCGACGATTCTAGCGGGCGGGGAGTCGACCTGTGAATCGCCTGGGCCGCTGGCCGCCGCCTGGCCGCTGCTACACTTCGCCGGATCACGACGACTTCTGGAGGCCTGAACATGGTGGACCGCGGGCCGCTGTTGGCCTCCAGCGCGCCGGGGCAGCTGATGCGTTCGCGCAATCCGTTCGCGGCCTTCGGCCGACACCGGAACCTGACCCGGGAGCTGGTCCGCAACGAGATCCTCGGACGCTACCGCGGCGCGAGCTTCGGCATGCTGTGGTCGTTGCTGAGCCCGTTCCTGATGCTGGTGGTCTACACGGTCGCCTTCGGCAGCATCCTGAAGGGACGTTGGCCGCAGGCTGGCGACACGCACGCGGAGTTCGGCCTGGTGATCTTCGTTGGCATCTTCGTGCACGGCTTCTTCGCCGAATGCTTCACGCGTTCGCCGCGGCTGATGCTGGAGAACGCCAACTACGTCAAACGCGTGGTGTTCCCGCTCGACATCCTGCCCTGGACCATGGCGCTGTCGGCACTGTTCCACCTGGCGATGAACGTGCTGGTGTTCTGCCTGCTCAGCTTCTTCGTATACCGCCAGCTGTCGCCGCTGGTGCTGCTGCTGCCGTTGGTGCTGGCGCCGCTGGCAATGCTCACCGTGGCCGTGTGCTGGGTCACGTCGTCGCTGGGCGTTTACCTGCGCGACATCGCCCAGGTGACGCCGGTGGTGGCGACGGCGATGTTCTTCCTGTCGTCCGCCATCGTGCCCGTGCAGGCGGTGCCTGAACGCTACCAGCTGCTGTTCCAGCTCAACCCGCTCACGTTCTTCATCGACCAGGCGCGCAACGTCGCGCTGTGGGGGCGGCAGCCGGACTGGTCGGCGCTGGGCCTGTTCGCTCTCGCAGGCCTTGTCGCGATGTTCGCGGCGCATGCGTGGTTCCAGCGCACCAGTCGGGGATTCGCCGATGTCCTCTGAGCCCGCGATCCGCGTCAGTGGAGTGTCCAAGTCCTATCCCGTGTTCGACCGTCCGCACGAACGGCTGCTGCAGCTGGTGGTCCCGGGGACGCGCAGGGCCGCGGACTTCCAGGCGCTCAGCAACATCAGCTTCGACGTACGCCGGGGCGAGGCCGTCGGCATCGTCGGGCGCAACGGGTCCGGGAAATCGACGCTGCTGCAGGTCGTCTGCGGCACCCTCCAACCCAGCGCCGGCACGGTCGAGGTGCGTGGGCGCGTGGCAGCCCTCCTGGAGCTTGGTGCCGGGTTCAACGTGGAGTTCACCGGCCGCGAGAACGTCTTCCTCAACGGCAGCATCCTCGGTCTCACCCGGAGCGAGATCGAGGCCCGGCTGGATGACATCCTGGCGTTCGCCGAAATCGGCGAACACATCGACCAGCCGGTCAAGACCTATTCCAGCGGCATGTTCGTGCGCCTCGCGTTCGCGGTCGCGGCGCATTCCGATCCGGAGGTGCTGATCGTCGACGAGGCCCTCGCGGTGGGCGACGTCTATTTCCAGCGCAAGTGCTACCGACGCATCGAGCAATTGCGCGAGCGCGGCTGCACCCTGCTGCTGGTGACCCATTCCACCGGGCTGCTCGTCCAGCTCTGCGACCGCGCGATCCTGCTGGAAGAGGGCCGGATGCTGTTCGATGGCGATTGCGGCCAGGCGGTGCGCGAGTACATGAAGTGCCTGTTCGGCACGCACGGGCCGGACGGTATGGATGCCGCGGCAGCGGTGGACGCCCGCCTGGTCGCGGGCCAACCCGCGGATTCCGGCCACGATGCGCCCGGTGCCGCGAAGGACGACCTGCTCCCCGCCGGGGACCCGAGGGCCCAGCTGCTGGCGGGGGGCAGCCGCGACCTGTTCGCGACGCGCGCCGGCTACAACCGCGCCGAAACGCGCCTGGGCGACGGCCGCGCACTGCTGGCCGATTTCATGATCGTCTCCGGGTCCGAGACCGGCCCGGTGCTCGCGCCGGGTGCGCCGTTCACTGTCCATGCGCGCTATGTGTTCCGGGCCGCGGTCGACCGCCTGGTGTTCGGCATGCATGTGCGCACCGTCGACGGCCTGCAGGTCTACAGCAGCAACACGATCATGGCGGCGCAGGGGCTGTACGCCTGCGACGCGGGCCAGGTCCTGGTCGTGGCCTTCGACATGCGGTGCGTCCTGCTCCCGGGGCAGTACTTCCTCGGGATGGGCGTTTCGCGTTACGTGGAAGGTGGGGGCGAGATCGTCGCCCTCGACCGCCGCGTCGACGGCGTGATCCTGACCGTGCTCGGCGACCAGGCCCGTGCCAGCGGCTATGTCGACCTGGCCTGTGATATCCGCGTCGATCCCGGTGCCAGGATGGAGCAGGCATGAGCGACACCGGCATGCAGCTCCTCGTATCAGCGCCCAACGGTGGCGGGCTCTTCCTGCGCGGACAGGGAGAGAAGGCCGCTCGCTGCGTCAGCGTGGTGGATACGGTTGGCATCACGGCCATGCCGGGCGGATTCGCATGGGCGCGACAGGCGTCCGACGCCAGCCTCCTCCGCATCGCGGGTCGCGAGGGACTGCGCGTGCACGACCTGGGCGGCGGGGCCGGAGACCTGCACGACCTGCGCTGGATCGGGGACGCATTGCACGTGGTGCGGACGATGGACAACAGCGTCGTCCGGCTCGATGCCGCGCTGCGCGAGGAGCACCATTGGCGCTTGCCGGGTGAGCCGGATTCGGTCCACGTGAACTCGATCGTCATGCACCGGGGCCGCCTGCTGGCTTCGATCTTCGGCGCGTTCGAAACCCATCGTGGTTACAAGGGGCGCACGCGCGGGGCGGGACGGGTGATCGACCTGGAAACGCAGGACGTCGTGGTGGACGGACTTTCGCAGCCGCATTCGCTCGTCAGCCATGACGGCCTGCTGTGGCTCTGCGATTCCGAGACCGGCGCGGTACGTGCGTTCGACGGCGGTCGCGAAGTGCACAGGCATGCGTTCGAGGGCTACACGCGTGGCCTGCTGTTCGACGCCGGGCTGGTCTGCGTGGGTCTCAGTGCGAGCCGGAACGTCGCGACCGCTTCGGCGGTTGCCACCGGCACCGTGCTGCTGCTCGACGCGGTGACCTGGCGCGAAGTGGACCGGTTCACGATCGACGCGCCGGAGGTCTACGACATCATCGGCGTGCCGGCCGACGCGACCGGCACGGTCCTCTCCGCCGCCCTTGCCGAGGGGACGGCCGAGGGGCGGGCGCTCCGGCATCGCCAGTCGGTGCTCGAAGCGGAGCGCGACGAACGTTCGGAATGGAGCCGGCGGCTGGACGCCGAGCTGGACGCGGCCCGTGCCACGATCGTCCGGAGCCAGGCCGACCTCGAGGAGAAGACGGCGTGGGCGCTCGCGCTCGACGGCGAGCTTGCGGACGCGCGGGCTCGCGTCGCGCAGGGCCAGGCCGATCTCGAGGAGAAGACGGCATGGGCACTCGCGCTCGACGGCGAGCTTGCGGACGCGCGGGCTCGCGTCGCGCAGGGCCAGGCCGATCTCGAGGAGAAGACGGCATGGGCACTCGTGCTCGACGCCGAACTTGCGGACGCGCGGGCACGCATCGCGCAGGGCCAGGCCGACCTCGAGGAGAAGACGGCGTGGGCGCTCGCGCTCGACCGCGAGCTTGCGGACGCGCGGGCTGCCATCGCGCAGGGCCAGGCCGACCTCGAGGAGAAGACGGCGTGGGCGCTCGCGCTCGACGGCGAGCTTTCGGACGCACGGGCACGCATCGCGCAGGGCCAAGCCGATCTCGAGGAGAAGACGGCGTGGGCGCTGAGGCTCGATCACGAGCTCGGGCAGGCCAACGCGCAGATCGCCCGACAGCAGGCCGAACTGGTTGATGCGCATCTCGAGCGCGACAGTGCCCGCGATGCGGCGTCTGCCCAGGCGGCGCGCTCGAACGCCCTTGCCAGCGAGCTGGCGCAGCTCATCGCGTCCCGCTCCTGGACACTCACGCGACCGCTCCGGTTCGCGGCCCGCCTGTTGCGGGGGGACTGGCAAGGCGTGCGGGAATCGCTGCGCAACGCGCGGGCCAGGATGACCTCGCGCAGGCCCTTGCGCGTGGCCGCGCCGGACACCGTGCCGGACACCGTGCCGTCCGGCGACCGCCGTGCCCTCGCGCCCGCTGCCCTGGTGGAAGGACTGGCGTTTCCCGCCTTCAACCATCCCCGGGTCTCGATCGTCATCCCGACCTACGGCAACCTCGCGTGCACGGTGACGTGCCTCCGTTCGATCATGCGGCATCCGCCGGGTTGTGCGTTCGAGATCATCGTGGCCGAGGATGCCTCGGGCGACGAGGACATGGCGCTGCTGGCCGGCGTGCCGGGGCTGCGATACCACGTCAACGCGCACAACCTCGGGTTCCTGCGGTCCTGCAATCACGCCGCCTCGCTGGCGCGCGGCGAGTTCGTCCACTTCCTCAACAACGATACCGAGGTCACTCCGGACTGGATGGACCGGCTGCTGGACGTCTTCGACGCGCGACCCGATGCCGGCATGGTGGGGTCGAAGCTGGTGTATCCCGACGGACGCCTGCAGGAAGCCGGCGGCATCGTGTGGTCGGACGGAAGCGCCTGGAACTACGGCCGGCTGGATGATCCGGAGCGCCCGGAATACAACTACCTCAAGGAGGCCGACTATGTGTCCGGCGCATCGATCCTCCTGCGCAAGGCGGTGTTCGACGGGCTCGGTGGCTTCGATGAGCTCTATGTGCCGGCGTATTACGAAGACACCGACCTGGCGTTTCGCATCCGCGCCGCGGGCCTGAAGACCTACCTGCAGCCGGAGTCGGTGGTTGTGCACTACGAGGGTGTTTCCAGCGGTACCGACACCGGCTCGGGGGTGAAGGCCTTCCAGGTTGTGAATGCCGGCAAGTTCCGCGAGCGCTGGCGGACGGCGCTCGAGCGCGAGCACTTCCCGAATGCGGTGAACGTGTTCGCGGCGCGCGACCGCAGCGCCGGGCGGCGCACCGTCCTCGTGGTCGACCACTACGTTCCCGAGCCCGACCGCGACGCGGGATCGAAGGCGATGTTCCAGTTCCTGCAGGTGCTGGTGTCGCTGGGCTGCAATGTGAAGTTCTGGCCGGAGAACCTGCACCGGCATCCGGCCTACACGCCGGTGCTGCAGCGCATGGGTATCGAGGTGCTCTATGGCAACGAGTGGAGTGGACGCTTCGAGGACTGGATCTCCGCCCACGGAGACCAGCTGGACGCCGTGGTGCTGAGCCGGCCACATATCGCGGTGCAGTTCGTGGATGCGGTGCACCGGCATGCCCCGGGGGCGCGACTGGTCTACTACGGCCATGACATCCACCACCTGCGCATGCTCGAGCAGGCCAGGGTCGACCCGGAAGGGGTGGACCACGGCATGCTGGCGAGCCTGCGCGACATGGAGCACCGGATGTGGCGCAAGGCGGAGGCCATCGTCTATCCCTCGGTGGAGGAGACCCGCCATGTCGCCGACTGGCTGGCGCGGGAGGGCGCCGCTGGGCGCGCGCTGACCGCGCCGCTCTATGGCTACGAGGACCTGCCGGCACCCGGGAGCATGTCGCCCGAGGGCCGCGGGGACATCCTGTTCGTGGCGGGCTTCAGGCACCCGCCCAACGTGGATGCCGCGGTCTGGTTCGTCGGCGAAGTCATGCCGCTGCTGCGGGCCATGCGGCCTGGCGTGCGCCTGGCCCTGGTCGGGTCGAGCCCGACCGACGAGGTGCTTGCGCTTGCGTCGGACGACATCGAGGTCACCGGATTCGTCAGCGACGACGCGCTGGAGCGCTGGTATGCGCGCTCGCGCGTCGTGATCGCACCGCTGCGCTTCGGCGGCGGCATGAAGGGCAAGGTGCTGGAGGCGCTGCGCCACGGCGTGCCGTGCGTGACCACGTCCACCGGCGTCCAGGGGCTTGGTGCCGCGGGCGGCTTCCTGCCCGCGATCGATGACGCTGGTGCGATGGCGGGACGCATCGCATCGCTGCTGGCCGACGATTCGCTATGGCGCGATGTGTCCACGGCCGGCCTCGCATTCGTCGAGCAGGGATACTCCCGCGCCGCGCTGACGCGCGTGGTGGGCGACATCCTGGATGGCACTGGCACGTCGGACTGAGGCGGCGGTACGAGGGGGGCGGCGTGGACGAGCGGGGTACGGGACAGTGGCGGCGCATGGGCGCCCCGGCGTGTTGGGGGCTGGGGCTCGTTCTCCTGCTTGCAGTGCTGGCCGCCTACAAGCTGCTGCCCGGGCAGCTGCCGCATGCCCAGGCGATGATCGGCGATGCCGCCTACGCCCAGTGCCTGCACGACACGCGCGCGGCCGGCGGCGAAGGCTGCCTTGGCTTCGGATACCCCCGGGGTGCCCCGCGGCCGTTCGGGTTGCCGGTCAACCTGCTCGCGGCGTCGCTGTTCGCCAGCGACGGCGTCGTCTCTCCCGGCGAGGTGCGCACGGTGTATGCGGGCATCGTCGGCTTGGCCTTCGTCCTCGCCGCCCTGCTGTTCCGGCGGGTGTCCGGCAGCCGGGTGGCGGGTGTCCTGGGAGCGGGTCTGTACCTGCTCGCACCCGCGCTGCAGCAGCAGTCCTCGTTCGCCGCGCTCCAGCTCGGGCTGGCTCTGATTCCGGGCTACCTGCTGCTGGACGTGCTGCTGCTGGATGCGCTGCGCGCGGGACGCCGCGGGCGCGCCGCCGCCCTGGCGGCGCTGGTGGCCGGAGTACGCGTCTTCGCGCTGTTCCTGGACGGCTATTCGTTCCTGTTCGCCGCGGTGCTGTCGACCGCCTACCTGGGGCTGGCAGTGCTGTTGCCGCGCGGCGGTTCGCGCCTGCCCGCGGTGCTGGCGCTCGTGACGCACGTCGCCTGCACCGGTCTGGCAGCCTGGATCTACGCCCGCTACCTGCCGGGCGGCCTTGCTGTGATGCCGGTCGACTTCTTCCGCGGCGCGGGCGTGGACGTGCTGACGATGCTGGCACCGATGCAGTCGCAGAGCCTGTACGGTGCGCTGGGCCTGGGCCTCGACATCCAGCCCGAGAATTCCTGGGGAGGACGCGCCAGCCTCCTGGGCATGTTCGTCGGCTACTCCGCCATGGTCTCGGCCGGACTTCTGGCGTGGGCCATCGCTACCCGGCGGGCACGGCGTCCCGGCCTGTTGCCGTGCGCGATCCTCCTCACCGGCCTGGCGGCCACGCTGTTGTCGCTCGGTCCGTCGCTCAAGTTCAACGATTTCCGCCACGACCACACCCGCGTCAGCGCGCTCGCTTTCAGCGCCTATCTGATGCCCGAGGCCGCCGCGACGGCAAGACTGCATTCCGGCTGGATCTACCAGGCCGTTCCGGGCATCCGCAACGCGCGCGTGCTTGGCCGCTGGCAGGTGCTGGCACGCCTGGCGCTGGTGACGGTGACACTGCTTGCCCTCGTCGTCCTGTGGCGGTCAGGCAAGCGGTGGCCGGCCGTGGCGCTTGCGGCGTTCGCGCTGTTCGAAGCGATGCCTGATCCGCGCCTGGTCGGCGAGGAAAGCCGGGCGGCGAGTGACCGCGCCGACCAGGTGTACCGGGTGCACGGCGGGGAGTTCGCGCGACTCGTCCAGCCGGGCGAACGGGTGCTGCTGCTGCAGATGCACGAGGGCGCCAGCGGCAACGAATTCGCGGCAGACACGTTCTGCGCGCTGGCCCGCGCGCACTGCTACAACACCGGAGGCGACAAGGCATCGGATGCCATCCGTGCGGCCTGGCCCGACGAGATCCGGGCCGCGATCGAGCGCCGGGAGGTATCGAGGAACGTGCGGGAGGCCTTCGGCAAGGGTCTCGTCGACGTGGTCGTGGTGCCACATTTCGACCTGCGCCTCGTGGTGTACCCATGGTCGGACGACGTGCCGGATGCGGCCGGCATCGCCGAGGCCGTGGATGCCGCGTTCGGGGGCGCGGGACTGGACATCCGGGCCGCGTCGGGCTTCACCGTCATCCGCGCCTGCACCGCGCCGGGCTGCGTTCAGTAGCAGTCCAGCGTCGCCTCGGCGAGCACCTCGCCCGACTCGGCCCTTCGAAGCGAGAAGATCATGCCGTCGCGAGCCCAGGGCGGGGTCGAGGCCTGTCCGCGGGGGGATGCCCGTCTCCACAGCTTTGCCTCTCCTGATCCGGGCCCGGAGACCCAGATGTCCACCATGCCGGGACTGTCGACCGACCACGCGATCTGCGCGGACGCTCCGTCCATGCACGAATGGGGCGCCGTGACGACCAGCGGCTCGCCGGGTGTGGGGGCGGTGGCGGCAGGCGCACGGATGGAGCGGGGGGGCTCCAGTATTCCGGGCTCCGGTGGACGGTCGACGCAGCCCGCCGGCAGCCAGGCGGCGGTGAGGAAGAGAATTACGCGACGCTTCATGGCGTCGGTCCTTCGATGTCGAGGTAGCCCAGCAGCAGTTTCTCCTCGCTTCCGGCGTCGATCAGGAATACGGGATATCGCGCACCCGGTATGAACGCCTCGCGCATGGGCGCGGGCACGCTCGCGGAGAGCAGCGAACTGGTCGAGTCGGTCGCCAGGATCCTGTCGCCGATCGCCAGCGCCATGTCGCGGTCGGAATCCGCGACGCTGACCCACATGAGTGAGCGGCCATCGGGCTGTGGATTGATCTCCCCCCCGGCCACCGTGCGACGCGGACCCCAGTTCGGCACTGGCATCTGCATGTCCGGCCATGCCCGCCAGCAGGGACGGCCACAGCTGCGCGACGCGTCATGGGACTTCCGCCGGTCGGGTCGCAGCGTTGCGAAGCGTTCCCCGAGCTGCAGTCGCGTCCCGGAGGCCCTGGCGAGCGCCTTTGCACGCTCCACCACCAGCTCGATATCGACCGCCGCGCGGCGCTCGGAATAGGCGGCGGCGCGGAGATCGAAGAACGGGACGACGACGACATCCATCATCGAGGCATCGAACAGCCTCGCGATTGCGTCGGCACGCTCGCGGTTCCCCATGGCGTCCTGCACATCGACGGGCCATTGGCGGCGCGCCATCACCATGTTCTTGTCGCCCCCGGTGTTGAAGCAGAACAGGCGGGCGCGCGTGCACAGGGTGTTGACGACATAGGGATTGCTGCCTGCGTCCGGGTGCAGCTGCAGGAAAAGCACGCGCTCCGACGCGGAGACCTGTCGTTCCAGGGAGGCGACGTAATCGTAGTTGAGCGTCCAGGCGCGCCCGTAGGCCACGTGTCCCCGCCTCGTATCCGAGCCGAGGTCGGGGAGGATCTCGAACAGCGCCAGGCCCATGAGTGCGGCCGCCAGGTACGGTCGCCCGTCGTTGCGGAGCGCGACCACGGCAAGCAGTACCAGCAACGCCAACGCGAGCCGGGTGACCACCAGCCAGCGTGCCAGTGACCGGGCGGTCTTGATGCCCGGCAGTCCATAGACCCAGGCCGTTGGTAATGCCATCACGGCCGCGGCTTCCGGCATGCTGTAGTGGCTGGCGGTGAAGCCTGCGGACGGCGTGTCGCGAAAGCTCTTGTACTTGAGGGAGGGTCCCATCGCCAGGATGACCGCCGCGAGGCCCGCGAGCAGGATCGGAACCGCGACCGCGGCGGTGGCGACGGGGCGCTTGCGCCGTATCGCCTGGATTGCGAGTACGACCAGGGCGACCAGCCACGTGATCCCGAGGAAGTTCCCGGCGAGGCTGGCGCCGTCGCTGTAGGTCCGGAGTGCATCGATGTCGCCGCCCCAGCCGAACAGACGGTGGTAGATGCTGTCGCCCTGCGGCGAGACCAGGCCATACAGGTCCACGCCTTGCGCACGGAATCCGTCCAGTCCGGTCGCGCCCAGGGCATCCGGGGGAATGAAGCCGCGATAGGCGATGGCCGCGACCACGCACGCCATGGCGTAGAGCACCACGCCAGCCAGGGCCACCTTGGGCCTGCGCTGGATCAGGGGCGCCAGCAGCATGCAGCCCGCACCCAGGGCGCAGCTGAAGAGGAACGAGTAGCCGTCGAGGAAGATTGCCAGGCAGCGGACCGCGACCACGAGGACGAACCGCAAGGCGATCCGGCGTCGCGTCGGCTTCAACAGCGCATCCAGCAGCCAGAGGTCGACCGCCAAGTAGGCAGGCAGGAGTGACAGGCCCAGCCCGAGTGGCCCGTACTCCATGAATTTGTTGACGGTGATCGAGCACAGGAACAGCAGCGACGCCGCCAGTGCCAGCCAGATGCTGGTGGTGAAGCGACGGAACAGGACGATGCTGCCGACGTAGGCCGCCGCCAGGAACGCCGCGTACACGAGGAGGACGCTGCCCAGCGCGACCGTGTCCCCCCGGGCGAGCAGCGACGCGGCATAGCTGACCGGAAGGCCGAAGGTCTGCGGTGCACCATGCGGGAAGCCGAAATGCGGGCAGCCCGTCAGCTCCAGCGACCGTGCACTGGAGAAGCACTCCGCGAAGGTGGCATCGCTCAGGACGTAGAGGGCACTCGGCGCCATCTGCGGCAGCACGCGCGAGACGGTGAGCAGGAACAGGAATCCAAGCAGCAATGCGACGGCCCGCGGCAGCATGCCGACACCGGTCCGGCCCGGAGGGGCAGCTGCGATCCGCATCAGCGGCAGGGCGCCGCCCTGGCGGTCGCCAAGCCAGGGTCAACGCGCGGGGAGCGGTTCACGGGCGTTCTTCCGGATCGATGCCGGACCTGGGCCCGATCCCGGCGAGGGTGCTCTGCGCGAGCCGGGCGTTGATGCGCTCGAGCAGCTTCCTGTTGGTCGCGATCAGGTCGGCAAGCAGGCCGCACATCATCGCCAGTGCGCCCAGCATGATGCAGAGGGCCGCGAGGATCAGCGACTGGACGTGGCCGCCGCCCGTACCCGTCAGGTAGGCATGGACGAAACGCAGGCCGATCATGATGCCGGGCAGGGTGAACGCGGCCGCGATGCACATGAAGAAGTAGAGCGGCCGGTACGTGACAAAGACCCGGACAATCGTGATCAGGGAACGGCGGACATAGCTCGGGATGCTTTTCACGAGCCGCGACGGACGCAGGTCCTCGTTCGTGCCGATCGGAACCGACAGCACCCTCATGTTGCTCAGCCCGGCCTGGATGATCGTTTCCAGCGTGTAGGTGTATGGATTGAACACGTTGAGGCGCGTCGCGGTCTCGCGCGAGATCGCGCGGAAGCCACTGGGTGCGTCCGCGACGCTGGTCCGGCTGGCGATCCTCACGGCCCAGCTGCCGAGGTGCTGGAGGCTCTTCTTGATCCAGGAAAAGTGCTCGGTTTCCGCGATCGGCCGGCCACCGATGACCATGTCCGCCTCGCCGGACAGGATAGGGGCGGTGAGCTTGGGGATGTCGCGCGCTTCGTACTGGTTGTCCGCATCGGTGTTGACGATCACGTCGGCACCCAGGCGGAGGCATGTGTCGAGGCCGGTCATGAAGGCGGTCGCCAGCCCCCTGTTGACCGGATGGCGCACCACGTGGTCGACCCCGAGTGTCCGGGCGAGTTCGGCCGTCCCGTCGGTGGACCCGTCGTCCACCACCAGCCACTCGACCGTGTCGAATCCGTCGACTTCACGCGGCAGGGCGCGCACGGCGATGGCCAATGTTCCGGCCTCGTTGAGGCATGGAATCTGGATGATCAGCTTCATGCGGCTTTTGCTTCCCGTCCCACTGGCCCGCGGCTTCATATTGTTGCATAGGCTTTCGCGGCGGAGCGGGCGCGGACTGCCCGAAGGTCCAAGGCGTGCCGGATGTGACCTGACTAGAATATGGAGACACGCACCCCCAGAGGATTCTCGCGCATGTCTCCAGGAGCAACCCGGAATTCCGGCAAGGTCCGGCCCGACGCCGCCTCCGCGCTGGCCGACCTCGTGGCCGACAACCAGACCCTCGCCGTCGGCGGCTTCGGCCTCTGCGGCATCCCCGAAGCGCTCATCGCCGCGCTGCGCGATTCCGGCACCAAGGGGCTCACGGTCATCTCCAACAACGCCGGCGTCGACGGCTTCGGCCTCGGCCAGCTGCTGGCCACCCGCCAGATCCGCAAGATGATTTCGTCCTACGTGGGCGAGAACAAGGAGTTCGAGCGCCAGTTCCTCGCCGGCGAGCTCGAACTCGAGTTCAACCCGCAGGGCACCCTGGCCGAGCGCCTGCGCGCCGGTGGTGCCGGCATCCCGGCGTTCTTCACCGCCACCGGCTACGGCACCGTGGTCGCCGAGGGCAAGGAAACCCGCGAATTCGACGGCAAGCACTACGTCATGGAGACCGCGCTCGTCGCCGACGTGTCGCTGGTCAAGGCCTGGAAGGCCGACCGTGCCGGCAACCTGGTGTTCCGCAAGACCGCGCGCAACTTCAACCCCGCCTGCGCGATGGCCGGCAAGGTCTGCGTGGCCGAAGTCGAGGAGCTGGTGGAGATCGGGGACATCGATCCCGACCAGGTCCATCTGCCCGGCATCTACGTCGACCGCATCGTGGTCAACGCTTCGCCCGAGAAGCGCATCGAACAGCGCACCGTGCGCGAAGGAGGCAAGTGATGGCCTGGACCCGCGACCAGATGGCGCAGCGCGCCGCGCGCGAACTCTCCGACGGCATGTACGTCAACCTTGGCATAGGCCTGCCAACGCTGGTGGCCAACCACATCCCCGAGGGCGTGGACGTCTGGCTGCAGAGCGAGAACGGCCTGCTCGGCATCGGCCCCTTCCCGACCGAGGACGAACTCGACGCCGACCTGATCAACGCCGGCAAGCAGACGGTGACGGCGCGCCAGGGTGCCAGCTACTTCGGCAGCCATGACAGCTTCGCGATGATCCGCGGCGGCCACATCGACCTGGCGATCCTCGGGGCGATGGAAGTGACCGACAAGGGCGACCTGGCCAACTGGATGGTGCCCGGCAAGATGGTCAAGGGCATGGGCGGCGCGATGGACCTCGTGGCCGGCGTGAAGCGCGTGGTGGTGCTGATGGAGCACTGCACGAAGCACGGCGATCCGAAGATCCTGCCCGAGTGCACCCTACCGCTGACCGGCGTGGGCGTGGTCAGCAGGATCATCACCGAGCTGGCCGTGTTCGACGTCACGCCGGATGGGCTGCTGCTGGTGGAGGCCGCCGAAGGCGTGGACGAAGCGGCGCTGCAGGAACGCACGGGCGTGCCCTTCACGGCCGCCTGAACGGGGGGCGCCGGGCGCCGCGGGCAGCTGCGCCTGCGTTCACGCGGGCCCCCCGGCACAGGCGCGCGGGGAGGCGTAGTCTCTGGGGTCCCCGTCCGCGGAGCATGCGCCATGGCCTCTCGCCACTCCCCCCCTTTCCTGTTAGCCACCGCGTTTGCCGTGATCCTCGCGGCATGCGCACCCGTACCGTCCCAGACCGGCACCGATGCGGTCGACCCGGCGCTCGCCGCCGCCGCCGCGGGCGCGCCAAGGCTCCCCGTCGCCATCCACGCGGGCAGTCCCGACCACGGATCACAGGCGGCCGTGCGCGGCGCGGATGCCATCGCCGCCTTTCCCGACCGCGGCGACCTGGTGTCCTATGACAGCGTGCGGACGCCACGTCGCAACGGCGCGCACACGTTCTATCCCACCCGCGTCAGCGAGGCGCACGCGCTGGACGCGATCGCCAGCGGCACCCTTTACCTGACCGCTCCCGACGGAGGCCGCGTGGCGCTGCAGTACGAGCGCCACGTCGAGCATGGCAGCGGCGACTGGAGCTGGATCGGTCGCGACGCCAACGGCGTCGACGCCATCCTCACCTTCGGCGAGCACGCCGTCTTCGGCGTGGTGCCGGATGGACAGGGCGGCTCCCTGCGCCTGACCACCAACGCCGGCCAGACCTGGGTGGCGACCACCGACCGCGGCATGGCCTCGTCGCTGCAGCAGCGGATCCGCGCCGGTGCCGTGGGCCCCGACTTCCTCGTTGCGCCCGAACTGGACGTCGACGACGGCGTGGCCGCGGCTTCACTGGTGTCCGCGGCGCTGGATTCGGCGCCGCAGGTGGGTACTGGCGATCTGCCCGTGCAGGTGGCGGCCGGCACCACCGTGGACGTGCTGCTCGGCTATACGCCGGGCTTCGTCAGCATGCTCGGCGGCACCTCGCAGGCACTGACGCGCCTCAACCACATCGTGACCGTCGGCAACCAGACCTTCGCCAACAGCAGCGTCGCGGTCACCCTGCGCCTGGCCGGCACCCTGCAGGTCAACTATCCAGAGACCGGCAGCAACAGGACCGCGCTCGAACAGCTCACCGGCAGCAACGGCCAGACGGCGGTGACGATCCCGGCATCGCTGCGTCCCCTGCGCAATGCGCGCGAAACCCACGGCGCGGACCTGGTGTCGCTGGTGCGCAGCCTTCGCGACCCCGAGCACAACGGCTGCGGCATCGCCTGGCTGATCGGCGGCAACCAGACGCAGATCACCCAGTCGCACGAGCGGTTCGGCTATTCGGTGATCAGTGATTCCAATGGCATGCAGGCGCCGAGCAACGGGCACTTCTGCGTCGACGAAACCCTGGTCCACGAACTCGGCCACAACATGGGGTCGCAGCACGACAGGGAGTCGGCGACCGACACCGACGGCGTCGACTACGGGCGCTATCCATACTCCTTCGGCTACAAGACGACCCCGACCACTGGCAACTTCCACACCGTGATGGCCTACGGCGACGACGGCCAGACCGCCTATCGGATCTTCTCCAACCCGCAGTCGACCTATTGCGGCGGCCGCGCCTGCGGCGTGGCCAACCAGGCGGACAACGCGCGGAGCCTGCGCGAGACTGCGCCGTTGATCGCGGGGTTCAGGTCGACGGCCGGGCAGGACCCGCGCAGCGATTTCAACGGCGATGGGCGCTCCGACCTGTTCTGGCGCAAGTCGAGCAATGGCCGCAACGCCATCTGGCTGTCGGGCAACAACACCACGCAGCAGGCGATCGCGGGCGTGGTGGTTGCATGGCAGCCGGTGGCCATCGGCGATTTCGACGGCGACGGCCGTGACGACATCGCCTGGCGCCACCCCTCGAGCGGTCGCAACGTGATCTGGCGGAGCGGCAACGCCAGCGACACCATCGCAATGGCCGGCGTTGGCACGGCCGCGTGGGCGGTCGCCGGCGCGGGTGATTTCAATGGTGACGGACGTGCCGACCTCCTGTGGCGCCACGCAGGCAACGGGCGCAACGCGATCTGGCTGTCCGCCAATGCCGCTACGCAGCAGCCTATCGTCCCGCTCAGCCTGACCTGGCGGGTCGCCGGCGTCGGCGACGTGAATGGAGACGGCCGCGACGACATCGTCTGGCGGAACGCTTCGACAGGACAGAACTCGGTCTGGCTGTCCGGCAACTCCGCGACCAGCAATGCGCTGTCGACGGTCAGCCTCGGCTGGGAGATCCAGGCTGTCGACGACTTCGACGGCGACGGCCGCGCCGACCTGTTCTGGCGCCAGCCCAGTTCCGGCCGGAACGCGTTGTGGCGGTCGGGCAATTCCGCCACCCAGATCGGCGTCCCCGGCGTTGGCGGCCCCTGGACCGTGGTGGCCAGTGGCGACTACGACGGCGACGGCCGCGCCGACCTGGTCTGGAGGCAAATGAGCACCGGCCGCAACACGATCTGGCGCAGCGCGAACTCCAGCGACACGATCTCGGTGGCCACCGTCTCCGACATGACCTGGCAGGTCGCGCCGTGAAACATGGCTAGCGCAGCGGGAGCGGGCCGTCGCGCCCGCTCCCGGGCCCGCGTCCACGCCGCATCATCGCGCTCCCCGCCAGGAAGTGGATCAGGTCGCCAAGGGTGGTGGCCACGCGCAGGATCGCGATGACCATGACAGCGTCTCCCGTGGCCATCGTCTCCCCAAGCAGCACCAGCAGCACGCCTTCGCGGATGCCCAGCCCTGCCGGGGCGCCGGGCACCAGCAGTCCGATCACCCAGGCGGCTGCGAAGGCACCGCAGAGGCTGAGATACGGAAACCCGACGCCCGGTGAAACCACCGGTGCCATCGCCGTGAACCCGAGGCCCACCACCAGAAAGCTCGTCACCGCGACCGCATAGGCGCCAAGCAGCGTCGCCGGCCCGGGTGGACGCACCGCCGCCTTAGGTCCCTCCGGAGCGCCGCGCCACTGTTGCACCTTGGCCACGAGCAGTCCGAGCATCAGGAAGCCGGCCGCGGCGCCCAGGGTGATCGCGAGCAGCAGCCACGGACGCCACGCCGTCGGCAGGTAGGGTTCGAGCGCGGGCACGGGCCGCAGCACCACCAGCAGCGCGGTCAGGTGCGCAGCCGCGAGCGCAGTGAGCAGGTTTTCATAGACGAGCGACAACGACAGCCGCGCCACGTCACCGCCAAAGGGCCGGGCGACCACGACGCGCCCCACGTGGTGGGCCACGTTGCCGGGAAGATATTTGGCGAACTGGGTGACCGCGACGATCGCATACGCCCGCGCCGGCGGGAGTAACACGCCCATGGCCCTGAGCAGCGCGCCCCACATGACCGATGCCAGCGGGACCGCCACGAGGTAGGCCGGCAGCATCACGACGAGCGCGCCGAGGAGGCGCCCCGGGGAGAGGCTGGATGCCTGCAGCGCTCCGAAGGCACCGATCGCGTGGCGGACGAAGTAGACGCCGGCGGCGATCGCGATCGCGATCCCCAGCAGGCGGAGCGCCTGCTTCATCGCGCCGTTGCCTTCACCAGGTAGCCGTTGCCGAGTTCAGTGGACAGGAACGGGCGCTGCGCAAGCTCCGCCATGCCGATCGCGGCCTTGCCCAGCGGATTGTTGATCAGCGGGAACCACTTCATCACGTGGCCGCGATCGATGCCGCTGCGGTGCGAATTGGCCTGCTTGCCCTCGACGGTGGCGTCGTCGCCGGGCTTGCTGGCGCGCGCGTAGCGTCCCGCGGTGAGCTTCTCGGAGACCGTGGCCAGCGGGAAGCCGTAGCACTCGATGGCTTCCGGCTCGAAGCCGGACTCGCGCAGCAGGGCCGCAAGCTGCGCGCGTTCATAGCGTCGGAAGTGGCCGGCCCAGACGTCGGACGGGTTCCACTTCGACATGTGCGCCGGCACCGACAGCAGCAGGGTGCCGCCGGCCGGCATCCAGGACCGCCATGCCAGCAGCGCCTCGCGGTCGTGCTCGATGTGCTCGAGCACCTCGAAGGCCATCAGCAGCGGGAAGCGCCCGGTCCAGTCGGCCCCGGGGGCCTCGGTGAAGCGGATGTCGATGCCCGCGTCGGCGGCCAGCTGCCCCGCCAGGCGGCGTGCGTCGGGGGAACTCTCGAGCGCGGTGCAGCGGAAGCCCCGGGCGGTCAGTTCGTGCAAGAGGACGCCGGCGCCGCAGCCGATCTCGAGTGCTTCCGTGGGCGCGAGCCCTTCGAGCCGGCGCAGGATCCTTGCCCGGCGCAGCAGGTAGCGGGGCGCCGGCACCCAGCCTGCTTCGGGTGCCGCGGGGCCGAGGATTCCATACGTCTTCATCGATCGCATCCAGTGATGGGCCGCCAGCGCGCCAGTCTACTTGCTTGCCCGGCGCGAACCGAGGAGGTCGATGAGGCGTGCGCCGACGGCGGCGGGCCGGATTGACGCGATGATCGCGGCGCGGCGCGGGTCGGGTCGGGGCGGGCCGGCGCTCCATGCCAGGATCGCGCGTGCGAGCGCCGCGGCGTCGCCGGCCGGCACGAGCGCGACGTCGTCGAGCCCGTCGCCCAGCAGGTCGCGCATGGCCGGCGAGTCGCGCGTCACCAGGGGTTTGCCGGCGGCCAGCACCTGGTAGACCTTGTTGGGAACCACGCTGGCGGCCTTGTCAGAGGTGCCGAAGATGCCCAGGCAGATGTCGGCCGCCGAGATCGCATCGACCAGCCCGGCATAGGGCACCCAGTCGTCCCAGCGCAGGCGTGGCAGGGGTTGCTCGTCGACCATCGCGCGGATGCGCGGCGCCTCCTGGCCGCGGCCGACGATGTGCCAGTCCACCTTGGCGTCGCGCAGCAGGCGGGCCGCCCCGATGATCGTCCCGCTGCCATGCAGGGGGATGAACTGGCCGTAGAACAGCACGCGCGTGGGCGCATCGGCCTGGCGTCCGGGACCGGGGCGGGCGGCGCGTGGATCGAACGCGGCGCTCTCGACGCCGACCGGCACGTCGCCGCAGCGCCCGTGGGCGAGCCCGAACACCGATTCCATGCGCCGCGCATGCGCGGCGGTGTCCATGAAGGGCGCATCGGCAAGGCGCACCGCCAGCCATTCCGCCGCGTACACGAGCCAGGCCAGCGGATGGCGTCTCGGGACCAGGCACCGATCCAGCACGATCGTGTCGTAGGCGGACAGGAACCAGTCCATGGCGATGCGCGAGCCGCGCAGCCACGCCAGCAGGCGGATGACGAAGATGTCCGGGATCGCCGGATAGCCGAGCAGGACCCAGTCGTGCGCGGGGGCACGCAGGTAGGCCCATGCCAGCCTGGGATAGGCGATGGCGACCCTGGCGAGGAGGCCGAGCCAGCGTCCGATGCCCCGGACCTGGCTCTTGTCCTCGATCCCGCGCCAGGGGTCGGCGCGGATTTCCATGACCTCGACACCCTGCGCGCGCAGCCCCTCGAGGAGGATGCGCACGCGTGGCTTGCCGGTATCGCAGGTGCCCCACAGCACGACCCGGCCGATGCCGGGCACGGCGTGCGGGGCTTCGCTCAAAGCGCCGCTTCCAGCTCCGGCAGCACCTGGAACAGGTCGCCCACCAGGCCGATGTCGGCGATCCCGAAGATCGGCGCGTCGGCGTCCTTGTTGATGGCGACGATGGTGCCGGCGTCCTTGATGCCGGTGAGGTGCTGGATGGCACCGCTGATGCCGATGGCGACATACAGCTCCGGCGCGATGATCTTGCCTGTCTGGCCCACCTGCATCTCGTTCGGGCAGTAGCCGGCGTCGACGGCGGCGCGCGAGGCGCCCACGGCGGCGCCCAGCCTGTCGGCGAACTTGTAGATCACCTCGAAGTTCTCGGCCGAGCCCACGCCGCGGCCGCCGGACACGACGCGCTTCGCGCCCTGCAGGTCGGGGCGGTCGGAGCTGCCGGCGGCCAGGCCGACGAAGCGGGTGTGCGTGGGCAGGGCGGCGTCGACGCTGGCGGCCTCGATGCTGGCGCTGCCGCCGGTCCCGGCTTCCTTCCACGACGCGGTGCGCACGGTGGCGACCACGGTCTGGCCGGCCGGCGCCTCGACGGTGACGATGGCGTTGCCGGCGTAGATCGGGCGCTTGAAGGTGTACTCGCCTTCCACGCTCATCAGGTCCGACACCTGCGGCACGCCGAGCAGCGCGGCCACGCAGGGCATCAGGTCCTTGCCGAAGGTCGAGCTGGGGCCGAAGACGTGGCTGTAGCCCGCGGCCAGCTTCGCGACCTGCGGCGCCAGCACCTGGGCGATGGCGTTGGCGTTGGCGTCGTTGGCGACGGTGAGCACGCGCGCGACGCCGGCGATCTGCGCGGCTTCGGCGGCCACGGCGGCCGGGTCGGCGGCCAACACCACCACGTCGATGGCCTCGGGCGACAGCGCCTGCGCGGCGGTGACGCACTTGGCGGTGGAGCCGTTGAGCTTGCCGTCCAGGTGTTCGGCGACGATCAGTACCTTGGCCATCAGAGCAGCCCCTTGTCCTTGAGTGCGGCCACGAGCTCGGCCGCGTCCTTCACCATCACGCCCTTGCTGCGCTTGGCCGGCGCGGCGTGGTGCGTGGTCTTGAGCCCGGCCCCGGCCTCGACGCCCAGGTCGGCCCAGGCGATGGACTCCATCGGCTTGGACTTGGCCTTCATGATGTCGGGCAGCTTGATGAAGCGCGGCTCGTTAAGGCGCAGGTCGGTGGTGACCACGGCGGGCAGGTCGACCTCGAGGGTCTCGAGGCCGGCATCGACCTCGCGGGTCACCGTGGCCTTGCCGTCGGCGACGTCCAGCTTCGAGGCGAAGGTTGCCTGCGGGCGACCCCAGATCGTGGCCAGCATCTGGCCGGTCTGGTTGGCGTCGTCGTCGATGGCCTGCTTGCCGAGGATCACCAGGTCCGGCGATTCCTTCTCGACCAGCTTCAGCAGCGCGCGCGCGGCGGCCAGCGGCTGGACCTCCTGGCCGGCGTCGGTGACGACATGGATGGCGCGGTTGGCGCCCATCGCCAGGCCATTGCGCAGGTGCGCCTGGGCGTCGGCCGGCGCGATCGTGGCGACCACGACCTCGGTGGCGATGCCCTTGTCGCGCAGGCGCAGGGCCTCTTCCAGCGCGATTTCGTCGAAGGGGTTGGCCGAGAGCTTCACGCCCTCGGTGACCACGCCGGAGCCGTCCGGCTTGACCTGGATGCGGACGTTGTAGTCCACCACTCGCTTGTAGCCGACGAGGATCTTCATCGTTGCGGTGCGTCCTTGGGGGAGATCGGAAACCCGTGATTTTACATGTTCTGGTAGTTCGGCCCGGCGCCGCCCTCCGGCGTCACCCAGGTGATGATCTCGTACGGATCCTTGATGTCGCAGGTCTTGCAGTGCACGCAGTTGGCCGAGTTGATCTGCAGCCGCTTGCCGGTGCCGGCGGGGCCGTCGGGGTCGTCCACGATCTCGTAGACGCCGGCCGGGCAGAAGCGCGTGCAGGGGTTGCCGTACTCCTCGGCGCAGCGGGTCACGCAGACCTCGGTGTCGTGCACCAGCAGGTGCACGGGCTGGTCCTCGTCGTGCTCGGTGGCGGCGAAGTACACGCCGGCCAGGCGGTCGCGCGGGGCGAGTTCGCGCGGGCCCCAGCCGCGATCGGGCGAGTCGTATTCGCCCAGCTTTTCCAGCGAGGACCAGTCCGGCGTGACCTTCATCGTCCACGGCGTGCGGCCGCCCAGCGCGGTTTCCAGCGCGGCGTTGGCCAGGCCGAACCACAACCCCTTCTTGAAGCCGGGCTTGACGTTGCGCACCGCGCGCAGCTCGCGCATGGCGTCGGAGTCGCGCAGCTTCGCGTCGAAGCCTTCCGGCGCGAGCGCACTTCCGGCCAGGTGCTCGGCGGCGAGCATGCCGCTGCGGATCGCCTGGTGGGTGCCCTTGATCTTGGGCACGTTGAGCAGGCCCGCGGTGTCGCCGATCAGCAGCGCGCCGGGCATCTCCACCTTCGGCAGCGACTGCCAGCCGCCGGTGACGATGGCGCGCGCGCCGGCCGACAGGATGCTGCCGCCCTCGAGCAGCGGCTTCACCGTGGGATGGTTCTTCCACTGCTGGAAGGCTTCCCAGGGCCGGAATTCCGGATCCTTGTAGTCCAGGCCGCTGACGTAGCCCAGTGCCACCTGGTCGTTCTCCAAGTGGTAGAGGAAGCTGCCGCCGTAGGTGGACGGGTCGGCCGGCCAGCCCAGCGAGTGCACGATCTTTCCGGGCGTGGCGCGGCCGGCGGGCAGCTGCCACAGCTCCTTGATGCCGATCGAATACGCCTGCGGGTCGCTGCCGGCGTCGAGGTCGAAGCGCTTCACCAGGCGCTTGGTGAGATGCCCGCGCGCGCCTTCGGCCAGCACGGTCACTTTCGCGTGGATGTCGATGCCGGCGGTGTAGCCGGGCTTCTCCGAGCCGTCGCGGGCCACGCCCATGTCGCCGATGCGCACGCCGATGACGGTGCCGTCGTCGGCATGCAGGGTCTGCGCGGCGGCGAAGCCGGGGTAGATCTCGACGCCCAGCGCCTCCGCCTGCGGCGCCAGCCAGGCGCACATCGCGCCCAGGCTGACGATGAAGTTGCCGTGGTTGCGCATGCCCGGCGGGACGACCGGGAATTTCCGGCCGCCGTCCTTCGTCAGGTACCAGAGCTCGTCTTCGGTGGTGGGCACGCAGACCGGGGGCGGGTTGTCGCGCCAGCCGGGCAGCAGGGCGTCGAGCGGCCCGGGTTCGATCACCGCGCCGGACAGGATGTGGGCGCCGATGGTGCTCGACTTCTCGATCACGCAGACCGAGATGTCAGGGTTCATCTGCTTCAGCCGGATCGCGAAGGCGAGGCCCGCCGGGCCGGCGCCGACGGTGACGACGTCGTACTCCATCACGTCGCGCTCGGGCTCGGGGATCTCGATGGTGGCGTTGGGGTCGGCTTGCGGATTCATGCGGGCGGGCCCATTCGGCAAAGTACGGATTGTCGCGGGTGTGGCCGCGTGCGGCAAACCGCCCCGGCCAAGCGTCCCTGCATGTAGGAGCAGCTACAGCTGCGACTGCATCATCGTGGGGGCGGGTCGCAGCTGTAGCTGTTCCTACACAGCTGCTCCTGCGGCTGCTGGATGTCAGGGTGCCTGGCGGGCGGCGTGGGCCTCGCCGGCCTGCAGCGTCCAACCGGCGACGTCGCGGCCGAGCGTCTCCAGCGCGCGGGTGTAGGCCTCGGCCACGCTGCCGACGTCGGTGGCGGCCGCGGGCTCGGCGATGGTGAAGGTGCGCGAGGCGGCAATGCCCTGTTCGCGCGCGTGCAGCAGCTTGGCGTGCAGTTCGATGGTGGCGAGCGGACGGTCGCCGCCGGCGTAGTCGGCCTCGAAGCGACGCAGGTCCAGCAGCAGGCGGTAGTCGGGCGCGACGCCGCTGCCGCGCCGGGCCACGCCAGGCACCTTGCCCGAGTCTTCGAGCGTGCGCAGGATCGCGTCCTCCACCATGTCGGTTGGCGCGCGCGCCCAGCTCGCGCCGGCGTAAACCTGCAGCTCGCCCGGTACGGGCCGTACCGCGATGCGGAACGTGTCGACGGTGCGCGGAGCCGACGGCGGGTTCACCGCGAGTTGCCAGTCGACCTGTGGCCACGCCGGGTCGGCCTGCAGGCGCGGTGCCGGCGAATAGATCGTGCCGGGTTCGCGGTCGCCGGCGCCGAGGATCGAGCAGGCGCCGAGCATCAGCGGAAGCAGGAGGCCTGCGAGGTGGAGGATGCGGATTGACGGCACGCGAGCGGCCGGCGGGCGGATGGTCGGCTTCATTCGGGTTCGAACTCCTTCGGCGCCTCGCGGCCGAGCAGGTAGCGCGCGGGATTGGCATCGAAGCGGTCGCTGATCCTGCGCAGGTCGCGCACCAGCGAGCGCAGTTCGGCCAGCGTCGGGCCGAGCTGGGCCAGGCCGTCGTTGGCGAAGCTGTTGATGGCGTTGCGGTTCTCGCCGAGGATCGCGTCGGCGTTGCCCGCCGCCGAGTCGATCCGTGCCAGCGTGGATTCCAGGCGCGACACCATCCCGGGCAGCTTCTGCACCAGCTCGCGGTCGATGCCTTCCATCGCCCGGTTGGAGGTGTCGGCCGCCTCTACCAGCTTCTCGCTGGCCATGCGCGCGTTGACGATCAGCGCCGCCAGGTCCTCGCGCTGGCCGGCCACGGCGCCGGTCATGCCTTCGATGTTCTCCAGCGTGGCCGCGATGCGCGCGACGTTCTCGTCGCTCAGCACTTCGTCCAGCCGCGCCACCAGTCGGTTGGCGGTGTCGGCGATGTTCTGCAGCGCCGAGGCCTCGGTCAGGATCACCGGGATGTCCTCGTCGCCGCGCACCGTCAGCCGCGGTGCCTCCGGGCTGCCGCCGGTGAGCTGGATGAAGGTGCTGCCGGTCAGCCCGGTCATCGACAGCTTGGCGCGGGTGTCGACCTTCACCGGCACGTCGGCGCTGACGCGGATGCGCGCCACCACGCGGCGCGGGTCCTGCGGCGCCAGCGACAGCGAGTCCACGGTGCCGACGGCGATGCCGTTGTACTGCACCGTGCCGCCTTCGGTGAGGCCGGTGACCGGTTCGTTGAAGACGACGTGGTAGGCCTGCCAGCTGCGGTCGCTGGAGTATTTCGCCATCCACAGCCCGAACAGCAGCATGGCCACCGCCACCGCCAGGGTGAAGGCGCCGATGAGGACGTAGTTGGCCTTGGTTTCCATGCGATCAGGGCTCCACGGCGGCGCGTTCGCCCGCCTCTCGTGCCGCGCGGCCGCGCGGGCCGTTGAAGTACTCCTGCACCCAGGGGTGGTCGAGGCGTTCGATCTCTTCGAGGGGGCCGGTGGCCACGATCCTGCGGTCGGCGATCACCGCGATCCGGTCGCAGATAGCGTACAGGGTGTCCAGGTCGTGGGTGATGATGAACACCGTGAGTCCCAGTGCCTGGCGCAGGGTGAGGATGAGGGTGTCGAATGCCGCCGCGCCGATCGGGTCGAGCCCGGCGGTGGGTTCGTCCAGGAACAGCAGCGGCGGGTCCAGCGCCAGCGCGCGCGCCAGGCCCGCGCGCTTGCGCATGCCGCCCGACAGCTGCGAGGGCAGCTTGTCGATCGCATCCGCCGGCAGGCCGGCGAGCTTGACCTTGAGCAGGGCGAGCTCGCGGCGCAGGCCGTCGGGCAGGCCGGGGTGGTGCTCCTTCAGCGGCACCTCGACGTTCTCGCCCACGGTCAGCGACGAGAACAGCGCGCCGTCCTGGAACAGCACGCCGGTGTTGCGCTCGATGTGCAGGCGGCTGGCGTCGTCGCGCGCGAGGCCGTCCACGCCCAGCACCTCGATCGTGCCCCCGTCGGGCGTGCGCAGGCCGAGGATCGAGCGCATCAGCACCGACTTGCCGCTACCCGAGCCGCCGACGACGCCGAGGATCTCGCCCTGGCGCACGTCGAGGTCGAGCCCCTCGTGCACCACCTGGGCGCCGAAGCGGTTGGCCAGGCCGCGCACGCGGACAGCCGGCGTCGCGTCCGCGCTCACCAGCCCACCTGCATGAACCAGATCGCGGCGAAGGCGTCGAGCAGGATCACCAGCGAGATCGTCTGCACCACGCTGGAGGTGGTGCGTTCGCCCAAAGACTGCGCGGTGCCCTGCACCTGCAGGCCTTCCAGGCAGCCGATCAGCCCGATCACCAGCGCGAACACCGGCGCCTTGGACATGCCGACGAAGAAATGGCGCAGCTCCATGGTGTCGTGCAGCCGCGTGACGAAGGCCTGCGGCGGGACGTCCAGCTCGAACGCCGCCACCGCCATGCCGCCCAGCAATCCCGCGATCATCGCGATGAAGGTCAGCAGCGGCAGCATCACCAGCAGCGCCAGCAGCCGCGGCAGTACCAGCAGCTCGATCGGGTCGAGGCCCAGCGTGCGCACCGCGTCCACCTCTTCGCGGGTGACCATGATCCCGATCTGCGCGGTGAACGCGCTGGCCGTGCGGCCGGCGAGCAGGATCGCGGTCAGCAGCACGCCGAACTCGCGCAGGAAGGCGATGCCCACCAGTTCGACGACGAAGATCGTGGCGCCGAAGTCGGCCAGGATGGTCGAGCCGAGGAAGGCGATCACCGCGCCGACCATGAAGGACAGCAGCGCGACCAGCGGCATCGCGTCCAGGCCGACCTGCTCCATGTGGTGCACGGTGGAGGTGACGCGCAGCCGCCCCGGCGCGCGCGCGATGCGGCCGAGCTTGACCAGGTTCTCGCCGAGGAAGCTCACCAGGGCCACGATCTCGCGGCCGTTGTGGTGCATGGTCTCGCCCAGGCGCGCCAGCGCGGCGGCGACGCCGTATTCGCGGCGCTTCTTCGGGCGGTCGTCGGCCACGTCCTCGATCGCCGCCACCAGCGGCATGTGCTCGTCGCGGTAGCGGATCGCGTCGTCGGCCAGGCCGTGGCGGTGCGCGAAGCGCAGCAGCTGGAGCACGCCCATGGTGTCCAGGCGCGCGATGCCGGTCGCGTCCATCGCGGTTGCACCGCCGGACGCGGCCGCGAGCGCCGAAGCGACCTCGCTGGCCTGGTCCAGCGTCCAGTGGCCCGCCAGGCGCAGCGTGCCGTCGTCGAGTGCGAGCGTCGGGGTGCTGGAGGCGGCGGCGGGCATGTGCCGAGGATACCGAACACAGGGTCGATCGCGCGTGCCATCCTTTGCGCATGTCGCGACCGTTTCCCCAGGAAGCCTACGCCGCCCGCATCGCCTTCATGGTCGAGCTGGCCGAGCACCTGCATGCCTACGGCACCACGTCGCCGCGCCTGGAAGGCGCGCTGGAGGCGGTGGCCGAGCGCCTGGGGCTGGAATGCGAGCCCTGGACCAACCCGACCGGCATGGTGCTGTCCTTCAGCGATCCGATGCGTCCGCCGGGCGACGGCGACGCCACGCGCGTGATCCGCATGCCGCCGGGCGAGAACGACCTCGGCCGTCTGTGTGACGTCGACCGCATCGCCGAGGACGTGCTCGAGGGGCGCATGGGGCTGGCCGAAGGCCATGCCGCGCTGCGCGCACTGGACCGGCCGCTGACCCGCCGCCAGAACGTGATGCAGGTGCTGGGCTTCGGCCTGGCCGCCACCGGCATCGGCGGCCTGCTGCGGCTGCCGTGGCTCGACATCGGCACAGCGGCGATGGTCGGCCTGGTCATCGGCCTGCTGCAGGTCGCGGCGCGCACGCGGCCGCGCCTGCGCGAGGCCAGCGACGCGGTCAGCGCGATGGTGGCGGCCGCGATCACGATCATGGTGGCGGCCTGGGTGGCGCCGCTGAACCTCAACACGGTGATCATCTCGGCGCTGATCGTGCTGATGCCCGGCCTGGCGCTCACCAACGCGGTCAACGAACTCACCAGCCAGCACCTGATGTCGGGCACCGCGCGCTTCGCCGGCGCGGTGGCGACGATGATCATGCTGACGGTGGGCACGATGGTGGCGATGGTCGGCATGGAGATGCTGGGCATCGAGCCGCAGGTGCGCGCCTGGCGGCCGCAGCCGGACTGGGTCGAATGGTGCGCGCTGGCGGTGGCGTCGATCGCCTTCGCGGTGCTGTTCCGGGCGAAGGGCCGCGATTGGCCGCTGGTGGCGCTGGCCGCGGCCACGGGCTACCTGGTGTCGCGCAAGGCCGGGCTGGCCTGGGGCGCGGAGTTCGGCATCTTCCTGGCGGCGCTGGTGGTGACGGCGGCCGGCAACGGCTACGCGCGCTGGGCCTGGCGTCCGGGCGCGGTGGTGCGCGTGCCGGGCATCATCCTGATGGTGCCCGGCAGCGCGAGCGTGCGCACGCTGATCACTTCGGTGCAGCAGCAGGACATGGCCGCGGGCCAGAGCGCGGCGATGGCGGTGATCAACATCCTGCTGTCGATCGTGGCCGGCCTGATCTTCGGCAACCTGCTGCTGCCGGCGCGGCGGAACCTCTGACGTCCGATAGGCGGCCGAGCGGCGCTGGCGGCGATTCAGACGCAACGGTTGGAATGGGAAGTACGGTGCCCGCCGCGGATGCAGGGGGGATGACCAGCCGGAATCTGCGCTGTCCTGCTCCCACTTCCGGCCGCCGGCCATCCATGGCCGGCTCTGGTCATCCCCCCCTGCATCTACGGCGGGTCCAACCCGTTTCGCGATCCGGGAGAAGAATCAAAGAAAAACCCCCGCCGGAGCGGGGGCATGGATCAGGCGATCAGGAAGTCTTCGGGCTTCTTGCCCTTGGAGACTTCCTCGGCCATCCAGCGCGGCTGCTTGCCGCGGCCGGTCCAGGTCTGCTCGGGATTGGCCGGGTTGCGGTACTTCGGCGGCACCTTGATGCCGCTGGTCTTGCGCGGGGCGCGCGGCGCCTTCGTGGCGCGCGCATCGCCCGCCGTCGCGGCCGCGCCGCCGAACAGCTCGGCGATGGTGTAGCCCTCGGCCGCGGCCGCCGCCTTCAGGCGTGCGCGCACCGTGGTGATCGGCTTGCGCTTCTTGAGCACGGTCTTGCGCTTCTTCGCCTTGGTGATCAGGGAGTCGAGCTCCCTGGCCGACAGGGTGTTGAGGTCGATGGACATGCGGTCTCCGGTGGTTTGCAGTGTGATGGCGCCGATTATCGGCGACGCCGCGATGTTAATCGGCCGCGGCGCACTCCGTAAAATGCGCCGCGCCACGGATTGATAATCCCGCGCGTATTCCGGATCAGGCGCCCAGGCGCTGCAGCAGGGAATCCCGGTCGAGGTGCTCTGCCTCGGCCGCGGTGCGGGCGCGATATTCGAAGGTGCCGGCTTCGAGGCCGCGCCCCGATACCACCACGCGGTGCGGGATGCCGATCAGCTCCATGTCCGCGAACATCGGGCCCGGGCGCAGGCCGCGGTCGTCGAGCACCACGTCGAGGCCGCGCGCGGCGAGCTCGTCGTGCAGCGCGGCCGCGGCCTCGGCCACCGCCGGGTCGTTCTTCGGATTGATGACGCAGACCGCCACCGTCCAGGGCGCCATCGCCTGCGGCCAGACGATGCCGGCGTCGTCATGGTTCTGCTCGATCGCGGCGGCCACGATGCGCGACACGCCGATGCCGTAGCAGCCCATCATCGGCACCGCGGCCTTACCGGCGGCGTCGAGCACGGTGCAGCCCATGGCTTCGGCGTACTTGCGGCCGAGCTGGAAGATGTGCCCGACCTCGATTCCGCGCATCAGGCGCAGCGTGCCGCCGTCCTCGGCGCGGTCGCCTTCGACCACGTTGCGGATGTCGGCGACGGTGTCGGGCTCGGGCAGGTCGCGGCCCCAGTTGACGCCGGCGATGTGCGCGCCGACGCGGTTGGCGCCGACGACGAAGTCGGCCATCGCCGCGACCTCCAGGTCGGCGACCACGCGCACCGGCTTCGCCGGGGCGACGGGACCGAGGAAGCCGGGCTCGCTGCCGAGGTGTTCGAGAATTTCGGCCTCGGTGGCCATTCGGTAGTCGGCCAGGCCCGGCACCTTGCCCAGCTTGATCTCGTTGACCTCGTGGTCGCCGCGCACCAGGACCAGCACGAACTGCGGCCGGCCTTCGGCATCCTGGCCGACCACGGCCACCGACTTCGCGGTGCGTGCAAGCGGAATGCCCATCAGCTCCGCCACCGCCTCGCAGGTCTTCTGCGTGGGCGTGTCGACCTCGCGCATGGCCTCGGCCGGCGCCGGGCGCGGGCCCGGGGCCGCGGAGCGCGCGGTCTCGACGTTGGCGGCGTAGCCCTCGGCATCGTCGCGGCCGGTGTCCGACCAGGCGATCGCATCCTCGCCGGAGTCGGCCAGCACGTGGAATTCCTGCGAGGCGTCGCCGCCGATCGCGCCGGTGTCGGCCAGCACCGCGCGGAAGCGCAGCCCCAGGCGGGTGAAGATGCGGGTGTAGGCGGCATGCATCTTCGCGTACGAGGCCGCCATGCCCTCGGCGTCGACGTCGAAGGAGTAGGCGTCCTTCATCAGGAACTCGCGCGCGCGCATCACGCCGAAGCGTGGGCGGATCTCGTCGCGGAACTTGGCCTGGACCTGGTAGAAGGTCACCGGCAGCTGGCGGTAGCTCGACAGCTCCTGGCGCGCGAAGTCGGTGATGACCTCCTCGTGCGTGGGGCCGTAGGCGTACTCGGCGTCCTTGCGGTCGCGGATCTTCAGCAGCTGGCCGCCGAACTTCTCCCAGCGCCCGGTCTCCTCCCACAGCTCGCGCGGCTGGATCGACGGCATCAGCAGCTCGACCGCGCCGGCGGCATTCATCTCCTCGCGCACCACGGCCTCGACCTTGCGCAGCACGCGCAGGCCCAGCGGCGACCAGGTGTAGATGCCGGCGGCGAGCTTGCGGATCATGCCGGCCCTGAGCATCAGCCGGTGGCTGGCCAGCTCGGCCTCGGCGGGGGTTTCCTTTTCGGTGTGGAGGTGGAACTGCGACAGGCGCATCGGCGGCATCATCGTCTTGGCACGGCCGCTGATTGTGCCATGCAGCACGCGCCGGCCGCGGCGCCCGCCCGGGCTACTGCCGGCGGCCGTCGACCTCGATGCCGTCGCGCGGCTGGACGTCGACCTTCTCGTACCGCGTGCCGCGGGGCGGCGGATCCTGGGTCACCTGGAGCACGCCGGCGGCGTCGGTCCAGCGGTACAGCACGGGGCGGGAATCCTCGAAGCCGGTCGCGGCCGCCTGCTCCGCGCGCTCACGCTTCGCGGCGGCGGCCTCCGGCGCTTCGCGCGCGAACCACCAGGCCACCGCGACCCCGGCGGCGAGTCCGGCAACGACGGCCCAGCGGGTCTGCACGGCGACGCCCGGGTGCCGGGTCAGGGCGTGCAGTAGGCCTTGGCCGCGGCCTGGGCCAGCGCGAGCTGGTTGGCGCGCTGCTCGGCGTCGAGCACATGGTCGGGCTTGCCGTCGCCGTCGCTGTCCTGCATCACGTCGCCTTCGGCCTGGAGCGCGGTGAGGTTGGCGCGCGCGGCCGTGCACTGCGGGTTGGCAGGCGCCTCGGCTGCGGCCTCCACCGTCGTCGGCGCCGTGGCCCCGGAGGAGGTGATCAGGCGGTGCTCGAACTTGCCGCTGGCCGGCGGCGTCTGCGAGTAGTGGGTGACCCCGTTGGCATCGGTCCACTTGTAGACCTCGCCGGCGGTCTGCTGGCCGAGGGCCGGGACAGCGGCGAACGCCAGGACGGCGCCAAGGACGAAGCGGTGCATGGATGACTCCTGCCTGGGGGGCGGTGGCCGCTGATTGCAGCACCGGGGGCGGGTGGGCGCAAGCGTCGCGGTGCCCGTCCGTGACCGCGCCCACGGACGGGCGGGCGCCACCGCGCCGGGTACACTTGCCGGATGGACGAGTTGCCCCCCAAGCCACGGCGCGGCCGCGGCATCTACCTGCTGCCCAACCTGTTCACCACCGGCGGACTGTTCGCGGGCTTCTTCGCGATCATCGCCGCCTCGCAGGGGCGCACCGAAGCCGCCTGCATCGCGATCTTCGTCGCCGCCGTCCTCGACGGCCTCGATGGCCGGGTGGCGCGGCTGACCAACACCCAGAGCGAGTTCGGCGTGCAGTACGACTCGCTGGCCGACCTGGTCAGCTTCGGCATGGCGCCGGCGCTGGTGATGTACCACTGGTCGCTGGTGTCGATGAAGCTCGACGGCGCCACTCTCGGCAAGGTCGGCTGGCTGGCGGCCTTCCTGTACGCGGCCTGCGCGGCGCTGCGCCTGGCGCGCTTCAACAGCCAGGTGGGCAAGGTCGACAAGCGCTGGTTCATCGGCCTGGCCAGCCCCGCGGCGGCCGGCATCATGGCCAGTTCGGTGTGGACCTTCCACAGCCTGGACCTCAGCGGCGAGGCGCTGCGCTACGTGGCGCTGGCGATCACCGTGGCGAGCGGCCTGCTGATGGTCAGCCAGTTCCGCTACACCAGCTTCAAGGGCAGCGGCAGCGGGCCGGGTTCTGACCGGGTGCCGTTCTTCGCGCTGCTGCTGGTGGTGGCGGCGCTGATCGCGCTGTGGATCGACCCGCCGAAGACGCTGCTCGCGGTGCTCGGCGTGTATGCGCTGTCGGGCCCGGCGCTGTGGCTGTGGCGCCTGCGCGGTCGCCGCGCGGCGGGTGCGTGATGGCCGCCCTGGCCTGGGATCCGTGGCAGCGCGAGGTGCTGGAGGCCCTGGGCCACCGCGTCTATGCGCGCGCCCCCCGGGCCGCCGACATCGTGCCCGACGACCCACTGGCGCACGCGCTGCTGCGCGCGGCCGGCCGCGGGCCGGAGTCCGCCGACGCCGCGGAACTGCTGCGCGGCCTGCCGCCGCTGGCGGCGCTGCGTGCCGACCCCTCGGCCAAGCGCGCGCTGTGGCCACGCCTGCGCGCGCTGCGCCGCGGAGCCGCGCAGGCGTGAGCGCGGCGGTGGCCGACGCGGTGCGTCCGGTCATGCGGCCGATGCGCGTCGAGGACCTCGACGCGGTGATGGTGGTCGAGCGCCGTGCCTATCCCTGGCCGTGGTCGATCGGGATCTTCCGCGACTGCCTGTTCGCCGGCTATCCCGCCTGGGTGCTGCTCGAGGGCGGGGCGTTCATCGGCCACGGCGTGCTGAGCGTGGCGGCCGACGAGGCCCACGTGCTCAACGTCTGCGTCGACCCGGCCCGCCAGGGCCGCGGCCACGGCCGCATCCTGCTGCGCGCGATGGTGCAGGCCGCCCGCGGCCGCGGCGCCTGCCGCGTGTTCCTGGAGGTGCGGCCGTCCAACCCGGCGGCGATCGCGCTGTACCAGGATGAAGGCTTCAACGAAATCGGCCGCCGCCCGCGCTACTACCCGGCCGACAACAACGGCCGCGAGGATGCGATCGTGATGGCGATGGAGCTGTTGGGGGATTAAGAGCTTTTTTGCCACGGATGAACGCGGATCACGCGGATTTACGCGGATCTGTTCGAGGCAAGGATGTGGAAGGCAGCCGGGATAAAAAGCAGAGCTGGCGGGGTGCGGCACTGGGCCGGGACGGCCGCGTGGATACCGCGACCATATGACGAGACGGCCCGCGCCGACCAGTCACGGTCGAGCGGCACCTTTCGGGTCAGCCCGCCCAACCGTTGGAGTTCATTGCTCTATCCGCGTAAATCCGCGTGATCCGCGTTCATCCGTGGCAAGAGCTTTTTTCCACCGTGGCGCCCGCAGCGCGGACCCTCCACGGACCCGCGCTTCGGTCAGAGCCGGGCGCGCTGGGCGGCCAGGGCCTCGTGCTGGGCGGTCCAGTCGGCCAGGCGGGTGCGCTCCTGTTCGACCACGGCGGCCGGGGCGTTGGCGACGAAGGTTTCGCTGGCGAGCTTGCCCTTCGACTTGGCGAGCTCGCCGGCCACGCGCTTGAGCTCCTTGTCCAGGCGCGCGCGCTCGGCGTCGAGGTCGACCAGGCCTTCCAGCGGCACGAACAGCTTCAACTCGCCGACCAGCGCCGCCGCGGCCGGCGGCGGGTCGCCGGCGATGGCCTCGATGCCTTCGACCCTGGCCAGGAAGCCCAGCTGCGAGCGGAAGCGTTCGATGCGCGCGGCATCGTCGGCATTGCCGCCGGACACCAGCAGGCGCACGGCCTTCGCCGGCGACACGCCCAGTTCGCTGCGGATGCGGCGCAGCGCGGAGATCATCGCCTTCAGCCATTCGATGTCGGCGGCGGCCGCGCTGAAGTCCTGTCCCGCGAAGTCTTCGCTGCGCGGGTAGGCGCGCGCCATGATGCTGCCGCCGGCGATGCCCAGCCGCGGCGCGACCTGCTGCCACAGCTCTTCGGTCACGAAGGGCGTGAGCGGGTGCAGCAGGCAGAGCAGGCGCTCGAGCACGAACAGCAGGGTGTGGCGGGTGCTGGCGGCGGCCTCGGCGTCGCCGCCGTTGAGCGCGGGCTTGGCCAGCTCCACGAACCAGTCGCAGAACTCGTTCCAGGCGAACTCGTACAGGCACTGCGACAGCAGGTCGAAGCGGTAGCTGGCGAAGTGCGCCTCGGCCTCCGCGGTGACGGCGGCGAGGCGGGCGAGGATCCACTGCTCGGGCGCGGTGCGCGCGGCGGGCGCGCCGGCCATGGCCGCCGCGCCTTCGGTGTTCATCAGCACGAAGCGGGTCGCGTTCCACAGCTTGTTGCAGAAGTTCTTGTAGCCCTCGGCGCGGGCGAGGTCGAACTTGATGTCGCGGCCGGGGCCGGCCAGCGCGGCCATGGTGAAGCGCAGCGCGTCGGCGCCGAAGGCGGGGATGCCGTCGGGGAACTCCTTGCGCGTGGCCTTGGCGATCTTCTCCGCCATCTTCGGCTGCATCAGGCCGGCGGTGCGCTTGGCCACCAGGTCGTCGAGGGCGATGCCGTCGATGATGTCCAGCGGGTCGAGGATGTTGCCCTTCGACTTGGACATCTTCTGGCCGTCCTTGTCGCGCACGAGTCCCGTCACGTAGACGTCGCGGAAGGGCAGCTCGCCGGTGAGGTGGTCGCTCAGCATGATCATCCGCGCGACCCAGAAGAAGATGATGTCGAAGCCGGTGACCAGCACGCTGGACGGCAGGAATTCCTCGTAGCCGCGCTCGGCCATCGACTCCGCGTCGGGCCAGCCCAGGGTGCTGAAGGGCCACAGCGCCGACGAGAACCAGGTCTCGAGCACGTCGGAGTCCTGCGACAGCGCGCCGGTGTAGCCGGCGGCGTCGGCCTTCGCGCGCGCCTCGCCCTCGTCGCGGCCGACGAAGATCTCGCCGCCTTCGCCGTACCAGGCCGGGATGCGGTGGCCCCACCAGAGCTGGCGGCTGATGCACCAGTCCTGGATGTTGCCCAGCCAGTGGCGGTAGGTGTTGATCCAGTTTCCGGGGACGAAGCGCACCTGGCCGTCGGCCGCGTCGCTGCCGCCGGCCAGCTCCAGCCCGCGCGCGCCCAGTCCGTCCATGCGCACGAACCACTGGTCGGTCAGCCAGGGCTCGATCACCTGGCCGGTGCGGTCGCCGCGCGGCACCTGCAGCTTGTGCGGCTTCGCCTCCAGCAGCAGGCCCTGCGCGGTGAGGTCGGCCAGCACCGCTTCGCGCGCCTCGTAGCGGTCCATGCCGCGGTAGTGCAGCGGAATGGCGTCGTCGCCGGACACGATCCTGGCGTCGGCGGTCAGCACGTTGATCATCGGCAGGCCGTGGCGCTGGCCCACCGCGTAGTCGTTGAAGTCGTGCGCGGGCGTGACCTTGACCACGCCGGTGCCGAAGTCGCGGTCGACGTAGTCGTCGGTGATCACCGGGATGCGGCGGCCGGTCAGCGGCAGCTCGACGAAGGCCCCGGTCAGCGCGGCGTAGCGCGGATCCTCGGGGTGCACCATGGCCGCGGTGTCGCCGAGCATGGTCTCCGGGCGCGTGGTGGCGACCACGAGGTAGTCGCGCGTCTCGCGCAGGGTCTCGTTGCCCTCGGCGTCGCGCTCGACGTGTTCGTAGCTGCGGCCGTCGGCCAGCGGGTAGCGGATCGACCACAGGTGGCCGTCCTCTTCCTCGCTCACCACTTCCAGGTCGGAGATCGCGGTCTGCAGCACCGGGTCCCAGTTGACCAGGCGCTGGCCGCGGTAGATCAGGCCCTCCTCGTGCATGCGCACGAAGGCCTCGACCACCGCCTTCGAGGCGCCGGGATCCATGGTGAACACGCTGCGTGACCAGTCGCCCGAGGCGCCCATGCGCCGCATCTGGCGCTCGATGGTGTCGCCGGACTGGCCCTTCCACTCCCACACCTTCTCGATGAAGCCATCGCGCCCCAACGAGTCGCGGGTCTCGCCGCGGCCTTCGCGGTCGAGGTTGCGCGCCACCACCATCTCGGTGGCGATGCCAGCGTGGTCGCTGCCCACCTGCCACAGCGTGCGGAAGCCGCGCATGCGGTGGTAGCGGATGAGCGCGTCCTGCAGCGTGTGCTGGAACGCATGGCCCATGTGCAGGGTGCCGGTGACGTTGGGCGGCGGCAGCAGGATGCTGTAGGCCGGGCCGTCGCCGGCGGGCGCGAAGGCGCCGCTGGACTCCCACTGCGCGTAGAGGCGGGATTCGAAGGACCTGGGGTCGTAGCCGGTGGCGAATTCGGTCGTCATGGCGGGTGGGGTCGTTTGCTCGAAGGTCGATTGTAGGAGCGGACATGTCCGCGACCGGGAAGCCGGGCGCCGGGCAAGGCCCTGTGCGTGCCCCGGCCAGGGGGCGGTTACATGTCGTACTTCTTCAGGTCCAGGCCGCGGGCCTTGTACTGCGTCCAGCGTTCGCGCAGCGGCCCGCGCGCGGACTCGTCGGCGGGCACCACTTCCAGCACGCGCTGGAACGCGCCTTCCACCGCCGCGTCGCGCAGGTTCAGCACCAGCGGGCGCAGCGGAACGTCGGCCTCGGGCGGGGCGATCAGCACGTCGGCTTCGTCCTCGCCGCCGTCGTCGCCCTCGTCGTCGAAGCCGGCGCCGGCGATCTGGTGCGGCACGTAGGCGTCCGGGTCGAACGACCACATCAGGTCGTCGAGCTGCTCGGCCTGCGCCATGTCGCGCGCCAGCACCAGCATCGGCTGGCCGGCGGCCAGCGCCTTCTTCGCGAGCTCGCAGACCAGCAGCAGCGGCTCGTCGCGGAAGCGGGGTTTGGCGATCAGGTAGAAATCGGCGCGCATGCAGGAATCCCGGGTCGACGCCGGGGACCGGCCGGCCTTCGCGGACGAAGGCGGGGCCGGCCCCGCGCGGTTTACTGTGCGGCCTGGTCCAGCAGCCACTGCGACAGCAGGCCGACCGGGCGGCCGGTGGCCAGCCCGTTCTTGCCGCTGTGACTGGCGCTGCCGGCGATGTCGAGGTGCGCCCAGCGCTGGCCCTCGGTGAAGCGCGACAGGAAGCAGCCCGCGGTCACCGCGCCGGCCCAGCGGCCGCCGATGTTGTAGACGTCGGCGAAGGTCGAATCCAGCATCGTCTGGTACTCGTCCCACAGCGGCAGGCGCCAGGCGCGGTCGAAGACCTCTTCGCCGGCCGCCAGCAGCTCCTGGCCGAGGTCGTCGTGCTTGGTCATCAGCCCGGTGGCGAAGCTGCCCAGGGCGACCATGCAGGCGCCGGTGAGCGTGGCCACGTCGACCAGGGCCTGCGGCTTGAACTGCTGCGCATAGGTCAGCGCGTCGCACAGGATCAGGCGGCCCTCGGCGTCGGTGTTGCCGACCTCGATGGTCTTGCCGGACATGCTGGTGACGATGTCCGACGGACGGTAGGAATTGCCGTCGATGGCGTTTTCCACCGCCGGCACCACCACCACCAGGTTCACCGGCAGGTCGAGCCCCGCGGCCGCGACGAAGGTGCCCATCACCGAGCCGGCGCCGAGCATGTCGTACTTCATCTCCTCGATGCCGCCCTGGGTCTTCAGGTTGACGCCGCCGGTGTCGAAGGTGATGCCCTTGCCGACCAGCACGTAGGGCTGGGCGTCGCCGCCGTTGTTCCACTTCAGCACGATCAGCTTCGGCGCGTTGGCCGAGCCGCGGGCGACGGCCAGCAGCGAGCCCATGCCGAGCTTGTCCATGTCCTCGCGCTCGAGCACCTCGCAGGAGGCCTTGTCGAACTTCGCGGCGAATTCCTGCGCCTGCTGCGCCAGGTAGGCCGGGTTGCAGATGTTCGGCGGCAGGTGGCCGAGCTCGCGGGTGAAGGCGACGCCGGCGGCGATGGCCTGGCCCTGGGCCAGCGCGGTGGCGTCGGCGCCGGCGATCTCCAGGCGCTCCAGGCCCTTCTCGCCGCGCTTGCGGTTCTTCTCGCCCAGGGTGGCGGTGTAGCGGTAGGCGGCGTGGTCGGCGGCGATCGCGGCCTGGCGGATGGCCCATGCGGCGTCGCGGCCGGGCACCTCGACCTCGGCCAGGCTCAGCAGCGCCGAGCGCACCGGCCCGGTCTTGAGCGCGCGCACGGCATCGGCGATGGCCTTCAGGTACTGCGGCACCGCGAACTTGCCCGGCTCGCCCAGGCCGACCACGAGCACGCGCGGCGCGGTGACGCCGGGCACGTCGTGCAGCATCGCGACCTTGCCCGGGGCGCCGTCGACATCGCCGCGTGCCGCCAGGGCCGTCAGGCGTCCAGCGCTGGCCTCGTCGAGGGCGCGGCCGGCGGGCGTGAAGGTCTTGTCGGTCCAGGCGCCGACCACCACGCAGTCGACGTCGGCGGTGGCGGGGGCGGCGTTGTTCAGGGCGAATTCGAGGGTCATGGGGTCCTGTACTGGGGTTTGGCGTGAAGTGTTCCTTACAATCCGCGGTCCAGAATGCGGCATTGCGCCGCAGCGCCCGTGTCCCGGCGCGGCCCTGGCGGTGTATGGACGAACCCCCGATTCTAATGCAAGGCCGCCCCCGGATGCCGAAGCTCGACCGCTACCTGTTCCGCGAATTCGCCCAGTCCACCTTCGCGGCCCTGGTGGTCCTGATGATCGTGAGCCTGGGTGGCGTGTTCGCCGACGTCCTCGGCGACATCGCCCGCGGCCGCGTCCCGGCCGGCCTGATGCTGTCCCAGCTGGGCCTGATGGTGCTGAACTACCTGCCGCTGATCCTGCCGCTGGGCCTGATGCTGGGCCTGCTGCTGGCGGTGGGCCGGCTGTACCGCGACTCCGAGATGCCGGTGCTGGTGGCCACGGGCGTCGGGCCCCGGCGGCTGCTGCGCCCGGTGATGATGCTGGTGCTGCCGGTGGTGGGCTTCATCGCGGCCTGCTCGCTGTGGCTGGGCCCGTGGGCGAACGACTATTCGCAGCGGATGGTGGCCGAGGGCAACCGCAACCTGCTGCTGGCCGGCCTGGAGGCGGGCCGTTTCGTCGAGCTGCCCGGCGGTGGCGGCGTGGTCTACGTGGGCGCGATGTCCGGCGAGGGCTCGGCCCTGGGCCGGGTGTTCGTCTATCGCCACGACGAGGACCGCATGGACGTCACCACCGCGCGGACCGGCCTGCTGACCGTGGACGGCGCCGAGCGCTACCTGGACCTCGGCGAGGGCTTCCGCGTCGAAGGCCCGCTGGGCGAAGGCCTCGACTTCCGGATGATGCGCTACCAGCGCAACGAGCTGCGCCTGCCCGATGCCCAGACCCGGGCCGCCGAGGACAATCCGGAGTACGCGACCACCCTGGCCCTGCTGTCCGACCCGAGGGTCGAGGCCCGCGCCCAGCTGCATGCGCGCATCGCGCCGCCGCTGTTGGCCCTGGCCTTCGCCCTGCTCGCGGTGCCGCTGGCGCGCAGCCCGCCGCGCCAGGCGCGCTACAGCCGCATCGCCCTGGGCTTCCTGGGCTACGTGGTGGCGATGAACTTCATGTCCCTGGGCACCCGCTGGATCGAGGACGGCAAGCTGCCGTCGGCGCTGGGGCTGTGGTGGCTGGTGCTGCCGCTGCTGGCGTTCGGGGCCTGGATGTACTTCCGCGACGGCCAGGTGGCCGTGCCCCGCCGGCGCCGCGGCGCGGAGGCGGCGCGATGATGCCCTTCCCGAAGATCCACGACCTCCACGTCGCGCGCGTCGTGGTCGCCACCGTGCTCCTGGTCTGGACGGTGCTGGTGGGCCTCGATGCCGTGCTGGCGGCGGCCGACGAGGTCAAGAACATGGGGCAGGGCAACTACGGCTTCGTCAGCGGCCTGACATACGTCGCCTACACGCTGCCGCGCCGCGCCTACACCATGTTCCCGACCGCGGCGGTGATCGGCGCGCTGATGGGCCTGGGCCAGCTGGCGGCCACCTCCGAGCTGACCGCGCTGCGCGCGTTGGGCGTGTCGCGGCCCCGGCTGAGCCTCTCGGTCGCGGCGCCGCTGGCCCTGCTGACCGCGCTGATGATGCTCAGCGGCGAGACCCTGGGGCCGGGCGCGCAGCGCAGCGCCGACGCCATGCGCGCCGCCGCGCGCTCCAACGACGTGATCGTGGCGCAGTACTCGGGCCTCTGGGCGCGCGAGGGCAACACCTTCCTCAACGCCCGCGACGGCCAGGAGCGCGCCGAGGGCGGCGAGGCCTGGCTCGAGCTCAACGACGTGCGCATGTTCGAGTTCGATGCCGACGGCCGCCTGGAATCGATCGCCAACGTCGGCCTGGCCGAACACCGCAGCGGCGGCTGGCTGCTGCGCGACGTGCGCCGGGTGAGCTTCGAGGAGCGCGCGGTGACCGAGGTGCGGGTGGACGAGGAGCGCTGGGAATCACGCCTGGATGCGGCGGCGCTGGCCGCGAGCGCCGGCGGCGCGTTCCGCCCGCGCTACATGTCCGCGCGCGAACTGGCCCAGGGCATCGAGTACCGCAAGCGCAACGCGCTCGACGCCAGCGAGTACGAGGAGCACTACTGGGCGCGCTGGTTCTACCCGGTCAACGTGCTGGCGCTGTGCCTGGCGGCGATCCCGTTCGCCTTCGGCTCGCTGCGCAGTGGCGGCCTGGGGAGGCGGCTGTTCATCGGCGTGGTGTTCGCGCTGGGCTTCTGGATGCTGCAGAACCAGGTCGCGAAGCTCGCCGCGGTGTACGGCTTCGACTACCGCATCGCCTACGCGCTGCCGCCGCTGCTGATGCTCACCGTGTCCTGGCTGCTGTTCCGCCGCCGCAGCGGCTGAGCGCGCCGCGGTTGCGCCGTCCGTGCGCCGCGTTGGAGAATCCGCCACGTCGCGGGCTGGCAGCTCCAGGGTCCGCGGCAGGGGAGATCCGCGGCGACGCCGCGGGGGCTGGGGCGACACCACAGGGAGAAACTGCAATGCACAGCACCATGCGAGTGGGCGCCGCCGCGGCGGTGTTCGTCGGCGCCGGCCTGTTCGTGGCCGGGGATGCCGATGCGCGCCGCGGGGCGCAGGCCAAGGACACGCCGGCCTGGATGAACGCCGAGGGCGAAGTGACCGATTCGGCCGCCGTCGAGGCGGGTTACGGCGAGACGGTGAAGGGCCTCAACGACTGGGAGGGCGAGATCACCGGCAAGCCGGCGCCCGGGAGCAAGTTCACCCAGCTGCAGATCGGCATGCCGATGAAGCAGGTGACCGACATCATCGGCGAGCCCACCGACCAGGGCGTCTACGTCACCGGCAAGGCCTTCATCCCGTTCTACTTCGGCTCCGACCGCCACCGCTACGAGATGGCCTACAAGGGCCAGGGCCGGCTGGTGTTCGCGGGCAAGGCTGGGACAGCGGCGGCAACCTCATCTGGATCATCCACAACAAGGATGATTCCGGGTATCGCGAATAAGCGCGCGCACCTGCGGCATGAGACCCGAGGCCCCGCTTGATGCGGGGCCTTTTTTTGTCCGGACGATTTCCGGGCGAATGCGTACGCGGCGCGACGCTGTCTCTTCGAGCGGGCGCGCGCCGCGGGAGGCGGCTGGCGAGGGGAGTGCTCCGCCCCGCCGCCAGCCATCCATGGCTGGAAGCGGGGGCGTGGACCATCCCTGGTCCACTCTCCGCACTCCCCTCGCCATCCACCTCCCGCACGACCGATATCGGCTTCGGGTCGAGCCGACCGAGCGCGGCATCGGCCACCGGTGCTGGAGATCAGTCCGCGGGCCGACGCAGGAGGACGGTGTCCTGGTGCCGCTGGATGCCCCCAGGCAGGTACGCCACCACTTCTAGCGTGTTCGACCAGTGCGCCTCGACGTAATTGCGCGTATGGAAGGTGGTCTGGTAGAAGCCGGGCAATCCATCCAGCTTGATGCGGCGCTTGCGGGTAGTCCGGAATACGATGCCGTGGCGCTGGAGCCGTTCGAGTTCCTCTTCGCTGCATGATCCGGTGGCGAACTCGCCGTGCGTGGTCGCCAGCAGCAGGCCGCCCGGCCTGAGGAGGCGCCGGATTTCGCCGAGCCAGGCATCCTGCATCGGCTCGTCGAGATGGGTGAACAGCGAGATGCAGTAGACGGCGTCGAAGGTGCCCGGCGGAAATGCACTCGGGGGATGCGGGTCGCCGCGGAGGAATCGTGCAATGTCGGCCGCGTGCTCCTGTCCCCAGGACACGGCCTCGTCATCGATGTCGACGCAGGTCAGCCGCATCGTGGGATGCAGGTCCTTCAACCAGCGTGCCACCCGTCCGGGTCCAGAACCGAGGTCGAGGACGTCCTTCCCGTGAAGCGTCGGCCCTGCGGCTGCAAAGGCGTTGCTGATCGAGGATGCGACGTCACGTCCGGTGGCCACGTACTCCGCGATGTCGAACGAACGGTGGACGCGGTATCTCAGGTGGGGAGGCGGCAGGTCGGACGCCTGCGGCTCCGATGCCAGGGCGTTGCGAAGGGCCTGCCGGTATTGCAGGTAGCGCACCAGGCCGACCGCCTCGTCCACCCCCGGAACCGCCTTCAGGGCGTCTTTCAGTGCGTTGTCCAATCCGTGCCTCAATGGTCGATAGCGCTCGCGGCCTACCAGTGCGAGCCGGACGGATGATAACCGCACGTGCGATTGCTACCACTCCGTAAGCCCTGTCCAGGGCTTCGTAAAGTGGCGCTGCGACGGATCGCACCGCCTGTCGAAGTCGCGACGTCCAGACTCGCGAAGCGGGGCGCTGCGAGGGGGATATGGACAGCGCACAAGGACGTGCGCGGTAGGCGCTTCAGCCATGGGTGAGCGGGGGCTGCTCGCGCGGCACTGCCGCGCAGCCCACGCGAACGCCCGGCGCGCTGCGCCGGGCAGGACCGGGCCGCGAATGCGGCACGGGCTGATGCGCCGGTCCGTATCCTCCTCGCAGTGACACGCCTCTCCCCGAAAACGAACATCTTCACTCCACACAGCCGCGCGTTTCCTGCCTATGCACACCCGAGCCCGGCCCGGACAGCGCTCCTTGCAGGTTTGAATCCCGCGCCGCCCACCCCGACAATGGCGCCCCCTGACTCCCGGCGGCCCGAACCCATGTCCATCCTACGCATGACCGACCTCGACCTTGCCGGCAAGCGCGTGCTGGTCCGCCAGGACCTCAACGTGCCGGTGGCCGAGGGCCGCGTGACCTCCGACCAGCGCATCCTGGCCTCGCTGCCGACCCTGCGCGCGCTGCTCGACGCCGGCGCCGCGGTGATGGTGATGTCGCACCTGGGCCGCCCGACGGAGGGCACCTGGAGCGAGGCCGATTCGCTGGCGCCGGTGGCGGCGCGGCTGTCGGAGCTGCTCGGCCGCGAGGTGCCGCTGGTGCGCGACTACCTCGACGGCGTCGACGTCGCCCCCGGCCAGCTGGTGCTGCTCGAGAATTGCCGCATGAACGCCGGCGAGAAGGCCGACGATGAAGCGCTTTCGAAGCGTTATGCGGCGCTGTGCGACGTGTTCGTGATGGATGCCTTCGGCACCGCGCACCGCGCCCAGGCTTCGACCCACGGCGTGATCCGCCACGCCGCGCAGGCCGCCGGCGGCCCGCTGCTGATGGCCGAGCTGGACGCGCTGGGCCGTGCGCTGCAGGACCCGGCGCGGCCGATGCTGGCGATCGTGGCCGGCTCCAAGGTCTCGACCAAGCTCGAGCTGCTGTCCTCGCTGGTGGGCAAGGTCGACCAGCTGATCGTCGGCGGCGGCATTGCCAACACCTTCATCGCCGCCGCCGGCCACGGCGTCGGCAAGTCGCTGTACGAGGCCGACCTGGTCGAGACCGCGAAGAAGATCATGGCCGAGGCCCGCGCCCGCGGCGCCGACATCCCGGTGCCCACCGACGTGGTCGTGGCCACCGCCTTCGCCGCCGACGCGCCGGCCACGGTCAAGCCGGTCGATGCCATCGGCGACGACGACCTGGTGCTCGACATCGGCCCCGACACCGCGAAGCGCTACGCGGCGATGATCGCCGACGCCGGCACCGTGGTCTGGAACGGGCCCGTGGGCGTGTTCGAGTTCGACGCCTTCGGCCGCGGCACCGAGGCGCTGGCGCGCGCGATCGCCGCTTCGAAGGCGTTTTCGATCGCCGGCGGCGGCGACACCCTGGCCGCGGTCGACAAGTACGGCATCGCCGATGGCGTGTCCTACATCTCCACCGGCGGCGGCGCCTTCCTCGAGTTCCTCGAAGGCAAGGAGCTGCCGGCGGTCGCGGCGCTGGAGCAGCGCGCGGGCTGAGTGCGCGAAGCGCGCCGCGGCGCCTGCCGCACGGCGTTGCGCTCGGCTAGCATGGGGCATTCCCAGCAGCCGAGCGCGAGCCCTCCGATGTCCGAATACCGCCGCGGTACCCGCATCCTCGCCACCCTCGGCCCGGCGACGGATGCGCCCGGCGTGCTCGACGAGCTGGTGCGCGCGGGCGTCAACGCGGTACGCCTGAACCTGTCGCACGGCGTCCCCGACGACCACGTCCGCCGCGCGCGCGAGGTCCGCGAGGCCGCGGCGCGCGCCGGCGTCGAGGTCGGCATCCTCGCCGACCTGCCGGGGCCCAAGATCCGCATCGAACGCTTCGTCGAGGGCCGCGTGCAGCTGCGTGCCGGCGAGCGCTTCGACCTGCACGCGCGCACCGGCGCCGCGCCGGGCGATGCCACCGGCGTTGGCGTGAGCTACCTCGGCCTGCCCGGTGACGTCGCCCCCGGCGACGTGCTGCTGCTCGACGACGGCATGGTGCAGCTGCGGGTGCAGGCGGTGGACGGCGCGACCATCCGGACCGTGGTGCTCAACGACGGCGTGCTGTCCGACCGCAAGGGACTCAACAAGCAGGGCGGTGGCCTGTCGCTGGGCGCGATCACCGACCACGATCGCGAGCTGATCAGGGTGGCCGCGGACATCGGCGTCGACTTCATCGCGGTCTCGTTCTGCCGCAACGCGGCCGACATGGAGGAAGCGCGGCGCGTGGCGCGCTCGCACGGCAGCGATGCGGCGCTGGTGTCGAAGATCGAGCGCGCCGAGGCGATCGCCAACCTGGGCGAGATCATCGACGCCAGCGACGTGGTGATGGTCGCCCGCGGCGACCTGGGCGTGGAGATCGGCGACGCGGAGCTGCCGGGCATCCAGAAGAAGATCATCCGCGAGACCCTGGCCCGCAACCGGGTGGTGATCACGGCCACGCAGATGCTGCAGTCGATGGTGGAAAGCCCTATGCCCACGCGCGCCGAGGTGCTGGACGTGGCCAACGCGGTGATCGACGGCACCGACGCGGTGATGCTGTCGGCCGAGACCGCCGCGGGCGCCTGGCCGGTGGCCGCGGTGCAGGCGATGAGCCGGGTCTGCGTCGGCGCCGAACGCCAGTTCGAGCACGACACCGACTTCGAGCAGGCCCAGCGCGGCCTGCAGCGCGCCGACCAGGCGATCGCGATGGCGGCAATGTTCCTCAGCGAGCACATCGGCGTGGCCGCGATCGTGGCCATGACCGAGTCCGGCGGCACCGCGCGCTTTCTGTCGCGCTTCCGCTCCAGCGCCCCGATCTACGCGTTTTCCCGCCACGCAGGCGCCCGGCGCAGAATGAGCCTGATGCGCGACGTGTTCCCGATGGCGCACGACAGCCGCGGCCAGGGCGCGCGCGAGGCCGCGCGCGACGCCCTCGGCCTGCTGGTGGCCGCCGGCCTGCTGTCGTCCGGCGACCGCGTGGTGTTCACCAGTGGCGAGACCATGGAGACCCACGGCGCCACCAACACCCTGCGCCTGCTGCAGGTGGGCGAAGACGGCGCCGCCCAGGGCCTGGGCACCCTCTGACCCCGCACCTCCCCCTGACCCGCAAATGCACTGCAGGAGCAGCTATAGCTGCGACCTGCGTCAAGGCAGGGCCGGGTCGCAGCTATAGCTGCTCCTACAGTGGAGGGCGTCGGGCCGGGTCGCAGCTATAGCTGCTCCTACAGTGTGGGGGTGGGGCGGGGGGGAGCAGGCGGGCCAATGCCCGGCAAGCGCGGCTATAATGTGCGGCCCTGCCGCCTGCCCGAGAATCAGACGAATGAGCATCGAACAGCTTGCCGAAACCGCCCTCGCCATGGTCGCCCCGGGCAAGGGCATCATCGCGATCGACGAGTCCACCGGCACCATCGCCAAGCGCTTTGCCGGCGTCGGCATCGAGAACACCGAGGAGAACCGCCGCGCCTACCGCGAGCTGCTCCTGTCCACGCCGAAGCTCAACGAGTACATCAGCGGCGCGATCCTGTTCGACGAGACCATCCGCCAGAAGACGAAGGATGGCGTGCCGTTCGCCAAGTACATGGCCGACAACGGCATGATCCCGGGCATCAAGGTCGACAAGGGCACCCATGCCCTGGCCGGCTTCCCGGGCGAGGTGGTGACCGAGGGCCTGGACGGCCTGCGCGCGCGCCTGGAGGAGTACTACAAGCTCGGCGCCCGCTTCGCCAAGTGGCGCGCGGTGATCAACATCGGCGACGACATCCCGTCCGGCACCTGCATCGAGGCCAACGCCCACGCGCTGGCGCGCTACGCCGCGCTGTGCCAGGAGCAGGGCCTGGTGCCGATGGTGGAGCCGGAAGTGATCATGGACGGCAACCACGACATCGAGACCTGCTACGAGGTCAGCGAGGTCACCCTGCGCGCGCTGTTCGACGCCCTGTACAACCAGAACGTGGCGCTGGAAGGCACGATCCTGAAGGCCTCGATGGTGCTGCCGGGCAAGGACTGCGACGAGCAGGCCAGCGTCGACGAAGTGGCCGAAGCCACCCTGATGTGCCTGAAGTCGGCGGTGCCGGCGATCCTGCCGGGCATCGTGTTCCTGTCCGGCGGCCAGTCCGACGACGACGCCACCGCGCACCTGGACGCGATGAACCGCATGGGCCCGAACCCGTGGCCGCTGTCGTTCTCCTACGGCCGCGCCATGCAGTCGGCGGCGCTGAAGCTGTGGTCGCAGGACCTGACCGGCAACTACGCCGCCGCCCAGGCCACCGTGTACGAGCGCGCCAAGGCCAACGGCCTGGCCGCGCTGGGGCAGTGGACCCGCGGCTGAGCGGGTTTCCCGCAGGACCCGGAAAGGGGCGGCCTCTCGGCCGCCCTTTTTGTTTCCGGCCGGTCCCCGCGAGTGGCTCAGGGCAGCCCGGCCAGCCAGTCGTCGTCGCTGCCTTCGGCCACGCCCTCGAACAGCGGGGTGGAGAAGTAGCGCTCGCCGGTATCCGGCAGCATCGCCAGGATCACCGCGCCCTGTGCGGCGTCCTTCGCCACCTGCAGCGCCGCGGCCACCGTGGCGCCGGCGGAGATGCCGGTGAAGATGCCTTCCTCCGCCGCCAGCCGGCGCGCGGTCGCGATGGCCTCGTCGTCGCTGACCGACAGCACGCGGTTGGCCACCTCGCGGTTGAGCACTTCGGGCACGAAGTCCGGGGTCCAGCCCTGGATCCTGTGGGGGGTGAACTCCCCGCCCTGGAGCAGGGCCGCCACCGCCGGCTCGGCGGCCACGACCTCGACCTCCGGGCGCCCCAGCTTCAGCATCTCGCCCACGCCGGTCAGGGTGCCGCCGGTGCCCCAGCCGCTGACGAAGTGGTCCAGCCTGCGACCGGCGAAGTCCTGCAGGATCTCGGCCGCGGTGGTGTTGCGGTGCCAGGCGGGATTGGCCGGGTTGGCGAACTGGCTGGCCAGGAACCAGCCGTGCTCGTCGGCCAGCTCCTTTGCGCGCTTCACCATGCCGGTGCCGCGCTCGGCGGCCGGGGTCAGGATCACGCGGGCGCCGTAGGCGCGCATCAGCTTGCGGCGCTCGACCGAGAAGGACTCGGCCATGGTGGCCACGAAGGGATAGCCGCGCGCGGCGCAGACCATCGCCAGCGCGACGCCGGTGTTGCCCGAGGTCGCCTCGACCACGGTGTCACCCGGCTTGAGCACGCCGCGCCGTTCGGCGTCGAGGATGATGGCCAGCGCCAGCCGGTCCTTCACCGAGCCGCCGGGATTGAAGGATTCGACCTTCGCGTAGATGGACACGCCTTCCGGCGCGATGCGGTTCAGGCGGACCACCGGGGTCCGGCCGATGGTGTCGAGGATGCTGTCGTGGATCATGAACGTCGTCCTGGTGTGGGGAGGGACGCATTCCAGAGTGCGCCGTAACGCACGGGCGCGCCAGCGGTTGACCGCAACGCGGCGTCCCGCGCCCGGGCCTGATGGCACACGAGGCCGACACGGGCGGTCGATAGAATCACCGGCTTCACCTGCCGACCCCACCGACTCCCCGATGCCCCACGCCGTGCCCACCCCCCGGTTCGCCCGCAAGGCCTGCTGCGCCGCCCTGCTCGCCCTGGCCCTCGCCGCCTGCTCGGCCGGGGAGGACGGTCCGGGCGGCGGCGGGCCGGCGGCGGCGGTGGTGACGACCACGACCGTCGCCGTGCGCCCGTTCAACGACCGCATCCGCGCCCTGGGCACGGTGCAGGCCCGCGAATCGGTCGAGGTCACGGCCAAGGTCAGCGAGGTCGTCGAGCGCGTGCACTTCGAGAGCGGGGACGTGGTCGCGGCCGGGGCGCCGCTGGTCACGCTCAGCGGGCAGCAGCAGCAGGCGGCGCTCGCCGCCGCGCGCGCGACCGCGGACGAGGCCGACCGCATGCTCAAGCGCCAGCAGGAGCTGGCCAACCAGCAGCTGATCGCCAGCGCCACCCTCGACACCCAGCGCGCCACCCGCGACAGCGCGCTGGCCCAGGTGCGCCAGATCCAGGCCAACCTGGCCGACCGCACCATCCGCGCGCCGTTCGGCGGCGTGCTCGGCGTGCGCCAGGTCAGCCCGGGCGCGCTGATCACGCCCGGCACCGTCATCGCCACCCTCGACGACCTGTCGTCGGTGTACGTCGATTTCCCGGTGCCCGAAGCGCAGCTGGCCAACGTCGCGGTGGGCCAGCGCATCACCGGCACCAGCACGGCCTGGCGCGGGCGCGGCTTCGAGGGCGTGGTCAGCAACGTCGGCTCGCGCGTCGATCCGGCCAGCCGCGCGTTCAGCGTGCGCGCCGATTTCGCCAATCCGGAGCGCCTGCTGCGCCCGGGCATGCTGCTGGAGATCGAGCTCGAGCGCGCCGAGCGCGAGGCGCTGCTGGTGCCCGAGATCGCCGTGGTCCAGGTCGGCCGCGACACCTTCGTCTATCGCGTCCGTCCCGACGACACCGTGGAGCAGGTGACGGTGGCGATCGGCTCGCGCGTGGCCGGCCAGGCCGAGGTCACCGCGGGCCTGGCGGAAGGCGACCGCATCGTGGTCGACGGCACCGGCAAGCTGCGCCCGGGCGGCAGCATCGTCGAGGCCGGCAGCGGCGCCGACGGCGACACCGGCGAGACCACCGAAGAAGCCAGCGGGGGCTGAGCCATGCTGCTGTCCGACCTCTCGATCAAGCGGCCCGTCTTCGCGACGGTGATGAGCCTGCTGCTGATGGTGATCGGCGTGATGGCGTTCTCGCGCCTGACCCTGCGCGAACTGCCGGCCATCGACCCGCCGATCGTGTCGGTGGACGTTAACTATCCGGGCGCCTCGGCCGCGGTGGTCGAGACCCGCATCACCCAGGTGCTCGAGGACGCGCTGTCGGGCATCGAGGGCATCGAGACCATCCAGTCGCGCAGCCGCAACGGGCGCTCGTCGGTGACCCTGGAGTTCACCCTGAACCGCGACATCGAGGCCGCCGCCAACGACGTCCGCGACGCGATCAGCGGCGTCGCCGATCGCCTGCCCGACGAGGCCGACGCGCCCGAGGTCGAGAAGGCCGACAGCGACTCGGACACCATCATCTGGCTCAACATGAGCTCGACGACGATGGATACGCTGCAGCTGTCGGACTACGCCGACCGCTACATCGTCGACCGCCTGTCGAGCCTGGACGGCGTGGCCCAGGTGCGCATCGGCGGCCGCCAGCGCTACGCGATGCGCGTGTGGCTCGACAGCGCGGCGATGGCCGCGCGCGGCATCACCGCCAACGACATCGAATCCGTGCTGCGCGCCGAGAACGTCGAGCTGCCGGCGGGCCGCCTGGAGTCGGGCAGCCGCGACTTCACCCTGCGCGTGGAGCGCAGCTACGTCGAGCCGCGCGACTTCGCCGCCATGCCGCTGCGCAAGGGCGCCGACGGTTACGTGGTGCGCTTGGGCGACGTGGCGGAAATCGAGCTGGCCTCGGCCGAGCGCCGCGCGTACTACCACAGCAACGGCCAGCCCAACATCGGCCTGGGCATCGTCAAGACCTCGACCGCGAACGCGCTGGACGTGACCCGTGCCGCGCGCGCGGCCGCCGACGAGATCCAGAAGTCGCTGCCGGAGGGCACCGACATCTTCGTGGCCTTCGACGACACGGTCTTCATCGAGGCCTCGATCGAGCGCGTGTACTGGACGTTGCTGGAGGCGGTGGCGCTGGTGCTGGTGGTGATCTGGCTGTTCCTGGGCAGTTTCCGCGCGGCACTGATCCCGGCGGTGACGGTGCCGGTCTGCCTGCTGGCGGCCTTCATCCCGCTGCTGGTGTTCGGCTACTCGATCAACCTGCTGACCCTGCTGGCGCTGGTGCTGGCCATCGGCCTGGTGGTGGACGATGCGATCGTGGTGCTGGAGAACATCCAGCGCCGCGTCGACCTCGGCGAGCCGCGGCTGGTGGCCTCGGTGCGCGGCACGCGCCAGGTGGCCTTCGCGGTGATAGCCACCACCACGGTGCTGGTGGCGGTGTTCCTGCCGGTGGGCTTCATGGAGGGCAACACCGGGCGCCTGTTCCGCGAGCTGTCGGTGGCGCTGGCGGGCGCGGTGGCGCTGTCGGCCTTCGTCGCGCTGACGCTGACGCCGATGATGGCCTCGAAGATGGTGCGCCCGCACAGCGAGGAGAAGTCGAACCCGGTCAACCGCTGGTTCAATGCGCGCCTGGAATCGGTGACCACGGCCTATGGCCGCCGACTCGAGGCGATGTCGGGCGCGCGCCCGGCCAGGGTGGCCGGCGGCGTGCTGCTGGTGATGGCCGCCTGCCTCGCGGCCGCGTGGGGGCTGATGCGCCTGGTGCCGTCGGAGCTGGCGCCGGCCGAGGACCGCGGCTCGTTCTTCGTGTCGATCATCGGGCCCGAGGGCGCCGGCTTCGATTACACCGTGCAGCAGGTGCGCGAGGTCGAGAAGGTCTTCGCCCGCCGCGTGGCCGAAGAGGGCAGCGCGATCCGCCGCTACAACACCCGCGCGCCCGGCGGCTGGGGCGCGAGCGAGGAAATGCACTCGGGCAACGTCATCGTCTTCCTCGAAGACTGGGACAAGCGCGAACAGAGCACGGCCGAGGTGGCCGACTCGCTGCGCGCCGAACTGGGCACGCTCAGCGGCGTGCAGGCGCAGCCGCGCGTGGGCGGCGGCCTGGTCGGCAGCCGCGGCCAGCCGATCCAGATGGTGCTGGGCGGGCCCGAGTACGCCGAGATCGCGCAGTGGCGCGACGTCGTCATGCAGCGCATGGAAGAGCACCCCGGCTTCTTCTCGGTCGACTCCGACTACAAGGAGACCCGCCCGCAGATGCGCGTGAACATCGACCGCGTGCGCGCCTCCGACCTCGGCGTCAGTGTCACCGACATCGGCCGCGCGCTGGAGACGATGATGGGCGGCCGCCGCGTCACCACTTTCGTGCAGGAAGGCGAGGAGTACGACGTGGTGGTGCAGGCCGGCCGCGACGGCCGCGCCGAGCCGGCGGACCTGGCCGCGATCGAGGTGCGTTCGCGCAGCGGCGAACTGGTGCCGCTGTCGAACCTGGTGACGCTCAGCGAACTGGCCGAGCCGGGCAGCCTCAACCGCTTCGACCGCATGCGCGCGATCACCATCAGCGCCGGCCTCGCGCCGGGCTACCCGATGGGCGAGGCGCTGGCCTTCCTCGACGAGGTGGTGCGCGCCGAGTTGCCCGACTATGCGCAGGTCGCGTGGAAGGGCGAGAGCCGCGAGTTCACCAAGGCCGGCGGCGCAGTGCTGCTGACCTTCGCGATGGCGCTTCTGGTGGTGTACCTGGTGATGGCGGCGCAGTTCGAGAGCTTCGTGCATCCGTTCGTGATCATGCTGACGGTGCCGCTGGCGGTGCTGGGCGCGCTGATCGGCCTGGCGCTGACCGGGGGCACGCTCAACCTCTTCAGCCAGATCGGCGTGGTGATGCTGATCGGCCTGGCGGCCAAGAACGGCATCCTGATCGTCGAGTTCGCCAACCAGCTGCGCGACGAAGGGCGCAGCGTGGCCCAGGCCATCGTCGAATCCTCGACCGTGCGCCTGCGTCCGATCCTGATGACCGCGATCGCGACCGCGGCGGGCGCGCTGCCGCTGGTGCTCGCCGGCGGACCAGGCTCGGCCAGCCGCGCGACCATCGGCGTGGTGATCATCGCCGGCGTCGCGTTCTCGACCCTGCTGTCGCTGTTCGTGGTGCCCGCGTTCTACACCCTGTTCGCGCCGTTCACGCGCTCGCCGCAGGCGGTCGCGCACGAGCTGGAGCGCCAGGAACGCGAGGTGCCGCCGGTGGGCGGACACGCCTGAATCATGGGCCGCCGGACGGCGGCCCTTTCGCGCTGGCGTCCGGATCGTGGAGAATCGGGCGGGTTCCGGTCGGGGGAGGTCCTGGTGCCGGTGCACTGAAACCCATCACCGGAGCCAGCCTTTGGACGAGTTCCTCGCCACCCTCAACGGCCTCATCTGGAGCAAGGCGCTGATCGCGCTCTGCCTCGGCGCGGGCCTCTATTTCTCGATCCGCACCCGCTTCATGCAGCTGCGCCACGTGCCGGAAATGATCCGGCTGCTGCTTTCGGGCAAGTCCTCGCAGGCCGGCGTGTCGTCGTTCCAGGCACTGGCCATTTCGCTGTCGGGCCGGGTGGGCATCGGCAACATCGCAGGCGTCGCCACGGCGATCGCTTTCGGCGGGCCGGGCGCCGTGTTCTGGATGTGGGTGATGGCCTTCCTCGGCGCGTCCACGTCCTACATCGAGTCGACCCTGGCGCAGATCTACAAGGAGAAGGACGACGACGGGCGCTACCGCGGCGGCCCGGCGTACTTCATCGACAAGGCGATGGGCCAGAAGTGGTACGCATGGCTGTTCGCGGTCGTCACCATCGTCGCCACCGGCTTCTTCCTGCCCGGCGTGCAGGCCAACGGCATCGCCGCGGGCATGGACAATGCCTGGAGCGTGCCGCCCACGGTCACCGCCGCCGGCGTCGTGCTGGCGCTGGGCTTCATCATCTTCGGCGGCGTCAAGCGCATCGCCCGCTTCGCCGAGTTCGTGGTGCCGTTCATGGCGCTGGCCTACATGCTGGTCGCCTTCGTCATCATGGTGCTCAATGCCGAGCAGGTGCCGGCGATGGTCTCGCTGATCCTCAGCAGCGCCTTCGGCATGGAGGCCGGCTTCGGCGCGATGCTGGGCCTCGCGGTGGAATGGGGCGTCAAGCGCGGCATCTATTCCAACGAGGCCGGACAGGGCACCGGTCCGCATGCCGCCGCCGCCGCCGAGGTCTCGCACCCGGCCAAGCAGGGCTACGTGCAGGCGTTCTCGATCTACGTCGACACGCTGCTGGTGTGCTCGGCGACGGCGTTCATGATCCTGTCCACGGGCATGTACAACGTGGCCTCGCCCGAGGGCGCCATGCTGGTCGAGGCGCTGCCCGGCATCGAAGCGGGGCCGGGCTTCGCCCAGGCCGCGGTGGAATCGGTCATGCCCGGGTACGGAGCGGGCTTCGTGGCGCTGGCGCTGCTGTTCTTCGCCTTCACCACGATCATCGCCTACTACTACATGGCAGAAACCAACATCGCCTACATCAACCGCAAGGTGCATCGTCCGTGGATGACGCTGGCGCTGCGCGTGTTCATCCTGCTCGCCGTGGTCCTGGGCTCCGTGCGCTCCGCCGGCGCGGCGTGGACGCTTGGCGACATCGGCGTCGGGCTGATGGCCTGGCTCAACATCGTCGCCATCCTGATCCTGCAGAAGCCGGCACTGCTGGCCCTGCGTGATTACGAGCGACAGAAGAAGGAAGGCAAGGACCCGGAGTTCGATCCCGTATCGCTCGGGATCCGCAATGCGGCCTTCTGGGAACGCAGGAAGGACTGACATGGCGAAGGCGGGCTCCACCGACGAGATCCGCCTGCACGGCTTCAACGCCGTGCAGGCCGTGTTCGCGCGCCGCCCCGAGGCGATCCGCAAGCTGTACCTGGCCGAAGCGATGATCCCGCGCCTGCAGCCGCTCCTGAAGTGGTGCGTGGCCAACCGCGTCGGCTATCGGGTGGTGGAGGAGGACGATCTGCGCAGGCTCGCCGCCAGCAGCCACCACGAGGGCGTGGTGGCCGACGTGCTGCGCGAGGCGCCGCAGGCGCTGACCGCGTGGCTGCGCGACCTCGGCGAGGGCCCGGCCTGCGCGCTGTGGCTGGACGGCGTCGGCAACCCGCACAACCTCGGCGCGATCCTGCGCTCGGCCGCCAACTTCGGCGCGGCCGTGCTGCTGCCGAAGCACTCGCCGCTGCAGCTCTCCGGCGCCGCCGCGCGCGTGGCCGAAGGCGGCGCCGAAGCGGTGCCGCTGGTGCGCCTGGGCCGCGAGGACAACGCCATCGCCCAGCTGCGCGGCGCCGGTTTCGGCCTGGCCGCGACCGTGGTGCGCGGCGGTGACGACGCCTTCGCGGCCGAACTGCCGCAAAGACTGGTCTACGTGCTGGGCAACGAAGGCGAGGGCATGTCACCGGCACTGGCCGAAGCCTGCGACCTGCAGCTGTCGATCCCGGGCACCGGCGCCGTCGAAAGCCTCAACGTCGCCGCCGCGACCGCCGTCCTGCTCGCGCGCTGGTGGCAGGTCGCGCTGTAGAGGGGCTGCGGTCTGGAAAAGCTTTGCCACGGATCTGTGCGGATAGAGCAGGGCGGAGGAAAAAGCGGAAAAGCTTTGCCACGGATGACGCGGATTTCGCGGATTTACTCGGATCAGTCTGCGGCCATGGTCTGCATCAGGCGCTGTAAGGCTTTTTCCATGAATGGCCTTTGGCGAGTTGGTTGGATGGGCTCCGAGCCACAATCCCGCCTCGGCCAGATCCGCGTAAATCCGCGAAATCCGCGTCATCCGTGGCAAAAGCCTTTGCTCCATTCGCGCAAATCCGCGGCGCATCCGCGCAAATCCGCGGCAAAAAAGACTCTTCAATCCGCGCCGGCCGCCACCGGCGCGCTGCCGAAGTCGCCGTCCGCATCCGCCGCCAGGTAGGCGAAGACGGCATACGCCGCGGCGTTCTGTGCCAGCGCTTCCGGGTCGATCTTGTCGAGCGTGTCGTCGGGCGTGTGGTGCAGGTCGAAGTAGTCGCTGCCGTCCTGGCCGAGCCAGGCCCAGGTGGCGCCCTTGCGCGCCATGCCGATGACGTCCGGCCCCGGGCTGCCTTCGCCGGGCATGTGTTCGATGCCCAGCGGCGCCAGCGCTTCGGCGATGCGCGCTTCGGCCGACTTCGCGTGTGCCGGTGCGCCGGTGCCGAATCCGTAGATGCGGCCGGCGCCGAAGTCGCTTTCGGCCACCAGCTGGTGACGGGCCACGTTGCCGGCGTGCTGGTCCGCATACGCGAAACCGCCGTGCAGGCCCTGCTCCTCATTGGCGAAGGCGACCACGCGGATGCTGCGCGCGGGGCGTTGCGGAAGCCGCGCGATGTGCACCGCGGCGGACATGGTGATGCCGACGCCGGCGGCATCGTCGACCGCGCCGGTGCCGAGGTCCCAGGAGTCGAGGTGGCCGCCGATCAGCACGACCTCGTCGGGGTGGCGGCTTCCGGTGATCTCGCCGATCACGTTCTGCGAGGTGTATTCGCCGTCCCAGCCGCAGTCGAGCGCCAGGCGCAGGCGCACCGGGCCGCGCGCGAGCAGGCGCGCCAGCTGGTCGGCGTCGGGCACGGCCAGCGCGGCGGACGGCACCGGCTCCAGGCCTTCGTCGAAGCGGGTGATGCCGGTATGCGGATTGCGGTGCGAGTCGGTGCCCGCCGAGCGCATCAGGAACCCCGCGGCGCCGGCGCGGATCGCCGCCGAGGGGCCGCGGCTGCGCACGCGTGAACCGGGGCCGTAGCCGCTGCCGTCGCGGGCGCGCTCCATGCGGTAGTCGACGAAGGCGATCCTGCCGGCAAGCGAGCCCGCCGGCGCGGCCTCGAGCGCGGCGAGGTCGGCGAAGCGCACCACCTCGGCCTCGATCGTGCCCGCGGGGCTGCCGCCCAGCGCGGTCAGCGCCAGCGGCTGCGCGTTCGCGCCCAGCACCTCGGCGCGCTCGCTGCGGCGGACCCACTTCGGAAAGGTCACCGGCTCGGTCCAGACGCGGTCGAAGCCGAGTTCGGCGAACTTCGCCTTCGCCCATTCGACCGCGCGTGCGTCGGCCTCGCTGCCGGCCAGGCGCGGGCCGACTTCGGTGGTCAGGGATTCGGTGATGTCCCAGGCCAGGCTGCTGGCCAGCGCGGTCTCGCGCAGTTGGGCCGCGACGGCCATCGAGGCGTCGCTGATGCGGGTCTCGGGCGCGGCGGGCGCGACGCTGGCGGCAGGGGTGTTGGCGGCCTCGGCAGCCACGGTGGCGGCGGCGGGAAGGTGGACGACAGCGGCGATCGCCGCCGCGAGCAACATCGGAACCAGGCGCATGGCGCTCCGCTGCATCTGAGGGAGCCCGCAGCTTAGCAAGCCCCACCTCCAGCGCTCCCTTCTACCGGCTGCGGGGAAGTCCCCGCATCGCAGGGGATGGGCGCGAAGCTTGCCGCAAGCCTTCAAAAGAAGAACCCCGCAAGAATGCGGGGTTCCTTGACGGGGCTTTTCCGCGGGACTGCCCCCATCTGCCTTCGGCCATCTTCCCCCGCGGGCAGGGGAAAGAAGAGGCGCTCGGGTCCCGGCGCTTCAGCGCTTCAGCGAATCCCGGATCTCGCGCAGCAGCAGCACGTCCTCGCTGGGCTCGGCGGGCGCTTCCGGCGCTGCCTCTTCCTTGCGGTTGAGGCGGTTGATCGCCTTGACCATCATGAAGATCGCGAACGCCACGATGATGAACTGGATCAGGGCGTTGAGGAACGTGCCGTAGCCGATTTCCACCGCGGGCACCACCTCGCCCGCGGCATCGACGCTGGCCTGCTTCAGCGTGATCGCCAGGTCGGAGAAATCCACCCCGCCGATGAGCAGGCCGATCGGCGGCATGATCACGTTGTCGACCAGGGCGGTGACGATCTTCCCGAAGGCCGCGCCGATGACCACGCCGACGGCGAGGTCGATGACGTTGCCGCGCATCGCGAATTCCTTGAATTCACTGATCATGCCCATCGGGGTTTCCTTAGTGGATGGTGGAGGGGCTAGCCTACACGCGTGGCGGCGTGATCCGACACCGCAGCACGATCGCATCGTCCAGGCGCGCCTCGCAGGCATCGCCCGGCGACAGCGCGGCCACGCCCGCGGGCGTGCCCATGAAGACCAGGTCGCCGGCGCGCAGCGCGTAGAGCTTCGAGAGTTCGTGCAGGATGTCGGGCACGTCCCAGATCAGGTCGGACAGCGGGGCGGCCTGGCGCTCGGAACCGTTGACGCGCAGCGACAGCCGCCGCGGAGCCAGCTCGCCGATGCCGGCGGCCGGGACCAGCTCGCTCATCGGCGCCGATTCGTCGAAGCCCTTGCCGGTGTCCCAGGGCAGGCCGGCCTTCTTGGCCGCCGCCTGCAGGTCGCGGCGGGTGAGGTCGAGGCCCACGCCATAGCCGAACACCAGCGCCTGCGCGTCGGCCGGGTCGAGCACGCCGTCGGGCGCGTCTCGGCCCAGCGCCACCACCAGTTCGACCTCGTGGTGCAGGTCGGCCGTGGCCGGCGGGTAACGCACTTCGCCGCCGGTCACGATGGCGTCGGCGGGCTTGGAGAAGAACACCGGGCTGCCGCGCTCGGCCTTCGATGCCGGCGCCTGCGCGCCCATCTCGCGGGCGTGGTCGGCGAAGTTGCGGCCCACGCAGTACACGCGGCGCACGGGGAAATGGCCGCCACCGCGCACGGGCACGCGGATCGGCTCCGGCGCGGGGATCACGTCGGTCATCGGGGGCTCCGGAAAGCGCGGGGCGCTCAGTAGGGCAGGGTGTGCGCCGGCTTGTCGACCACGCGGTACTCGGCGTCGACAATGCTGCCCGGGCGGACCTGCGCCGCGGGGCGGCGGCTCAGCAGGCGGCGCGCGAGGCCAAGCGCCAGCATCGCGGTGCCGACCACGACGCCGACCACGAGCAGCACGGCCAGCAGCGCCAGGCCGAGCAGGCCCACGGCCACGCGCGCCAGGGGGTGCCTGGGCTTGCGCGGCGCGAACAGGGCGCCGAACTGGCTGGCATCGAAGCGGGCGTGGGCGCTGCGGAAGGTGCGGTTGATCATGCGGTGGTGCCAGAATGTGAAGACTTGGTGATGGGTGAGTATCGGACCGATGGCGGCAGAAGTTGTAAGTGAAGTGTTAACCGGCGACTCCGCAGCGCCGCTGCTTGCGCTCGACGCCCTGCCTGCCGGCGGCTTCGCCGAGGCCGAGGGGCCGGTCGACGGCGTCATGGAATCGCTGGTGCTGCACCGCGATGCCGGCGGTGCCGTGCGCGCCTGGCTCAACGTCTGTCCGCACGCCGGCCGCCGCCTGGACTGGGCGCCGGGGAAGTTCCTGGTGTCGAAGGAGGGGCTGCTGGTGTGCGCGGTGCACGGCGCCAGCTTCGAGACCGCCGGCGGCGTCTGCGAGGCGGGGCCCTGCCGCGGCGAGTCGCTGCGCGCGGTGGCCGTCGAAGTGCGCGATGGCGCGGTCTGGCTGGCCTGATCAGAAGATCAGGTTGACCATCGCCACCACCACCACCAGGTAGGCGATCGACAGCGCGCTGCCCACGCGCCACAGGTCGCGCGCCGAGTAGTCGGCGGGGCCGGTCACCATCGACACCACCGGGTTCGAGGCGGTCACGAGGTTGTTGGAGGCCGCCAGCGCCACGACCAGCGCGAACGCGGTCGGGTCGCCGCCGGCCGCCAGCGCCAGGTTGATCGCCAGTGGCACCATCACGATGGTTGCGCCGACGTGGCTGATCACCAGCGAGAACGCCGAGGTCAGCGCCGCCACGGTGAACTGGATCACCCAGACCGGCAGTCCATCAGGCAGCTCCTCGATCGTGTGCCCCGCGATCCAGGCCGCGGCGCCGCTGGTGTCCATGGCCCAGCCCAGCGGGATCAGGCAGGCCATCAGGAACACCGTCTTCCAGCTGATCGCCGAATAGGCCTCGTCCATCTTCAGCACGCCGCAGACCAGCATGCCGGCCACGCCGGTCATCAGCGCGATCGAGGTCGGCAGGTCCGAACCCAGCGCCACCAGGATGGTGACGGCGAAGATCGCCATCGCCACCTTGAACTTGTGCGGCCGCTGCTCGCCCTTGGGAAAGTCGGTGACCACGACGAAGTCGCGGTTCGCGGCGGTCTGCGCCAGGTCCTGCCAGATGCTGTGCAGCACCAGCATGTCGCCGGCGCGCAGCGGCAGGTTGCGGACGTCGTCGCGCAGCACTTCCTTGTCGCGGTTCACCGCCAGCAGGCTGATGCCGTAGTTCTTGCGCATCGCGAGCTCGGCGGCGCTCTTGCCGATGAACTTCGACGTCGGCGGCACCACGGCTTCGGAGATGCCGGCGCGGCTGGGGTTGAACAGGTCGCCGAACTCGCGCAGGCGCGTGGACATGCGCAGCATGTTGTTCTGCGCGAAGTCGGCCACCTGCTGCCGCGGGCCCATCGCGCCGATCACGCTGCCGACCCAGATCCGGGCGTCACCGGGTGGCGCCAGGCGTGAGTCGTTGCCGGTCTTCAGCGCCAGCAGCAGCGGGGCGCCGTGCAGGGTTTCCGCCTCGCCCAGGGCCATGCCCACCAGCGGGCTGTCGGCGCTGACGGTGAGTTCGAACACGTCGCCCTCGATGCCGTAGGCGCGCGCGAAGTAGCTCTGCGTGCGCGCGGGCGTGACGCTGCCGTCGCTTTCGCCGCCGCCCCCCAGCAGGCGGTCGCCGAAGAAGTGGAAGTAGGCCAGTGCGATCACCAGCAGCGTCAGGCCGATCGGCAGCGGCGCGAACATCGGCAGCGGCTCGAGCGTGGCCACGCCGGAGGGCAGGTTGGCGTTGGCCGCCACCATCAGGTCGTTGAGCAGGATCAGCGGCGAGTTGCCGACCATGGTCAGCGAGCCGCCCATGATGATCGCGGCGCAGATCGGCAGCAGGAAGCGCGACAGCCGCAGGCCGGTGCGCGAGGCCAGGCGCGAGGCCACCGGCAGGTACAGCGCCATCACCGCCGGGTTCTGCATGAACGACGAGTTGAGGCCGGCGATCGCCGAGGTGTAGAGCAGCAGCCGCTTCTCCGCGCCCTTCGAGCGCCGCAGCAGCCAGGCCGCCAGCCGGTTGAGGGCGCCGGTGCGATCCAGGCCGGTGCCGAGGATCATGGTCGCGATGATGCTGATCACCGCGTTGGACGAGAAGCCATTGAAGATGTCCTCGGCCGCGACCAGGCCGGTCAGGCCCAGCACCACCAGCACCACCAGCGCCACGAGGTCGGCGCGCACGCGCTCGAACAGGAACAGCACCATCACCAGCGCGACCAGCCCGAGCACGAGCTTCATGTCGGTGGTGAGGGCCAGCGTCTCCATGTCCTGCGTCTAGTCCCCGGTGGTGGCGTCGGGCCTGCCGTCGTCGGGCACCCTGTCGTAGAGCAGGTCCCACACCCCGTGGCCGAGGCGCTGGCCGCGGCTTTCGAAGTGCGTCTGAGGCCGCCAGTCCGGCCGCGCCACGTGCCCGCGCGGGCCGGCGCGGTTGGCGAGTCCCGGCGTGGCGTCGAGCACGTCCCACATCTGCTCCGCATAGTCCTGCCAATCGGTGGCGAGGTGCAAGCGGCCATCGGGCGCGAGCTTGCGCACCAGCAGTGCGGCAAACGCGGGGTTCACCAGGCGCCGCTTGTTGTGGCGCTTCTTGTGCCAGGGATCGGGGAAGTAGATGCGGACCTCGTCGAGACTGCCGTCGGCGACTTCGTTCTCCAGCACCTCGACGGCGTCGTGGTGGTAGAGGCGGACGTGGTCGCTGCCGTCCTCGGCCAGTGCGTTGAGCAGGCGGCCGACGCCGGGCGCGTGCACTTCGATGCCGATGTGGTCGCGGCCGGGATCGTTCGCCGCCGAGAAGCGCAGCGCCTCGCCGTTGCCGAAGCCGATCTCGAGGATCCGCGGCGCGGCGCGCCCGAAGGCGGCGTCGAAGTCGCGCGGGGTGCCGGCGTAGTCGAGGCCGAAGCGCGGCCACAGCGCGTCGAAGGCGCGCTGCTGCGCCGGCGTGAAGCGCCCCTGGCGGAGCACGAAGCTGCGCACCCGGCGCACGCCGTCCTCGACCGTGAAAGGCTTCGGCGGCGCCTTGGAACCCGGGCTGGAGAACGGATCCGTCATGCCCCGAAATCCCCAAGGTTCCCACCCCCGCCCCTGTAGGAGCAGCTACAGCTGCGACCCGCGATGCCGCCGATACGCCGCCACCGGTTCTGGTCGCCGGGGTGTGGGGTCGCAGCTGTAGCTGCTCCTACATAGGCAGGGGCAGCGGCGGGGGCAGCGATGGGAGCGGGGGCGTCGGGCGTCATCAGCCGAGCAGGCCGTCGACCGGCGACGAGGCGCTGGCGTAGCGCTTGCGCGGGATGCGGCCGGCGCGGAAGGCGGCGCGGCCGGCCTCGACGGCGAGCTTCATCGCGTGCGCCATCAGCACCGGCTCGCGCGCGCCGGCGATGGCGGTGTTCATCAGCACGCCGTCGCAGCCCAGCTCCATCGCGACAGCGGCGTCGGACGCGGTGCCCACGCCGGCGTCGACGATGATCGGCACCTTGGCGTTGTCGACGATCTCCAGCAGGCTCCACTTGTTCTGGATGCCGAGCCCCGAGCCGATCGGTGCGGCCAGCGGCATCACCGCCACGCAGCCGATTTCCTCCAGCTGCTTCGCCAGGATCGGGTCGTCGGAGGTGTAGACCATCACGTCGAAGCCGTCGGCGACCAGCAGCTCGGCGGCCTTCAGCGTCTGCACCACGTCCGGGTACAGGGTCTTCTGGTCGCCCAGCACTTCCAGCTTCACCAGCTTGCGGCCGTCGAGCAGCTCGCGGGCCAGGCGCAGGGTGCGCACGGCCTCCTCGGCGGTGTAGCAGCCGGCGGTGTTGGGCAGGATCGTGTAGCGGTCCGGCGGCAGAACGTCGAGCAGGTTGGGCTCGCCCGGGTCCTGGCCGATGTTGGTGCGGCGGATGGCGACGGTCACGATCTCCGCCGCCGCGGCCTCGGTGGCGCGGCGGGTCTCGTCGAGGTCCTTGAACTTGCCCGTGCCCGTGAGCAGGCGGGACCGGTAGCGCGTGCCGGCGATGACGAGGCTGTCGTCGCCGTGGATGTCTTGGCTGGTCATTGCGCCATTATTGCGCAAGTTCGCCGTTCAGCCGCCCCCGAGCGCGTGCACGATCTCGATGCGGTCGCCGTCCTTCAGCGCGTGTTCGGCGTGCAGGCTGCGCGGCACGATGGCGCCGTTCACCTCCACCGCGACCTTGCGCCCGCCCAGGCCGCTGGATTCCAGCAGTGCGAGCACGGTGCAGGGGCCGGGCAGGGCCTGCGGCTCGCCGTTGAGGATGATGTCCATGGCGGACATTGTCGCCCGCCAGCGCCGGGAATGCATGCGCATGCCGCAGTGCACATTGAGCGCGGCCGCCGCGGCGTGGAACGATGCCCGGTCGCTGTCCGGCGCCCCTGCGCCCGGATGGTCCATCGCAGAGGAGCCTCCATGTCGAAGTCCCGTACCGTCCGCACCGCGCTTGCCGCCGCCCTGGCGCTTGCGGTCCTGCCCGCCGCCGCCCACGACCAGCCGTTCTCCAGCACGGTGTTCTTCGGCGACAGCCTGACCGACGCCGGCTACTTCCGGCCGCTGCTGCCGCCGAACGTGCAGGCGGTCACCGGCCAGTTCACCACCAACCCGGGCCTGGTGTGGTCGCAGTGGCTGGCCGAGCACTACGGCACCCAGGCGCGCCCCAACGGCAACGGCCAGACCGGCGACAACCACGCCGCCGGCGGCGCGCGCAACGGCGTCGACGTCACCGGTGCGCTGGGCTTCACGCCCTCCCTGGCCACCCAGGCCGCGGGCTACCTCGCCGCCAACGGCGGCCGGGCCGATCCGGACGCGCTGTACACGGTCTGGGGCGGCGCCAACGACCTGTTCGCGGTCACCACCGATCCCGGCAATGCCCAGGCGATCATCGGCGGCGCGGTGGGCGCGCAGGTCGGGATCATCGGCGGCCTGCAGGCGGCCGGCGCGCGCTACGTGCTGGTGCCGAACATCCCGGACCTCGGCCTGACGCCGTCGTTCCGCGCCCAGGGCCCGGCCGCGGCCGCCCAGGGCACCGCGCTGGCCACCGGCTACAACCAGGCCCTGTTCTCCACGCTGGCCAGCAACGGCCTGGCCGTGATCCCGGTCGACACCTTCGCCTTCCTGCGCGAGGTGGCCGCCGATCCGGCGCAGTTCGGGATCGCCAACGTCACCGGCACCGCCTGCATGCCGCAGATCACCGCACAGTCGCTGACCTGCAACCCCACCAGCCTGGTCAGCCCCGACGCGCCGCAGACCTATCTGTTCGCCGACGGCGTGCACCCGGCCAGCGGCGCGCACGTGGCGCTGGCCGACTTGGCCATCGCCGCCATCGAGGGCCCACGCCAGATGGCGGTGCTGCCGCATTCGGCGGCGGCCACGGGACGCAACCGCGCCCAGCGCGTCGGCGCGCAGGTCAGCAACCGCGGCGACGCCGAGGGCGCGCGCTGGTGGGCCGACCTGCGCGGCGACTTCCAGCGCTATGCCCACGGCGACCATTACGACGGCACCGGCCCGGCGCTGCTGGTCGGCATGGACTGGGGCCGCGACGGCTTGGCCTATGGCGGCTTCATCGGCTATGGCGTGCAGGGCAACGACTGGGGCAGCCGCCGCGGCAACTGGGACCAGTCCGAGGCCTCGATCGGCGGCTACATCGGCTGGTCCGCGGAGTCGGGTGGCTGGCTCAACGCCCAGCTCAGCTACACCAGCCTCGACTTCGACATCGAGCGCCAGGTGCCGCTGGGCCCGGCGCTGCGCACCCACGGCGGCTCCACCGACGGCAGCAGCCTGGCGCTTGCGGTGCAGGGCGGCTGGGAGTTCGGCGAGGGCGCCCTGCGCCACGGCCCGGTGATCGGCGTGGTCGCGCAGCGGGTCGAGGTCGACGGCTTTGCCGAGAGCGATCCCGGCCTGTCGACCTCGCTGGCCTATCTCGACCAGGAGTTCGACTCGACGGTCGGCAGCGCGGGCTGGCAGCTGTCCTACGCCATCCACGACACCCTGGCGCCGTATGCGCGCCTGACCATCGACCGGGAGTTCGAGGACGAGGCCGCGCAGGCCTTCGCGCGCTCGCAGTCGATCACGGGCTCGCTGCCATATGCAGTGCCCGGGGTGGAGTACGACCAGTCCTGGACCACGCTGACCTTCGGCGCGCGCACGAAGCTGTTCGGCCTGGACGCCGACATCGGCGCCAGCGTCAACAGCGGGCAGAAGGGCGGCAAGCATTCGATGGTGTTCGCCAGCATCGGCGCGGGGTTCTGAGCAAGCGACGCCGCGCGGCCATGCGGCTGCGCGGCGTTGCCAAATCCGGTGGCCCCGTCCTAGACTGGCCGCCTCGCGCGGGCGTAGTTCAATGGTAGAACTGCAGCTTCCCAAGCTGCTAGCGTGGGTTCGATTCCCATCGCCCGCTCCATTTCCGGAAGGCCCTGCGTGCAGCTGGCATGCATGCGGCCTTCGATGGGCTTCTCTATCATTCCCGGTTTAGCCGTCCGAGGAATGACCATGAAGCACCCGACCCTCCTGATCGTCGCGCCCGTGCTCGCACTGGGGCTGTCCGGCGCCGCGCATGCGGACGAGCGTCCCGACCACTTCGAAGGCGAGCGGGCCGCCACGCTGGACGAGGCGCTGGCGCACCTGTCCACGTACAACGCGCAGCTGCAGGCCATCCTGGCCAAGGACGAGCTGGGTCCCGAGGACACCGCGAAGATCCACGAGCTGACCTACACGCTCGAGAACGCGCTGGAGAAGATCGACTCCGAGGTGGACGCCATGGCGGAGGCGCTGGAAGCGGTCCATGTCGCGTCCGAGCGCTTCGAGGTCGACACCGTGCGCGCGCAGGGCCGCAGGTACCTCGACGCATCCTCGAAGCTGGCACCGTAATCCCGCCGGCGACCGCCCATGAAGTTCGCGATCCTGTCGCGCAACACCCGGCTGTACTCCACCCGCCGCCTGGTCGAGGCGGCGCGCCAGCGCGGGCACAGCGTCCGCGTGCTCGATCCGCTGCGCTGCTACATGCGCATTGGCAAGGACGGGTTCGCGCTCCACTACAAGGGGCAGTCGCTGGCGGGCTATGGCGCGGTCATCCCGCGCATCGGGGCCTCGATCAACCGCTACGGCAACGCGGTGCTGCACCAGTTCGAGCTGATGGGTTGCCATACGCCCAATCCATCCGCGGCGATCGCCGCGGCGCGCGACAAGCTGCGCTGCCACCAGCTGCTGGCGGTGCAGGGCATCGACATGCCGGTGACGGTGTTCGGCGACAATCCCGACGACACCGACGACCTGCTGGCGATGCTGGGCCCGCCGCCGCACGTGATCAAGCTCACCGAGGGCAGCCAGGGCCGCGGGGTGATGCTGACCGAGAAACCATCCGCCTCGCGCGGCGTGGTCGACGCGCTGCGCGGGCTGTACGCCACCTTCCTGCTGCAGGAGTACATCGCCGAGGCCGGCGGCGCCGACATCCGCTGCCTGGTGGTCGGCGACCGGGTGGTCGCGGCCATGCGCAGGCAGGCACCGGACGGGGATTTCCGCGCCAACCTGCACCGGGGCGGGGTGGCCGAGGCGTTCGACCTGGATCCAGGGGCGGCCGAGGTCGCCGTGCGCGCGGCCAGGGTGCTCGGGCTGGGCGTGGCCGGAGTCGACCTGATCCTGTCCGCGCGCGGACCGCTGGTCCTGGAGGTGAACGCCTCGCCAGGGCTGGAGGGCATCGAGCGTTCCACGGGCGTCGATGTTGCCGGCCTGATCGTCGAATTCGTTGCGGCCGGCGCCACGGGCGGCGGGATGAAATCCCGGACCCGCGTGAGACGTCGCGCGCGAACGAAAGATTAACGCGGTGTTTAACGCCTCTTTAATCGTGCTCCCCGCAGAGTGGGCCCGCCGAAATCCTTCCGGCGTCATCTGAACTCTCCAGCCAGTCGTGGATCGCGGTCATCGGGGCACTACGTTCGGCCCGGGCACACTCGTTGCCCGGGCCGCTTTCTGTCCGGTGCACGCCGCATCTCGGGCGGTCGGGCAAGGTGTGCAAGAATCGGCCGGCACAAGGGAACGCGCGCCCGGCGCGGTGGTCCATCGTCCGGCCCAACCACAGGATCCATGCATGCGCATACTCGTGATCGAAGACAACCAGGACATCGCCGCGAACCTGGGCGACTACCTGGAGGACCGCGGCCATACCGTCGACTTCGCCGCCGACGGCGTGACCGGGCTGCACCTGGCGGTGGTCCACGACTTCGACGCCGTGGTGCTGGACCTGAACCTCCCGGGCATGGACGGCATCGAGGTCTGCCGCAAGCTCCGCAACGAGGCCCGCAAGCAGACCCCGGTGCTCATGCTCACCGCGCGCGACAGCCTCGACAGCAAGCTCGCCGGCTTCGACTCTGGCGCCGACGACTACCTGATCAAGCCGTTCGCGCTGCAGGAGGTCGAGGTCCGGCTCAACGCGCTGTCGCGCCGGGGCAAGGGCGTGCAGACCCGCGTGCTCGAGGTCGCCGACCTCGAGTACAACCTCGACACGCTCGAGGTGCGGCGCGCCGGCAAGCTGGTGCAGCTCAACCCCACCGCGCTCAAGATCCTGCAGGCGCTGATGGAGGCCGCGCCCGCGGTGGTCACGCGCCAGGAGCTCGAGACCCGCGTGTGGGGCGAGGAGCTGCCGGATTCCGACAGCCTGCGCGTGCACATCCACGGGCTGCGGGCGGTGATCGACAAGCCGTTCCCGACCCAGCTCGTGCAGACCCGCCATGGCATCGGATACCGCATCGCCGCGCCCGATGCCTCAAGCTGACGCGGCGCCGCCCGCGCCCAGGGGGCTCGGGCGGCGTCGGTACCGCCGCAGGCTGCGCAGCCGCATCATCCTGTCGTTCGCCCTGCTGGGCCTCGGCCTGACGGCGATGTTCGCGATCGCCGCGGCCTACGTCGGCGCGGTGGTCGAGGACCAGGCCGTCGGCACGGTACTGAAGGAGAACCTCGACGACTACGCCGAGCGCTTCTACCAGGACCAGACCGCGCAGCTGTCGCCGCTGGGCAGCGTGCGCGCCTATGTCTTCGGCCCAGACAAGTGGCACAACGCGCAGGCGGACTGGATCCCGCTGGAATCCGGCGTCTACAACATGAACGGCATCGAGGACGGCGAGCCCTTCGTCTACCGGCTGGTGGTCAAGAAGGATCCGGACTACTGGTTCTTCGTCGCCCAGGACATGACCAGCACCGCCGAGGTGCGCGCGCGCATCAAGCTGATCCTGATCGCGGCGGTGGTGCTGTTCACCGTGCTCGCCGGGATCATCGGCTGGTGGTCGGCTTCGCGCGTGATGCGGCCGGTGTCGGAGCTGGCCAACCTGCTGGGCGCGTCCGACGACAGCGCGCGCCCGGTGGCGCTGGCGCCGCATTTCCCCGACGACGAGGTCGGCGAGCTGGCGACCGCGCTCGACGACTACGCCGCGCGCCTGACCGAGGTCGTGCAGCGCGACCGCGAGTTCAACGCCGACGTCAGCCACGAGCTGCGCACGCCGCTGGCGGTGATCAAGGGCGCGGTCGAGCTGCTGCTGTCGCGCCCCGGGCTGGACGACAAGACGCTCGTGCGCCTGCAGCGCATCCAGCGCGCCGAGGCGCAGTGCACCGACCTGATCAGCGCACTGCTGCTGCTGTCGCGCGCCGAGCGCGGCCACGGCAACACCGATGTCTACCGCGTCGCCGAACAGCTGCTTGACGCGCATCGCCCGCAGCTCGGCGCCAAGGCGCTGGAGCTCTGTCTGGAAGGCGAGCCCGGCCGGCTGGTGGTGGATGCGCCGGAAGCGGCGGTCTCGGTGGCGCTGGGCAACCTGATCGGCAACGCCGTGAAATACACCACCGCGGGCAGGGTGGTCGTGCGCCTGCACGAGCGCTCGGTCGAGGTGGTCGATTCGGGGCCGGGCCTGAGCGCGGAGGATGCCGCGCACCTGTTCGAGCGCGGCTATCGCGGCAGCCACGCCGAGCACACGCACGGCGGCGGCATCGGCCTGTCGATCGTGCGCCGGCTGTGCCGCCTCTACCAGTGGCGGGTGCGCGTGGTGCCCGGTGCGGAGCGCGGCGTGGTGGCCACGCTGCGCTTCGATGTCGACGACGACGAGGCCGGGACCGGCTGACCCGCTCCGGCCACGGGCTCAGTCGCGCAGCGGCTCCAGCCAGCCGTGGCGATCGGGCGTGCGGCCGTCGAAAAGCCCGAAGAACAGCTCCTGCAGGCGCAGGGTCACCGGTCCGGCGCGGCCGGCGCCGACCTGGCGGCCGTCGACCGAGCGGATCGGGGTGATCTCGGCGGCGGTGCCGCACATGAACAGTTCGTCGCAGAGATACAGGTACTCGCGCGGCAGGTCGCGCTCGACCACAGCGATGCCGGCGTCGCGCGCCAGGCGGATGATCGAGTCGCGGGTGATGCCGTTGAGCAGCGCGGCGCTCACCGGCGTGGTGTGCAGGGCGCCGTCGAAGACCAGGAACAGGTTTTCGCCCGCGCCTTCGCTGAGCAGGCCCGTCGACGCCAGCGCGATGCCTTCGCCGAAGCCCAGGCGGCGCGCCTCGCGCGCGACCAGCTGGCCGGACAGGTAGTTGCCGCCGGCCTTGGCGCCGGCCGGGATGGTGTTGGGCGCGAAGCGCTGCCAGCTCGAGACGCAGGCGTCGATGCCTTCGGTCAGCGCGCCGTCGCCGAGGTAGGGACCCATGTGCCAGGACGCCACCGCGACGTCGATCGGCGTTTCCGCGCTCAGCCCGAAGCCGCCGAGGCCACGCCACGCCACCGGGCGCAGGTAGGCCTGGCGCAGGCCGTTGCGGCGCACCACCTCGTGGCAGGCGGCGTCGAGTTCGTCGGGTGTGTACGGGATCGCCATGTCGTAGATGCGCGCCGAGGCGAACAGGCGGCGGGTGTGGTCCTGCAGGCGGAAGATCGCGCTGCCGCCGGGGGTGGCGTAGGCGCGGATGCCTTCGAACACCGACGAGCCGTAGTGCAGGCCGTGCGACATGACGTGGGTGTTGGCTTCGGCCCAGGGCTTGATGCCGCCGTTGTGCCAGATCCATTCGGGGTACTGCATGGCGCTGCTCCGCTGCGGTGGACCGCCATTGTGCCGCAGCGGCTCAGAGCGAGATCCACCAGCAGTCCATGTGCCGGCGCAGGCCGAAGGTGGTGGTGGACGGCGTGACGCCGTCTGACAGCACCTGGTCGATGCGCAGCGCGACCGGCCGCCGCGGCGCCGGCGGAGCCGGGGGCTGTGCCAGGGAGCTGGCGGCCGTCCCGGTGACCAGCGCCGACAGCGGGGCCGGACCGGCCGGGGCGGCGGCTGCGGTTGGTGCGGTTTCCGGCGACGGGACGACGATGGTCCGCGCCGGACGCAGCGCGGTGACGTTGAGCAGGGGGCGGCGCGCGATCGCATCCAGCCGCTCCAGCACCGCATAGCCGTTGCGATGGCCCATTCCCGCCCAGTGGTAGCTCCGCGCCAGCCAGTTGGTGTCGCGGGCGTCGATCGCCGAGGTCACCTCGAAGACCAGGTCCTGCAGGCGCCGCGAGCAGCCGCCGCGGTAGCGCGGCGCCGAGCCCGGAGACAGGCCCCCGTCGGCGTTCGGGCGGGTCTCGACCGCGCCCAGCGTGGCGCAGCTGCGGTCGGTGTACACGGTGCCGCCGTCGGGCGTCGTGCAGCGGCGGACCTGGGCCCCGACGGGTGCCGGCAGCAGGAGGGCGGTCGCCACCGCCGCCAGCAGCGAGGCGGCCAGGACGGGGTGGCGCGGGTACGGCATCGGCCAAGGGTACCGCGAGTGGTGCCCCGCCGGCGCGCCGGATGCGGCGTCAGCCCAGCCGTTCGAGCACCGCGACCGTTGGCCGGGCGAGGTTGAGGGTGTAGAAGTGCAGGCCCGGGGCGCCGCCTTCGACCAGGCGCCGGCACAGGCCGGCGACGAAATCGCCGGCGAGCTCGCGGATGCTGTCGATGTCGTCGCCGTAGGCCGCCATGCGCTTGCCCAGCCAGCGCGGGATTTCGGCGCCGCAGGCCTCCGAGAAGCGCTTGAGCTGGCTGAAGTTCGAGATCGGCATGATGCCCGGGACGATCGGAACCTCGACGCCGAGCGCGCGGGCCTCGTCGACGAAGCGGAAATAGGCGTCGGCGTTGTAGAAGTACTGGGTGATCGCGCCGTCCGCGCCGGCGTCGACCTTGGCCTTGAAGTGGCGCAGGTCGGCCAGCGCGTCCTCGGCCTGGGGGTGCGTTTCCGGGTAGCAGGCGACCTCGATGTGGAAGCAGTCGCCGTGCTCGGCGCGGATGAAGGCGACCAGGTCGGCGGCATGGCGGAACTCGCCGGGATGGCCCATGCCCGAGGGCAGGTCGCCGCGCAGCGCGACGATGCGGCCGCAGCCGTGTTCGCGATAGCGCTGCAGCAGGGCCGCCAGCTCCTCGCGCGTGCCGCCCACGCAGGACAGGTGCGGGGCGGCGTCCAGCCCGTGGTCGTCGATCAGCGCGCGCACGGTGTCGCCGGTGTAGCTGAGCGTCGAGCCGCCGGCGCCGAAGGTGCAGGACACGTACTCGGGTGACCAGGCCTTGAGCCGCTTGGCGGTGCGGCCGAGCTGCGCGCGCTGTTCGTCGTTCTTCGGCGGGTAGAACTCGAAGCTGATCGGGATCATGGCGGCCGTGGCATCGGGAACGGGGTGATGATATCTCTTTATCGCGATAGATGTGTACGGATTCTCCGGAGGCGACCGGACGGCGCGGTGGAAGCGGAGGCGTCGCGAGGCGGCGGCGGGCCCCCGGAACGCAGGAAGGGCGCCCCGAGGGACGCCCTTCCTGCATCGCGGCCAGACCTGGCCGCCGGCACACCGCGCCGCTCCCGAGGGAGCGGCGAAGGCGGCTCAGTAGCGGTAGTGCTCCGGCTTGAACGGCCCCTCGACGGACACGCCGATGTAGTCGGCCTGTTCCTTCGTGAGCTTCGTCAGCCGCACGCCGATCTTCTCCAGGTGCAGGCGCGCGACTTCCTCGTCGAGCAGCTTCGGCAGGATGTAGACCTTGTTCGCGTACTCGTCCTTCTTCGCCCACAGGTCGATCTGCGCCAGCGTCTGATTGGCGAAGGAGTTCGACATCACGAAGCTCGGGTGGCCGGTGGCGCAGCCCAGGTTCACCAGGCGGCCCTCGGCGAGCAGGAACATGGCGTTGCCGTTCGGAAGGATGTACTTGTCCACCTGCGGCTTGATGTTGACGATCTCGACGCCGGCCAGCGCCTTGAGCGCATCGACCTGGATCTCGTTGTCGAAGTGGCCGATGTTGCAGACGATGGCCTGGTCCTTCATCGCGGTCATGTGCTCGACGCGGATGATGTCCTTGTTGCCGGTGGTGGTGACATAGATGTCGGCCTCGCCCAGGGTGTCCTCGACGGTGGCGACCTCGTAGCCTTCCATCGCCGCCTGCAGCGCGCAGATCGGGTCGATCTCGGTGACGATCACGCGGGCGCCGTAGGCGCGCAGCGAGGCCGCGCAGCCCTTGCCGACGTCGCCGTAGCCGCAGACCACGGCCACCTTGCCGGCCAGCATCACGTCCAGCGCGCGCTTGAGGCCGTCGGCCAGCGACTCGCGGCAGCCGTAGAGGTTGTCGAACTTCGACTTGGTGACCGAGTCGTTGACGTTGATCGCCGGCACCAGCAGCTTGCCGTCCTGGGCCAGCTGGTAGAGGCGGTGCACGCCGGTGGTGGTCTCTTCCGACACGCCCTTCCAGTCGGCGACGACCTTCGTCCAGTAGCCCGGGCGCTCCTTGGCCACGCGCTTGAGCAGGTTCTTGATCACCTGCTCCTCGTGGCTGCCCGACGGGCTGTTGACGAAGCTCTCGTCGCCCTGTTCGAGTTCGTAGCCCTTGTGGATCAGCAGCGTCACGTCGCCGCCGTCGTCGACCACCAGCTGCGGGCCGAGGAAGCCGCCGTTGCCGTCGGGGAAGCTCAGCGCATCCAGCGTGCAATCCCAGTACTCCTCCAGCGTCTCGCCCTTCCAGGCGAACACCGGCGTGCCGGTGGCGGCGATGGCCGCGGCGGCGTGGTCCTGGGTGGAGAAGATGTTGCACGAGGCCCAGCGCACGTCGGCGCCGATGTCCTTGAGCGTCTCGATCAGCACCGCGGTCTGGATGGTCATGTGCAGCGAGCCGGTCACGCGCACGCCCTTGAGCGGCGCTTCGGCGGCGTGCTTGCGGCGGATGGACATCAGGCCGGGCATCTCGTGCTCGGCGATGTCGATCTCCTTGCGGCCCCAGTCGGCCAGGGAGATGTCGGCGATCTTGTAGTCGCCCTCGGTGGAAAATGCCCGTTCAGGGCTGGTCTTGGCAACGGCGTTCATCGGGAAGCTCCGGTTTCTGCGCCCGCTCCCGCTCGGGGAGGGGTCGGGGTGGGGAACCGGGCGCCGTTGGGGTGTTCGTCGCCGAGCCTGGTGGGAAGGCTCCATCGAAGCCGGCCCATCGCAGCGCCCCTCGGCGGACCGCGAATTATATAACGCCACGGCCGGGCGATCCCCGTCCACGCGCCGCGGCACGCTCGACCTAGGGTTGGACCGGGTGTAGAGCACCGGCGACAGCCCCTAACCTGACGCCATCCCACACTGCGCCGGAAGCCCCCCCCATGACCGTCAATGCGATCGGATACCAGCAGCCCCTCCCGCCGCCGCCGCCCCCGCCGCCGCCGCCGAAGCAGCACGAAGTCCAGCATGGCGAGACCATCGACAGCATTGCCAGGGCCAACGACACCACGCCGCAGGCGCTGATCGGGGCCAATCCGCAGCTGACCAATCCGGACACCCTCTATCCCGGCGACAAGCTGAACCTGCCAGCGGCCGCGGCCACCGATGACGACGCGGGCGGCGGTTCGGCCAAGGTCACCGGCGAGGACGAGACCAAGACCGGAACCGACGCCAACGGCACGAGCTCGAAGAACGAAGCCAGCGTCGGCGTGTCCGAGGACGGGGTCACGGCGGGTGGGAAGAAGACCGACAAGACCACCACCACGGACGCGGACGGCAACAAGACCACCACCAGCACCACCGCGGGCGGCAGCGTCACGGTCGATCCCGACGAGGGCACGGTTTCGCTGACTGCCAACGGCGGCTTCAGCGAGAGCGTCAAGAACTCGAAGGGCGTCGGCATCAGCTTCGGCATGGATGGCAGCAGCACCGTCGTCACCGGCGAGAAGACCGAGAACGGCGTGACCACCTACAGCGTGTCCAGCGACATTTCGATGTCGCTGAACGCGGGCGTGGACGTCAAGCAGGCCGGCCTGGAGTACGGCCACACGGAGGGCATCAAGGCGTCCTACGAGGTATCGATGCCGGAGCAGGCGGCGAAGACCACCGACCTCGCCAGCGTCAATCCGTTCGACCCGTCGACGATGCCGACCGGCACGGTCATCAAGATCGATGGCTCGAACTACGCGAGCAACGAATTCAAGGCCACCTTCCGCAACGTCGCCGCCGAGACCAAGGTGACCACCGAGGAAGGCACCAGCCTGCTGGTCGAGAAGACCGGTGCCGACACCGTGCGCGTGACCGCAGGCCCGACCGAGGCCATCAGCGCCTACAATGGCGTGGGCCTGGACTTCGAGCAGGTCAAGGTGATGCTCGGCAACGACACCAGCCTGAGCGGCGCCACGCTCAAGACCGCCGAGTTCGACCTGTCCACGCCGGAAGGCCTGGCCGCCTACAACGACTACGTCGCCAACGGCAACATGCCGGCCGACAACGGCCCGGGCGTGTCGGAGGTGAAGACCATCGAGAAGCTCGACTATTCGTCGCAGGCCAAGGTCGACGTGAAGCTCGGCCCGCTGGAGCTGGGCATCGACGGTGCGCAGAACACCGGCGATTCGGTGGTCACCACCTATCCCGACGGCACCGCCGAGCGCACGGTCAACCTGCAGTACAGCGGCAACGTGCCGATGACCCTCACCCAGTCGTTCGACGCCGAGGGCAACGAGATCATGGGCGATCGCGAGTACGCGTACACGATCAAGGTCGACGAGAGCAATTCGCAGCTGATCAACGCCGCCCAGACCGGCGACGTCGACAAGGCGCAGGATGGCCCGGTGAAGCCTGGCGACACCGTCACCATCACCTACACCGAAGCGGAGATGGCCGAACTGCAGGACCATGCCGAGAAGGCGCTGGAGGCCTCTGGGGGGATGGACTTCGACCTGCGCGTCCTCACCCAGGACTACGACGGCAATGCGGTGAAGACGTTCGACTTCGCGATCGCGCTCGCGCGCAACATGGGCGGCTCCGACTATGGCAGTGCCGAGCGCCTGTTCAACATCTCGAGCTCGGCCGACGGCAACTACGCCGACGGCAACTACGTGCAGCTGCCCGGCACGGTGACCGTGCACGGCAGCTGAGCCCAAGGACGCTGCAGACCGTGGCGACCATGACCGTCGCCACGGTCCCCGCGCGGTGCGGGCGGGCTAGGCTCGGGGTTTGTCCCGAGCAGGAACCACGCCTTGTCCACGCACACTTTCCGACATCTCGCAGCGCCGCTGCTGCTGGCCTGCCTCGCGCTTCCGCCGGTCGCCCCCCAGGCCCGTGACCAGCCGCCAGCGACGGACGCTGCAGCCGCGGCCAGCGCCGGCGGCTACCGCCTGCCCGCGCCCGCGCTGCGCGCCATCGTCGATGCACCTTCGGTGCCGAGGTTGTCGCTGTCGCCGCATCGCGACCTGCTCGCCTACATGCGGGTGCCGGCGCTGCCCGGCATCGACGTGGTCGCCCAGCCGGAGCTCAAGCTCGCCGGCCTGCGCATCCACCCGCGCACGCATTCGGCCAGCGCCTTCAGCTTCATCGACGATCTCTGGCTGCAGGAGGTCGATGGTGGCGCCGAGCGCCGCATCCAGGGCCTGCCGCAGCCGCTGGCGCTGGCATCGCTGCAGTGGTCGCCCGACCAGCGCCACATCGCCTTCAGCCACGTCGATCCGCGCGCCGGCCGCGTGGAGCTGTGGCTGGTGGACGTGGCCGAGGGCCGGGCCCGCCGCCTGGTCGAGCGCCCGCTGGGCAGCGTGACCGGCAGCGGCTTCGACTGGCTGCCCGACAGCAGCGGCCTGATCGCGCTGGTGCGGCCGGAGGGGCAGGGCGCACCGCCCGCCGACGATGGCGTGCCGACCGGGCCGAACATCCAGGAGACGCGCGGAAGCGGCCAGGTGCAGAGCCTGCGCACCTATCAGGACCTGCTGGCCAATCCGCACGACGAGGCGCTGTTCGCGTACTACATGACCAGCCAGCTGGTGCGCGTGGGCCTGGACGGCGCGGTGCGCGCCATCGGTACGCCGGAGCTGTACGTCGGTGCCTCGGTGTCACCCGATGGCCGCCACCTGCTGCGCCAGCGCCTGGAGCGGCCGTTCTCCTATGCCGTGCCGTACTCGCGCTTCCCGCGCCGCATCGACGTCATCGACCTCGATGGCCGCCTGCTGCACACCGTGGCGACGCTGCCGCTGGTCGAAGGCCTGCCGACCGGCAACGATGCCGTCGCCACCGGCGTGCGCCGCATCGCCTGGCGTTCGGACGTGCCGGCCACCCTGGTCTGGGCGGAAGCGCAGGATGGTGGCGATCCCGCGCGCGACGTGGCGGTGCGCGACCGCGTGTTCGCGCACGCGGCGCCCTTCACCGGCGAGCCGCGGGTGCTGGCGGATCTTTCCACCCGCTTCGGCGGCGTGCGCTGGGGCGACGGCGGACTGGCGCTGCTCACCGAATCCTGGTGGAAAACGCGGCGGCTGCGCGAGTGGCGCCTGGCGCCCGACGCCGGCACCGAGCCGGTGCTGCTGCGCGAAGCGTCCTACGAGGACCGCTACGCCGATCCCGGTACCCCGGTGATGCGGCTGGACGAACGTGGCTTCGCGCGCCTGCTCACCACCGGCGACGGCGACACCATCTATCGCATCGGCGACGGCGCATCGGCCGAAGGCGACCGTCCCTTCCTCGATCGCCAGGACCTGGCGACCGGGGCGACCGAGCGCCTGTTCCACTCGCAGGCGCCCTGGTACGAGGCGCCGTTCGCGCTGCTCGACGCCGAGGCCTCGCGCATCCTCACCACGCGCGAATCGCCCACGGAGCCGGCGCAGGTGCTGCTGCGCACGACCAGCACGGATGCGGCTCCGGTGGCCCTCACCGACTTCCCCCACCCCACGCCGGAGCTGCGCGGCGTCAGCAAGGAGCAGATCCGCTACACCCGCGACGACGGCGTCGAACTCACCGCCGACCTCTACCTGCCCGCGGGCTACGACGCAAAGCGCGACGGCCCGCTGCCGATGCTGATGTGGGCCTATCCGCGCGAGTTCAAATCCGCCGACGCCGCCAGCCAGGTGCGCGGCTCGCCGCACCGCTTCAACCGCATCAGCTACTGGGGCCCGCTGGCCTACCTCGCGCGCGGCTACGCGGTGCTCGACGGCCCGACCATGCCGATCGTGGGCGAGGGCGACGCCGAGCCCAACGACAGCTACGTGAAGCAGCTGGTGGCCAGTGCGCAGGCGGCGGTGGACGAGGTGGTGAAGCGCGGCGTCGCCGACCGCGACCGCATCGCCATCGGCGGCCATTCCTACGGCGCCTTCATGACCGCGAACCTGCTCGCGCACTCCGACCTGTTCCGCGCCGGCATCGCGCGCAGCGGTGCCTACAACCGTTCGCTCACGCCGTTCGGCTTCCAGGCCGAGGAGCGCAACTACTGGCAGGCCACCGACACCTACCAGGCGATGTCGCCCTTCGTCCACGCCGGGAAGATCAACGAGCCGCTGCTCATCATCCACGGCGAGGAGGACAACAACTCCGGCACCTTCCCGATGCAGAGCGAGCGCCTGTTCGCGGCGATGAAAGGCCTGGGCGGCACCGCGCGCCTGGTGATGCTGCCCAAGGAGTCGCACGGCTACCGCGCCCGCGAGTCGATCCTGCACATGCTGGCCGAGACCGATGCGTGGTTGGAGAAGCACGTCAAGGAGGCGCCGCGCCATCCCTGATGGATCGTGTAGGGGCGCGAAGCGTTGATGCGCACCGCCCCTGGATTCGACGCGGAAGACCGGCTGGCGATGCCGGCCGTCCGGTGGTAATGAAACGGGCCGCTTTCGCGGCCCGTTTCATGTCGGCAGGGATGGATCGAGCCATCGCGCCCGAGGGCGCTCCTACAGCTTCGCGGCCTTGCGCAGATCTTCGGCCTTGTCCGTCTTCTCCCAGGAGAAAGCGGTGGCGGTGTGCTGCTTGCCGGCGGCGTCGGTGTAGCTGATCTCCTGCGGCTTGCGGCCGAAGTGGCCGTAGCTGGCGGTGCGCTGGTAGATCGGGTGCACCAGGTCCAGCATCTTGATGATCCCGTACGGGCGCAGGTCGAAGTGCTTGCGGATCAGCTTCTCGATCACCTCGTCGGACACCTTGCCGGTGCCGAAGGTGGTCACCGAGATCGAGGTCGGCTCGGCCACGCCGATGGCGTAGCTCACCTGCACCTCGCAGCGGTCGGCCAGGCCGGCGGCGACCACGTTCTTGGCGACGTAGCGCGCGGCGTAGGCGGCCGAACGGTCGACCTTCGACGGGTCCTTGCCCGAGAACGCGCCGCCGCCGTGGCGGGCCCAGCCGCCGTAGGTGTCGACGATGATCTTGCGGCCGGTCAGGCCGCAGTCGCCCACGGGGCCGCCGATCTCGAACTTGCCGGTCGGGTTGATGTGGAACTTGGTGCCCTTGTGCAGCCACTTGGCCGGCAGCACGGGCTTGAGGATCTCCTCGCGCACGGCCTCGATCAGGTCCTTCTGCTTCACGCCCGGGGCGTGCTGCGTGGACAGGACCACCGCGTCGATGGCGACGGCTTCGCCATCCTCGTAGCGCAGGGTGACCTGGCTCTTGGCGTCCGGGCGCAGCCACGGCAGCGGCGAGTTCTTCTTTTTACGCACCTTGGCCTGCTGCTCCACCAGGCGGTGGGACAGATGGATTGCGGCCGGCATGTAGCTCGAGGTCTCGTTGGTGGCGTAGCCGAACATCAGGCCCTGGTCGCCGGCGCCCATTTCCTCGGGCTTCTTGCGGTCCACGCCCTGGGCGATGTGCGGCGACTGCTTGCCGATCAGGTTGAGCACGCCGCAGGTGGCGCCGTCGAAGCCGACGTCCGAGGAGTCGTAGCCGATGTCGAGGATCACCTTGCGGGTCAGCGCCTCGAGGTCGATCCAGGCGCTGGTGGTGATCTCGCCGGCGACGATTGCCACGCCGGTCTTCACCATGGTCTCGCAGGCCACGCGTGCGCCCTTGTCCTGGGTGAGGATGGCGTCGAGCACGGCATCGGAAATCTGGTCGGCGATCTTGTCCGGATGGCCTTCGGAAACCGATTCGGAGGTGAACAGGGTGCTGGACATCGGCCTTATATCCCTTGATTCGGATGAAAAGATGGGCGCGCATGATACACGGGCGGGGGCGCAGGCGCATTGTGCAGCCCGCGGACCGTTCAGGCGAGCGGCGCCGGGGCCGGCCGATGGCCATCAGGGCGGCTGTCACTGCGCCGCCGCAAATCCGAAACCCGGCTGTCGCGCTGCCGGCGCACGCTGCAGTCCCAGACGAGGGGAACGTCCGGGGACACATGCCACGGCTTGAGGAACACCTGCACCAGCGCTGGCCGCACTGGTTCCGCGGCCGCCGGGCGCGGCTGGCGCGGCCGCTGCTGCGCGGCATCGGCCGCTGGTCGGGCTTCGACCGCATCGAGGACTTCCTCGCCTCGCATGGCCATCTGCGCGGCTTCGAGTTCGTCGCCGCCGCCCGCGACTTCCTGCAGCTGCGCTACGAGGTCGATCCCGAGGAGCTGCAGCGGATCCCGTCGCGCGGGCGCCTGCTGGTGGTCGCCAACCATCCCTCCGGCGCGCTCGATGCGCTGGCGCTGCTGGACTGCATCGGCCGGGTGCGCCGGGATGCCTGCATCGTCGCCAACGACCTGCTGTCGCTGGTCGAGCCGCTGGGCGAACTGATGCTGCCGGTGCGCATCCTCGGCGGGCGCGTGGGCGCGGACAGCCTGGCGGCGATCGAACGCGCCCTGCGCGAGGAGCGCTGCGTGATCATCTTCCCGGCCGGCGAAGTCTCGCGCCTGGGCCCGGGCGGCGTGCGCGACAGCCGCTGGCGCCGCGGCTTCCTGCGCTTCGCCCGCGCGACCTCTGCGCCGGTGCTGCCGGTGCGGGTGGAGGCGCGCAATTCGCCGCTGTTCTACGGGGTCTCGGCGCTGTACAAGCCGGCGGCCACCGCGCTGCTGGCACGCGAGATGTTCGCGCGCCGCCAGCGGCCGCTGCGCCTGCGCGTGGGCTGGCCGAAGGCGATCGCGCCCGATGCCGACACTGCCGAAGTCCTGCGCGAAGTGCGGCGCACGCTGTACGCCATCGGCCGCCGCAGCGAGGCGCGCGTGGCCGGGATGGCGCCGATCGCGCCGGCGCTGCCGGCGGCGCAGGTGCGCGCGGCGATCGCCGGCTGCGAGCGCCTGGGCGAGACCGGCGACGGCAAGCAGATCCTGCTCGCCCGCTTCGAGGGCCCGCGCGCGCTGGAGGCGCCGCTGCTGCGCGAGCTGGGCCGCCAGCGCGAGATCGCCTTCCGCAGCGTGGGCGAGGGCACTCGCCAGGCCCGCGACCTCGACGGCTACGACGCGCACTACGAGCACATCCTGCTCTGGGACGAAGCCGCCTCGCGCATCGCCGGTGCCTACCGGGTGGCGCGTGGCAGCGAAGCGCTGGCGCGGCGCGGGCTGGACGGGCTCTACACCGCCTCGCTGTTCCGCTACGCCGACGACGCCATCCCGCGCATCGCCGAGGGTCTCGAACTCGGGCGCAGCTTTGTCGCGCCCGACTACCGCGGCGGGCGCAGCCTTGACTATCTGTGGCAGGGCATCGGCGCCTACCTGGCCGCGCGCCCGCGGCTGCGCTACCTGTTCGGCGCGGTGTCGATCAGCGGTGCGCTGCCGCGCGAGGCGCGCGAGCAGCTGGTCGCCTACTACCAGCGCTACCACGGCGCCGGCGAGGCGCTGGCCACGCCCGGCCGCCCCTTCGAATATTTCGCCGCGCCGCCGTGCTTCGGCGCGCTCGACGCCACCACCGCCTACGGCGTGCTCAAGGCCAACCTCGCCGCGCACGGCGCCAGCGTGCCCACGCTGTACCGCCAGTACACCGAGCTGTGCGAGCCCGGCGGCGCGCGCTTCCTCGCCTTCGGCGTCGATCCCGCGTTCAGCGATTCGATCGACGGCCTGGTCGAGGTCGACCTGCACCGCATCCGTCCGCAGAAGGCCCGGCGCTGGCTGCGCCGCGAAGGAGAGCAGGCATGAAGAGCGTCACCAGCGTTCCCCCGCCGCCGCCGCGCCGCGCGGTGTTCCTGTCCGACGTCCACCTCGGTTCGCGTCATTGCCACGCGGCCGAGCTGGCGACCTTCCTGGAAGGCCTGCGCTGCGAGCGCCTGTACCTGGTCGGCGACATCATCGATCTCTGGTACCTGGCGCAGCGGCGGGCGAGCTGGAGTGCGGCGCACAATCGGGTGGTCGAGGCGCTGCACGCGCTCCGCCACGCGGGCACCACCATTGTCTACGTGCCCGGCAACCACGACCGTCCGGCGCGCCGCTTCTGCGGCCTGGCGCTGCCGGCGATGCAGGTGCGCCGCCGCACCATCCACACCACCGCCGACGGCCGCCGCCTGCTGGTGGTCCACGGCGACGACTACGACGGCATCACCCATTTCGGCAGCCTGCAGGAGAAGTTCGGCGACTGGCTCTATTACCGGATCCTGAGCGGCAACAAGTGGCTCAACCGCGCGCGCCAGAAGCTGGGGCTGCGCTACTGGTCGCTGTCGGAGTTCCTCAAGCGCCGCAGCAGCGCCGCCGAGCGCTACATCGAACGCTTCGTGCAGGCGGGCTTCGACGATGTCCGCCGCCGCGGCCTGGACGGCATCGTCTGCGGCCACATCCACCGCGCCGCGCTGATCCAGCGCGACGGCCTGATCTATGCCAATGACGGCGACTGGGTGGAGAGCCTGACCGCGCTGGTGGAAGAGCCCGACGGCACGCTGCGCCTGCTGTCGCACCGCGGAGAGGTGCTGGCGGAGCTGGCGCCTGCGCGACGGGAAGCGACCGTCGCGGCGCCGGAGCCCGTGCTGTCCGAGGCTGCCTGAGCACGGAGCAGCCTGAACGCAGGTGGCTGCGCGGGCGGCCCGATGCCGGCGCACGGCCATGGCCACATCCGTCGCTGGGTTAGCATTCGCACATGGATTCCCTGACCCAGATCGTCCTCGGCGGCGCCGTCGCCGCCGCCATCGCGCCGCCGAAACATCGCCGTGTGGCACTGCTGGCCGGCGCCGCGCTCGGCACGCTGCCCGACCTCGACTCGCTCCCCATCGCGCTGTTCACCGACGACCCGGTCGCGCTGATGACCCTGCACCGCGGCTTCAGCCACTCGCTGTTCGTGCTGCCGCTGGTGGGCTGGCTGCTCTGGGCCTTCTTCCGGCGTCGCGGCGGGCGCGTGGCGGAGTCACCGAAGCGCTGGTTCTGGGCGATCCAGCTCGCGCTGCTGACCCATCCGCTGCTCGACGCCTTCACCGTCTACGGCACCCAGCTGCTGTGGCCGCTGCCGTGGAAGCCGGTGATGTGGTCGAGCGTCTTCATCATCGACCCGCTGTACACGGTCTGGCTGCTGCTGGCCTGCATCGCGGCCTTCTTACTGCGCGAGCGCGTGGCCGCGCAGCGCGCACTGGCCGCGGGCCTGGTGCTGAGCACGGCCTACCTGGGCTGGTCGCTGGCGGCGAAGTCCATGGTCGAGCGCGACGCCGGGCAGGCACTCGCGGCGATGGGTCTCGACGATGCCCCGCGCTTCTCGGTGCCGACGCCGTTCAACACCCTGCTGTGGCGGGTGGTGGCGATGACGCCGGACGGCTATGTCGAGGGCTTCCGCTCGGTGGCGGCCGACGAGGGGCCGATGCGCTTCGAGCCGCATGCCTCCGACGTCGAGGCGCTGGCCGCGGCCGCCGAGGTGCCCGCCGTCGCCCGCCTGGCCTGGTTCAACCACGGCTTCATGCGCGCCAGCGAGATCGACGGCGAGCTGGTGGTCAGTGACCTGCGCATGGGCAGCGAGCCGGACTACAGCTTCAACTTCGTCGTGGCCGAGCGCGACGGGGGCGCGCAGTGGCACGGGGTGGCGCCCAGGCAGCTGTCGCTGGACTGGGCCGGCATGCGCAGCCAGTTGCCGGTGGTCTGGGCGCGCATCTTCGACCCGGGGGTCGAGCTGGGGCCGGACGGCTGCCAGTCCCAGTCGTGCTGAAGCCGGCCGGGCAGGCGGGTTCGGGAATGCATGGCCGCTATTGTTTCTTGAATGGAACAATCAGTGATTTGAGTGAATATTTTCATCATTGATGCAGTCAATATCATGGGGCGCGTCCGCTTCTGAACCCCGGAGAGCCCCATGAACAATCCCGTCATCCAGTCGCTGCGCAAGCGCCGCAGCCAGTACAGCCTTGGGAGGAACCTGAGCCAGTCCCCGGCCGAGATCGAGGCCCTGATCAAGGAGGCCATCCGCTGGAGCCCGTCCTCGTTCAACTCGCAGTCCTCGCGCGCGGTGATCCTGTTCGGTGCGCAGAGCGAGCGCTTCTGGGAGCTGGTCCGCGAGTCGCTGCGCCCGCTGGTGCCGGCCGAGGCCTTTGGCGGCACCGAGCAGAAGCTCGCCTCGTTCGCCGCCGGCGTCGGCACGGTGCTGTTCTACGAGGACCAGGACGTGGTGAAGGGCCTGCAGGAGCAGTTCGCGCTGTACGCGGACAACTTCCCGGTGTGGTCGGAGCACTCCACCGGCATGGCCCAGCTCGCGACCTGGACCGCGCTGGCCGAGGCCGGCATCGGTGCCAGCCTGCAGCACTACAACCCGGTGGTGGACGAGGCCGCGGCCCGCGAATGGAGCATCCCGGAAAGCTGGAAGCTGCGCGCGCAGATGCCGTTCGGCTCCAACGAGGCGCCCTTCGCGGAGAAGACCTTCATCGACGACGCGGAGCGCTTCAGGGTCGTCGCCTGAGCAGGCGGCCGCGCGACGCGCGACGTCGCCGGCCGTTCCGTGGAATCGTGGCGGACCCCGGGCCCCGGCCCGGGGTTCCTGCGTTGCGGGTCGTGCTCAGGCCGCCGACGGCAGCCGGGGAGCAGGGTCGGCGGCCAGCGCGTCGAAGTAGTCGCGGGTCAGTTCCAGCTGCTCGCGTGCGGTCTCCGCGCGGTTGACCACCGCGCGGAAAGCCGCGTTCTCGGGTCGGTCCTTCGCGTACCAGCCCAGGTGCTTGCGCGCGATGCGCACGCCGGAAGGCTCGCCGTAGAAGGCATGCAGCGCTTCGAGGTGGCCGAGCAGGATGTCGCGCACCTCCTGCAGTGTCGGCGGCGGCAGCAGCTCGCCGGTGGCGAGGAAGTGCGCGACTTCGCGGAAGATCCACGGCCGCCCCTGCGCCGCACGGCCGATCATCACCGCGTCGGCGCCGGTGTGGCGCAGCACGGCGGCGGCCTTGTCGGGCGAGTCGATGTCGCCGTTGGCGAGCACCGGGATGCGCAGCCGCGACTTCACCTCGGCGATGGTGTCGTACTCGGCGACCCCGGTGTAGTGCTGGTCGCGCGTGCGGCCGTGCACGGCCAGCGCCTGGATGCCGCTGTCCTCGGCGATGCGCGCGATCGCCACCGCGTTGCGCTGGCCGGCGGCCCAGCCGGTGCGGATCTTCAGCGTCACCGGCACGTCCACCGCGTCCACCACCGCCGACAGGATTCGCGCCACCAGCGCCTCGTCGCGCATCAGCGCCGAGCCGGCCCAGGCATTGCAGACCTTCTTCGCCGGGCAGCCCATGTTGATGTCGATGATGCGCGCGCCCTGGTCGACGTTGTGGCGCGCGGCGTCGGCCAGCTGCGCCGGCTCGGTGCCGGCGATCTGCACGCCGACCGGGTCGGGTTCGCCGGCGTGGTCCATCCGCCGCAGCGACTTCTCCGTGCCCCAGAACCTGGGGTCGGAGATGGTCATCTCGGACATCGCCAGCCCCGCGCCCAGGCGCTTGCACAGCAGCCGGAACGGCTTGTCTGTCACGCCCGCCATGGGCGCGAGGACGACGTTGGGGGCGATGTCGTGGGAGCCGATGCGCATGCGCGCATTGTCGCCGATCGCGGTGCGGCGGGCCGGCGTGCGCCGGCCGTCGCTCAGCGCCGGAGGTGGTACAGCTCGAAGCGGTCGCCTTCCGCGTCCAGCACCATCAGCAGCTCGCGCGGGCCGATCCGGAGCAGCCGGCCGGCGCTGTCGTGCTCGCCGGGCACGGTCGTGCCGGGCGTGGCGACGCCACTGTAGCGGCGCGGCGATTCATCGTTCACCGTGCGCGCGCCAAGGAACACGAAGCCCGCGCCGTCCATCGGGTAGAGCCGCCCGCTGCGCCGCTGCGACCCGCTGGTCTTGGCGAACCGGTAGCTGGCGTCGCCGGTGCCATCGGCGTCGATGGTGGCGTCGAAGTAGGGATAGACGAAGCCCTGGCCGCCGGTGACCTGGATCGAGCGCACGCGCCAGGCGCCGCCGATGTCGCCGGGCTGGAGCGGCTCGCGCGCGCACTCGAGCAGCACGCGGGCGTGGTGCGAGCCTTCGTCGTCGCCGGTGGCCGCGGCCGTGGCCCGCGCCACGGCGTCGTCGACCACGGCGCGGTGCGCGGGCAGCACGACGGCATGCCAGCCGCGCGGCGTGTCCGGTTCCGCCTCGGGCGGGAGTGCCGGCTCCGGCGCCGGTGCGGGGCCTGGTGCCGCCGGAAGGTCGGGGGATGCCGCGGCCCCGGGGGCGCCGGGACGGGCCCCGGAGTCCTGTGTGGGACGTGGATCCGCCGTGCAGGCGGCGAGCAGGGCCAGCGTGGCGGTGGCGATCAGGGCAGGCTTCACGGGCGTCTCCGCGGTCATCGTTCATCGACCGCGCACGGTGGCGTGCCCGCCATGAGTCGGCAGTGAACCCGGGCGCGTTGGCGGCGGTCGCGGTTCAGGCGTCGGGAAAGCGCGAGGCGACCTCGTCGGCCCGCGGCATGGACGCTGCCGCGCCCGCGCGCTCGGTCGACAGCGCGGCGTAGCGCGTCGCGTAGCGCACGTGGGTCGCGAAGGGCAGCGCCGCCCCGCGCGCCAGCGACGCCGCCAGCGCGCCGTTGAAGGCGTCGCCCGCACCGGTGGTGTCGACCACGTCCGCCTTGGCCGCCGGGCAGCGGTAGTGCGGGCTTTCGTCGCCGTGCAGGCTGTCCTCGCGGTGCGAGACGAAGCAGCCCGCGGCGCCCAGGGTCAGGACCACGGTGCCGCGAGGCAGCAGGGTGCGGCAGAGCCGGTGCAGGTGCTCCTCGTCCATGCGCGCGAGCGTGCCGGGTTCGATGTCGCCGCCGCAGTGGCGCGCAAGCAGGCCGGCGAACTCGGTCTCGTTGGGCGTCAGCACTTCGGCCACCGCCAGCAGCTCGCGGCTGCAGGGGGCGTTGGCCGGTGCCGGGTTGAGCACGGTGTGTGCGCCGTGGGCGCGGGCCCGGCGCAGCGCTTCGACGATGGCATCGAGCGGCGATTCCAGCTGCGCCAGCACCACGTCGGCGGCGGCGATCGCCTCACCCTGCGCGGCCACGAAGTCCGGCGACAGCGCGGCGTTCGCCCCCGGGCCGATGACAATGCTGTTGGCGCCATCGTCGTCGACGTAGATGCCGGCGGTGCCGGTGGCGGCTTCGCTGTCCTGGGCGCGCAGGTCGATGCCGTGCGCGGCGGCCAGACGGCGGGCCAGGCGCCCGCCATCGTCGTCACCGAGCGCGCAGACGAAGGTGGTGTCGGCACCGGCCAGCGCCGAGGCCACGGCCTGGTTGAAGCCCTTGCCGCCGGGGCCGGTGGAGTACTCGCCGGCCAGGGTCTCGCCCGGGCGCGGCAGCGCGGCGCAGTGCCAGACGTGGTCGACGTTGAACGAGCCGGCGACGACGACGCGCGACATCCCGCGTCCTCAGGCGCCGATGTGGGTCAGCACGCCGGCGATCGTGGCGGTCATCAGGGTGGCGATGGTTCCACCGAGCACCGCGCGCAGGCCGAAGCGCGCCAGGTCCTGGCGGCGGTCGGGCGCGAGCCCGCCGATGCCGCCGATCTGGATGGCGATCGAGCTGAAGTTGGCGAAGCCGCACAGCGCGTAGGTCGCGATCAGGCGGCCCTCGTCGCTGAGGCTGACGCCGTCGACGCGGCCGTTCACGATCTCGGCAAGCTGCAGGTAGGCCACGAACTCGTTGATCACCACCTTCTGCCCGATCAGCGAGCCGACGGTGCCGGCGTCCGCCCAGGGCACGCCGATCAGCCAGGCCAGCGGCGCCAGCACATAGCCGAAGATCGCCGCCAGGTCGGTGGGCTTGCCGATGGCCGCGGCCACGCCGGTGACCTCGCCCAGCCAGGTCAGCGGCGCGTTGATCATCGCGATCAGCGCGATGAAGGCCAGCAGCATGGCGCCGATGTTGAGCGCGAGCTTCAGGCCGTCGCCGGCGCCCGCTGCGGCGGCGTCGATCACGTTGCTGGTGGTGTTCTCGACCTCCATCCTGACCGTGCCGCGGGTCAGCGGCTCGCCGGTCTCGGGGATCAGGATCTTGGCGATCACCAGCGTCGCCGGCGCGGCCATGATCGAGGCGGCGAGCAGGTGCTTGGCGTAGTAGGCCTGCTGCGCCGGATCGCCGGCGCCGAGCATGCCGACGTAGGCCGCCAGCACGCCGCCGGCGATGTGCGCCATGCCGCCGATCATCATCGTGATCAGCTCGGACTCGGTCATGCGCGAGATATAGGGGCGCACGGTGAGCGGCGCCTCGGTCTGGCCGATGAACACGCTGGCGCAGACGCTGGTGGTCTCGGCGCCGGAAACGCGCATGACCTTGGTGATCGCCCAGGCCATGGCGCGCACCACCATCTGCATCACGCCGAAGTGGTACAGCACCGCCATCAGCGAGGCGAAGAAGATGATCGTCGGCAACACCTGGAAGGCGAAGATGAAGCCGTAGGTGTTGACGTCCATCAGGCTGCCGAAGATGAACTCGGAGCCGGCGTTGACGAAGCCGAGCACGCGCACGAACAGCTGGCCGAGCCAGTCGAACACGTCGCGCCCGCCGGGCACCAGCAGCACCAGTGCCGCGAACGTGATCTGCAGGACGATGCCGGTGCCGACCAGCTTCCAGTCGACCCGGCCCTTGTTGTTGGAGAACAGCCAGGTGATGCCGATGAGCACGGCCAAGCCGAAGAGGCCGAAGCCGATCCGAGTCAGAACATCCATCGTGGAGCCGATCCCCTGGACCTGCCGCAGGTGCGCGGCGACGGGGCAGCGTAGTGCAGGGCGCCGGGGCGGGCAACCGCGCTCAGGCGTCGCGGGCCACGATCCGGTTGCCGCCGGCGGCCTTGGCGCACTTGAGCCGGCGGTCGGCGCAGCCCAGCAGGCTCGAGGTGCTGCTGCCGTCCTGGGGCCAGGCCGCGAGGCCGGCGCTGAAGGTGAAGGCGAATGCGTCCTGGCCGCGCTCGGGCAGGAACGGGCGCTCGACCAGGGTCCGGCGCAGGCGGTCCAGGCGCTCCCAGGCGCTTCCGGCCGGGCCGTGCAGCAGCATCACGAACTCCTGCCCGCCGATCCGCGCCAGGGATTCGTTGTCGGCCAGGATCTCGCCCATGGTCGAGGCGATGTGGCGCAGGGCGCGGTCGCCCGCCTGCGGCCCGGCCTCGTCGTTGACGCGCTTGAACCGGTCGATGTCGAGCAGCACCAGGGTCAGCGACGCGCCCGAATTGCGCGCGTTGGCGAAGACGTGCGGCATGCGCTGCAGCAGCCAGGCGCGGTTGGGCAGCCCGGTGAGGGCGTCGTGGCCGGAGGTTTCCACCAGCGCCTGCATGTGGCGCACGGCGACCGCCGCCAGCCCGGTGGCCAGCGCCAGCAGCAGCAGGCGGACGGAGATGCCGGTCGCGTCGGGCAGCGTCGCAAGCGTGGCGTCGGGCCGCGCGTCGCCCATGTGCACCGCCAGCGCCAACACCCCGTACTGCAGCAGCGCGAGGCCGCCGGCGTAGAGCGTCAGCCGGCCATCGGCGCGCAGCGCGGCCGACCAGACCACCAGCAGGTAGAACGGCCACGCCGCCATGCCGCCGGTTGCCAGTGCCGGATCGCGCAGCGCGCATGCCACCAGCGCGGCGGTCACCAGGTTGATGTCCCAGCTGCAGGATGCGTAGGACAGCCAGGGCCGCGGGTTGCGCGCGAGCACCAGCCAGCCCAGCGCCACTGCGTTGGCGAACACCACCGCGCCGAGGGAGGCGAGGATGCCGCCCGTCGCTGCGCCGGTGGTGGCGGCGAGCAGCGGCAGCGGCAGCGCCAGCACGGACAGCAGCAGCCGCACGCGCGCCACCAGGCGTTCACCGCCGGCGCCCAGCCTGCGCATGACCTGGTCCGGCGGCGCCAGCAGGCGCCGCAGCGTGTCGCGGATTCCGCCGTCGCTGGCGTGCATCGTCCGTGCTCCCGTCCCTGCGGGGGAGGATAGCGCGGCGGGCACGCGTAGACTGCGGGTCCCGCAGCGCGATGGAGCCGTCGACGATGGAATACCGCAGGCTTGGCAGCTCCGGCCTCGCGCTGTCCGCGCTCTCGTTCGGCACCTGGACCACGTTCGGCGGCGCCATCCCGCGCGCCGAGGCCCGCAACCTCGTGGCGGCCGCCTGGGATCATGGCGTCAACTTCTTCGACAGCGCGGAGAACTACGCGCACGGCGAGGCCGAACGCATGCTCGGCGACGTGATCGCCGACCTGCGCCTGCCGCGCGACGGCTACGCCGTGTCGAGCAAGGCGATGTTCGGTTCGGCGGCCGAGCCCCTGCCGCTGCAGCGCGGACTGTCGCGCAAGCACCTGCACGATGCCTGCCACGCCGCGCTGAAGCGCCTGCGCGTGGACTACCTGGACCTGTTCTTCTGCCATCGCCCGGATCCCGAGGTCCCGATCGTGGAGACGGTGGCCGCGATGGATGCGCTGGTGCGCCAGGGCAAGGTCATGTACTGGGGCAGTTCGGAGTGGCCGGCGGCGCTGGTGCGCGAGGCGCATGCGGTCGCGCGCGCCCACCACCTGCAGCCGCCGACGATGGAGCAGCCGCAGTACAACCTGCTGCACCGCCGGCGCGTGGAGCTCGAATACGCGCCGCTGTACGCCGAACTCGGCCTGGGCCTGACCGTGTGGTCGCCGCTGGCATCCGGCGTACTGGCGGGGCGGTACGGCGATGGCGTTCCGGCCGGATCGCGGGCGGCGCGCGAGGCCTGGATGCGCGAACGCCTCGCCGGCGACGAAGGCGCGGTGCTGCTGGAGCGCGCCCGGCGCTTCGCCGCCCTCGCCGCCGGGCTCGGCGTGGAGCCCGCGGCGCTGGCGATCGCCTGGTGCCTGCGCAATCCACACGTGTCCAGCGTGATCCTCGGCGCCAGCCGGGTGGAGCAGCTGCGCGCCAACCTTGGTGCGCTGGAACTGGCGGGCCGGCTCGACGAGGGTGCCTGGAGCCGCGCGGAGGCGATTGCGGCGGCCTGAGCACCTGCCTGTTGACAGGCAAATGAGAATCATTAGCATCGGCATCTCCTATTGATGAGGTGCCCGCCATGCTTGCCTCCCACGCCCACCCGTCCAGCTTCGAGACCGCGGCCGACCTGGCGTCGCCGGTGGCGCACGCCGCGCCCTTCGCCCAGGCCAGTGAGGTGGACAGCGCCCGCCTCCTGCACGGCCAGCGCGAACTGCTGATCCGCCACGGCAACGAGGTCTACCGCCTGCGGCACACGCGCAACGACAAGCTGATCCTCACCAAGTAGCCCGCGCCGCCGCGATGCCGCGGCACCCACCACCGGATTTCCGGCTGCAAGCACCCCCGGCCCCGCCGGTCGCCAGCTCGCCGCGCCACCCCAGCGAGTTCCCATGCGACCCATCCGGCTTTTCCTGGCCCTCGGCCTGCTGCTGCCCGCGTTCGCGCAGGCGCAATCCTCCGTCCCGGCCGCCGACGCGCCCGCCGGCGCCACCCCGGCCACCGCCGCGTCCGCGCAGGCCGCGGTCGAGTTCGACCGCGTGGTCGTGACCGCCACCCGCACCGCGCGCGTCGTCGCCGACGTGCCCAACACCGTCGACGTCATCGACCGCGAGCGCATGGACGAGCTGCTGGTGCGCGACCTCGCCGACCTCTTCCGCTACGAACCCGGCATCACCGTCGGCACCGGCTTCGGCCGCTACGGCATCGGCGACATCCGCATCCGCGGCCTGGGCGGCAACCGCGTGCGCATCCAGACCGACGGCATCGCGGTGTCGGACGCCTTCCTGATCGGCAGCTTCTCGGATGCCAACCGCAACTTCGTCGACCTCGACACGCTCAAGCGCGCTGAAGTGGTGCGCGGGCCGGGCAGTTCGCTGTACGGCTCGGATGCGCTGGGCGGCGTGGTGTCGTTCATCACCAAGGACCCGTCGGACTACCTCGCGGAAGGCAAGGATGCCTACTTCGGCATCCGCATGGGCTACGAAAGCGACTGGGAGGGCCTGTCCGGCGGTGCCACCGCGGCTTTCGGCGGCGACCGCTGGTCGGGGCTGGTGGCCGTTGGCCACCGCCAGGGCAAGGAGCCGGACAACAAGGGCAGCAACGACGACGTCGAGCAGACCGTCGTCGACGGGGTCATGGCCCATCGGCGCACGCGCCCCAATCCCCAGGACCGCGATGGCCGCAGCCTGCTGGCCAAGCTGATGTTCGCGCCCGATGCCGAACAGCGCTTCCGGCTGACCGTCGAGGGCAACGAGGACAGCGCCGATACCGACATGTACACCGCGCGCGGGCGGCAGGGGCTCACCGGCGCCGACAACGACCGGGTGCTCGCGCGTGACCACCAGACCCGTGCGCGGCTGTCCTTCGGCCACGAAATGGATGCCGTGGGCGCCGGCTTCGCCGACAGCCTCGACTGGCAGGTCTACCGCCAGGACAGCGAGACCACGCAGCACACGGTCGAGGAGCGCACCCTGGCCCCGCCGACGCTCGCGGACATCCGCGAGCGCGAGTTCACTTTTGACCAGCGCGTGTACGGCCTGCAGCTGAACCTGCGCAAGGGCATCGAGACCGGCAGCGTGCGCCACGACCTGGCCTATGGCCTGGACATCTCGCGCACCCGCACCCGGCAGAAGCGCGACGGCCTGCGCATCTTCCCGCTCACCGGGGTCGAGACGCCGGTGATGCTGCCCGACGTCTTCCCGGTGCGCGACTTTCCAAGCAGCCGCACCACCACCGCCGCCTTGTACCTGCAGGACGAGATCAGCTTCGCCGACGGCAGCTTCCGGCTGATCCCCGCGGTGCGCGTGGACCGCTACGAGCTCGAACCGGACATCGACGCGATCTTCGCCGAGGACAACCCCGGCTTCGTGGCCAGCGACCTCACCGAGACCCAGGTGTCGCCGAAGCTGGGCGCGGTCTGGCATTTCAGCGGTCCCTGGTCGCTGTTCGGCGGCTATTCCCGCGGCTTCCGCGCACCGCCCTACAGCGACGTCAACATCGGTTTCACCAACGTGATGTTCGGTTACACCGCGATCGCCAACCCCGACCTCAGGCCGGAGACCAGCGACGGCCTCGAGGCCGGCCTGCGCTACAACGGCGACGCCGTCTACGCCAGCCTGTCGGGCTACTACAACCGCTACGACGACTTCATCGAGTCCATGGCCTTCGTCGGCTTCAACGACGCGGGGCTGATGGTGTTCCAGTCGCGCAACGTGTCCGAGGCGGAGATCCACGGCGTGGAGTTCAAGGCCGGGGTGGACTTCGGCCAGCTGTCGCCGGCCTGGGACGGCCGGTCGCTGCGCGCTTCGGTGGCCTGGTCGCGCGGCGAGGACGAGACCAGCGGGCAGCCGCTGGAGGGCGTCGATCCGCTGACCGCCAGCCTCGGCCTGGCCTGGCGTGGCGAACGCTGGGGCGCCGAGCTCGCCGGCCGTTTCGCCGGCAGGCGCGACCGCCTGCCCGAGGCGCCGGAGGGCAGCACCTAATTCGAAAGCCCGGGCCACGCCGTGCTCGACCTGTACGCGCACTGGAACTTCGCGCCGGGCGCGCGCTTCGACGTCGGCGTGTTCAATCTCGCCGACCGCAAGTACTGGAATGCCGGCGCGCTGCCGCTGGTGTCCGGAAGCAGCGCGACGATCGACCGCTACAGCGCGGCGGGCCGCAACTTCGCCGTCAACTTCTCGGTGGAGTGGTAGCCATGGCCCTGCCGCTGCCATCGGGGCTGTCCGCGCTGGATGCCGTGCTGTGCCTGTACCGCGCGCAGCAGGGCTGTGAACTGGCCGGCTGGTCGCAGGCGGTGCATGCCTGCACCTGCAGCGGCCCGGACAGCGAGGGGCTGCGCGAGCAGGTGGTGTTCTTCGACCGCGACGGCCGCTGCTGCTGCTGGCGGCTGTGCCTGCTGCCCGACACCGACTTCCTGGCCTGGGAGGAGATGTCGGCACGGCTGCCGGCCGCCACCCTTGCGCCGCGGTCCGGAGGCATCGGCGAGCGCCTCGATGCCGACGCCATCTCCATCTCTGTGAGCAAGGGCGATCGCCGTCTGCGCGACCAGCGCCAGCGGCCCGCAACGGTGCATCGCCTGCCGGCGCGTGCCGCGAACAACGTCATTCCACTTTTCAGGCCCATCCCCGGAGCGCAAGCATGAAACCGCAAGCCACCATCCTCATCCTCCTCGCGGGCCTGGCCGGCGCCGCGTCCGCCCAGGAGGCGGCGCGCGGCGCCGACCCGGCCGCCGATCGCAAGGCGATCCTGGCCATGCTCGGCGAATACGACGTCGACTTCGCCTTCGACGAAACCGTGCTGCTTGCGCCGGGCTACGAGCGCGCGCCGGCGCAGCGCAGCGGCGGCAGCGAAGTCGTGATCCTGGTCGAGGACAGCGCGCGAGCCGACGGCACGCCGCGGCGCATCGTGTTGCAGCACATCCTGGTCGACCCGAAAAGCGGGCACGTCACCAAGCATTGGCGCCAGGACTGGACGTACGAGGCCACGCAGCGCTTCGAGTTCAGCACCGACCAGACCTGGCGCGTGCGCCCGCTGCCGCCGGAGAAGACCCGCGGCGCCTGGACGCAGTGCGTCTACGAGGTCAGCGATGCGCCGCGCTACTGCGGCACCGGCAAGTGGAACCACAAGTACGGCGTCGCCACCTGGACCTCCGACCGCACCTGGCGCCCGCTCCCGCGCCGCGAATACACCAGGCGCGAGGACTACAACGCGATGAACGTGGAGAACCGCCACACCATCGTGCCCGGCGGCTGGACCCACGAGCAGGACAACACCAAGACCGTGCGCGCCGCGGACGGTTCCACCGAGCGCACCATCGCCCGCGAGTACGGCTTCAACGACTACCGCAAGGACACCGACGTCGACTTCACCCCGGCGCACGACTACTGGAAGGCGACCGCCGGCTACTGGGAGCGCGTGCGCGCGCGCTGGGACGCCTTCCTGGAGGACGGCCGTGGCCTGCACCTGAAGACGAAGATTGACGGCATGGCCTTGATCATGCCGCTGTTCACCCAGGCGGCCGAAGTCGAGGCGGGCAAGGCCGTGCCCGACGCCGACATCGACGCCGCGTTCGCGGAGTGGGTGGACGACGTGCCCGCGGAGACGGTCGCGACCGCGCGCTGAGCCCTGCGATTCCGGTCTGGGCGGTCACAGTCGCCGCCCGGGTCGCGTCTATACTCCAAACCACTGGCAGGGAGGGGTATGACATGGGCGGAGGGACCTTCATCGCCGCGGTGCTCGCGGTCGCATTCATCGTGTTCTTCTTCAAGATGGTCCGCATCGTGCCGCAGGGCTTCGAGTGGACCGTCGAGCGTTTCGGCAAGTACACCCACACCCTCTCGCCGGGGCTGCACCTGCTGATCCCGGTGGTGCAGGCGGTGGGCCGCAAGGTCAACGTCATGGAGCAGGTGCTCGACGTGCCTTCGCAGGACGTGATCACCAAGGACAACGCGGTGGTCAAGGTCGACGGCGTGGTGTTCTTCCAGGTGCTGGACGCTGCCAAGGCCGCGTACGAGGTCGCCAACCTCGAGGTCGCCACGATCGCGCTGGTGCAGACCAACATCCGAACCGTGATCGGCTCGATGGACCTCGACGAATCGCTCAGCAACCGCGAGACCATCAACGCCCAGCTGCTCAACGTCGTCGACCAGGCCACCAACCCGTGGGGCATCAAGGTCACGCGCATCGAGATCCGAGACATCCAGCCGCCGCGCGACCTGGTCGATTCCATGGCGCGGCAGATGAAGGCCGAGCGCGACCGTCGCGCGGTGATCCTCGAGGCCGAGGGCACGCGGCAGTCGGAGATCCTGCGCGCCGAGGGCGAGAAGCAGGCCGCGATCCTCGAGGCCGAGGGCCAGAAGGAAGCCGCCTACCGCGAGGCCGAGGCCCGCGAGCGCCTGGCCGAGGCCGAGGCCAACGCCACGCGGATGGTGTCCGACGCGATCGCCGCCGGCGACGTGCAGGCGATCAACTACTTCATCGCGCAGAAGTACGTTGAGGCTTTCAAGGAACTGGCCACGGGCCCCAACCAGAAGTTCGTGCTGATGCCGATGGAGGCCAGCGGGGTGATCGGTTCGATCGCCGGCATCGCCGAGCTGGCGAAGGAGGCGCTGGGCAAGCAGCAGGTCGAGACCCGCAGGCGCACCGACCCCGCGCGATCGGGGGGCTGAGGCCATGGCCTGGACGATGAACACCACGGCCTGGGCGGCGATCGCACTGGTGCTGATCGCGGCCGAGACCTTCATCCCGGGTGCCTTCCTGCTGTGGATGGGCATCGCCGCGGCGGTGGTCTGGCTGCTGGTGCTGCTGTTTCCGGGGCTCGGCGTGCTGGCGCAGGTGGTGCTGTTCGTGGCGCTGAGCGTGGTGGCGGTGCTCGCCTACCTGAAGTGGGGCCGCCGCCGCGAGCGGCCAAGTGACCGCCCGCTGCTCAACCGGCGAGCCGAGCAGCACGTCGGGCGCGTGGTCGCGCTCGACCGGGCGATCAGCGGAGGCCAGGGCCGGGTGAAGATCGACGACGCCTACTGGCTGGTCAGCGGGCCGGAGCTGGAGGCCGGAACGCGCGTGCGGATCATCGCCGCGAACGGCATGGTGCTCGAGGTCCAGGCGGTCGACTGAGGCCCACAGCCGTCGCGTCGCCCCGGCCTGCGTCCCGGCTGCCCCCGGCCTGCGGTCCGGCTGTCGCCTGCGGCCCGCCTGTAGGAGCAGCTATAGCTGCGACCGTCCTTTGTCGCGTGCCGGGGTCGCAGCTGTAGCTGCTCCTGCAAGCAGGCGGGGGCTTCGGTCGGCGATAATGGCGGGCCCGCCCACAGGAGCCCGCCCGCCGTGACCCGCAAAACGATCCTCAACGATTCCCACCGCGCGCTCGGCGCGAAGATGGTCGACTTCGGCGGCTGGGACATGCCGATCAACTACGGCTCGCAGATCGAGGAGCACCACGCGGTGCGCCGCGACGCCGGGATGTTCGACGTCTCGCACATGACCGTGGTGGACCTGCACGGCGCTCGCGTGCGCGAGTTCCTGCGCAGGCTGCTGGCCAATTCGATCGACAAGCTCAAGGTCCAGGGCAAGGCCCTGTACACCTGCATGCTCGACGGGCAGGGCGGGGTGATCGACGACCTGATCGTCTATCACCTGGGCGACGACTTCCAGCGGCTGGTGGTGAATGCCGGCACGCGCGACAAGGATCTGGCGTGGATCAACGCCCAGGCCGAGGGCTTCGACATCGACGTGCGCGTGCGCGACGACCTGGCGATGATCGCCGTGCAGGGTCCGCAGGCGCGCGACAAGGTGATCGACCTGCTGCACGCGGACGACCGCGCCGCGATCGAAAAGCTCGGCCGCTTCGCCAGCCGCGACGCGCGCTCGGGCGATGGTGCCCCGCTGTTCATCGCTCGCACCGGCTACACCGGCGAGGACGGCTTCGAGGTCGCGCTGCCGGAAGAGCACGCGGTGGCGTTCTGGGACGCGCTGGTGGCCGCGGGGGTGAAGCCGGCGGGCCTGGGCGCGCGCGACACGCTGCGCCTGGAAGCGGGGCTGCCGCTGTACGGCCAGGACATGGACGAGTCGGCGACGCCGTACGAGGCCGGGCTCGGCTGGACGGTCTCGCTGGACGAAGGCCGCGACTTCAACGGCCGCGCCGCGCTCGAAGCCCAGCAGGCGCGCGGCGATGCCCGCCAGGTCGTCGGCCTGGTGATGGACGAGAAGGGCGTGCTGCGCCACGGCCAGAAGGTGCTTGCCGGCAGCGGCGAGGGCGAGATCCTGTCGGGCACCTTCGCGCCGACGATCGGCAAGTCGATCGCGCTGGCCCGGATCCCGGCCGGCGAGCCCGGCGAGGTGCGCGTCGACATCCGCGGCCGCGAGGTCCCGGTGCGCGTGGTGGCCTGGCCCTTCGTCCGCGACGGCCAGCCGCGCGAGGGGATCTGATCCACCGGCACGGCGCTTGGCTACACTAGTCCCCCACCTCCCAACCACGGCGATCCCGGAGCAGCAGACATGAGTGACATCCCTGGCGACCTGAAGTTCATGAAGTCCCACGAGTGGGCCCGAGTCGAAGGCGACGGCAAGGTCACCGTCGGCATCTCCGACCATGCCCAGGGCCTGCTCGGCGACCTGGTCTACGTCGACCTGCCCGGCGTCGGCGACAGCGTCGAAGCGGGGAACGCCTGCGCGGTGGTGGAGTCGGTCAAGGCCGCCTCCGACATCTACGCGCCGATGTCGGGCACGATCGTCGCGGTCAATTCCGCGCTGGCCGACAAGCCGGAGACGATCAACGAGGACGCGTTCGGCGAAGGCTGGCTGTTCGTGATCGAGGCGAGCGAACCGGAGCAGGCGAACGACCTGCTCGATCCCGACGCCTATGCGGCGCTGGTCGAAGACGAAGGCTGATCGCACCGTTCGCCGCGCACTGCGCGGCATGGTCGAAACGGACGCCGGGCACTGCCCGGCGTTCGCGTTTCCGGACGCCGCAGCCGTCGCGAAGCTTCGCGCACTTTCGCGCAAATCGAGCTTCGGGCACGCATGCGAAGCATCGCGTCGCGCATTCTCCGCACGTCTGTTTCCAACACTCGGGTCGTCACGCGCACCGGCACGGGTGGTGCCGTGGATGATCGGGCGCGTGCCGCGCGCATGCGGTGCGTTTGAGCGCAAAGCACTTAAAACAAGCCATTTGGCAACGGCACTCTGTTGTGCGCGGGTTGCATCGTCCGGCATCGATGCGCGCTGACGCGCGCGATAGTCGTCGTCGCGGCCGCTCGTCGCGCGACGCGGCGTGACGAGCACGCGACGAAGGGTGTTGACAGCAAAAAAAACCGTGATTAGGTTTCGCCCAACAAGACGTGGCCACAGAAGCGAGTGAGTGCGACCCGGACAACAACGCGCGATACAACTCAGTCCTCCGCCCGGATGGTCGACATGGTGGACTCAGGCGTTGTCTTCCCCGCGAAAACTCCAGGCCAGTGGATGCGAGCAACCCGCGGCGCGATGCGCAGCGGGTTTTTTAGTGCCGAGGGACCGGCACGGCGGGAGCGTTCGCGCTTCCGGATGACGACGGGCATGGATGGCCCGGGCACAGGATCCGGTGCGACGCGCCCAGCGCGTCGTCGGTTGATCGCGGGTCCGATACCCGCGATGTGTTTCGTACTGGGCAGTAGTACCTGCAAGTCCCACTGACGAGGAGAGCCATCCCATGGCCACGAAGAAAGTCGCGAAGAAGAAGGTCGCCAAGAAGGCGGTGAAGAAGACCGCCAAGAAGGCCGCGCGCAAGGCAGCGCCGCGCAAGGTCGCCAAGAAGGTTGCGAAGAAGAAGGTCGCCAAGAAGGCCGTGAGGAAGACGGCGAAGAAGGCCGCCACCAGGAAGACCGCCAAGAAGGCGGCGAAGAAGACCACCCGCAAGACGGCCAAGAAGGCCGTGAAGAAGACGGCGAAGAAGGCGGTGAAGAAGACCGCCAAGAAGGCCGTCAAGAAGACCGCGAAGAAGGCCGTGAAGAAGACGGCCAAGAAGGCCGCGAAGAAGGCCGTCAGGAAGAGCCCCGCCAAGAAGGCCGCCAAGAAGACCGCCAAGAAGGCGGCGAAGAAGGCACCTGCGAAGAAGGCCGCCAGGAAGACCGCCAAGAAGGCGGCGAAGAAGCGCGCGCCCCGCAAGGCCAAGGCTCCGGTCGTCTCCATTCCGGCCGCGCCCGCGCCGCTGATGTAAGCAACCCCGACAGCCGTCAATCAGGCCCCTCTCCCGCAGCCCAGGCGGGGGGAGGGGTTTTTCGTTGGAGGCGGGGACGTGTCGATCCGGGCGTGTGCCCGGGCGGGAACTACTCCGGCCTGGCGGTGGACGCCGCGCTGCCGCCGCTGCCGCTGCCGGCCGCGGCCGCTCCGGCGCCATGCACCGGACTGGCGTCTTCGGCCGCGTTGGCGAGCATGAGGTCCTCGACGTCATCGAAATCGACGTCGAGCCAGTGCTGCGGAGCCAGTCCGATGGCGCTGTCGAGGATGGTCGGCAGCAGGCCGGTGGGCAGGCTGCTTTCGCCGTTCCACAGCACCACGACGCCGAGGTCGCGCTCCGGCATCATCGCCATCAGGCCGCGGTAGCCCTGGACGGCACCGGCGTGGAACACCACGCGGTGTCCGGAATAGTCATAGACGCGCCAGCCGAGCGCGTAGCCGGCATCGCCCAGCCGCTGGCGGCGCCAGCCGGAGCTGCGCATCTCGCCGGGGGTGGAGACCAGCGGCTGATGCAGCGTCGCCAGCAGCGGCGCCGGCAGCACGTCGGGCCGGCGTCCGGACTGTGCGATCAGCCACTGCGCCATGTCGCTGATGCTGGCGTTGACGCCGGCGGCCGGCGCGACGCGGTAGTAGGTGGGCTTGGGCATCAGCGAGCGCCAGCCGCCGCCGGCACGCACGTGCGGCTTCGCCCAGCGCGGGCTGGCCTGGATGCCTTCAAGGCCGTAGCTCGCGTCGTCCATGCCCAGGGGCTTGAAGATGCGTCCGGTCACCGCCTCGCTGAAGAACTGCCCTGACGCCGCCGACACCACGTCGCCCACCAGGCTGAAGGCCACGTTCTGGTAGCTGTAGCAGTCGCCGACATCGCAGGTCATGGGCGCGTTCGCCAGCCGCTGCACGAGGCTGCGGTAGTCGGCGTTGCGCTCGATGTCGCGGTCGTAGGTGTTGCGGCCCAGGCCCACGCGGTGGCTGAGCACGTCGGCGACGGTCAGCCTGGCGGCGGCGTCCGGACGGGCCAGCTGCAGCGCCGGCATGAAGTCGGCCACGTGGCTGTCCCAGCGCAGCGAGCCTTCGGCCACCAGCAGCCCGGTGATCGTGCCGGCGAACGGCTTGGACAGCGACGCCAGGCGGAAGACGGTGTGCGCGTCGACCGGCTCGGCGTTGCTGACGTCGGTGATGCCGTAGCCGCGTGCGCTCAGCACCTCGCCCTTGTGCACGATGGCCATCGCCAGGCCGGGCACGCGCTGGTTGGCGACCACCGCCTGCGCCATCGCTTCGAAGCGCGCCACGTCGAAGCCATCGGCCAGGGGCATCGGCTTCGTGCCGGGTGCCAGGAGCGGCGAGGGGCCGGTTGCCACGGCGGCGGTGGCTGCCGGCGGGGCCTGCGCGCCGGAGGACGGCTCCCAGCGGAGGTCCGACTGGGCCGCCGTGCCCACCGCCATCGGTGTCAGGCATGCGAACAGGCCGGCACCCAGGAGGAGGCGGCGAGGCGTGCGCGCTGCGTCTTTCATCGGGCGTATCCCCTGCGTATGCTGCGACTGCGGGGTGATCATATGCCCCTGCTTCCGCAATTGCATGAACAAGGGGAGCTTTGATGTCCAGCTTGCTGATCCTGCTCGTGTTTGTGGGTGTGATCGTGGTCGCGATCGGATGGGGTGTCGGCATCTACAACGGCCTCGTCACCGCCCGCAACGCCTTCAAGAACGCCTTCGCCCAGATCGATGTGCAGCTGCAGCGCCGCTTCGATCTGATCCCGAACCTGGTGGAGACCGCCAAGGGCTACCTGAAGCACGAGCGCGAGACGCTGGAGGCGGTGATCGCCGCCCGCGGCGCCGCCGTGTCCGGCCTGGCCGCGGCCAAGGCCAGCCCCGGCGATCCGGCGGCGATGGCCGAGCTGGCGCAGTCGCAGGGCATGCTCAACGGCGCGCTCGGACGGCTGCTGGCGGTGGCCGAGGCCTATCCGGACCTCAAGGCCAACCAGAACATGATGCAGCTCACCGAGGAGCTGACCTCCACGGAGAATCGCGTCGCCTTCGCCCGCCAGGCCTTCAACGATTCGGTGATGGCCTACAACAACAAGCGCGAGGTGTTCCCGTCCAACATCCTCGCTGGCATGTTCAACTTCGACGCCGCGGCGCTGCTGGAGATCCCGGCCGACAAGGCCGAGGTCCGCGAGGCGCCCAAGGTCCAGTTCTGACGCTCGATGGACTTCTTCGAGCAGCAGGCCAGGGCGCGCCGCAGCAGCACCCGCCTCGTGGTGCTGTTCGCGCTGGCGGTGGCCGGCATGGTGCTGGCGATCGACCTGGCGGTGCTGCTGGTGGCGGGCACGAACTGGCCGCTGCTGGCCTTCACCACCCTGGCCACGCTGGCGGTGATCGGACTCGGTTCGCTGTACCGCCTGGCGTCGCTGCGCGGCGGCGGTGATGCCGTCGCGCTGCAGTTCGGCGGCACGCCGGTGCCGCACGACACCAGCGACGCCTCGCTGCGCCGGCTGCGCAACGTGGTCGAGGAGATCTCGATCGCCTCGGGCGTGCCGGTCCCAAGCCTCTACGTGATGGAAGGCGAGTCGGCGATCAACGCCTTCGCCGCCGGCTACTCGCCCAGCGACGCCGCCATCGCGGTGACCCGCGGCGCGCTCGACCGCCTCAATCGCGACGAGCTGCAGGGCGTCATCGCACACGAGTTCAGCCACGTCGCCAACGGCGACATGCGCCTCAACATCCGCCTGATGGGGGTGCTGTTCGGCATCCTCATGATCAGCCTGATCGGGCGCAAGGTGCTGTATCTGGGCGGCAGCCGCGACCGCAACGCCGCCGCGGTGATGGTGGCCGCGCTGGTGGCGCTGGTGGTGGGCAGCATCGGCATGTTCTTCGGTCGCATGATCAAGGCCAGCGTCAGCCGTTCGCGCGAGCGCCTGGCCGACGCCTCGGCGGTGCAGTTCACCCGGCAGACCACGGGCCTTGCGGGCGCGCTCAAGAAGATCGCGGGACTCTCCGATGGCTCGCGCCTGAGCGATCGCGCGGATGCCGAAGAGGCCAGCCACATGCTGTTCGGCGATGGCGTCGGCTTCAGCGGCCTGTTCGCCACCCATCCGCCGATCCTCGAGCGCATCCAGGCGCTGGAACCGGGCTTCCGCAGCGAACAGCTGGAGCGGCTGCGCGGGCAATGGGCGCTGACCCCGCCCTCGGGCCTGCAGGAAGACCGGATGATGGGCCTGGACGCGCAGTCCGCGCCGCTGCCTCCCCGCGACGCGCGGCTCGACGTCACCCCGCCCATGGTGGCCGCCCAGGTCGGCAGCCCCGAGGCCGACGACTATCGACGGGCCGATGCGATCGTGCACGCCATGCCGCCCGCGCTGCGCGCCCTGGCGCAGTCGCGCGAGGCGGTGGTGCCGATGGTGCTCGGCCTGCTGCTCGACGACGAGGCGGCACTGCGCGGGCGGCAGCTGCCCGAGATCACCGCGCGCATGGGCGACGAGGTCGCCCGCGAGGCGCTGGCCCTGCACGGCGGCGACCTGCAGCTGCTGCACCCGATGCAGCGCCTGCCTCTGGCTGCGCTCGCCTTCCCCGTGCTGCGCCGCCGACCGCGCCCCGAGCTGGAGACGCTGCTCGACACCGTGCACGCGATCGTCCACTGCGACGGCCGGGTGTCGCTGTTCGAGTACTGCCTGGGGCGCCTGCTCGAGGTGCAGCTGCGCGAATCGCTCGACCCGGCGCGCCACGCGCGCTTCGGCCGGCGCAAGCCCGGCAACGTGCGCGGGGAGTTCGCGACCCTGCTCGCGGTCGTAGCCCACGCCGGCAATCCAGGCGATCCCGCGGCCGCGCAGCGCGCCTACCTCGCCGGCCTGCAGCGGGTGCTGCCACGCGACCACCTGCCCTACGCGCCGCCGGCCAATGGCGTACTCGCGCTCGACGAGGTCTGGCCGGCGCTCGACGCGCTCGAGCCGCTGGCCAAGCAGCTGATGGTCGAGGCGGTCACTGCCGCCGCCAGCCATGACGGCCGCATCTCGGTGGCGGAATCCGAACTGCTGCGCACCATCTGCGGCGTGCTGCACTGCCCGCTGCCGCCGGGGCTGGAAGCTGCCTGAGCGCCCGGGCCACGCTGTGTTCCCGACGGCGAGGTGGCGGCGGCGGCCTTCGATCGGATAACGTGCCGCCAGCGATGGGCGGCAACCGGAAGGCATCGGTTTGATGATCAGCGAGCAGGCGGGCGCCCACCGGCGCCTGGGGCGCTTCCGGGCCGCGTTGTCCGCGGCGCCGCCGCTGTGGTGGGCGATGCTGTATTTCTTCAGCCTGCTCTGCGGCTACTACGTGCTGCGCCCCGTGCGCGACGCCATGGGCGCGTCGTCGGATGCCGCCGCGGTGTTCCCGCGCGGCCTGATCGCGCTGGGCGAGCGCTTCGGCGTCGAGCTCGGCGAGTTCACCCTGCAGCTGCTTTTTACCGCCACCTTCATCGCCATGGTCGTGCTGCAGCCGCTGTACGGCGCGCTGGTGTCGCGCTTCCCGCGGCGGGTGTTCCTGCCGGCGGTGTACCTGGCCTTCATCGCCTGCCTGTTCGGCTTCTGGTGGGCCTTCGACAGCGCGATCCCCGGCCGCGGCGCGGCGTTCTTCGTCTGGGTGGCGGTGTTCAACCTGTTCGCGGTGACCGTGTTCTGGAGCTTCATGGCCGACGTGTTCGACAACGCGAACGCCAAGCAGCTCTATGGCTACATCGGCGCCGCCGGCACGGTCGGCGCCCTGGTCGGCCCGGCGATCACCCGTTTCCTGGTCGAGCCGGTGGGCGTGGCCAACCTGCTGCTGGTGTCGGCCGGCTTCCTCGGCATCTGCCTGCTCTGCATCATGAAGCTGCGGCCCTGGGCGCTGGCGCGCGAGCGCAGCCAGGGAGGTGGCGCCGACGGCCGGGCCATGGGCGGCTCGATGCTGGCCGGCCTGCGCCTGGTGTGGCAGCGGCCGCTGCTGCGCGCGCTGGCGCTGCTGATGTTCTTCGGCGTCGGCGTGGGCACCCTGCTGTACAACGAGCAGGCGCGGATCGTACGCGCCGCCTTTGCCACCGCCGAGGAGCGGGCGGCCTTCTATTCCATGCTCGACTGGGCGATCAACGGCCTCACCATCGCCATCCAGCTGCTGCTCACGCGCTTCCTGCTGCAGCGCTACGGCATCGCGCCGCTGCTGCTGCTGCCGGCGTTCGCGATCATGCTGGGTTTCGCGGCCCTGTCGGCCTCGCCGCTGCCGATGCTGGTGGCGATCGTGCAGATCGTGACCCGCGCCAGCGAGTTCTCCCTGGCCAAGCCCGCGCGCGAGACGCTGTACACGCGCGTCGACCGCGAGGAGCGCTACAAGGCCAAGGCCGTGATCGACACCGCCGTGTACCGCGGCGGCGACCTCACCTTCGTCTGGGTGCACAAGGCGCTTGCCACGCTGGGGTCGAGCATGGTGTTCCTGGCCGGGCTGGGCATCGCCCTGGGCATGGCGTTCGGCGCATGGCGCGTGGTGCGCGCCGAGCGCACGCTCCCGCACGACCCGCGTACGGAGCCTGCGCATGCGCCCCCCAGGCCGACGTGAGTCGCTGAAGGCGGGCTTCGGCGCAGCGGCACCGTGGTTCCGCAACGCCGTGCGCGGGCAGCCCTATGCGGCAGATGCCGCGAGCGCGAACACGATCGCACCGAGCGCGAAGGCGAGGCTGAGCGCATGCACCACCGGATGGTGGACGCGCAGCCACGCGAACTGGGTGGCCAGGCGCAATGCCCAGAACCCCGACATGCCGAGCAGGAAGGCGCGGCCCAGCGGCGTGCCGGCCAGCTCGCGTGGATACAGCAGGCACAGCACGGCGACCAGGAGGAACACCCAGACCAGCTGCACGTTCGCGATCTGCACGATCGCGCGGTTGGGCAACGTGGTGGCGGCCAGCGTCCGCGGCCATTTGAACAGGGTCCAGAACGCCAGGTGGAACAGGGCGAAGCCGAGGCTGTGGATGGCGCACAGCAGGAGCAGCGCCTGCGTGCTCATGGCCGGGCGCGCTTGGGCGAAACCCACATCGAGATGCGTGCGCGGAACACGGCTTCGCCCGCGGGGTCGGTGACCGTCACCGCGACCGGCAGCGCGTAGCCTTCGGCGGCCTCCACGACCGCCGCCTCCGGAATGGCCACCGCGCGCATCGTGCCCATGGCCTTCTTCAGGTACTCAACCTCCATGCCCTTCGGGATCCAGCGCATGGACGGCGGGAGGCTGGCGTCGGTCGCGAGCCCGCCGGCAAGCTCGGCGAGGTTGCACAGCGCGATCGCGTGCACGCTGCCGATGTGGTTGGTGACGCGGCGGCGGTGGCGCAGGCTCGCCTCACAACGCCCGGGTTCCAGGCGCTCGATCCGCGGCGAGATGCTGGCGAAGTAGGGCGCCTTCAGGCAGACCAGCTTCGAGAACAGCCAGCCGCCGCAGGGCCAGCGGGTGGCGCGGCGGTGGATGTCGAGGATGGATGCGGCCATGGCGTTCTCCTGACATGACGAGGGCGCCGGTCGGGCGCCCTCGGGGTGTGTTCCGGATCAGGCCGCCTCGCGGGTTCCGTCGGGGCGGTAGCGCTCGTAGTACGTCGCCGCGCGCAGCTCGTGGGCGTCGAAGTCGTCGACGGAGATGGTGTCGAGCGTCATCGCGCGCAGCTCCTCCAGCTGGGTCCGCTCCTCGGCGGTGATCCAGCCCTCGCGCACGCCCTCGTCGAGCTGGCTGGCGAAATCGAGCGCCTCGATGCCCTTGTTCTTCAGCGCCTTGAGGAACTTGCGCTCGACCGGCTCGGCGGCCACCGCGGCGGCGAGATAGCTGTTGATGCGGCCGGCGGGGTTGTTCGCGCCGGGCGTGGTGAACACGCCGCGCGCCAGGCGGTCGCGCGCCTCGTTGGGCGACATCAGCAGCGCGGCGACGCGGTGGCCCAGGCGGTCGCCCGGGGCCACCGCGCGGCGGCCCAGCGGGAAGATCAACGCCCACATCAGCCAGCCCACCGGACGGATCGGGAAGTTGCGCAGCGCCGCGGAGAGCGCGGTTTCGATCCTGTGGATGCTGTCGTGGTAGGCCCAGGCCAGCAGCGGCTGGTCCGCGGCCGGGGCGCCTTCGTCGTGATAGCGCTTGAGCATCGCGCTGGCCATGTACAGATGGCTCAGCACGTCGCCCAGGCGGCCCGACAGCGACTCCTTGAACTTCAGCTTGCCGCCGAGCATCAGCATCGACACGTCGGCCATCAACGCCAGGTTGGCGGAGTGGCGGTTGAGGCGGCGGAAGTAGCGCTTCGTGTAGTCGTCGCCGGGGGCGGCACCGAAGCGCGAACCGGTGATCGCGAACCATACCGAACGCACGGCGTTGGAGATCGCGTAGCCGATGTGGCCGAACAGCGCGCGGTCGAACGCGTCTACGCCGGCGCGCTCGTCCGGGTCCTGCGCGGCCTTCATCTCCTTCATCACCCAGGGATGGCAGAGGATCGCGCCCTGGCCGAAGATCAGCAGGCTGCGGGTCATGATGTTGGCGCCCTCGACCGTGATCGCGATCGGCGAGGCCTGCCAGGCGCGCCCGGCGAAGTTGCGCGGCCCGAGGATGATGCCCTTGCCGCCGATCACGTCCATGACGTCCTTGGCGACCTCGCGGCCCATCTCGGTGCAGTGGTACTTGGCGATCGCCGACGGCACCGCCGGCACGTCGCCGCGGTCAACCGCGGCCGCGGTGGCCTGCGACAGCGCGCTGATCGCATAGGCCTTGCCGCCCATGCGCGCCAGCGCTTCCTCCACGCCCTCGAAGCGGCCGACCGACAGGCCGAACTGCTTGCGGATGCGCGCATACGCGCCGGTGGTGACCGCGCCCATCTTCGCGCCGCCGCTGGCGGTGGAGGGCAGGGTGATCGAGCGGCCGATCGACAGGCACTCGCTGAGCATGCGCCAGCCCTCGCCGAAGCCGTTCTCCTCGCCGATGATCCGGCTCAGCGGCACGAACACCTCGTGCCCGCGCACCGGGCCGTTCTGGAACGGCGAGTTGAGCGGGAAGTGGCGGCGGCCCACGTCCATGCCCTCCACACCGCGCGGCACCAGCGCAAGGGTGATGCCGATGTCGCGGACGTCGCCCAGCAGGCCGTCGGGGTCGTACATGCGGAAGGCCAGGCCGATCAGCGAGGCCACCGGGGCGAGAGTGATGTAGCGCTTGTCGAAGGTGAGCTTCACGCCCAGCACCTGGGCGCCTTCCCACTCGCCCTTGCAGACGATGCCGAAGTCGGGGATGGAGGTCGCGTCGGAGCCGGCGAAGGGGCCGGTGAGCGCGAAGCAGGGCACGTCGGTGCCGTTGGCGAGGCGCGGCAGGTAATGGTCCTTCTGCGCCTTCGTGCCGTAGTGCATCAGCAGTTCGCCGGGGCCCAGCGAGTTCGGCACGCCGACCGTCGAGCTGACCACGCTGGAGATCGATGCCAGCTTCTGGATCACCTTGTGGTGCGCCAGCGCGCTGAAGCCAAGTCCGCCGTATTCCTTGGGGATGATCATCCCGAAGAAGCGATTGTCCTTCATGAACTGCCACAGCTCCGGCGGCAGGTCGGCGCGGACGTGGGTGATGTCCCAGTCGTCGGTCATGCGGCACAGCTGCTCGACCGGGCCGTCCAGGAAGGCCTGCTCCTCGGCGGTCAGCTCCGGCTTCGGCTGCGACATCAGCACGTTCCAGTCCGGCGCGCCCGAGAACAGCTCGCCCTCGAAGCCGACCGAGCCGGCCTCCAGTGCGATGCGCTCGGTCTGCGACAGCGGCGGCAGGATCTTCCGGTAGAAGGTCAGCAGCGGCGCGGTGATGAGCGGCTTGCGGAGGAAGGGCAGCAGCAGCGGCACGGCGACCAGCGCCGCGAGCACGATCGCGGTGATGGTGGCCGCGCGGTTCGCGCCCAGCAGCCAGCAGGCGGCCAGCGCCGCGGCGGTGATCGCGGCCCAGGTGGCGAGGCGCATGCGGTGGTAGGCGGCGAAGGCGCCGACCAGCAGCAGGACGAGGAAGGGGACGACGATACTCATGGCATGTCTCCGCGGGCATTGCGCCCGCTTGGCTGGTGGAGGCCAGTGTGTACCCGCCTTGCGGCACGGGTCCGCCGGACTGGCCCATACGGAGCAGTATGGACACGCGGCCCGCGGCCTGTCAACGCGGGCACCAAGGCTGTCCCGCACCCATGCGTATGGATACACTCGCCTGCATGAAGACCACCGCCGCCAAGGGCGAACGCAGCCGGCTCAGCGCCGGGGACTGGGCCGAGGCCGCGCTCGACCTCATCGCCGAACAGGGTGTCGCCGCGCTCGCGGTGGAACCGCTGGCACGGCGGCTCGGGGTGACCAAGGGCAGCTTCTACTGGCACTTTCCCTCGCGCGACGCGCTGCTGCAGGCGGCGCTGGAGCGCTGGGAGGCGTTCGAGGAGCAGGAGCTGTTCGGCAAGCTGGAGACGGTGGCCGATCCCGCCGAGCGCCTGCGCTCGCTGTTCCAGATGGTCGCGCGCGAGTTCAAGTCGCACGTGGTCTACAGCGCGCTGCTGAAGGCGCCCGACCACCCGGCGGTCCTGCCCGTGATCGGCCGCGTCTCGCAGCGCCGGCTCGACTACCTCACGGCCTCGTTCCGCCAGGCCGGGCTCGGGCGCACCGACGCCCGCCACCGCGCCCGCCTGACCTATGCCGCCTACGTCGGCTTCCTGCAGCTCAACCTGCAGCTGCACCAGGCGCGCATGCCGCAGGAGGAGTTCGACGAGTACGTCGAACACCTGATGGACACCCTGGTCCCGCGCTGAACGGCATTCCCGCGCCGCTGGATGACGCGATGCAGCACGGCGGCAGGGGACCCGCTGGCTAGAATTGCGGGTCCAGCCTGAAAACAGCGCACTCCGGAGGCGCGAGACATGAATGCAGTTCCCCAGCAGGGCGCAAATGCGACGCCCGGCACCCGGCTTGCGTCCCTGCAGCAGTGGGTGGACGAGGTCGCCGCGCTGACCCGCCCCGACCGCGTGGTCTGGTGCGACGGCAGCGACGCCGAGGCGGACACCCTGCAGGAGGCCATGATGGCCGACGGCACCCTGCTGCCGCTCAACCAGGACACCCATCCCGGCTGCGTGCTGCATCGCTCGCACCCCGACGACGTCGCCCGCGTCGAGCACCTGACCTTCGTCTGCCACGAGAAGCGCGAGGACGCCGGCCCGAACAACCACTGGATGGCCCCGGCCGAGGCGCACGCGAAGATCGACGCCCTGTTCGAGGGCTGCATGGAAGGGCGCACCCTGTACGTCGTGCCCTACTGCATGGGCCCGATCGACTCGCCGCTGGCGCGCTGCGGCGTCGAGATCACCGACTCGCCCTACGTCGTCGCCAACATGCGCCTGATGACCCGCATGGGCGCGGCGGCGCTGGCGCGGATCGAGCGCGAGGGCGCCGAGGGCAAGCCGCTGGTGCGCGGCCTGCACTCCACCGGCGAGCTCGACCCGGACCGCCGCTTCATCATGCATTTCCCCGAAGAGCTGGTGATCAAGTCCTACGGCTCCGGCTACGGCGGCAACGCGCTGCTGGGCAAGAAGTGCCACGCCCTGCGCATCGCCTCGCACCAGGCGCGCCAGGAGGGCTGGCTGGCCGAACACATGCTTATCGTCGGCATCGAGAACCCGCAGGGCGAGGTGCACTACGTCGCCGCGGCCTTCCCGAGCGCCTGCGGCAAGACCAACCTGGCCATGCTGATCCCGCCGGAGTCCTACCGCGAGCAGGGCTGGAAGGTGTGGACGGTCGGCGACGACATCTGCTGGATGCATCCGGGCGAGGACGGCCGGCTGTGGGCGATCAACCCCGAGGCCGGATTCTTCGGCGTCGCTCCGGGCACCTCGGAGAAGTCCAACCCCAACGCGCTGCACACCATCGGACGCGACACCATCTTCACCAACGTCGCCACCACCGACGACGGCCAGCCCTGGTGGGAAGGCCTGGACAAGCGCGTGCCGACGAAGGACTGGCAAGGGCGCGACTTCGACCCGGCCCGCGGCCCGGCCGCGCACCCGAACTCGCGCTTCACCGTGAGCGCGAAGCAGTGCCCGACCTTCTCGTCGCATGCCGAGGATCCGCAGGGCGTGCCGATCAGCGCGATCGTGTTCGGCGGCCGCCGCGCGTCCCTGGTGCCGCTGGTGTTCGAAGCGCGCGACTGGGCGCACGGCGTGCACGTGGGCGCATCGATGGCCTCCGAAACGACCGCGGCCGCGACCGGGCAAGTGGGCGTGGTGCGCCGTGATCCGATGGCGATGAAGCCGTTTTGCGGCTACCACTTCGGCGATTACTTCACGCACTGGCTGTCCTTCGACCGGCCGAGCGCTCAGCTGCCGAAGATCTTCCACGTCAACTGGTTCCGCAAGGACGCCGACGGACGCTTCCTGTGGCCTGGCTTCGGCGAGAACCTGCGTGTGCTGGAATGGATCATCGGTCGGCTCGAAGGCACGGCGGGGGCGCGGGACACCTTGATCGGGCGGGTGCCCACGGCCAGCGACCTGGACCTGTCGGGGCTCGGGCTCGATCCGGGGGCCATCGAGGCGCTGCTCGAGGTCGACGAGGCGGGCTATGCGGAGGAGTGGCGCGAACTGGCCGGGTTCTTCGAATCACTCGGGCGGGTCCCGGAGGAAATCCTGCCGCCGCGCTGACCAGGGCGGATCCTTACGGAAGAAAAACGGCCCCATGCGGGGCCGTTTTTTTTGGGTTCTTCTCCCAACTGAGGGGAACACAGGCGGGGGCATCGCGCCGCAGCACGACCAACCCTCCCGCCGGCACGCGCCAAGGACCAGCGCAGCGCGCGATCCCTCACTTGGGAGAAGAACCAAAAAAACCACGGCCCCTTTCGGGGCCGTGGTCCTGTCGCAGTTGCAGTGCCGATTTATCAGAAGCGCTGCTGGTACTTCATGTAGATCACGCGACCCATGTCGAAGCCGCCGTAGTAGGCGAACTGGTTGTTGGGAGACGTGTACATGATCGGACCGCGATGGTCGGTCACGTTGTTGGCGCCCAAGGCCACGGTGGCATTCCACGGGGCAGTCCAGCGGAACTGGACGTCGTGGAACGTGTTGGAACCCACCTCACGCAGCGGGTAGCCATCCGGCACGTCCGGAGCGATGTAGTCCGGGTTGTTGCACATGCCGGGATCCAGCGACACGCAGCCTTCCTTCATGCCCGAGTAGTAACGGGAGGTCCAGCTTGCGCCGAAGTCGCCGTACGACCAGTCGAGGGTCGCGTTCGAGCGGGTGCGGAAGGTACCGGCGAACGAGGTCGAAGGCGACGGCACGGTGTCGGAGTTGTTGTTCGCCCACACGCGGTAGTCGCTGATGTACGAGGTCTGCCAGTCGATGCCGAACTGGCCGACCGCCGTCTCCGGCATGCGGTAGCGGACGCCGAAGTCCCAGCCTTCCGTCTCCAGGCGGCCCTTGTTGGTCAGGCCGAAGGCGAGGGAGGTGATGTGGCCGGTTTCCGGGTTGCGGACAATGGTGGAGCAACGCTCGGGGATGTTGCGGAGGTAGCAGTCCTCGAGGATGTCCGACACGCTGTCGGAGGCGATAAGGTTCTCGATCTCGACCTGGTACCAGTCAAGCGAGAAGTCCAGGCCGTCCACGAATTCCGGGCTCCACACGATGCCGGCCGTCTTGCTGGTCGACACTTCGGGGGTCAGCTTGTCGTTGGATCCGGACAGGAACTGGTCCGGGGTCTGGCAAGGGAACTGGACGCAGGGCACAAGGCCCTGGCCGAGCTGGACGTAGTCCGCCGGGACGCCAGCCGCCGTACAGGCCGGGCCGCCCGCGACGTTGCCGGGACCGGTCGAGCCGCAGGGATCGATGTAGGACTCGAAGCTGCCGCCCACGCCGCCGTACAGGTTGTCGATCGAAGGCGCGCGGAAGCCGTCGGCATAGGTGGCGCGGACCAGCAGGCCCTCCACCGGACGCCAGGTCAGGCCGAACTTGTTGTTGATCGTGTCGCCGAAGGTGTCGTAGTCCGAGTAGCGGCTGGCGACGTTGATCGACAGCTCTTCGGCGCCGGCGACACCGCTCAGCAGCGGCACGTTCAGCTCGAGGTAGACCTCGTCCAGCGAGTACTGGCCGGCGGTGGTCGCAGCCGGAAGGCCGGTGTGGAGCGCCGCCTGGGCGAACGCGTCCGGCACGAACGTGCCCTCTTCCTTGCGGTGCTCGACGCCCACGGCCACGCCCAGCGGACCGGCCGGCATCTCGACCACGGTACCCGCCAGGTTGGCGAAGTACGTGGTGGTCTCGGTCAGGCCGCGGTCGTGGTAGTACGGGAACAGGTAGGCCTGGACCGCCGGGTCGCTCAGCGAGTTCGCGCCACCCACGCCGAACGGCAGCAGCGGGTTCCACGGGGTGCACTCGCCGGAGCCGTAGTTGATGCCCAACGCGATCGGGTCGTCGACCGTGCCGCACTGGGCTTCATTGTTGCCGTTGATGAACGACGGGCCCATGGCGGCCTCGAGCGCCGGCAGGCTCGCGTCGCCGCGACCGACCTTCACCATCTCGTTGCGGTTCCAGGTCGCGCCGGCGTCCCAGTTCCAGGAGGTCTCGCCCAGGTCGAACACGCCCTCGAACGCCGAGGTCAGGCGGTAGGTGCTCAGGCTGCTCTCGGTGGTGCGCGGCACTTCCCACAGGCGGCGGCGGATGATGAGGTCCTCGCCGGGCATGGGGTTGAAGACGCTGTCGGCCGACAGCGGGATGCCGAAGGCGAGCGACTGGAACGGATAGCCCGCGACCGTCTGGGTGGTGGTGCGGTGGTTGTACAGCGCGTCGGCGACGAAGCGGACGTTGTCGGTGACGTCGAAGTCACCGGCGACGAAGATCGAGCGGCGCTCGATGCCCGTGCGGGCCATCATCGCCTCGTTGCTGTTGGCGTTGAACGCGGCGGTGTGCAGCTGGTAGCTGGCGCGATCGGTCGGGTCCATGCCCGGGATCAGCGTCCACCACCGGGCGGCAGCGGCCGGCGAGCAGGGGTCGCAGAACGAGCCGTTCTGGCTGACCGGGCTCCAGCCCGCGCCGGGAAAGTCGGGGCCGAGGCTGCCGTCCTTCGAGTACCACACGTCACGGGCCCAGATCGGCTCTTCCTTGGAGTACTCGACGCTCATGGTGACGCCGCCGCGGTCCGAGCTCGCGCCCAGGGTGAAGTCACCGCTGGTGATGTCGCCGAAGCCTTCGCTGTACTGGCCGAAGTAGACATTGGCTTCCGCGCCGTCGAAGCGGCTGCGGGTGATGACGTTGACCACGCCGGCGATGGCGTCGGAGCCGTAGATCGACGAGGCGCCGTCCTTCAGCACTTCGACGCGCTCGATCGCCGACATCGGGATCTGGCTGAGGTCCTGCAGGCCCGTGGTGTTCGAGCCGAGGCGCTTGCCGTTCACCAGGATCAGGGTGCGCGAGGCGCCGAGGTTGCGCAGGTCGACGTAGTAGCCGCCCACGTTTTCGCCGGACGCGAGCACGTCGCCGCGCGAGATCGCCGGCGAGCCCGCCGAGGTCAGGTTCTGCAGCACGTCGACGACGCTGGTGAGGCCCTGCTTCTGCAGCTCTTCGCGGTCGATGACGACGACGGGCTGCGAGGTTTCCGCCGATGCCTGGCGAATGCGCGAGCCGGTCACCTCGATGCGGTCGAGGGTGGTGGCCTGCTGTTCCGAGCTGTCCTGCGCGAACGCGACGCCGGTACCGGCAATCACGGTCGCACCGGACACGAGCGCGAAGGAAATCGCGTCGCGGAGCTTGGTGGTCTTAAGGGTCATCTCTTCTCTCTCCAAGTGAGTCTTGGGTAATTCCCATGGGAGCCCACCGGTGGCGTCAAGGTCGACACCAAGCCCGGCAGGGCCGTTGCCGATAGTAGCCCTGCCGGAGCAAAAATTAAAGTGTTGTTAATAATCATGGATTTCCGAGCGGAAACCCATGAAAAATAAGGACTTAGAGGTCCTGTTCGTACCGGATGTAGGGCACGGTGCCTTCGTCGTCGCGGCCGCTGGTGGCCGGGGCGAAGGGATTGCGGCCCTTGGTGACGAGGTTGTCGGCGCCCACGGTGAGCTGTCCGCTCCAGGGCGTGCGCCAGGTCAGGCCGAGGCCCAGGCCTTCCCAGTTGGGCTGCCCGGGGGTCTCGACGACGTGGCCGACGATGTTGGCGCTGAAGCGGCCGTAGCCGCCGCCGATGCTCAGGCTGCGCGAGGTCCAGGCGTCACCGATGCCCAGATGGGTGGCCTCGGCGGGCGTGACCAGGGTGGCCTTGGCCATGGTGCCGGCGATCGACACCATGCCTTCGCGCCCGATGTTGTGCCGGGCGAAGACGGTCAGGTCGTTGACGTCGACCGTGGCGGCAGCGGCGCCGCGCTGGCCCGGCGCGAGCCAGGCCGGAAGGGTGCCGCTGCCGCTGCCGGCATTGACGCCGACGCGGGTGTTGTGGCCGGCCCTGAACGCCGCGGTCCCGCCCGTACGCTTGCCGGCGCCGTCCTGGAAGCTCGCGAGCATGCAGTTGTTGGCCAGGTTGCCCAGCGCGCTTGCCAGTCCGGTCTTGCGGTCGCAGAAGACGCCCAGGGAGTTGCCGGCATCGATGCCGAAGGCGGCGTCGAGGGCGTTGCCGTCGAACCCGGTCGTCGAGCCCGGGCCCGTCGGTTCCAGCAGCAGCAGGGCCTCGACCTTGCCGCTGGACTGGTTCCACACCGGCAGCACGGCCTGGTCGCGCTTGCCCGCCGGTGTCTGCGCATGCGCACCCGCGACCACGCCGAAGGCGAGGAGCAGGGACAGCGAGAGCTTGGCGAGACGCGGCTTCATGGCCTGCTGGTAGACCCCTTGGACAGGCGGAAGTTCCGCCCGATCGTAGGCGTGACTCTAGTGCGTTTATGTTTCTTTAACAATCCCCGGCCGCCGTCACTGCAGGCCCGGCGGGGCCGCCATTGGACGCCTGGCGTCGGTGAAGAGCGCGTCGAGGTCGGCGCCGTCGAACCGGTAGGCCTGTCCGCAGAACTCGCAGCGGACGGTGGCCGTCCCTTCCACCAACGCCGCTTCCGCCTCGGCGCGGCCGAGTGATTCCAGCATCGCCTCGACGCGCTGGCGCGAACAGGAGCAGCCGAAAGCCAGGGGGCGTCCGCCCACCTCCTCCGGCGATTCCTCGTGGAACAGGCGGTGCAGGAGCTCGGCGGCGGGCGTGTCCGCCAGTTCCCGGGTCCCCAGGGTGGAGAACAGCGCCCCGGCGCGCTCCCAGCCGTCGTCGTCGCCGTGGTCGGCGGGCAGCTTCTGCAGCATCAGGCCGACCGCGGCGTCGTCGCCGGCCGCCAGCAGGATCCGGGTCGGAAGCTGTTCGGAGCGGGTGAAGTAGTCCTCGAACGCGCCCGCGAGATCGGGCGCGTCCAGCGGCACCAGGCCCTGGTAGCGCGTGGCCTCGCGGTTGCCGATGCCGGCGCCCTCGATGGTGATCGCGAGCACCGCGTCGTCGCCAAGCGACGCGAGGCCGTCGACGTCGTCGCCTTCCCCGGCCGTCCGGGCGATGCCGCGCAGCGTGCCTTCGGACGTGCATTCGGCGAACAGCGTGCGCAGCGCGTGTTCACCGCGCAGCTGCACCGACAGGCGTCCGTCGACCTTGACGTGGCCGGTGAACAGCGCCGACGCCGCGGCCGCCTGGCCGAGCAGCGCACGGACGCCGGGCGGATAGTCGTCGCTGGCGGCGATCGCCTGCCAGGTCTCGCCCAGGTGCACGTGCACCCCGCGCACGCCGGCGCGCGGCAGCAGGAAGCGGGTGAGGTGGTCGCGGGCGTCGGCGTCGTGGCTCATTCGGGATCCGTGTGCGTTGTGATGGTGCGCCGGGGCTGGATAATCGCGCTTCGGCCGGTCGGCGAATGCTGGAGATGGGGATGGCGGGCGCCGTGGACAAGCATGCAGGGGCACCGGTGGCTGCCGCGTCTAGGCGTGGGCGCCGCCGCTGGCACTGGCTGTGGAAGCTGCCGCTGCTGCTTGCGCTGCTGAGCGTCGTGCAGGTGCTGGCGCTGCGCTTCGTCGATCCACCCTTCAGCGCGTTCATGGCGATCCGCCAGTTCGAGGCGCTGCGGGCCGGCGACACCGGCTTCCGCGTCGCCTACGACTGGCGCGACCTCGAGGACATCGCGCCGTCGCTGCCGCTGGCGGCGGTGGCGGCCGAGGACCAGAACTTCGCCCGCCACCGCGGCTTCGACCTGGAGGCCATCGAGCGCGCGCTGGAGCACAACGCCCGCGGCGGCCGCGTCCGCGGCGGCAGCACGATCAGCCAGCAGCTGGCGAAGAACCTGTTCCTGTGGAGCGGGCGCAGCTGGGTGCGCAAGGGCCTCGAAGCCTGGTACACGCTGCTGCTCGAGGCCCTGTGGCCGAAGCAGCGCATCCTCGAGGTCTACGTCAACGTGGCCGAGTTCGGCGACGGGATCTACGGCGCCCAGGCTGCCGCGCGCAGCTACTGGGGCAAGGATGCCGCGGCGCTGACGGCCGGAGAAAGCGCGCGCCTGGCCGCGGTGCTGCCCAACCCGCGACGCTACAGCGCCCACCGGCCCGGTCCCTGGGTGCAGCGCCGCGCGCAGTGGATCCAGCGCAACATGCGCAACCTCGGCGGGGAGGCTTGGCTGCGGCAGCTGGAGTGACCCCGGCCACGATAGGATTGCAGGATGACCCGCGATCGTCTCACCGTGGTGGTGGCCGCCTTCAACGAGGCGCAGTCGCTGCCTGAACTGCATCGTCGCCTCGCGACCGTCCTCGATGCGATGGCCGCGGGCGATCGCGTCGATGGCGGCGTGCTCTACGTCGATGACGGCAGCACCGACGACACCTGGGCGGTGCTGCGGTCGCTCGCCGCCGCCGACCGGCGCGTTTCGCTGATGCGGCTGTCGCGCAACTTCGGCAAGGAGGCGGCGCTGACCGCCGGCCTCGACCGCGTCGTCGATGGCGCCGCCCTGATCCTCGACGCGGACGGCCAGGATCCGCCCGAGCTGATCCCGCGGTTCGTGGCGCGCTGGCGCGAGGGTTACGACGACGTCCACGGCACGCGCCTGGCGCGCGAGGGTGAAGGCTGGTTCAAGCGCGCCTCCGCGCATGGCTTCTACCGCGTGATGCACCGGCTGTCGAAGACGCCCGTGCCCACTGACACCGGCGATTTCCGGCTGCTGTCGCCGCGCGCGCTGGCGGCGCTGCGCGAGCTGCGCGAGCGCCATCGCTTCATGAAGGGCCTGTTCGGCTGGATCGGCTTCAACCGCATCGCCGTGCCCTACCGCCGCGAGCCGCGACTGGCCGGCCGCAGCAAGTTCAACGCCTGGCGACTGTGGAACTTCGCCCTGGAAGGCATCACCAGCTTCTCGACCGCGCCGCTGCGGATGGCCACCTACGCCGGCGTGGCGACCGCGCTGGTGGCCTTCGGCTACGGCCTGTGGATCATCGTCAAGGCGCTGTTCTGGGGAGACCCGGTGGCGGGCTGGCCGACGATGATGGCGGTGATCCTGTTCCTGGGCGGTGTGCAGCTGGTGGCGCTGGGGCTGATCGGCGAGTACCTGGGGCGCCTGTACGAGGAGTCGAAGCAGCGTCCGCTCTATCTCGTCGACAGCTGGCGCCCGGCCGAAGGGGTATGCTCGGCCACGCCACCCACGAGCGAGCGAGGCTGCGATGCGTACGGTGAGGCAACTGCTGGAGTCCAAGGGCCCTGAGGTCTTCGCGATCGGGCCGGATGCGGCGGTGATCGACGCGATCCGGTTGATGGCGGAGAAGGGGATCGGTGCGCTGGTGGTGCTGGAGCCCGGCGGGCGGCTGGCCGGGATGGTGTCCGAGCGCGACTACGCCAGGAAGATCGTCCTCGAAGGGCGTTCCTCGAAGGACACGCCGGTGCGCGACATCATGACCGCCGAGGTCGCCACAGTGCGCATGGACGACGTGGCCGAGGCCTGCATGCAGCTGGTCACCGAGCGCCGCGTGCGGCACCTGCCGGTGGTCGCCGGCGACGAGGTCGTCGGGCTGGTCTCGATCGGCGACCTGGTCAAAGCGGTGATCGAGGAGCAGCAGCGCGAACTCGAGCACCTGCAGCGCTACATCACCTCCTGACCGCGCCGCGGCGCTACTGCGCGTACTCGCCGCCGCAGTTGCTGTCCTCGCCCGGGCCCAGCTCCAGCGTCGCCAGCAGGGCAGCCGGCGGGGTGATGCTGGCCAGCGTCAGCGCGATCGCGCCGCGCAGGCCGAGCCGCCCCATGTCGGGACGGAAGCCCGGATCGCGGAAGCTGCCGTCGATCACCAGGGGCGAGCGCAGCGCCAGGATGCTGCGGTCCTTGGGCCGGGGCTTCAGCACCAGGTCCAGCTGCTCCTCGCCCAAATCCACCGTGCCCTCGCCGACGATGATGGTGTCCTCGGTGTCGAAGGCCAGGGCGCGGGTGGCCATGACGCCGTCTTGCACCGAGAAGTCGCCGAAGGCGCAGCGGATCGCCACCTTGCGGTCCTTGCCGAGCAGGAACTTGAGCGCCTCGTAGATATCCAGGCCGGCGAGTTCGAGCAGCAGGTTGCTGATCGCGCCGCGGCCCATGCCCAGCGTCGCGGCGCCATCGGCGGTGGCCAGCATGCGCGCCACCGAATTGCCGGTGCCGGCCAGGTCGACGTCACCGCTGATGCGTCCCACGGCGTCACGCGCCAGTTCGGCGTCCGGGAAGAGCCGGCCGATCTCCAGGCCGCGCGCGCGGATTGCGGCATGGGTCTGGATCGTGTCCTGTCGCGCGTCCATGCGCACGGTGGAACGGATGCGGCCGCCCGACACGCCGAAGTCCAGCGGATCGAGCCTGAGCAGGCCGGCCTCGAGCAGGATGTGGACGTCCATGTCGTCCAGCGGCCAGCCGGGCGCCTCGATGCGGCCGGCCTTCCAGCGGACGTCGGCGTCCATGGTGCGGAGCTTGGCCAGCTCGTAGGGCGTGTCCGGGATCAGCTTGCCCTCGGCGGCGCGCTCGGCCGCCTCGGCTTCGAGCTCGGCATTGCCGGTTTCGCCGGCACCGCTGTCCGGGGCGCCGCCGACGAAGCCGGCGAGGTCGTCGAAGTCGAGCCGCTTCGAACGCAGGTCGCCCTCGAACAGCAGGCGCTCGCGCCCGGTGGTGATCTTCGCGGTGCCGGCGAGGTCGCTGTCGCCGACCTTGCCGTTGAAGCCCTCGTAGCGCCAGACCGCGTCGTCGCGGACCAGGCGGCCGTCGAGCTCGTAGGCCGGCGTGTGCGGCAGCGCGATGCCGAGCAGCGGGTAGAGGTCTTCCAGGTCCTTGCCCGACAGCGCCATCTGGACGTCGAAGGCGGACAGGCCGAGGAGGCGCGTGATCGCGCCGCGCGCGTGGGCGCGGGTGGCGCCGGCGGAGGCGCGCAGGTCGATGGCGTAGGGCGTCTCCGTCTCGCGCAGCGCGAGCGGAGACGCGACCGCGCCCGTGAGTTCGAACGGCTCGCCCTTCCAGTGGCCGTCGCCGTGCAGCGACAGCGGACGCAACGACGGGTCCCCGCTGTCCTCGCTGGCGACCGCGAGATCCACGTCGGTCTGCTGGCCGGCGTCGATGAAGCGCAGCCTGCCGGCGTCGATCTGCAGGTGGTCGATGCGCGGCCCCTCGCCCTCGCCGGACATGCCCTCGAAGATCCAGTTGCCGCCCTCGTCGCCGGTTTCCAGCAGCAGGTCGGGACTGGCCAGGCGCAGTTCCGGAATGTGCACACGGCCGGCCAGGAGCGGGAATACGCGGACGTGCAACTCCAGGCGGTCGGTGGTCGCCATCTCCGGGCTGTCGGACCAGTCCGCGTTGCCGAGCGCGAGGCGGTCGGCGCGGACGATGGTGGTGCGGCCGAGGTCGACGTCGAGGTCGCCGCCGATGTCGAAGCTGCGGCCGGTGCGCGCCGAGACGATGCGTTCGATCGGGCCCTTGAACCAGTTCCAGTCCCACAGCAGCACCAGCACCATCAGCGCGACCGCCGCAACGGCCGTGGCCGTCCGCCATGGATGGATCCGCATGGCCCGCAGCGCCTTGGCGCGCGGGCCGGCTGGGGAAGTGGGCTCCGTCGGCATGCGCCGGCTCCGGTGGAATGCGGAGGCCAGCCTCCCGCGAACGCGGTAAAACAGCAGTGAACGTGATGGCCGCCGTTCAGGCCGGCAGCGTGACCTGCGCCATCACCGCGACGTAGTGGCAGACGCTTCCGGCGATGCAGAACAGGTGCCAGATCGCATGCGAGTAGGGGATCGACTCGCGGTGGTAGAAGATCGTGCCCAGCGTGTAGAACACACCGCCGGCGATCAGCCAGCCGAAGGTCCAGGCATCGAGCGCGGCCAGCACCGGCTTGATCGCCACCAGCACCAGCCAGCCCATCGCCACGTAGACCAGCGTCGACAGGCGCTTGAACCGCCCGGTGTAGAACAGCTTGAACACCACGCCGGCCAGCGCCAGCGTCCAGATGGCGGCGAACAGTCCCCAGCCCCAGGGGCCACGCAGTCCGACCAGGGTGAACGGCGTGTAGGTGCCCGCGATCAGCAGGTAGATCGCGCAGTGGTCGAACACCTTCAGCCGGCCCTTGAGCACCGGATGCTGGAAGGCGTGGTACAGCGTCGACGCGAGGTAGAGCATGAGCAGGGTGATGCCGAACACGATCGCCGCGCCCAGCTGCCAGCCATTGCCGAAGACCGCCGCCAGCGTCACCAGCACTGCCCCGCCGGCCAGTGCGGCCGTCGCGCCCAGCCCGTGCGTCAGCGCACTGGCCAGCTCCTCGCGCTTTTCGCGCAGGCTCATCGCGGTCACGGTGGAATCCCGGGGGAGGACGCCACGATCATGCCATACGCGGGCGTTACCGCGGCCGAAGCGTCATCATCCCTCCGGGCGGGTGTGCGCGGCCTCGCGGGTGGCGTCGAAGCGGACGTCGGGCCAGCGCTCCTGCGCGAGCTGCAGGTTCACGCGGCTCGGCGCGAGGTAGACGAGTTCGCCGGCGGCGTCGAGGCCGAGGTTCATGGCGTTCTTCTCGCGGAACTCCTCCAGCTTCTTCTCGCTGTCGCAGCGGATCCAGCGCGTGGTCGCCACGCCGACCGGTTCGAAGATGGCGTCCACGCCGTACTCGGCCTTGAGGCGGTACGCCGCGACGTCGAACTGCAGCACGCCGACCGCGCCCAGGATCAGGTCGTTGGACATCAGCGGGCGGAAGAACTGGGTGGCGCCTTCCTCGCTCAGCTGTTCCAGGCCCTTCTGCAGCTGCTTGAGCTTCAGCGGGTCGCGCAGGCGCGCGCGGCGGAACAGTTCGGGCGCGAAGTTCGGGATGCCGGTGAAAGTGAACTGCTCGCCCTCGGTGAAGGTGTCGCCGATCGAGATCGTGCCGTGGTTGTGGATGCCGATCACGTCGCCCGGATACGCCTCGGCGGCGATCTCGCGGTCGCTGGCCATGAAGGTCAGCGCGTTGGCGAGCTTCATCTCCTTGCCGCTGCGCACGTGGAAGGCCTTCATGCCGGCCTCGAAGCGGCCCGAGCACACGCGCATGAAGGCGACGCGGTCGCGGTGCTGCGGGTCCATGTTGGCCTGGATCTTGAACACGAAGCCGCTGAGCTTCGGTTCGTCGGCGGCGACCACGCGCCCGGTGGTCTCGCGCGGCTGCGGCGAGGGCGCGTGCCTGACGAAGAAGTCGAGCAGCGGCTGCACGCCGAAGTTGTTCACCGCCGAGCCGAAGAACACCGGCGTCTGCCGCCCGGCGCGGTACTCGTCGAGGTCGAAGGCATGGCTCGCGCCCTGCACCAGCTCCAGCTCGTCGCGCAGCTCGGACAGCATCTGCGCGCCGATGCGGGCCTCGAGCTGCGGATCGTCGATCGAGGCGAAGATCGTCGAATCCTGGCGGGTGAAGTTGCGGCCCTGCTCGTACAGGTGCACTTCGCCGCTGACCAGATGCACCACGCCCTTCAGGCGCTTGCCCATCCCGATCGGCCAGGTGACTGGCGCGCACTGGATGCCGAGCACCGTCTCCACTTCGTCCAGCAGCTCGATCGGGTCCTTGCCCTCGCGGTCGAGCTTGTTGATGAAGGTCATGATCGGCGTGTCGCGCATGCGGCACACCTCCATCAGCTTGATCGTGCGCTCCTCGACGCCCTTGGCGACGTCGATCACCATCAGCGCGCTGTCGACCGCGGTCAGCACGCGGTAGGTGTCCTCGCCGAAGTCGGCGTGGCCGGGGGTGTCGAGCAGGTTGACGATGTGGTCGCCGTAGGGGAACTGCATCACCGAGCTGGTGACCGAGATGCCGCGCTCCTGCTCGAGCTTCATCCAGTCGGACGTGGCATGGCGCGCGGCCTTGCGGCCCTTGACCGAGCCGGCCATCTGGATCGCGCCGCCGAACAGCAGCAGCTTCTCGGTGAGCGTGGTCTTGCCGGCGTCGGGGTGCGAAATGATCGCGAAGGTGCGGCGGCGGCGGGCTTCGGCGGCAACGTCGGGCATGGCGATACCCGCCGCGCTGGCGCCGGGACTCTACGGGGAAGCCGGGGATTATACGGGGGGCTGTAGGGCTGCGGCGGGAGTGAGGGCGGGCGTTTTACCGCGGATGACGCGGATGACACGGATTTTCGCGGATCAAGCCAGGGCGAAGGGTGCTCCACGCCATGACCCCCTCCAGCCCTGCGACCCTGCGGCAAAGGCACCTTGCCCGGATCCGCGCAATCGGCGCAGATCCGCGCAGATCCGCGGCCAAAGACGCTTTTTCGTCTCTTCTGCTTTATCCGTGTAAATCCGCGCCCATCCGCGTCATCCGTGGCAAATCTTTTGCCCTTACTCCACGCCCGCCGCAGTCTCGCTGAAACGCAGGATCCCGCCGGGGCCGAACATCCGGAACGGGATCGAGGCCAGGCGCAGGCCGCGGTTGGCCTGGACGACGAAGTGCAGGTGCGGGCCGCCGCTGTAGCCGGTATTGCCCGAGGTGCCGATGCGCTGGCCGCGGCGCACGCGGTCGCCCGCGGCGACGCTGGTGCCGCCCGGGGCGAGGTGGGCGTAGAGGGCCATGGTGCCGTCGTCGTGGAGGATGCGGATGAAGTTGGCGCGGGCGGTGTCGTCGGTGGAGCGCAGGCCGCCGCCGGCGAAGCGGGCCTCGGCCTGCATCACCACGCCGTCGCGCGCCGCCAGCACGGGCGTGCCCTCGGGCACGGCGAAGTCGACGGCATGGCGGTTCTCGTCGTCGCGGTGGCTGAAAACGCCGCCCCAGCCCTGGCCGACGCGCAGCACGTGCGTTCCCAGCGGCCAGGCGTACTCCACGTCGAGCGGACGCGCGCCGGGATGCCCCGGGACGACCTCGAGCACGAGTTGCGCATCGGCGCGCTGGATGCGGCTGACCAGCACCCGCGCGCGAGCCGGGACCGTGGCGCGTGCGGGCAGCGCCGGCTGCGCCGGGGGCGCGGGGCCGATGGAACGCAGCACCACTTCGATCGGACCCGACAGCAGGTTTTCCGCCCAGGCTTCCGGACCCTGCCCGCGGTCGACGATGTCCAGCCGCGCCAGCGGTGCCGGGCCGTCGTCCGCTGCGAGGGCGGGCGACGCGACCGCCAGGGCCGCGACGGTGATCGCCACCGCCAGGGCGAAGCCGGCTGACCGCACCCTGAGGAGAGGACGGGCACGCACGGATCAGTCCGCGCAGGCGGGATCCAGGTCCAACTGCCTGGCGATGTCGCGCAGATCGAAGGCGGACACCGCACGGTCGTCGTGCACCGCGTACAGCACGCCGCCGGGGAAGCGCGGCGTGGTCGCGGCATGCAGGGCGATGCCGTCGGTGTTCGCGGTCACCGCGCCATGGAAGCTGCCGGCGGGGGCGAGCGTCTCGCGGTCGAAGAGGTGGAACCAGGTCAGCGGTGCCTGCTGGTCCACCGCCAGCCAGTAGCCGCTGCGCGCGCTGCAGGCCCAGAGCACTACGCCCTCGGCCTCGCCGGCGAAGGTGCCTTCGGGCAGGCTGCGGCCGCTCCAGCCGCCGTCGAAGCCGTAGACATGCAGGTTGGAGGGGCTGGTGCGGTCCTCCTCGGCCACCAGCAGGCGGTCGTGCACCGGGTCGCCGGCGATCGATTCGACCATGTTCAGCCGTGCCGGGCCGTCGGTCTCGCCGAAGGAGCCGGCGTAGGTGGCGTCGAGGTGGCCCTGGTCGTCGAATCGCAGGCGATAGCGGCGAACGCGCTGGGCGAGCTCCTCCGCCGGCGGGACCACGTCATGGCGCTCGCCGTACATGAAGCTGTCGGTGACGAAGGCCTCGAGTTCGCGGTGCGCGGATTCGCGCAGCCAGATGCCATAGGGCGCGCGCAGCTCGTCGCCGCCGAAGGAGGCCTGGGGCCTGAGGTCGGGCAGCGACAGCAGCTGTACGCGCGGCGTGTCGCGCTCGACCACGAACAGCATGTTGCCGGACACGGCCAGGCCGTTGGGCCGGGTGAACTCGCCCGGGGCCTTGCCGCGCGCGCCGACCGTGCGCAGCGGCGCGCCGCTGTCGCCATCGAACAGCGCCAGGCGGTGGGTCGACTTGCCCGTGGCCAGCAGGAGGGTGCCGCCGTCGCCGTCTGCCCAGGTGGCGATCGAATCGAGTTCTTCGTCCGGAAGCTCGGGGGAGACCCAGGCCTCGGCCACCAGGTTCGAAGCCGGGACGGTGGCGGAAGGAGGGGAGGACGCGGGCAGGAAGGTGCTGGCGCAGCCGGCGACGGCCAGGGCGAGCGCCGCTGCAAGGATGGATTTCGACATGCGCGGATTATGCGGCCGCGGGCGCGTCCGCGGGAGGTCGGCGGGCGCCCGTGGCGCCGGGAACTGATCAATCGCTTTATCCGGATAAAGCGATTGACAATCGTCGCGGGCGCTGCCAACCTGCACGCCATCCATCGAGACCGGCCGAGGGACAGGCCCGACGACGCCGGGGCAACTGGATGGGGCGCAAGCCCCGTTCGCTGTGCCAAGTCCTGCGGGGACCTGTGTGTCCACCGGAAGATGGCCGAGGACCGCCCACGTGGCGGTTCCCGTCGCGTCGCCGCCGTCGGGCGACGCCCATCGCACCGGCATGCCCCGCGGCATCGATGGCCTTGTCCTCCTCCGGATATCGCCATGAGCCTCGAAGACCGCGCCCTCTCCTCCACCGTGATCCCGTCCGCATGCGACCCGCAGGCGGACGCCGCCGTGCCACCTTCCATCGCCGCTCCAGCCGGCGGCGGCCATCCCGCCGTGCGCGGGCAGGTCGATGTGGTGCTGCCCATGCGCCATGCCGGCTGCCGCCCGCTGCGCCTGGCCTACGAACTCGCAGGTCCCGAAGGCGCACCGGTCGTGCTGGTGTCCGGCGGCATTTCCGCCAGTCGCCACCTCGCAGCCAGCGCGACGTTCCCGGAGCGTGGCTGGGCCGGGGCCGTGGTCGGGGAAGGCCGCGCGCTGGACCCGGCACGCCTGCGCCTGCTGGCCTTCGACCACGTCGGCGCCGACGGGGGTCTCGACGCGGTGATCGACACCACCGACCAGGCCGATGCCGCGGCGGTGCTGCTCGATGCGCTGGGCATCGCGCGGCTGCGCGCCTTCGTCGGCTATTCCTACGGCGCCGCGGTGGCGCTGCAGTTCGCGGCGCGGCATGGGACGCGGCTGGAACGGCTGGTGGCGGTGAGCGGCGCGCACCGCGCCCATCCATGGGCGGCGGCGTGGCGTGCCCTGCAGCGCCGCGCGGTGGCGCTGGGCGAACTGCAGTGTGCGGACGGCCAGGGCCTGGCACTGGCCCGGCAGTTCGCGATGCTCGGTTACCGCAGCGGTGACGGCTTCGCCGAGCGCTTCGACGCGCCGGCCGAGGTGGTGAACGGCCGCGTCCGCGTGGCCGCCGAGGACTATCTCGACGCCGCCGGCGCGCGCTTCGTGGCGAAGACGCCGGTGGTGGCCTGGCAGCGGCTGTCGGAGTCGCTGGACATCCATCGCGTCGATCCGGCCGCCATCGACGTGCCGGCCACCGTGGTCGCGGTGGAAGGCGATCCGCTGGTGCCGCTGTCCGAGGCGGTGGCCCTGGTCGAAGGCCTGGCCGGACCCGCCAGGCTGCGCGTCCTGCGCTCGCCGCACGGCCACGACGCCTTCCTCAAGGACGACGGCCGCTTCGACGCCATCCTGCGCGATGCCCTGGCGGCGGAGGTGGCGGCATGAGCGCCGTCTACCGCGGGCCCGCGCCGGCCACCCGCGCCGTGCGCGCCGGCATCGACCACGACGCGGCCTTCGGCGCGGTGGTGCCGCCGCTGGTGCTGTCGTCGAACTTCAGCTTCGATGGCATCGGCGGCAAGCGCGAGTACGACTACACCCGCAGCGGCAATCCGACCCGCGACCTGCTGGGCGAGGCGCTGGCGGAGCTCGAGGGCGGCGCGGGCGGCGTGGTCACGTCCAGCGGCATGGCGGCGGTCACGCTGCTGCTGCACGCGCTTCTCGAGCCGGGCGACCGCGTGCTGGTACCGCACGACGCCTACGGCGGCAGCTGGCGCCTGTTCGACGCGCTGGCGCGCAAGGGCCACTTCGAACTGGCCACCGTCGACCTGACCGACCCGCGCGCGCTGGCCGCGGCGCTGGCGCAGCCGCCGAAGCTGGTGCTGGTGGAGACGCCGTCCAACCCGCTGCTGCGCATCACCGACCTGCGCTTCGTGGTCGAGGCGGCGCACCGGGCCGGCGCGCTGGTCGCGGTCGACAACACCTTCCTGTCGCCTGCGCTGCAGACCCCGATCGCGTTCGGCGCCGACGCGGTCCTGCACTCGACCACCAAGTACATCAATGGCCACAGCGACGTGGTCGGCGGCGCGGTGGTGGCGGCGACGCCCGAACTGCACCAGCGCTTCACCTGGTGGGCCAACGCCCTCGGCATCACCGGCGCGCCCTTCGACAGCTTCCTGGCGCTGCGCGGCCTGCGCACCCTCGATGCGCGGATGCGCGTGCACCAGGAGAACGCGGAGGCCATCGCGCGCCATCTCGACGCGCACCCGGCGGTGGCGCGGGTGTACTGGCCCGGACTCGAATCCCACCCGGGGCACGCCGTGGCCGCGCGCCAGCAGGCCGGTTTCGGCGCGATGCTGAGCGTCGAGCTGCGCGGGGGCGAGGACGCGATGCGCGCCTTCGTCGGTGGCCTGCGCTGCTTCACGCTGGCCGAGTCGCTGGGCGGCGTGGAAAGCCTGGTGGCACACCCCGCCACCATGACGCACGCGGCGATGACGCCCGCCGCGCGCGCGAAGGCCGGTATTCCCGAGGGCCTGCTGAGGCTGTCCATCGGCATCGAGGCCTGTGCGGACCTCCTGGCGGACGTCTCCGATGCACTGGCGCGTGCCGAAGCAGCATCCCCCGCGGCCGGCGATGCCAGCCCGGTCGCCGCCTGCGCCGTGCTGGCCGGGCTGGACGCATGAGCGTGGTCAGCACGCTGGCCGGCGCAGGGCGGCGGGCACCGGTCCCGGTGCTGGAACCGCGCCGCATGCCGCGCCTCGCGCTCCTGGGCACCGGCGTGGTCGGGACCGCCTTCGTGGCGCGCTGCGCGCGGCTGCGTGCCATGGGCGTGGCGCTGCCACGGTTCGCCTGGATCGCCAACTCGCGGGCGCTGCGGGAGGATGCGGTGGAGGACCCGGCCGCGGCGCTGGCCGGCGTCCGCGCGGCGCCGCCGCGCAGCGGTCCTTGGGCGCCGTGGGTCGAGGCGGTCGGCCTGCAGCGCGGCGACATCCTGGTCGATGCCACCGCCAGCGACACCGTGGCCGGCTGGCACGCGGAATGGCTGTGGCGTGGCGTGCACGTCGTCACCGCCAACAAGCTGGGCACCGGCGCCGGCCTTGCACGCGCGCAGGCCATCACCGAGGCCGCGGCGGCTTCGGGTGCGCGCCACGGCGACGCGGCCACCGTCGGTGCCGGGCTGCCGCTGTTGCGCAGCCTGCGGGCGCTGGTGGCCGGCGGCGACCGGATCGAGGCGGTCGAGGGCGTGCTGTCGGGCTCGATGGCCTGGCTGCTCGATCGCCACGACGGTCGCCAGCCCTTCTCGGCGCTGGTCCGCGAGGCGCGCACGCTCGGCTATGCGGAGCCGGATCCCCGCATCGACCTGTCCGGCGAGGACGTGCGCCGCAAGCTGCTGATCCTGGCGCGTGCGGCCGGCTTCGCGCTGGATGCGGAGCAGGTGCGGCTGGATCCGCTGCTGCCCGCACCACTTGCCGCCGCGAGGGCAGGGGACGTGGACGATGCACTCGCGGCGCTGGACGTGCCAATGCACGCGCGGCTGTCACGGGCGCGGCGCGACGGAACGCAGCTGCGGTTTGTCGGTCGCGTGGACGCCTGCGGCGCCAGCGTGGGGTTGCAGGCCCTGCCGCCGTCGCATCCGCTCTGCAGCGGGACCGGCACGGACAACGTCGTGGCGATCACGAGCTGTCGCTACCAGGCGCAGCCGTTGGTGATCCGCGGCCCGGGGGCCGGCGCGGAGGTCACCGCGGCGGCGCTGCTCGACGACGTGTTGCAGAATTGCGGTCCGATCCCTGGATGACCGACCCCGATGAAGATCGATCCCGCCGCCGTGCGCGCGCTGCGCGAGCGGCGCGCCTGGTCGCAGGAGCAGCTGGCCGAGGTCGCCGGCCTGAGCGTGCGCACCGTGCAGCGCGTCGAAACTGGCGGCGGGGCTTCGCTGGACACGCGGATGGCCCTGGCCGCGGCGCTGGAGGTGACGCCGGCCGAGCTGTGCATGGAGGATCCCGACGCCCCCCGGTCGGCCGGGTCGGCGAGCGACACCGCGCCGGGCACACCGCCCGCGGACCAGGAGTTCCGTACCGCGATCATCGTGGTGGGCGTGGCCATCGTGTTCCTGCTGTCGCTGCTGGTCGGTTTCCTGGTGGGGCGGGATTTCGCCGACAAGGCCGACCGGGAGGACTGCATCGCGGCAGGCCGTACGGACTGCCGCTGATCCCGAAGCGGCCCGCGTGTCGCCGCAACGCATTGAATTGAAAGGACTGTCGTGTGGTTGTCGTGTGGCTGTCCGGGTCTCGGCGTGGTTCCCTCATGCCCCGCATGCGGACATCGCGGTTCCCTCCAGCCAGGACAGGTGACCCATGCACGACGCCCCCCTCCCGGACGACATCGTCCTCGACCCCCGGCAGCTGACGCGGCTACTGGAAGACCGCGGCTGGACGCGGGCCGGGCTTCCCGCCCGCGCAGGCCTGGAACCCGGGGTCCTCGAAAACGCCGAGGCCAGCGGCGTGGCGTCCAGGCGCGTCGCAGAGGCCCTGGCCGGGGCCTTCGGAGTGCCGGTGGCGTTGCTGTCGGGCAAGACCCCGGAAGCGCGCGACTACCTCGCGCGCCGCAGCACGCGGATCGCCGCCATGGTGGCCGTGATCTTCGTGCTGTCGACGTGGCTGGGCTACGAGGTCGGCCGCGACCTGGCGCTCAAGCACAATCGCGCGGACTGCGTGGCCGCCGGCCGCACGGATTGCGCCGGAGGCCCGCTCAGCACTCGATGACGTTGACCGCCAGGCCGCCGCGCGAGGTTTCCTTGTACTTGTCCTGCATGTCGCGGCCGGTGTCGCGCATGGTCTTGATGACCTCGTCGAGCGTGACCTTGTGCTTGCCGTCGCCGCGCAGCGCCATGCGCGAAGCGTTGATCGCCTTCACCGAACCCATGGCGTTGCGCTCGATGCAGGGGATCTGCACCAGGCCGCCGATCGGATCGCAGGTCAGGCCGAGGTTGTGCTCCATGCCGATCTCTGCCGCGTTCTCGATCTGGCTGGGCGTGCCGCCGAGCGCGGCGGTCAGGCCGGCGGCGGCCATCGAGCAGGCCACGCCGACCTCGCCCTGGCAGCCGACCTCGGCGCCGGAGATCGAGGCGTTTTCCTTGTAGAGGATGCCGACGGCGGCGGCGGTGAGCAGGTAGTCGAACACGCCCTGCTCGTTCGCGCCCGGGCAGAAGCGCTCGTAGTAGCGCATCACCGCGGGCAGGATGCCGGCAGCGCCGTTGGTGGGCGCGGTCACCACGCGACCACCGGCGGCGTTCTCCTCGTTCACCGCCAGCGCGTACAGGTTGACCCAGTCGAGCGTGGTCAGCGGGTCGCGCATCCCGGCTTCGGGGCGCTCGGAGAGTTCGGCATACAGCGCCGGCGCGCGGCGCGAGACACGCAGGCCGCCGGGCAGGGTGCCGCCGTTGGCGATGCCGCGCTGGATGCAGCCCTGCATGGCGTCGTGGATCTCGCGCAGACCGGCGCGGACCTCGTCCTCGCTGCGCCAGGAGCGCTCGTTGGCGATCATCAGCTGGGCGATCGAAAGCCCGTGCTCGGCGCACTGCGCCAGCAGCTCGCGGCCGCTGTTGAACGGATACGGCACCGGCGTGGTGTCGGCGACGATGCGGTCCTCCGCGGCCTCGTCCTGGTTGACCACGAAGCCGCCGCCGACCGAGTAGTAGTCGCGCGTGGCGATGACCTCGTCATTGGCGTCGTAGGCGGTGAAGCGCATGCCGTTGGTGTGGTGCGGCAGCTTCTGGCGCTTGTTCATCACCAGGTCGCGCTTCTCGTCGAAGGCCACCGGATGGCGGCCGAGCAGGCGGATGCGCTTCTCGCCGCGGATGCGCTCGAGCGCGGAGGGAATGATGTCGGGGTCGATGCTGTTGGGGTGGTGGCCTTCCAGGCCCATCAGCACCGCCTTGTCGGTGCCGTGGCCGCGCCCGGTCAGCGCCAGCGAGCCGAAGACCTCGGCGCGGATGCGGACCACGTCGCCCAGGCGGCCGGACTCGTCGAGCCAGTGCTCGGCGAAGCGCGCCGCGGCCCGCATCGGTCCCACCGTGTGCGAGGAACTCGGCCCGATGCCGATCTTGTAGAGGTCGAACGTGCTGACGGCCATGGCGTTCCAGGGGGAGGCTGGTGGATGCGCCTATGATAGCCGCCGCCCCGCGCGCGCCCGCGCTGCGCGCCGCCCACGGAGAGTTCCCTGCGCATGCCCCTGGTCCTGTTCCAGCGCGACGACTGCCACCTCTGCGACCTCGCGCTCGAGGTGCTCGCCGCCGCACGCGCGCCCGAGTTCGAGAGCGTGTTCATCGACGGCGACGCGGCGCTGGAGGCGCGCTACGGCGAGCGGGTGCCGGTGCTGCGCGACGGTGCCGGGCGCGAACTGGGCTGGCCCTTCGACGTCGCGGCCCTGGAACGCTTCCTCGGCTGATCCCTCAGCGGCTGGCTTCCAGTTCGACCCGCACCTCCACCGCGTCCCCGATCACCGATCCCCAGGCGGTGCTGCCGAAGTCCGCGCGGCTGAGCGTGGCCGTGGCCGAAAATCCCGCGGTCTGGCGGAACGGTGGCAGCGGATGCCGGCGCTGGCCGTTGCGCACGGCTTCGAGCACGACCTCGCGGGTGGTGCCGCGCAGGGTCAGCTCGCCGTGGATGCGCGCGCGCGTGGCGTCGAGCGGTTCGACGCGGAGCGAACGGAAGCGCGCGGTCGGATGGCGGCCGCTGTCGAGCAGGCCGGCCGCCGCCACCGCGCGGTTCCAGTCCCCGTCGCCGAAGTCGAGGCGCGACAGCGGGATGTCCGCCACGACCTGCGCGCCCTCCCAGGAGTCCGGCACCAGGTGCAGGGTGCCGGTGGTCCCGGACACGGTGCCGATGGCTTTGGAGAATCCGGCGTGGTCGATCGCGATCGCGATCCGCGTGTGCACCGGGTCCAGGGAATAGACCGCGGCACCGGGAGCGGGCACGGGCAGGAGCGGAGCAGGCCCGTCGGCCGCGGGCAAGGGGCGCGGCGGCGCGCTGCCGCAGGCGGCGAGGGCCGCGCACAGCACGCCCATGGAGAAAAGGCGGAGACGGGATCCGTGGGCTCGCATGGTGTTGCCCTGCAGCGCCCGGCAGGGCGTCCGGCCGATTCTAGTGCCCGGGCTCCGGTGGCGCAGCTTGCGCCGGCCCGGCGGCGTTGCGACGATGCCGGCGGGGCGCGGGATGCCATCGGCAACGCGGGCGAGAGGGGAGTTCGATGCGGGGCTGGTGGACCTGTTTGCTGCTGTGCCTGCTGTGGCTGCCGGCGGGCGTGGCCGCTACTTCCATGCCGCAGCTGCCGCAGCCGCGGCAGATCAGCGTCTTCGACGGCCTGCCTTCCAACCGCGTCAACGCGCTGGCGGAGGACCGCCGCGGCTACCTGTGGATCGCCACCCGCGACGGCCTCGCCCGCTACGACGGCGTCGGCTTCCGCATCTGGCGGGTGGGCGAGGGGCTGCGCGACAACTTCGTCTGGTCGGTGCACGTCGACGCCGCCGACCGCGTCTGGATCGGTACCTCCACCTCCGGCCTGGCCATGCTCGACGTCGACCGCGAGCACTTCACCTGGTACGACCGTGCGACGCGGCCGGAGATGGCGAGCAACGACATCTGGTCGGTCAACGGCACGCCCGACGGCGATATCTGGTTCGGGAGTTCCGACGGGGGCCTGCACCGGCTGTCGCCCGACGGCCGCATCCGGCGCTACGGGTACGATCCCGACGACCCCGACAGCCTGCCGTCGGACGGCGTCTCGCACCTGGTCGTGGACCGCCGCGACGGCAGCCTCTGGGTGGGAACGAAGGGCGGCGTCGCGCGCTGGACCGGGGACGGCTTCGCGCGGCTGCCGGCGGAGCTGCTCGGCACGCTGATGGTCGACGGCCTGGCCATGGACGACGCCGGCAGCCTGTGGATGGGCATCCACGGCGAGGGCCGGGTGCGCCATGCCGACGGCCGCATCGAATCCCTGCCGTGGAACGATCCGGTGCTGGGCGGGCGGGCGCTCAACATGCTGCTGCAGGATGCGCAGGGCGCGCGCTGGCTGGACACGCGCAGCGGCCTGGCCTGGGTGCACGGCGAGCGCGTCGCGAACGTCCCGCTGTACAGCACCACCAGCCGCGGGCTGGTGCGTCCGGCCTGGTCGAGCGCCTACGAGGACCGCGAGGGCGGGCTCTGGTTCGCGAGCACCGACGCCGGCCTGTGGCACCTGCCGGCGAACTGGCGCAATTTCACCGTGCTGCAGCGGCGCCTGGGCGATCCGGCGTCGCTGGCCAACGCCTTCGTGTACAGCGCCGCGCCGTCCACCGCCGGGCAGGGGCGCGGCCTCTGGCTGGTCGGCAGCGGCGGCGTGCTCGACCACCTCGATCCCGAGACCGGGCGCGTCGAACATCGCCTGGCCTCCGCCTGCGGCACGCTGTTCATCACCGGCGTGGTCGAGACGCGCGACGGCCAGGTGTGGCTGGGTTGCCAGGACCACCTGGTGCGCTTCGATCCAAGCAGCGGCCGACAGCAGCGCTGGCTTGCCGACGGCAGCGACGACGCCGCGCCGGTCGGCCGCATCGCCCAGTTCGTGGAGCAGCGCGACGGCACGCTGTGGCTGGCCAGCCACCAGAGCATCCAGCTACGCGACGCCGGGGGGCGCGTGCTCGACACCATCGACCGCGGCACCGGACGCGGACTGGACGCGACCACGGGCATCGAGCAGCTGCTGCTGGCCCCCGATGGCGGGATCTGGGCGGCGACGTCGGCCGGCCTGCTGGCCTGGGACGACGGCGCGAGGGTCTTCGCGCCGGTGCCGGGTGCGCCCGGCGCGGCCGCCTACAGCGCGGCCATCGCCGGCGACGGGACGGTCTGGCTGGCGGGGTACGGCGAGCTGTCGTCGTGGCGCTGGGACGGCGCCTCGCTGCAGCCGCTGCAGCGGGTCGGCCAGGCGGACGGCCTGCCGATGGTCGCGCCGGGCGGGATCGTGGTCGATGCGGCCGGCATCGTCTGGCTGACCACCGTCCGCGGGCTGGTGCGCTTCGATCCCGGGGCCGGGCGGCTGCGCACCTACGGCGTGCGCGACGGGCTGCCGAGCCACGAGTTCAGCGAATTCCCGGTGGCGATGTCCACGCAGGGCTACATCGCCGCGGGCACCGCCGACGGCCTGCTGCTGTTCCATCCGCAGCAGGTGGAGTGGAGCCAGCGCATGCCGACGCTGGCGATCGAGTCGATCGACCTGCGCCGCGGCGACGAGCGCATCGCGCTCTCGCCACAGTCCGGGCTGTCGCTGCGCCACGACGATCGCGACCTGCGCGTGGTGGCGCGCCTGCTCTCGTTCACCGACGCCCACGCGCACCGCTACCGCTTCCGGCTGGAGGGCTACGACCCGGGCTGGGTGGAGACGGGCGCGGCCGGCGAGCGCGTGTTCGCGCGCCTGGAGCCGGGACCGTACCGGCTGCACGTGCAGGCGCGCACCGCCGACGACGAGTGGACCCCGGCCCAGGTCATCCAGCTGCACGTGCAGTCGCCGTGGTGGACATCGCCGCTGGCGATGGTGGTGTACGCGGTCTCCGGTGCGCTGCTGCTGCTGTGGGGCGCCCATGCCTACCGGCTGCGGCTCAAGCGCCGCCATGCCTGGCAGCTCAACGAGGAGAAGCGCGAGCTCGCCGAGCAGGCCTCGCTGGCGAAGACGCGCTTCCTCGCCACGCTGGGGCACGAGGTGCGCACGCCGATGACCGGCGTGCTCGGCATGAGCGAGCTGCTGCTGGGCACGAAGCTGGATCCGCGCCAGCGCGGTTATGCCGACGCCATCCGCCACGCCGGCGAGCACCTGATGCGGCTGGTCAACGATGCGCTCGACCTCGCGCGCATCGAGGCCGGCAAGCTGGAGCTGGTCGCGCAGCCGTTCGACCTGGTGGAGCTGCTGGACGAAGTCGCCGGCCTGGTCGAACCGCTGGCGCGCAGGCGCGGGCTGGCGTTCCGCCGGCACGTGGACGCGCACACGCCGCGATGGCTGCTCGGCGATCCCGGCCGCGTGCGCCAGGTGCTGCTGAACCTGCTCGGCAACGCCGTGAAGTTCACCGAATCCGGGAGCGTGTCGCTGCAGGCCGCGCCGATCGCGAGCGGCGGCGTGCGCCTGGTGGTCTCGGACACCGGGCCGGGCCTCAACGCGGAGCAGCAGGCGCATCTGTTCCGCCGCTTCGAACAGGCCGACGGCGCGCGCACCGCGGCGCGCTACGGCGGCAGCGGGCTCGGGCTGGCGATCTGCCAGGAGCTCGCGGTGGCCATGGGCGGACGCATCGAGCTCGACAGCACGCCCGGGCAGGGCACCGACTTCACCCTCGACCTGCCGCTGCCGGAGTCGACTCCGCCGGCCGCCCCGAAGGAACCCGCCGGCGCCGTGGCGCGGGCCGCCGGGGGCGGGCTGTCGCTGCTGTTGGTCGAGGACGACCCCACCGTCGCCGACGTCGTCGCCGGCCTGCTGCGCGCGCTCGGCCACGACGTGGCCCACGTGCCCCATGGGCTGGCGGCGCTCTCCGAAGTGGCGAACACGCGCTTCGACATGGCGCTGCTCGACCTCGACCTGCCCGGGATCACCGGGATGGCGCTGGCCCGCCAGCTGCGCGCGGGCGGCTTTTCTGCGCCGCTGGTCGCGGTCACCGCCCGCGCCGATGCCGAAGCCGAGCCGCTGGCCCGCGAGGCCGGCTTCGACGCCTTCCTGCGCAAGCCGGTGACCGCGGCGATGCTGGGCGCGACGATCGATGCGCTGCGCACGCAGGTGGATGACGGCCGATAGGCGTGGCGTGCGCAGGCCCGCGCCGTCGCGGTCCGGCCTGGTCCGGGCGTCGGTCCCGGCTGTGCCGGGGGCCGGTCAGCGCCGGCTGTACGCGTGCACCTCGTCCACCAGCACGCGCACGTGCTCCGGATCCATGCCCGGCGACATGCCGTGGCCGAGGTTGAAGACGTGGCCTTCGCGCGAGCCGCCGTTGCCGTCGCGGTAGCTGTCGAGCGCGCGGCGCACTTCGCGGCGGATGGCGTCGGGCGAGCCGTAGAGCGTGGTCGGGTCGAGGTTGCCCTGCAGCGCGACCCTGCCGCCGGTGACGCGGGCGGCGTCGCCCAGGTCGATCAGCCAGTCCACGCCCACGCCCTCGGCGCCGATGCCGGCCAGCTCGCCGAGGTAGGCGGCGTTGCCCTTGCCGAACACGATCAGCGGCGTGCGCTCCGTGCCTTCGCCGCGTTCGAGCTCGCGCGCGATGCGCTCGAGGTAGGGCAGCGAGAACTCACGGTACATCGCCGGTGACAGCACCCCGCCCCAGGTGTCGAACACCTGCAGCGCCTGGGCGCCGGCCGCGCGCTGCGCGGCGAGGTAGGCGATGACGGACCTGGTGTTGACCTCGAGCAGCGCGTGCAGCGCCTCCGGGTCGTTGTGCGCCATCGCCTTGATGCGCGCGAAGTCCTTGCTGCCGCCGCCCTCGACCATGTAGCAGGCCAGCGTCCAGGGGCTGCCGGAGAAGCCGATCAGCGGCACGCGGCCGTCGAGCTCGCGGCGGATCACGCGCACCGCGTCCATCACGTAGCGCAGCTCCGTTTCCATGTCGGGCACGCCGAGCTTCGCGATCGCCGCCGCGTCGCGCACCGGGCGCTCGAACTTCGGGCCCTCGCCGTCGACGAAGTGCAGGCCCAGGCCCATGGCGTCGGGGATGGTGAGGATGTCGGAGAACAGGATCGCGGCGTCGAGCTCGAAGCGCTCCAGCGGCTGCAGGGTGACCTCGCAGGCCAGCTCCGGGTTCGTCGCCATCGCCATGAAGCTGCCGGCCTTCGCGCGGGTGGCGCGGTACTCCGGCAGGTAGCGCCCGGCCTGGCGCATCAGCCACACCGGCGTGCAGTCAACGGGTTCGCGGCGGAGGGCGCGGAGGAAGCGGTCATTGCGGAGGGTCTGCGACAAGTCTCTGGTCCTGTATCGAAGTGGGTGGCGCCGCGCGCTCAGCGGCGCGCGGCGTCGGCGCCCTGCGCGAACATCAGCTGGAAGCCGCGCTTGAGCTGCTGGTCGCGCGCCTGTTCCAGCGCGGCGATGGCCGAGGCCTGGTCGAGGAACTGCTCGCGGCGCACGCTGCTGCGGCCGCCGATCTGCCCGGTCTCGCGCAGCAGGGTCCAGCCCCCCAGAAGGTCGGGCTGCAGCATCAGCTGCACGAAGCGCGGGGCTTCGTGGCCATCGGGGCGTTGTTGCAGGAGCAGGCGCATGGACCGCTGATTCTACGCCACCGGCCCGTCCGGGGCCTCAGGCGCCGCGCAGGACCGCGAGCACCGCGTCCGCGGGCACGCCGGCAACCACGCGCGCGCGGCCGATGCCGTCCCACAGCACGAAGCGCAGGCCGCTGGCCTGGGCCTTCTTGTCCAGGCGCATGTGCGCGAGCAGGGCGTCCGGGTCGAGGCCCGCGGGCAGGGCCACCGGCAGGCCGAAGCGTTCCAGGACCGCCTGCAGGCGATCCGCATCGGCTTCGCTGGCATGGCCGAGGCGCGCCGACAGCCGCGCGGCCAGCACCATGCCCACCGCCACGGCCTCGCCGTGGTTGAGGCCGTCGTAGGCCTGTGCGGTCTCGATGGCGTGGCCGAAGGTGTGGCCGAAGTTGAGCAGGGCGCGCTCGCCGTGTTCGAAGGGGTCGCGCTCGACGATCGCGGCCTTGTGCGCGCAGCTGCGCGCGATGGCCCCGGCCAGCGCCGCGTCCTCCCGCTCCAGCAGCGCGCCGGCGCGTCCGGACAGCCAGTCGAGGAAGCCGGCGTCGGCGATGGCGCCGTACTTCAGCACCTCGGCCAGCCCGGCCCGCAGCTCGCGGTCGGGCAGGCTGCGCAGCACGGCGGTGTCGGCGAACACCGCACGTGGCGGGTGGAAGGCGCCGACCAGGTTCTTGCCCAGGGGCAGGTCGACCGCGGTCTTGCCGCCGACCGAGGAGTCGACCATGGCCAGCAGGCTGGTCGGCAGCTGCACGCAGTCGATGCCGCGCATCCAGCAGGCCGCGGCGAAGCCGGCCAGGTCGCCGACCACGCCGCCGCCGAGGGCGTAGACGCAGGCGTCGCGGGTGGCGCCGAGCGCGGCCAGGGCGGCGATGGCGTCGCCGAACCCGGCCAGGGTCTTGGCGGCCTCCCCGGCCGGCAGCACGAAGGTGTCGATGCGCGCGTCCGGGCGCGCGGCGAGGAGTGCGCCGCGCACCGCGTCGGCATGGAGCGGCGCGACGTGGCTGTCGCTGACCAGCAGCGCCTGGCGGCCGCGGAGCGGTGCGGCGAGCGCTTCGCCGTCGGCCAGCAGGCCCGGGCCGATGTGGATGGCGTAGGGCGCGGCGCCGCCGACGTCGATGCGCTGGCGTGCGCTCATGCCGCGGGCTCCGTCGCCACCGGGCGGCCGTGCGAGGGCTGCCAGCATCGGTCCAGCTCGCTCGCGAGCTGGCGTGCCGCCTCGGCCGGAGCGAGATGAGCGGTGTCGAAGACCAGGTCGGCGACTTCGGCGTACAGCGGGTCGCGTTCGGACGCGAGGCGGCGCAGCGTCGCCTCGCGGTCGCCGGCGGCGAGCAGCGGACGGCTGCGGTCGCGGGCGAGGCGCTCGAGCAGGGTCGGCACGTCCGCGTGCAGGTGCACCACGAAGCCGTTCGCGGCCAGCAGCCGGCGGGTGCCGGCATCGAGCACGGCGCCGCCGCCGGTGGCGAGCACCGCCGCCGGGCCTGCAAGCAGCGTCGCCAGCGTCTCGCGCTCGCGCGCGCGGAAGCCGGCCTCGCCCTCGCATTCGAAGATCGTCGGGACCGTGGCCCCGGTGCGCTGTTCGACCTCGTGGTCGCTGTCGACGAAGGGCAGCCCGAAGAGCTTCGCCAGGCAGCGTCCGATCGAGGTCTTGCCGGCGCCCATGGGGCCGACGAGCACGAGGTGGCGGGCTGGAGTCATGGCGCGGAGGTTTCGATCGGGGGAGCGCGACGATGCTAGCAGCCCGGCGCGGCGGCGATGCGCCAACTTAACGGCGCGTCGCCCAGCATGCGCGTTCCTGCCGCCCGGGTGGGCGGCGCCAGCAAACAAGGAGCACGTCATGTCGGTTGCCAAGGTCATCGAAATCAACGCCTCCTCGCCCACCAGCGTCGAGGACGCGGTGCGCAAGGGACTCGCGAAGTGCGCCGAGAGCGTGAAGAACATCAAGGGCGCGTGGATCAACGAAACCAAGGTCGTCACTGACGGCGGCGGCAACATCACCGAGTGGCGGGTGAACCTGCGGATCAGCTTCGTGGTCGACTGAGGCCGCCGGGCGGGACCGGCCGCCGCCGCGCATCCAGCGCGACGACGCGGTCGGCGATGCCCGGCAGCGTGCGCAGCGCCTGGCGGCTGGTGCGCTCGTAGTGCTGCACGAAGCGGTCGAGGGAGGCATCGTCCATCGACGGCATGCCCGGGCGCGCGGCGGCCAGCGCCCGCTCCGCCTCGCGGCGCCAGCCGGGCACGACCTCGAACGACGGCGCCTGCAGCAGGAGCAGGCGGTCGATGCGGCGCCACAGCGCCGGATACGCATCGGCCAGCGCCCGGTTGCACCAGCGCCGCCAGCGGCCGTCGCCGTCCTCGTCGCGCTCGAGCGCGTTGAGCGGCGCGTCCAGCGCCGATGCGTCCTCGGCGGGCGTGCCGAGGAACCAGCCTTCGAACAGCACCAGGTCGGCGCCGTCCACGCGCGGCCACTGCGTGCGCGGCAGGCGGTCGTCGGCCAGCTTGTCGAAGCGCGGCAGCGCGGCGCCCTCGCCGGCGCGCAGGGCGTCGAGGATCCCGATCGCCAGCGCCACCTCGTGCGTGCCCGCCGGGCCGCGCGTGGCCAGCAGCGGGTGCACGTCGCGCGCCAGGCGCATGCGTTCCGCGCGCGGCAGGTAGAAATCGTCGATCGACAGCACCGCGCAGCGCAGGCCGCGGCGGCCGGCTTCGGCCGCCACCTGCGCGGCCAGCGTGGATTTTCCGCTGCCCTGCAGGCCGCTGATGCCGTAGACGCGGGCGCCGGCGGTGAGCGCGTCGTCGAGGACCGCCGAAACGAGCCGCGCATCGAAGCCCCGTGTGTGCAAGCGCGTCGCCATCCGGGCACGATAGCCCAGGCGCGGGCCCGGCCTGCGCACCGGAACCCAGCGGAGCACCCCTGCCGATGCACGACCTGTACGCCGAAGCCCTGCAGACCTTCGACACCCTGTTCGACGAGGCCCTCGCCGCGGGCGAGCCCGACCGCACGGCGATGCAGCTCGCCACCGCCACGCCGGATGGCCGGCCCTCGCTGCGCACGGTGCTGCTGAAGGCGTACGACGCGCGCGGCTTCGTCTTCTATACCCACCTCGACGGTCGCAAGGGCCGCGAGCTCAAGGCCAATCCGCGGGCGGCGCTGCTGTTCCACTGGCCGCGCGTGCGCTTGGGCGTGCAGGTACGCGTCGAGGGCGGCGTCGCGATCGTCGACGAGGCCGAGGCCGACGCCTACTTCGCCAGCCGCCCGCGTGGCAGCCAGCTTGGCGCCTGGGCCTCGCTGCAGTCGGAGGTGCTGGAGTCGCGCGACGAGTTCGACCGCCGCCTGGCCGAGGCCGAGCGCGAGTTCGAGGGCCGCGAGGTGCCGCGCCCGCCGCGCTGGACCGGCCTGCGCGTGGATCCCGAGCGCATCGAGTTCTGGTACGCCGCCGAATACCGCTGGCACGAGCGCTGGCTGTATGAGCGCGACCTCGCCGGCGACTGCAGCAAGCGGATGCTGTATCCGTGAGTGCGGTGGCACCGACGCCCCTTCGCAGCCCGCGCCGCATCGTCTGCCTGACCGAGGAGCCCACCGAGACGCTGTACGCGCTCGGCGAGGACCACCGCATCGTCGGCATCAGCGGCTTTACCGTGCGCCCGCCACGGGCGCGGAAGGAGAAGCCCAAGGTCAGCGCCTTCACCAGCGCGAAGATCGACGAGATCATGAAGCTCGCGCCGGACCTCGCGATCGGCTTCTCCGACATCCAGGCCGACATCGCCGCCGAGCTGGTGCGCCGGGGCGTGGAGGTGTGGATCAGCAACCATCGCAGCGTCGACGGCATCCTCGACTACGTGCGCCGGCTGGGTGCCCTGGTCGGTGCGTCGGCGCGCGCGGAGTCGTACGCGGACGGGCTGCAGCGCGGGCTCGACGAGGTCGCAGCGCGCGCCGCCACGCTGTCGCGGCGCCCGCGCGTCTACTTCGAGGAATGGGACGACCCGCCGATCACCGGCATCCGGTGGGTCTCGGAGCTGGTCGGCATCGCCGGCGGCGACGATGTCTTCCCCGAGCACGCGGCCGAGCCGCTCGCGAAGCAGCGCATCCTGGCCGACGCCGGCGAGGTCGTGCGGCGTGCGCCCGACATCATCATCGGCTCCTGGTGCGGCAAGAAGTTCCGCCCTGACCGGGTCGCGGCGCGGCCGGGCTGGGACGCGATCCCGGCGGTGCGCGACGGCGAGCTGCACGAGGTGAAGTCGCCGCTGATCCTGCAGCCGGGGCCCGCGGCGCTGACCGATGGCGTGCAGGCGCTGGCCGGCATCGTCCACGGCTGGGCGGCGCGGCGGGACGGAGGCGCAGCGGAGCGGGGGAGTCGGTCGCAGCTATAGCTGCTCCTACGGCCGGGGCGGCTGCTTCTGTGGGAGCAGCTACAGCTGCGACCACCTCCTCTGTCATCATCGCCGCCTCGACCACGGATGCGGGGAGCGCGACATGAACCAGGCTGCGATGCAGGACCTCGGCAAGCTGCTGCTGCGGGTGACCCTCGGCGTTCTGATCCTGCTGCACGGCATCGCCAAGCTGCGCGGCGGCATGTCGGGCATCGAAGGCATGGTCGAGGCGGCGGGCCTGCCCGGCGTGCTGGCATATGGCGTGCTGATCGGCGAGGTGCTGGCGCCGCTGATGCTGGTGTTCGGCGTCCACGCGCGCATCGGCGCGGTGCTGGTGGCCATCAACATGGTCGTCGCCATCGTGCTGGCGCACATGGGCCAGCTCGACCAGCTCAACGGCCAGGGCGGCTGGGCGCTGGAGCTGCAGGGCATGTTCCTCGGCACCGCGGTGGCGATCGCCCTGCTGGGCCCGGGACGCTACGGCATCAACCAGAACTGAGGCGCGGCCTCAGTCGTTGGCGGCGGACAGTTCGCGGCCGCGCAGCGTCGCGGCCGCGATCGCCTCGGCGACCAGCGTGCGCAGGCCGCCGGCCTCGAAGGCCTCGATCGCGGCCTGGGTGGTGCCACCCGGAGACGTCACGCGCCGGCGCAGTCCGGCCGGCGGCTCGCCGGCTTCGGTGAGCATGCGCGCGGCGCCGAGCAGGGTCTGCGTCACGAGCGTGCGCGCGGCGTCGGCGGGCAGGCCCTGGGCGCGGGCCGCGTCCTCCATGGCCTCGGCGAGCAGGAAGACGTACGCCGGCCCGCTGCCGGAGACGGCGGTGACCGCGTCCATCAGCGCTTCGTCGGCGATCCAGACGGTCTCGCCGGTCGCCGACAGCAGCGAAGCGGCGCGTTCGCGCCCGGCCGCGTCGACGGCGGCGTTGGCGTAGAGGCCGGTGACGCCGGCGCCGAGCAGGGCCGGGGTGTTGGGCATCGCCCGGACCACCGCGGCGTCGCCGCCCAGCCACGCCGACAGCTGCGCGGTGGTGATGCCGGCGGCGATCGACACCGCCAGCGGACGGGCGTCGCCCGCGCGCGCGGCCAGGCCTTCGCAGACCGTGCGCATCACCTGCGGCTTGACCGCGAACACCCAGGTGCCGGCGCCCGCCACCGCGTCGCCGGCGTCGGCATGCACCCGCACGCCGAAGTCGCGCGCCAGCGCCTCGCGCAGCGCGTCCACGGGTTCGGCCACGTGGATGGCGGCGGGGTCGGCGCCGCGCGCGACCATGCCGCCGACGAGGCTGCGCGCCATGTTGCCGCCGCCGATGAAGGCGGTGGTGTCTTCCAACGTGGATGCGGGACGGGGCATGGCGCGGCCTCTCTGGATGGACAGGGCGGCATTGTCGCCCGGGTGGGCCGTGCCCGCGAACGCCTCCAGGCCTTGCGTCGCCGCCGGCGACGTCGCGGCCGGTTCAGGCCTTCGCGCGTGGCCCGAACAGCGCGGTGCCGATCCGCACCATGGTCGCGCCCTCGGCGATCGCCTCCGGGTAATCCGCGCTCATGCCCATCGACAGCGTGTCGGCGCCGGGATGGTCGGCGCGGAGCGCCTCGTGCAGCGCGCGCATGGCGGCAAAGGCCTCGCGGCGTCGCGAGAGGTCCGGATGCGGTTCGGGGATCGCCATCAGCCCGCGCAGCGCGAGCCGCGGCTGCGCCGCGATCGCCGCCGCCAGCGCCGGGACGTCGCCGGGCGCGCAGCCATGCTTGCCGGCCTCGCCGTCGACGTTGACCTGGACCAGCACGTTCAGCGGCGGCCGCGACTCCGTGCGCGCCGCGGCCAGGGCGGCGACCAGCTTCGGCCGGTCGACCGACTGCACCCAGTCGAACAGCGCCGCGGCCTGCGCCGCCTTGTTCGACTGCAGGTGTCCGATCAGGTGCCATTCGATACCGCTGCCGTCCAGCGCGGCGACCTTGGCCGCGGCCTCCTGCACGTAGTTCTCGCCGAAGGCGAGGGTGGCGCCCGGGCGCAGCCGCGCCCAGTCCGCGGCCAGCGCGGCGATCTCGCCGGCGCAGCGGGTCTTGCCCACGGCGACCAGGCGCGGCGCTGGCCGCGCCACGTCGGCGGCCGCGTTTTCCATCGAGTCGAGGACGCGCGCGAGGGGTCCCGTCGGCATCTGCCAGCTCCTCCTGCCGCGCTGGTTCTGTGACGCGGATACGGGGCTATACTGCCCCCGGGGAGTACTCTGGCGCCAGCCGCGACCCGGTCCGGCGTCTCGACAACAACTTGCACTGCCGCTGGGGAGCATGCATGGATATCGCCGAACTTCTGGCGTTTTCAGTCAAGAACAAGGCGTCGGACCTGCACCTGTCCGCAGGCCTGCCGCCGATGATCCGCGTCGACGGCGACGTCCGCCGGATCAACATCCCGGCGCTCGACCACAAGCAGGTGCACGCGCTGGTCTACGACATCATGTCGGACAAGCAGCGCCGCGACTACGAGGAGTTCCTCGAGGTCGACTTCTCGTTCGAGATCGCCGGCCTGGCGCGCTTCCGCGTCAACGCCTTCAACCAGAACCGCGGCGCGGGCGCGGTGTTCCGCACCATTCCGTCCGAGGTGCTGACGCTCGAGGACCTCGGCACGCCGCGGATCTTCAAGGAGCTGATCGACCAGCCGCAGGGCCTGATCCTGGTCACCGGCCCCACGGGCTCGGGCAAGTCGACCACGCTGGCGGCGATGGTCGACCACATCAACAAGAACGAGTACGGGCACATCCTCACCATCGAGGACCCGATCGAATTCGTGCACACCGCGCAGAAGTGCCTGATCAACCAGCGCGAGGTGCACCGCGACACCCACGGCTTCAACGAGGCGCTGCGCTCGGCCCTGCGCGAGGACCCGGACTACATCCTGGTCGGCGAGCTGCGCGACCTCGAGACCATCCGCCTGGCGCTCACCGCGGCCGAGACCGGCCACCTGGTGTTTGGCACCCTGCACACCTCGTCGGCCGCCAAGACCATCGACCGCATCATCGACGTGTTCCCCGCCGGCGAGAAGCCGATGGTGCGCTCGATGCTGTCGGAGTCGCTGCGCGCGGTGATCTCGCAGGCGCTGCTGAAGAAGGTCGGCGGCGGGCGCACCGCGGCCTGGGAAATCATGGTCGGCGTGCCCGCCATCCGCAACCTGATCCGCGAGGACAAGGTCGCGCAGATGTATTCGGCGATCCAGACCGGCCAGCAGCACGGCATGATGACGCTCGACCAGCACCTCCAGGACCTGGTGAAGCGCGCCATGATCACGCGCGCGCAGGCGAAGGACTATGCCAAGGACAAGCGGCTGTTCGAGTAACCGGAGCATTCCATGAGCGCCATCGACTTCACCTCCTACCTCAAGCTGATGGCGCACCAGAAGGCGTCGGACCTGTTCATCACCGCCGGCATGCCGCCGTCGATGAAGGTCCACGGCAAGATCTCGCCGATCACCCAGAACCCGCTCACCCCGCAGCAGGCGCGCGACCTGGTGCTGAACGTGATGACGCCGCCGCAGCGCGAGGAGTTCGAGCGCACCCACGAGTGCAACTTCGCCATCGGCGTGTCCGGCGTCGGCCGCTTCCGCGTGTCGTGCTTCTACCAGCGCAACCAGGTGGGCATGGTGCTGCGCCGGATCGAAACCCGGATCCCGTCGATCGAAGAGCTCAACCTGCCGCCAATCATCAAGACGCTTGCGATGACCAAGCGCGGCATCATCATCTTCGTCGGTGCCACCGGCACGGGTAAATCGACGTCGCTGGCGTCGATGATCGGCTACCGCAACCAGAACTCCACCGGGCACATCATCACCATCGAGGACCCGATCGAGTTCGTGCACAAGCACGACGGCTGCATCATCACCCAGCGCGAGGTCGGCATCGACACCGACAGCTGGGAGAACGCGCTGAAGAACACCCTGCGCCAGGCGCCGGACGTGATCATGATCGGCGAGGTGCGTACCCGCGAGGGCATGGACCACGCCATCGCCTTCGCCGAGACCGGCCACCTGGTGCTGTGCACGCTGCACGCCAACAACGCCAACCAGGCGATGGACCGCATCATCAACTTCTTCCCCGAGGACCGCCGCGGCCAGCTGCTGATGGACCTGTCGCTGAACCTCAAGGGCGTGGTCGCGCAGCAGCTGATCCCGACGCCCGACGGCAAGGGCCGCCGGGTGGCGATGGAGATCATGCTCGGCACCCCGCTGGTGCAGGACTACATCCGCGACGGCGAGATCCACAAGCTGAAGGAGGTCATGAAGGAGTCGACCAATCTCGGCATGAAGACCTTCGACCAGAGCCTGTTCGAGCTCTACCAGGCCGGCGAGATCTCCTACGAGGACGCGCTGCGCTACGCCGACTCCGCCAACGAGGTGCGCCTGCGCATCAAGCTGGCCCAGGGTGGCGATGCGCGCACGCTGTCGCAGGGCCTGGACGGGGTCGAGGTGGCCGAGGTCACCTGAGACGCAGCGTTTCGCGTGTCCAGGACAGGGCGCCCGCGTGGCGCCCTTTTCCCTGGTTCTTCTCCCGGCTGAGGGAAAGAGCGCGGGTGGGGGTGGGGGCATCGCGGCGCTTCGACGCATGGCCTGCTGCCGCTCATGTCCCCCGATGCCGGCCCCACAGGGGCCGGCATCTCCTCCTTGACTTCCCGTCAGCAGGCCACGCGCCGAAGCGTGCAAGGCCCCGGCGGGCCGTTGGAAAAAACGCGGCGTGGGCTATTGGCCCTTGCGTGAGCCGCGAGGCGCGTCAACGTTCTGCCCTTCTCCAGCGGCTCCGGGGGCGACGCTTCCACCATCCTTGGACCGGCGGCACTGTTCCGGACTGCGGTGCGATGCCTGCTGACGGGAAGTCAAGGAGGAGGCTGTGGCCGCAGGCCGCAGCCGGGGGACATGAGCGGCAGCAGGCATCGCACCGCAGCACGACCACCTTTCCGGCGGCCTGCATCAGCAGGCCACGCGTAGAAGCACCGCGATGCCCCGCCGCGTTCTTCCCCTCGGTTGGGGAGAACCTTTCCTTTTGCGCACTTTTTACCTGCCGCGGGAGACAATGGCGGGCCGATACATCCACCACTGGAGACCTGCCATGGCGTTCACCCTGCCCAAGCTGCCCTACGCGTACGACGCGCTCGAGCCGCACATCGACGCGCAGACGATGGAAATCCACCACACCAAGCACCACCAGACCTACATCAACAACGCCAACGCGGCGCTGGAAGGTACCGAGTGGGCCGACAAGTCCGCCGAGGAGATCATCGCCAACCTCGACGCGCTGCCCGAGGACAAGCGCGGTCCGCTGCGCAACAACGCCGGCGGCCACGCCAACCACTCCCTGTTCTGGACGGTGATGTCGCCCGAGGGCGGCGGCCAGCCGGTGGGCAAGGTGGCCGAGCGCATCGAGAGCGACCTCGGCGGCTTCGAGGCCTTCAAGGAAGCCTTCACCAAGGCCGCGCTGACCCGCTTCGGCAGCGGCTGGGCCTGGCTGTCGGTCGACAAGGCCGGCAAGCTCTCGGTCGAGTCGAGCGCCAACCAGGACAACCCGCTCATGAAGGGCATCGGCTCGGGCAATACCCCGGTCCTGGGCCTGGACGTGTGGGAGCACGCCTACTACCTGAAGTACCAGAACCGTCGCCCGGACTACATCGGCGCGTTCTACAACGTCGTCGACTGGAACGAGGTCGAGCGCCGCTACCAAGCCGCCGTCGCCGGCTGATCACGCCAGCGCATCCGGTCCACGCACGAAGCCCCGCACGCGCGGGGCTTCGTGTTTCCGGCGGGCGGGCCGCCTGCCGTGGCGGGCATCGACGGCGGGCGCGGCACCGCGGCTGCGAATCCGGTCACGTCGCCGCGCCTGCGGGCTTGCGCGCGCGCGGCGCGCTGGCGAGGATGCGGCGATACCCGCCGAGGATCCCGCCGACGATGGACATTGCAGACCGCCGCATCGCCACCGTGCACTTCACGCTGACCGACGCCGACAGCGGCGCGCCCATCACCAGCACCCGCGGCCACGAGCCGCTGACCTACATGCACGGCACCGGTGGCATCGCGCGCGGGCTGGAGCAGGCGCTGGAAGGGCGCAGCGCCGGCGAGCGATTCGAGGTGGTGGTGCCGCCCGAGGACGGCTTCGGCCCGCGGCACGACGCGCTGGTGCAGGTCCTGCCGCGCAGCATGTGGCGCGCGGCCACGGAGCCGAAGGTGGGTGACCGCCTCGAGACCACGACCGCGAAGGGCCCGCTCGACGTGGTGGTGACGGCAGTGGCGGCGGACACGATCACCGTCGATGGCAACCATCCGCTGGCCGGGCGCCGCGTGCGCGCCGAACTGGAGGTGCTGGCGGTGCGGGTGCCGACGGCGGACGAGGTCCGGTTCGGCCTGGGCTGAGCCGGGCGCCGCCGGATCGGCGGCACGCGAGCGGTCCGCAGGGGCACGGACGGCTACCTGGTCCCGGGCGCGTCCGCGTCGTCTTCGATGATCTCCAGCCGGCGCCGGTTGCCGTCGCCGATCCGCAGGTCGGGCCAGCTGCGTGGCATGGGCTCGACGCGTCCGGCCAGCAGGTCCTGGCGCAGCGCGCGGCGCCAGGCCTGTTCCGACCTGCCTTCGGGCCAGAGTTCGAACCATGCGGCGGGCGCCCAGGTGCCGTCCTTGCCGCGCGCATGGATCACGCAGTAGGCGCCGGGCCCGTTGCCGAGCGTGCACAGCATCGGATCGGGCGCGCCGTCGCCGTCGAGCTCGGGCATCAGCAGGATGCAGTCGTCGGAGGCCGCGGCGCAGTTGCGTTCGCCCATGCCCGCGGCCAGCGCGTTCCACCAGTCATCCCCGGGTGCGACGGCGCCCTCGGCCAGGCGCACCTGTGCGCGCAGCGAGGCCGCGTCGCGCTCGGGCGCGTCCGCGGGCGCGTCGGCCCGCCAGTCGCCCCAGCGGTTCTGGCGGGCGAGCAGGCGCTCGAGTTCCGCCAGCCGTTCCGGATCCGTCGCCCAGGCCGGATGCGCGCGCAGCGCCAGCGTCGCCTCCCAACCGCGCCGGCCGCTGTCGAAACGCAGCCACTCGAGGTCGAAGTCGTCCGGTGCGGTGCGCCCGTCGGCAAGGCGCTGCAGCTGGCTGGACACGCTGATCCGGTGCGGATCCAGCAGCGGCGTGTTGGCCAGCACCGCCAGCGCCACCACCGCCAGCGACATCACGCGGTTCACCGGCCGGATCGCCGACAGCCAGCCGTCGCGGCCGCGCAGCACCGCCCAGGCATAGCCGAAGGCGTAGCCGGCGACGACCAGCGCGAGCAGCACGGCCCAGACCCGGTCGGCGGTCCAGCCGTGCTGGTCGATGCGCAGCCAAAGCGCGTACAGCGCGAGCAGCGCATACACCGGCAGCAGCGCCAGGCCGGCGTCGACCAGGCGGCGCAGCCAGGCGGGGTAGGGCCGGGCACCTTCGCCGTCCTGCAGCACCGAGTTGGTGAAGGCCACCAGCAGCGCGACCACGGTCACCAGGGTCGCGGCCGCCGAGCGCACCTCCCACAGCGGCTCCAGGCCGGTGAAGGGCAGGCTGGCCACGAACAGCGCGGCGATGAAGGCCAGCAGCGGCAGCAGCCCGGTGAAAATCGCGAACAGCACCTGGCGCGCGACCATCACCGCGCGGTGCTGGGTCCGGCCGATCAGCACGCCCAGGCCCGCCATCGCGCCGGTGGCGAGATGCACGAAGGCATCCTCGCGGAACAGCTCGCGGAAGAACTCGACCTTCACCAGCGCGAACAGCGCGCCCCACAGGTAGAGCACCAGCCAGCAGATGCCGGTGAACAGCGCCGCGAGGGCGAGCGTCAGCGTGTTCTGCCAGGCGTGTTCGAACAGGCAGGCATAGGGCGCGCGCCAGCGGCCATGCGCCAGGCGGCACTGCAGCCAGGGCAGGGCCACGAACAGGCCGATGGCGAGCGAGGCGCCGAAGGGCCCGAGCACGCTGTCCGCCTGCACGGCCGGGCCGCCGGTGGCGTTCCAGGCCGCCCAGGCCGCCAGCCCGCCAACGACCAGCGCCGTGCCCGCTGCGTGCTGCCAGAAGCGCGCATCGCGCAGGCGCACCACGCCCAGCGCCATCATCGTTGGCACCGCCAGCACCAGGCTGTACCAGCAGACCCGTCCGCCGAGCGCCGCGAACGGCCACCAGCCCGCCGCGTGCCCCTTCTGCGCCAGGTACATCAGCCCGCCCTGGAGCACGGCGAGCAGCACGATGAAGGCACGTTCGTTGCGCGGGAGTTCGGTGGCTGTCGACATGGCGGGTTCGCGGCGTTGGCGTGGCGGCCATGGTAGCCGCGGCCGGGCGCGATGCCGCGGCACTGGCTAGAATGGCGCCATGTCCGCCCAGCCCACACCGCTCGCCAACCAGCTGCTGGTCGCGCTTCCGTCGCTGGCCGACCCGAACTTCGAGCGCACCGTGTCGCTGCTGTGCCAGCACGACGCCGGCGGCGCCATGGGCGTGGTGGTCAACCGCCGCTCCGACTACACCCTGGGCGAGATCTTCGCGCAGATGGGCATCGCCTGCGACGACGCCGCGCTGTGCGCCACCCCGGTGCTCGCCGGCGGCCCGGTGCATCCCGAGCGCGGCTTCGTGATCCACGACGGTGCGCGCGACTGGGAGTCGAGCCTCAGCGTCGCCGAGGACCTGCGCGTGACCACCTCGCGCGACGTGCTCGAGGCGATGGCCCGCGGAGAAGGGCCGGCCCGGGTCGTGGTGGCCCTGGGCTGCGCCGGCTGGAGCGCCGGCCAGCTCGAGGCCGAGCTGGGCGAGAACAGCTGGCTGACGGTGCCGTCCGACGGCGAGATCCTGTTCGCGCTGCCGCTGGAGTCGCGCTGGCAGGCCGCCGCCGGCCGCATCGGCGTCGACATGGCGCACATGCCGGGCTACGCCGGGCACGCCTGATGGCCACGATCCGCGCCGACGGCACCGTGCTCGGCTTCGACGTCGGCGCACGCCGCATCGGCGTGGCCGTGGGCAGCGCCTTCGGGCACGGTGCGCGCGCGCTGGCCGTGGTCGATGTGCACGCCGACCACGTCGACTGGGCTGCGGTGGAGCGCCTGCTGAAGGAATGGCGTCCGGACGGCTGCGTGGTCGGCGACCCGATGACCCTCGACGGCGGCGACCAGCCGATCCGCGAGCGCGCCCGCGCCTTCGCGCGCGAACTCGTGCGCCGCTTCCGGCTGCCGGTGGTGATGGTCGACGAGCGCTCCAGCTCGGTCGAGGCCGCGCAGCGCTTCGCCGTCGACCGAGCCGAGGGCCGCCGCCGCCGCCGCGACGCCGCCGCGCTGGACGCCGTGGCCGCGGCGATCATCGTCGAACGCTGGCTGGCATCCCCCGCCGACGCCGTCGCCATCGACCCCGATCCACCTTCGCACGACGCTTCCGCATGAGCCTGCAGACCACCGAAGACGGCCGCTTGCGCCACCTGCTCACCCTCGAGGGCCTGCCGCGCGCGACCCTGGTGGCGCTGCTCGACCGCGCCCAGGCCTTCATCGACGGCGAGGGCGCCGCCGACCCGCGCACCGCGCTGGCCGGGGTCGCGGCCTGCACCCTGTTCTTCGAGCCGTCCACGCGCACGCGGCTGTCATTCCAGCGCGCCGCCCAGCGGCTGGGCGCGGACGTGCTGGCCTTCGACGCCTCGACCTCGTCGACCAGCAAGGGCGAGACCGCGCTCGACACCTTCCGCAACATCGAGGCCATGGGCGTGCGCGGATTCATCGTGCGCCACCGCGAGGACGGCGCCGCGGCGATGCTGGCCGCCTCCGCGCAGCCCGGGACCGCCGTGGTCAATGCCGGCGACGGCCGCAGCGCGCACCCGACCCAGGGCCTGCTCGACGTGCTGAGCCTGCGCCAGGCCAAGGGCGCGGACTTCGGCGCGCTGAAGGTCGCGGTGGTCGGTGACATCCGCCACTCGCGCGTGGCGCGCTCGGAACTGCACGCGCTGCGCGCGCTGGGCATCGGCGAGATCCGCGCCTGCGGCCCGGCCAGCCTGCTGCCCGACGACGCCACCCTGGCCGGCTGCAGCGTCGGGGGCGACCTGGATGCCGCGCTCGACGGGGTCGACGCGGTGTTCATGCTGCGCCTGCAGCGCGAGCGCATGGAGGAGGGCCTGGTGCCTTCGCTCGAGGCCTACCACCGCGATTACGGCCTCACCGCCGCGCGCCTGCGCCGCGCCGCGCCGGACGCGGTGATACTGCACCCGGGGCCGATGAACCGCGGCGTGGAGATCAGCGACGAGGTCGCCGACGGCCCGCAGTCGCTGGTGCTGAGGCAGGTGGCCAACGGCGTGGCCGTGCGCATGGCGGTGCTCGAAGCCCTGCTGGCGTGATCCGCGATCCCGCGCCCCTCCCCGTTTCCCGCGTCCTGATTTTCCGTGGGAGCAGCTACAGCTGCGACCCCGGCATGCGGCGGCCCGTGATCGCAGCCGGGGTCCGTGGCCGGTCGCAGCTGTAGCTGCTCCTACAGAAGCACGGGGAACGCAGGAGGCGCAGGAACCAGGAACGAGGCGTGGCCCGGCGCTCAGCGCAGCAGGATGACGGTCGCCAGGCCGAGGAAGCTGAAGAAGCCGACCACGTCGGTCACTGCGGTCACCACCACGCCGCCGGCCACCGCCGGGTCGACGTCGGCGCGCTTCATCGCCAGCGGCACCAGCACGCCGGCAAGCGCCGCGCAGGAGAAGTTGATCACCAGCGCCGCGGTGATGACTACGCCGAGCAGCCAGTCCTGGAACCACGCGAACGCCACCAGGCCGACGAAGCCACCGATCAGCAGCCCGTTGATCAGCGCCACCCGCACTTCCTTCCACAGCAGCACGCCGGCGTTGCTCGCGCCCACCTGGCCCAGCGCCAGGCCGCGCACCATCAGGGTCAGCACCTGCATGCCGGCATTGCCGCCGATGCCGGCGACGATCGGCATCAGCACCGCAAGCGCGACGATCTTCTCGATCGTGGCCTCGAAGCGCCCGATCACCGCCGCCGCCAGGAACGCGGTGGCCAGGTTCACGCCCAGCCACACGATGCGGCCGCGCACCGCGCGCTTCACCGGCGAGAACAGGTCCTCGTCCTCGTCCAGGCCGGCGGCGCCCAGCGCCTGGTGCTCGGCCTGCTCGCGGATGATGTCAACGACGTCGTCGATGGTGATGCGGCCCAGCAGCACGTTGCCCTCGTCGACCACGGGCGCGGACACCCAGTCATGGTCGGAGAACTGCCGGGCCACGGATTCGGCCGACTCGGCGGCGTGGATCGCGGTCAGCTCGTCGTCGATCAGCTTGTTGATCGGCACCCCGGGCTCGCTGGTCACCAGCTTCTGCAGTGCCACCCAGCCCAGCAGCTGGTGGCGGCGGTTGACCACGTACAGGTGGTCGGTGTTCTCGGGCAGTTCGCCCCTGAGGCGCAGGAAGCGCAGCACCACGTCCACCGTGGTGTCGGCGCGCACCGTCACCACGTCGGGGTTCATCAGGCGGCCGGCGGTGTCCTCCTCGTAGGACAGCGCCTGCTCCAGGCGCTCGCGGTTCTCGCGGTCCATCGACTGCAGGATCTGCCCGGTGACGGCCTCGGGCAGGTCCTCGACCAGGTCGGCGAGGTCGTCGATGTCGAGGTCCTCGACCGCCGCGACCAGCTCGTCGGGATCCATGTCCGCGATCAGGCTTTCGCGCACCTCGTCGCCGACGTGGACCAGCACCTCGCCGTCGTCCTCGGCGTCGACCAGGCCCCAGACCACCATGCGGCGGTCGGGCGGCAGCGATTCCAGCAGGTTGCCGATCTCGGCCGGCGCGAGCGTGTTGATCAGCCGGCGGACGGGCCCGAGGCGGCCGCTGTCGAGCGCATCGGAGAGCAGGCGCAGCTGGCGCGCGGTCTTGTCGTGGCGGACGGCTTCGGCCATGGAATGCTTCCGAGGAGCGCGTCGCGCGACATCAGCGCGACAGGGTCAGGCGTTCATGCGCGGATTATCGCCCGCGCCGACGCTGCTGCACACCCCGCGCACGGCGATCAGGCCGCCGCCACCGCCGCGAGCCAGCGTTCGATGCCGGCCTGGTCGCGCGCGCGCAGCAGCGCCGGTGCGGCCGTGCGCAATGCAGCAAGCTCCTGCGCGCGGATCGCACGGCGCACTTCGAGCAGGTTGCCGGGATGCAGGCTGAACTCCTCCAGCCCCAGCGCCAGCAGCAGCGGCGTGAACAGCGCATCGCCGGCCATTTCCCCGCAGACCGCGGCGGGCCGGCCGTGCGTGCGTGCCGTCGTGATCACCTGGTGCAGCAGCTGCAGCACGGCCGGGTGCAGCGGGCTGTGCAGATCGGCCAGGGCGTCGTTGCCGCGGTCGGCGGCGAGCAGGTACTGCACCAGGTCGTTGGTGCCGATGGAGACGAAGTCGACCAGGTCGATGATCGCAGGCAATGCGATCGCCGCGGCCGGGACCTCGATCATCGCGCCCAGCGGGATGCCGTCGGCGACCGCGTGGCCTTCGCGGCGCAGGCGGGTGGCGACGGTGCGCACCAGGCGCCGCGCCGCCAGCAGTTCCTCGCGGCGCGCCACCATCGGCAGCAGGATGCGGATCGGCCCGTAGCCCGAGGCCCGCAGGATCGCGCGCAGCTGGCTGGTGAACACCTCGCGCCGGCGCAGCGCCAGGCGCACGCCGCGCACGCCCAGCGCTGGATTGGGTTCGTATGGCAGGGCCAGGCCGCTGCCGTCGGCCTTGTCGGCGCCGATGTCGAGGGTGCGGATGGTGGCGATGCGCCCGGTCATGCCGAGCACGAGGTCGCGATAGGCGACGAACTGTTCCTCCTCGGACGGCAGTTCGTCGCGCTGCAGGAACAGGAACTCGGTGCGGTACAGGCCCACGCCCGCCGCACCCAGCGCGTGCGCCTCGGCGACGTCCTCGCGGGTCTCGGCGTTGGCATAGAGCCGGATGTCGACGCCGTCGACGGTGCGCGACGGCTCGCGGCGCAGCCGGTGCAGCTGGCGGCGCTCGCGCTTGCCCTCGCGCACGCGCTCGCGGTGGGCGCGCAGGTCGTCGGCGTCCGGATCGACGATCACCAGCCCGGTGGCGCCGTCGATCATCAGCACGTCGCCGTCGTTGACCTGCGTCAGCGCCTGCGGCGAGCCCACCACCAGCGGCAGGTGCAGGCTGCGCGCCAGGATCGCGGTGTGCGAGAGCATGCTGCCGCCCGCGGTGACGATGCCGAGCACGCCGCGCGTGTGCAGGCGCGCGATCTCGGACGGCGCCAGGCTGTCGGCCACCAGGATCTCGCCGGCGACGCCGGTGACCTGCGCGTCGTGCCGGTGCAGCGCCGAGTGGATGCGGCCGATGACGTGGTCGATGTCCTCCACGCGGCTGCGAAAGTAGGGGTCGTCCATGCTTTCGAACACCGCGGCCAGGCGGTCGCGCTGCACGCGCAGCGCGAAGTCGGCGCCGTGCAGCTCGTTGGCGATCAGACCATCCAGGCCCTGCAGCAGCTCCGGATCGTCGAGCAGCAGCGCGTGCAGGTCGAGGAACTCGCCGACCTCGTGCGCCAGCGCGCCGTGCAGGCGCGAACGCAGGTCGCGCAGCTCGGCCCGCACCGTGTCGATGGCCTCGTGCAGGCGCGCGACCTCGGCCGCGGCCTGGTGTGGCGCGATGCGCTCCTCGGCGACTTCCAGCGCATGCGGCTGGCGCACGCGCGCTCGGCCCAGGGCGTTGCCCCGCGATGCGCCGTGGCCGGGGTACAGCCGGCGCATCAGCTGTCCTCGTCGAATCGCCGCTCGAACAGGGCGCAGACGGCGTCGGCGGCGGCGGCCTCGTCGCCGCCTTCGACCCGCAGGGTCACCGCGGTGCCGTGCCCGGCCGCGAGCAGCATCACCCCCATGATGCTCTTGGCGTTGATCTCGCGGCCCTTGGCGGTCAGGGTCGCGTTGACGTCATAGCCCGACAGCAGCTGCACCAGCTTCGCGGTGGCGCGCGCGTGCAGGCCGAGCCGGTTGGACACGAGCAGTTCGCGTTCGATCATGGCCGGCCCACCTCATGCGTCATCGTGCAGCACTCCGTTCCGCGCGCCGGCCGCCGCCACCGCGGGCAGCGCGTCGAGCGGAAGCTCGGGATAGTTCAGGACCCGCAGCAGCATCGGCAGGCTGAGCGCGGACACGCGCCGGACCGGCGTGCCCAGCTGCGCCAGTCGCGCGGCGAGGTTGGCCGGCGTGGCCCCGTAGAGGTCGGTCAGCACCAGCACGCCGTCGCCGCCATCGGCACGGCGCAGCGCGGCGCTGGCGGCGGGCAGGGCCGCGCCGGGGTCGGCGTCGTAGGACATCTCGAACACTTCCACCTTCAACGGCAGCGTGCCCAGCAGCCGGCCGGCCACCGCGGCGAGCGCAGTGCCGATTCCGAGATGCGTGACGAGCAGGATTCCGACGGCCATCGGCACAAACTAGCAGAGCGGCATGACGGTCCGGAAGCGCCGCGTGCGCGTTGCGGCCGGCGTCGGCGGATTCAGTCGAGTTCGCGGTGGTGCGTGGCGACTTCGCTCCAGCCGCGGCTGCGGGCGTGTTCCGCGGCGGCCTCGGCCAGGTAGACCGAGCGGTGGCGGCCGCCGGTGCAGCCGAAGGCTACGGTCACGTAGCTGCGCGTGGACGAGTCCATGCGCGGCAGCCAGGCGTCGAGGAAGGCGTTGACCTGGCCCAGGAACGCGGCGACGTCGGCCTGTTCCGGCGCCTCGAAGTACTCGCGCACCGGCCCGTCGCGGCCCGACAGCGGGCGCAGGCGCGGATCCCAGTGCGGATTGGGCAGGGCGCGGGCGTCGAACACGAAGTCCGCGTCCGGCGGCAGCCCGCGGCGGTAGGCGAAGGACTCGAACAGCAGCGACAGCGACGAGTCCATCGCCAGCCCGAGCTCGGTCAGCACGCGATGGCGCAGCTGGTGGACGTTGAGGTCGCTGGTGTCGATGGTGACGTCGGCCAGCTGCCGCAGCGGGCGCAGCACCTGGCGTTCCAGCGCGATGGCGTCCGAGAGCGCCAGGCCCAGGCGCGTCAGCGGGTGCCGGCGCCGGGTGTCGGCATAGCGCTTGAGCAGGACGTTGTCGGCGGTGTCGAAGAACACCAGCTTCGGGTCGAAGCCCAGCGCGCCCACCGCCGACAGCCACTCGGGCAGGTTCGCGAGGTCGCCGCGGCTGCGCACGTCGATCCCGACGGCGAGCTTCTGCGACGCGCGTTCGGGATGGGTGGCGCTGCGCACGAATTCGGGCAGCAGCTCCGCCGGCAGGTTGTCGACGCAGTAGAAGTCGAGGTCTTCGAAGGTGTTGAGCGCGACGGTCTTGCCGCTGCCCGACATGCCGCTGACGATGACCAGCGCGTTGCCGGTGCCGCCGTTGCCGGTCGTGTTCATGGCGTGCCCCGTTCGAGGAAGTGCGAGTGGCGGGCGAGGAAGGCGGCGGCCGGATCGACGCCCTTGGCGCGCAGCATGTGCACGCGGGTCGCGGCTTCGGTCAGCACCGCGAGGTTGCGGCCGGGCATCACCGGCAGGGTGATCATCGGCACGTCCAGATCGAGTACGCGGCGCGAGCCGAGGTCGCCGGTGAGCCGCACCATGCCGCTGGCATCGCGCGACTCGCGGCTGTCCTCGGGGCGCGCCAGGTGCACGATCAGGCGCAGGTACTTGTTCCGTTTCACCGCGGTGTCGCCGAACATCTCGCGGATGTTGAGCACGCCCAGGCCGCGCAGCTCGAGCAGGTCCTGCAGCAGCTCCGGGCAGGTGCCGTCGAGCACGTCGGGCGCGATCTGCGCGAACTCGGGGGCATCGTCGGCGACCAGGCGGTGGCCGCGGGTGACCAGCTCCAGCGCGAGCTCGCTCTTGCCGGTGCCGGATTCGCCGGTGATCAGCACGCCGATGGAGTAGATCTCCATGAACACCCCGTGCAGCGTGGTCCGCCGCGCCAGCGCGCCGGCGAGGTGGTACTGCAACACGTTGTAGAGCTCGTGGCCGCGGCGTGGCGACGACCACAGGGCGATGCCGGATTCCTCCGCCATCTCGATCAGGTCCTCGGGGCAGGGCTGGCCCTTGCTGACCACAAGCGCCAGCGGCCCGAACTGCAGGATCTTCTCCAGCGTCTCCCAGCGCTGCCGCGGCTCCAGGCCGTCCAGCCAGGCGAGTTCCTCGGTGCCGAGGATCTGCACCTTGTTGGGATAGATGATGTTGAGGTAGCCGGCCAGCGAGGGGCGGCGGGCGACGGTGTCGACGGCTTCGAGCTGGCGCGAGGCGCCCGCCTGTCCGGCGATCCAGCGCAGCCCGAGGCGTCCGCGCAGCTGCTCGAAGAGCTCCCGGGCGGTGATCGCCGCGTTCATGCGCTGCGTGCCCCCGGCAGGTCGAGGCGCAGCAGCAGCGCGCGCAGCGCGGCGATGTCGCGCGCGGCACGGACCGCGTCGCGAAATCCCGCATCGGCGAACTGGCCGGCGAGCTCGGACAGGGTGTCGAGGTGCTGTTGCGCCTGTCCTTGGGGCACGACCATCGCGAACACCAGGTCGACGGGACAGCCGTCATGGGCGCGGAAATCGACCGGCGCGGCCAGCCTCAAAAAAGCCGCGACCGGCGCGCTGCAGGCAGCGCTGTGGCAGTGCGGGATGGCGACGCCGCGGCCGATGGCGGTGCTGCCGATCGCCTCGCGCGCGCGCAGGCCGTCGCCGATGGCCTGGGTCCAGTCCGGGGAGCCGCCGCTGAGCAGGCGGGCGGCCGCGTCCAGCACCTGGTCACGACCGCCCGGCTCCACGACCTGCACGATGCGACCGGCCGTGAGCAGGTCGGTGTACGGCATGTGGCTCCCCCTTCTGGTGCGTCAGCCGAACTCGCCGTCGCGCACGGGGTTCCCGCCGCGGCGATGCTGGTCGATCATCTTCTTCTTCTCCTTCACCAGCATGCGGTCGAGCTTGTCGGCGAGGAGGTCGATGGCCGCGTACATGTCGACCGCGCGGGCGTCGGCGTGCAGGGTCTTGCCGGCGACGCTGACCGTCGCCTCGGCGACGTGGTCGGGCTTGTCGACGCTGAGCTGGGTGCGCAGCTGCAGCGGTGGATCGTAGAGGCGTGACAGGCGGCCCAGCTTGGTCTCGACGTAGTCGCGCAGCGCGGGCGTGACGTCCATCTGCTGGCCGTGGGTCTCGATGAGCATCGCAACCTCCTTTCTCGTGGGGTCCACAGCATCGCGCATGGCGATGCGGGGGATGTCATGGACAGGTTAACCCAGCCCCCGGAGGGCGGGAAGCGTCCAGCCGGCAGTCAGGCGATGCGCACGCGCTCGTGCGAGGACGGGATGTTCAGGGCCTCGCGGTACTTGGCCACGGTGCGCCGCGCGACCGGCACGCCGCCCTCCTTGAGGCGCTCGGCCAGGCGCGCGTCGGACAGCGGCTTGCGTGGATCCTCGGCCTCCACCATCCGCCGGATCATGTCCTGGATGGCGGTGCTCGACGCTTCGCCACCACCGCCGGTGTCGATGCCCGATGCGAAGAACGCGCGCAGCGGCATGGTGCCGCGCGGGGTGTGCACGTACTTGCGCGCCACCGCGCGCGACACGGTGGATTCATGCATGCCGATCTGTGCGGCGACTTCGCGCAGGGTGAGCGGGCGCAGCGCCTTGGCGCCGAACTCGAGGAAGCCGGACTGCTCGCGCACCAGGCAGTGCACCACCTTGAGCAGGGTCTCGCCGCGGGCCTCGATGTTCTTCAGCAGCCAGCGCGCTTCCTGCAGGCGGCCGCGCAGGTAGCCGGCGTCGGCGCCGGCGGCGTGCTGCAGCATCTGTTCGTAGCCACGGTGGATGGTGAGGCGGGAATGGCGGCCGCCGGCCAGCGACACCTTCCAGATGCCGCCCTGGCGGGTGATGACGCAGTCGGGCACCACGTAGGTGTCCTGCGGCATGCCGCCGATGCGGGCACCCGGGCGCGGATCGAGCCCGCGGATCAGCTGCAGCGCGGCGGCGGCCTCTTCGTGGCTGCAGCCCAGGGCGTCGGCCACGCCCGCCTCGCCCAGCCGCGCCAGGCGTTCGATCAGGGTCGAGACCGCGCGCCGTGCGATGTCGCGGGCCGGTGTTTCCGGCGGCAGCGCGTCGAGCTGCAGCAGCAGGCATTCGCCGAGGTCGCGCGCGCCGACGCCGGTCGGGTCCAGGCCCTGCACCCGGCTCAGCACCAGGCTGATCTCGGCGTCGCTGCATTCCAGCTCGGGCGCCAGCGCCTCGGCGATGGCCGATGGCGGCTCGCGAAGGTAGCCGTCGTCGTCGATGGCGTCGACCAGCGCTTCGCCGATCGCCAGTTCGCGCGGCGAGAGGTGGCTGAGGTTGAGCTGCCAGGACAGGTGGTCGCGCAGCGTCTCGGACTGGGCGATGCGTTCGGACGCGTCGCCGTCGGGATCCTCGCCGCCGCCGCGCCCGCTTTCGGCCCAGGCCGCGTCGCGGTGGTCGTCCCAATGGTCGTCGTGCGCTTCGGAGCGAGCGTCGCTGTGCGCGTCGGGGGCGTCGCCGTCGGCGTCGCGGGTTTCGCCGGGCGTCGACAGCGTCGGCGCGTCGTCCCACTCCAGCAGCGGGTTGCTTTCGACCGCGTCGTTGATCTCGGCCTCGAGCTCCGGCATCGACAGCTGCAGCATGTGCAGGGCCTGGCGCAGCTGCGGCGTCAGGACCAGTTGCTGTCCCAGCGATGTCTGAAGACGAGGCTTCACGACGTTCCCCTGTCGGCGGGGACGCGCCCCCGGCTTACAGTCGGAAGGAGTCCCCGAGGTACACCCGGCGCACGTCCGGGTCGGCCAGCAGCGCGTCCGGAGCCCCCTGCGCGAGCACGCCGCCATCGTTGAGGATATACGCGCGGTCGCAAATGCCCAAGGTCTCGCGGACGTTGTGGTCGGTGATCAGCACGCCGATACCGCGGTTCTTGAGGTGGCGGACGATGCGCTGGATCTCCCCGACCGAGATCGGGTCGACGCCGGCGAAGGGTTCGTCGAGCAGGATCAGGCGCGGGCGCGCGGCCAGCGCGCGGGCGATCTCGACGCGGCGGCGTTCGCCGCCCGACAGGCTGGCCCCGGCCTGGCCGGCGACGTGGGTGATCTGCAGCTCGTCCATCAGCGAGGCGAGTTCGGCTTCGCGGCCCTTGCGGTCCAGGTCGTCGCGCAGCTCCAGCACCAGCATGATGTTGTCGGCGACGCTGAGCTTGCGGAATACCGACGGCTCCTGCGGCAGGTAGCCGACGCCCAGGCGCGCGCGGCGGTACATCGGCTCGCCGGTGATGTCGCGGCCGTCGAGCACGATGCGCCCGGCATCGGCCGGCACCAGCCCGACGATCATGTAGAAACAGGTGGTCTTGCCGGCGCCGTTGGGGCCGAGCAGGCCCACCACCTCGCCGGCGTCGAGCGTGAGCCCGAACTCGCGCACCACCTCGCGCTGGCGGTAGCTCTTGCGGAGACCCTCGGCGACCAGCATCAGTTGCCGCCCTGGTCGGCCTTGGCGCCTTTGGGCAGGATGCGGGTGCGGATCTGGCCGCCGTCCTGGCCACCGCCCTGCACGCGGCCGGTGGCCATGTTGTAGACGATGCGGCCGCCGGCCATGGTGCCGCGGCCGGGCTGGTTGATCTCGGCGTTGCCGGTGAAGACCACGGTCTCGGTCTGCAGGTCGTAGTCGACGTTGGCGGCGCTGGCGTCGATCGTGCCGCCGTCGTCGAGCTGCTGCTTCAGGCGCACCGGCGAACCGGTGAGGATCACGCGTTGGATGTCGCCGCCGCCGCGGCGGACGTCGGCCTTGGCGGCGCGCACGTCCAGCGTGCCCTGCACGATGCGGACGTTGCCGGCGAACACGCAGGGGCCGCCGTCGTCGGCGAGCATGCAGTCCTGGGTGTTGGACGTGAGGTCCATCGGCTGGTTGCGGTCGCTCGACTTCGCCCAGGCGGGCGCGGCCGCCAGGGCCGCGGCCAGGGCGAGGAGCGTGGTGAGGCTAGCGGCGCGTGGGGACATAGCGGGTGTGGACCTTGGAGGTGAGCTGGAAGCGCTTGCCGGCCAGATCGGCTTCCATGCCCGTGCCCTGCATTGTAGTGCCGGGCTGGGTGATGGTCACGGCGGCGTCGGTGCGCGCGCGGCGCTGTTCCGGGAACACCTGGAGGGCGTCGGTCTCCATGCGCATCGCACGGTCGCCGGCGGGGTCGGACACCGCCACCACGTCGCCTTCCAGCCGCATCTCGCTGCTGTCGGCGCTGATCCAGCCGGTGGCGCCACGGAGGTCCCAGTAGTATTCGCCGCCCTCTTCAGGCAGCAGGAACACGGGCTCGCGCAGCGCGAGGGTTTCATCGGCGGGGTCGCGCTGCAGCCAGGGCGCGCGCAGCGTGAAGGCCTCGCGGCCCTCGTCGTCGAGCGACACCAGCTCGAAGTCCTCGAGCACGTAGTCGGAGCGGTCGCTGGCGACCGTCGTCTCTTCCACGCTGGCCCCCTGGCGCCAGGCCGACCAGCCGCTGGCGATCGCCGCCGCGAGCAGCACGAGGATGAGCACGCCGCGCCAGTTCACTGCCGGGCTCCGGCGGCGTCGACGCCCGCGCCGCCGCGCGCGGCCAGCACCAGTTCGCAGAATTCGCGCGCCGCGCCCTCGCCGCCGCGGTGGACGGACTGCCAGTGGACATGCGCCAGGACCGCCGGCTGCGCGTCGGCGGGTGCCGCGGCGAGCCCTGCGGCGGCCAGCACGGCGAGGTCGGTGAGGTCGTCGCCCATGAACGACACTTCGTCCGCGGCGAGGCCCAGGCGCGCGCGCAGGCCTTCGACGCAGGCGAGCTTGTCGCGGATGCCGGTGTGCGCCTCGACCCCGAGGTCGCGGGCACGGATCTCGGCCGCGGGGCTGGTGCGCGCGGTGACGAAGGCCACGGTGATGCCGGCGCGCTTCAGCAGCGACAGGCCCAGGCCGTCGTGGACGTGGAAGGCCTTGGTCTCGGTGCCGTCGGCGGCGATGTACAGGCGGCCGTCGGTCAGGGTGCCGTCGACGTCGAAACAGGCCAGCCGGATGCGCGCGGCGCGCGCGAGCACTTCGGGGGACGGGGCGGGGCGGTCGGTGGGGCGCATGGACGCGGGATCACACCACGCGTGCGCGCAACAGGTCGTGAATGTTGAGGGCGCCGACCACGCGGCCCACCTCGTCCACGACCACGAGGCCGCCGATCTTGTGCGCCTCCATCAGCTGCGCGGCTTCCGCGGCCAGCGCGTCCGCGCCGATGGTGCGCGGGCTGCGCGTCATCACCTCGGCGATGGGCGTCGCGCGCACGTCGATGCCGGCGTCGAGGCTGCGGCGCAGGTCGCCGTCGGTGTACAGGCCGAGCAGACGGCCGTCGCCGTCGACCACCGCGGTCATGCCCAGCATCTTGCGGCTGATCTCGGCCAGGGCCTCGCTGACGGTCGCATCCGCGGGCACGCGGGGCACCGCGTCGCCGGTGTGCATGACGTCGGCGATGTGCAGCAGCAGGCGGCGGCCCAGCGCACCGGCGGGATGCGAGCGGGCGAAGTCGTCGGCGGTGAAGCCGCGCGCCTCCAGCAGGGCCACGGCCAGGGCATCGCCCATGGCCAGCGAGGCGGTGGTGCTGGAAGTCGGCGCCAGGTGCAGCGGGCAGGCTTCGGCGGGCACGCTGACGTCGAGATGCACGGCGGCGGCGGCGGCCAGGGTCGAGCCGGGCCGCCCGGTCATCGAGACCAGGGCGTTGCCCTGGCGCTTGAGCACCGGGAGCAGCTGCAGCACTTCGTCGGATTCGCCGGAATACGACAGCGCCAGCACCACGTCGGCGTCGGTCACCATGCCGAGGTCGCCGTGGCCGGCCTCTCCGGGGTGGACGTAGAAGGCCGGCGTGCCGGTGGAGGCGAGGGTGGCGGCGATCTTGCGCGCCACGTGCCCGGACTTGCCCATGCCGGTGCAGACCACGCGGCCGCGGCAGGCCAGCAGCAGGGCGCAGGCGCGGCCGAAGTCGCCGTCGATGCGGGCTTCCACGGCGGCCAGGCCCTGGCGCTCGATCTCGAAGACCCGCCGGCCGCTGGCCGCGAAGTCGTGCGCGCCGGGGGCGCCGCTGGGGTGCTCGTTGCTTCCGGGCATTTCCGGGCCGGACCCTTTTCCGTTAGGCTAACCGGTTCATCTTACGCGGAATCCTGCCCGTTCCCGCGCCTTTGCGCGACGGCGGGACGGCCGCCTCATCCGCCCTTCATCACCTGGAAGACCGCCTTGGACGCAGACACCATCCGCAAACTCATCGAACAGGGCCTGCCCGGCGCCGTGGTCGAGGTGCAGGGCGACGACGGCGTGCATTTCGAGGCCGTGGTGGTGCATCCGGACTTCGCCGGCAAGCTGCCGCTGGCCCGCCACCGCATGGTGTACGCGACCCTGGGCACGCTGATGGGCAACGAGATCCACGCCCTTGCACTGCGCACCCTGACCCCCGACGAGCACCGGCCCGGCTGATGCAGAAGATCGCGGTGACCGGCGGCGTGGCCTTGGAGGGCGACGTCCGCGTGTCCGGCGCCAAGAACGCCGTCCTTCCCATCCTGTGCGCGACCCTGCTGGCCGACGAGCCGGTGGAGATCGGCAACGTGCCGCACCTGCACGACGTGGTGACCACGGCCAAGGTGCTCGGAGGCCTCGGTGCGGGCGTCACCCACGATGCCGACGGCAGCCACGTCGTGGTCGACCCCCGCGGCGTCGACAGCCACGTCGCGCCCTACGAGCTGGTGCGCACGATGCGTGCCTCGGTGCTGGTGCTGGGGCCGCTGGTGGCCCGCCACGGCGCCGCCGAGGTCGCGCTGCCGGGCGGCTGCGCGATCGGCTCGCGGCCGGTCGACCTGCACATCCGCGCCCTCGAGGCGCTGGGCGCGCGCATCACCGTCGAGCACGGCTTCATCAACGCCCGCGCCGGCCGCCTGCGCGGCGGCCATGTCGCCTTCGACATGGTGAGCGTGGGCGCGACCGAGAACGTGCTGATGGCCGCCACCCTGGCCCAGGGCACCACGGTGATCGACAACGCCGCGCGCGAGCCGGAGATCGTCGACCTTGCGGACTGCCTGCTGGCGATGGGCGCGGACATCGAGGGCGCGGGCACGTCTCGCATCGTGGTGCATGGCGTCGACCGCCTGCACGGCGCGCGCCACGACGTGGTCGCCGACCGCATCGAAGCCGGCACCTTCCTGGTCGCCGGTGCGATCACCGGCGGCCGCGTCACCATCACCCATGCGCGCCCGGACACGATGGACGCGGTGCTCGAGCGCCTGTCCGCCGCCGGCGCCGACATCGGCATCGATGGCGACCGCATCACCGTCGACATGCGCGGCCGCCGCCCGCGCGCGGTGGACATCACCACGGCGCCGCACCCGGCGTTCCCCACCGACATGCAGGCGCAGTTCATGGCCCTGGACTGCATCGCCGAGGGCGTGGCGACGATCGACGAGACGATTTTCGAGAACCGCTTCATGCACGTGAACGAGCTGATGCGGCTGGGTGCGGACATCCACATCGAAGGCCACCGCGCCACCGTCACCGGCGTCGAGCGCCTGAGCGGCGCGCCGGTGATGGCGACCGACCTGCGCGCTTCGGCGTCGCTGGTGCTGGCCGGGCTCGTGGCCGAGGGCGAGACGGTCATCGACCGCATCTACCACCTCGACCGCGGCTACGAGCACATCGAGCGCAAGCTGTCCGGGCTGGGCGCCCGGATCACGCGGATCGACTGACTGCGGTCAGTTGACCGCGGTGAGCGTCAGGTCGATGTGGTCCTTGCCGTCCCGGCGCTGCAGCACGCGCGCCGGCACCGGCAGCCCGTCGACCACCCAGGCGATGATCTCGCGCTTGCCGTCGCGGCGCACCACGCGGGTGGCCTCGTGCGACTTGCCGCCGACCTGCACCTGCTCGGTGCCCTCGACCTGGAAGCGCTGGCGCTTGACGCGGCCGTCCTCCACCAGGCGGTACTCCAGCGGCTTGCCGGCGGCGACGTCGCGCACCAGCACCAGGTTCATCAGCATGCCGTCGAGGTCGCCGGCCTGCAGCTTCACCGGGCCGGCGCGGTCTTCCTTCACGTCCCCGGACCAGCGCGCCTCGCCGCGGTCCCAGTCGTAGTCGGCGGTCACGGTCCTGCGCTTGACCAGCATCGCCGCCAGGCCGCTGGTGCCGCGCTGGCTGTCGGTGCTCTCGAGCGGGCGCCACTGGTCGCCGTCCACTTCGAACACCGTGCTCTGCACGAGCTCCGCGCCCATGCCGCCGATGTCGATGCGGTACTCCCAGCGGCCCTGTCCGGCGCTGGCCAGGCTCATCTTCGCCGTCGCCTGCATGCCCATGTAGTTGGCCTGGTAGTCGGCGTTGAACGGCTTGACCGCGAGCGCGGGCGCCGAGGCGAATGCCATGGCGGCCACGGCGATGGTGGCCGCGGCGCGGCGACGGAACGACTTCATGTTCGACATCTAGTGAGCTCCTTCGTATGCGACCAGGCGCAGGTCGATGGCGTCCTCGCCATTCTCGCGCTGCAGGATCCGGATAGGCGTGGGCACGCCACGCGCTACCCAGAAGATGGTTTCATCATTGCCGCCGTTGGTGCGTGAAACACGCATGGCGTCGTACGAGAGGCCGTCGACCTCGACGTATTCGGTGGTTTCGGCCACTGCGTACTGGTGGTCGCGCACGCGGCCGCCATCGACGAAGCGGTAGCGCAGGCTGCGGCCAGGCGCGGCGTCGCGCACGATGGCGAGGTTGATCAGCAGGCCGCTCTTGTCGCCCTCGCGCAGCGGCACGGGCTGCCTGCGCGCGTCCTTGATGTCGCCGCTCCACTGCGCGATGCCGGTGTTCCAGTCGTACACGCCCTCGACGTGGCGGCCCATGAACAGCGCCTTGCGGCGCGTGTCCTGGCGCAGCGGGCGGTAGTCGCCGCCGGCCTCGTCGAACACGGTGCCCTGGTCGATGTCCAGGCGCACCCAGCGGGCCAGCCCGCGGTTGCCGGTGACGTCGAGGTCCACGCGCCAGAGCCGGCCTTCGCGCGCCAGGCGCATGCTCGCGGTGCCTGCGGGCTTGCCGCCGTTCCAGGCGTCGTAGGTGGCGACGAAGGGCTCGAGCGCGACGGCTGGTGCGGCATCGTCACCGGTCGGCGCGGCAGCGGGATCCGGCGCTGCCGGGGGCGGAAGCGGGGCTTCCGCGGCCAGTGCCGGCAGGATGGCCAGCGCGGCGGCGAGCGTGGTCGACAGGAGGCGGGGGGCGGTCTTCATGCCGCCGGGATCATGCCGGCAGGCGGTTGGATGCCAGCTGAAGCGGGGCCGCCAGCGGCCTGCCGTCGAGCTCCACCACCTCGTCGCGAAGGACGATGCGGGCCGCGCAGAGCAGCTGGAGGGTGGCTACCAGCAGCGGATGCTCGGTGTCGAGCACGCGCGCGGCCAGCGCGTCGGCATCGTCGCCGTCGAGGACCGGCACGCGCGCCTGGGCGATGACCGGGCCGCCATCGAGGTCGGCGGTCACGAAGTGCACGCTGGCACCGTGCTCGGGGACGCCGGCGGCGAGCGCGCGCGCGTGCGTGTCCAGGCCCTTGAAGTCCGGGAGCAGCGACGGGTGGATGTTGATGATGCGCCCGGCCCAGGGCGCCAGCGCCGCGGCGCCGAGCAGGCGCATGTAGCCGGCGCAGACGATGAGGTCCGGCCGCACCGACGCGACCTCCGCGAACAGCGCGGCGTCGAATTCGTCGCGGCCGGCGAAGTCGCCCGGGCGCAGGGCGCGGGCGGGAATGCCGGCCGCGCGTGCGCGCTCGAGCGCGAAGGCCCTGGGCTTGTCGCCGAAGACGCCGGCCACCTGCGCGTGCAGCCGCCCGTCGTCGATGGCATCCAGGATCGCCTGCAGGTTGCTGCCGCGGCCCGAAGCCAGCACGGCCAGGCGCGGCGTCGCGTCGGCCACGGGGCTCAGCCGATGCGCACGCGCGGGGCGTCGCCGCCGGCGGGCGATACCGAGCCGATGGTCCAGTGCGCCAGCGACAGCGCGTCCAGCGCCGCGCCCACCGCGCCCGCGCTTGCCGGGTCGACCGCCAGCACGAAGCCGATGCCGCAGTTGAAGGTGCGCCACATCTCCTCGCGCGCCACGGCGCCTTCGCGCTGCAGCCAGTCGAAGACCGCCGGCATCGTCCAGGACGAGGCGTCGATGTCCAGGCCCAGGCCTTCCGGCACCACGCGGATGATGTTTTCGGTCAGGCCGCCGCCGGTAATGTGCGCCATGGCGTGGATCGACGCGCCTTCGGCGCCGCGCAGCAGCTCCAGCACAGGCTTCACGTACAGCGCGGTGGGCGCCATCAGCGCGTCCTCCAGGCGCACGCCGCCGACGTCGGTGTCGCCGGGGCGGCCGGCGCGGTCGTAGATGCGGCGGATCAGCGAATAGCCGTTGGAGTGCGGGCCACTGGACGCGATGCCGATCAGCACGTCGCCGGCGGCGACGCGGGCGCCGTCGCGCAGCTCCGACTTCTCCACCGCGCCGACGGTGAAGCCGGCGAGGTCGTATTCGCCGGGGCCGTACATGTCCGGCATCTCGGCGGTCTCGCCGCCGATCAGCGCACAGCCGGCCAGCTCGCAGCCCTTCGCGATGCCGCCGACCACCGCCACCGTGGTGTCGATGTCGAGCTTGCCGGTGGCGAAGTAGTCGAGGAAGAACAGGGGCTCGGCGCCCTGCACCAGCACGTCGTTGACGCACATGCCGACCAGGTCGATGCCGATGGTGTCGTGGCGGCCGAGCTGCTGTGCCAGCTTGAGCTTGGTGCCGACGCCGTCCGTGCCCGAGACCAGCACCGGCTCGCGGTACTTGCCCGACAGGTCGAACAGGGCGCCGAAGCCGCCCAGTCCGCCCATCACCTCGGGCCGGAAGGTGCGCTTCACCAGCGGCTTGATGCGCTCGACGACTTCATTGCCCGCGTCGATGTCGACGCCGGCGTCCCGGTAGGTCAGGGGAGTGGGGCTGGTCACGGTGGCTCGCAGGCGCGGGGAAGCCGCCATTTTAGCAGTCCCGGGGGCGCCTTCATGGACGCGACGCGGCCCGTGCGGCACCATTCCCCGCTGACACGGTCCCGGGAACGATGATGCCCAAGGCGTTGCTGCTCACGCTGCTTCTCGCACTCCTGCCCGCCGGCTGGGCCCAGGCCCAGCGGGTCGAGGGTGATCGCGCGGGCGCCAGCGGCCTGTACGAGGCCGAAGTGGCGGTCGGCAGCCAGGCCGAATCCGCGCGCCAGTCCGGCTTCCAGCGCGCGCTGGCCCAGGTGCTGGGCAAGCTCTCCGGCGATGCCGGGGTCGCCCGGCGCCCGGGCGTGGCCCGCGAGCTGCGCCGCGCCGGCGATTTCGTCGAGCACTACGACTACCGCCAGGACGAGGGACGCTCGGCCGCCGGCTCGCCGACCTACACCACGACGCTCGTGGTGCGCTTCCGCAGGGACGACGTGGATGCCATCGCCGGTGCGCTGGGCCTGCCGGTCTGGCCCGAGCCGCGCCCGAAGCCCGTGCTGTGGCTGGCGATCGATGACGATACCGGGCCGCGGCTGGTGGCCGTGGGACAGAACAACGTCGCCCGGCCGGTGCTCGACCGGGCGCAGGAGCGCGGCTTCCGCCTTGGCCTGCCGGGCGGCAGTGCCGCCGAGCGCGCGGCGGTGGGCGCGATCTGGCGCGGCGACTCCGCCGCGGTGGCGCGCCTGTCGGCCCGCTACAGCCCGCCGATGCAGCTGATCGGCAAGCTCTACCGGTCTGGCGGTGGCTGGAAGGCCGACTGGACCTTCGTCGACAACGGCCGCGTGCTCAAGACCTGGTCCGAAGAGGGTGCGCAGGCGCGCCGGGTCATCGCCTCGGGCGCCGACGGCGCCGCCGACGCCCTGGTGCGCCGCTACGCGAAGGCGAGCAGCGTCGGCGAGCCCGCGATCGAGCGCGTGGTGGTCACCGGCATCCACAGTGCGAACGACTACGTGCGCCTGGCGTCGTGGCTGCAGTCGACCTCGGTGGTGCGCGGGCTGCGTCCGCTGCGGGCCACGCCCGACAGCCTCGAGCTCGAGCTCGACCTGCTGACCGGCCTGGCGGGCTTCCGTCGCGTCCTGGACGACTCCGTGCTGGTCGAGTCCGGCGCCAACATCGAGGGCCTGCCGCCCGAGTTCCAGCTGCGCTGAGGCCCGGGATGGAGTGTCCACCGGGGGCGGCGTACCGCCGCGGCGGCGCGTGAGCCGGCAGCTGCCGCTGGCGCTGCGCTACCCGCCGGACCAGCGCTTCGACACCTTCGTCGGCGCCCCGCCGGGCGCCCTGGCGCAGCTGCGGGCGCTGGCCGCAGGCGGTGGCGACTGGCTGTACCTCGAAGGCGCCACAGGCACCGGCAAGACCCACCTCGCGCTGGCGGCCTGTGCCGAGGCCGAAGCGCAGGGGCGCAGCGCCGCCTACCTGCCGCTGGCCGCTGCCGCCGGACGCCTGGGCCAGGCCCTGGAGTCACTGGACGGCATGGGCCTGGTGGCGCTGGACGGCCTCGAGGCGATCGCCGGCGATCGCGGCGACGAAGTGGCCCTGTTCGACTTCCACAACCGCGCGCGCGCGGCCGGCATCGGCGTGCTTTATGCCGCGGTCGCCGCGCCGGCCTTGCTGGCCCTCGGACTGCCGGACCTGCGCTCGCGCCTGGCGCAGTGCGCCCGGGTCACCCTGCTGCCGCTGGACGACGACGGACGGGCGGAGGTGCTGCGGCTGCGCGCGCGCCGGCGCGGCCTGCAGTTCGACGAGGCCGCGATCGCGTGGCTGCTGAAGCGGGCCGGGCGCGACCTGGCCGGGCTCACCGCCCGGCTCGACGCCCTGGACCGGGCCTCGCTGGCGGCGCAGCGCCGGGTGACGGTGCCGTTCCTGCGCGAGGTCCTGGGGCACGCGGCTGGCTGAGGCGGCCCGCGCGGATGCCGCGGTGGCTCAGCGGTGGAGTTCGCCGGCGCGCTCGGGCTGGTAGGTGACTTCCTCGATCAGCACCTTGACGGCGCCGCCGCCCGGCTTCGGCCATTCCATCTCGTCGCCCTGCGACAGGCCCAGCAGCGCGCTGCCCACCGGCGCGAGCACGGAGATGCGGTCGGGGCTGCCATCGGCGTCGCGGGGGTAGACCAGGGTGAGCTTGAAGGTCTCGTCGGGGCCGACGCGGAAGCGCACGGTCGAATTCATGGTCACCGTGGTCGGCGGGATGTCCTTCGGCGCAACCACGTCGGCCCGCAGCAACTCGGCCTCGAGCGCCTCGCGGCCGGGGAAGGTGCCGTCGGGGAGGGATTCGAGCAGGCTCTCCAGCCGCTCCGCATCCAGCGTCGAGATGGTGATGTTGGGTCGGGTGTTCACGCGTGCGTCTCCTGCAATGCGCTTGCCGCCAGCAACGCGCCCCGGCGACGTTTCGCGTCGGCCGGGGCGCGGGTGGGCTGGCGGCGATGGTGTTCGTTGCCGTCAATGTAGCGGCAGCGGCCCGCGATCTCAATCGGTCCGTGCGGTCCCGTCGTGGCGCCAGTGCCAGGGCTCGTGGACGATGCCGTGCGGGTTGCCGCGCGGGTAGCTCATGGTGAAGCCGAGGCCGCCGGCGTTGGCCTGGAGCCAGGCGAAGGCCGGCGTGTCCTCGAAGGATTCCTCGGCGGCCGGCTCGCCCGGCGCGCTGATGTCGATGGCGCGGCCGGAATGGTGTTCCGACCAGCCCGGGGCGGCGTTGACCGCCAGGATCGCGTCGATGGACTGGCCGCGGGCCAGCTTGCGCTGGAAGATCCCGGCCTGGTGGTCGTGGCTGCGGTAGCCGGACACCGCTTCCAGCACCACGCCGTCCCGGGCGGCCGACGCGACCAGGTGGCGCCAGCCGCGCGCGGCGTCGGCGCGCAGCCACAGCGCGCGGCCGTAGCGGTCGCGCCCGGCCCAGGCCAGCCATGCCGGCTCCGGCTCCAGGGCCAGTCCCGTGCGCTCAGCGTAGGCGTCGCCGTCGATGCCGAGGATGTCCAGCCATTCGGCCAGCCGGGTCGGCGGCAGGTCCGGCACGGCGTCGATGCCGGCGCGCAGGGCCGGATGACGCGGGCGGGCGAGGGTGCGCAGGGCGGCGTCCAGGCCGGGTTCGCGCGCCAGCCGCGGCACCAGCGGCCGCAGTCCCTCGGGCAGGTCGGCGGCGAGCAGGACGCCGTCGCGCTTGCGCCTGAGCACGGTGCGCGCGCGCGCGAGCACGCGGGCGTCGCGGTTGCCGCGCGCACGCAGCACGCCGCCCGGCCACAGCTCGATGTCCGGGGTGTTGGCGAGGATGGGGTCGCGGCCGCGCATGGTGACAGGCTAGCCGCTGATGGCGGGACGCGCCATCGCGCGGGGCTGCGCGGCCGCTCGCCCGCGCGTCTCTGCCAAGATGTGCGCCCGCCCCTCTGGAGCCGCCCACCGATGACAGGCCGCGACGGCTATGCCGTGTTCTTCTTCCCGCAGGCGCTGGAGGCGCTGGGCGATGCCATCAAGCCGTACATCCAGGACAACCCGGCGGTGGGCCCGCACGTCGCCTGCGACGAGGTCGATACCGCCGGCGCGCTGATCGAGATGACGCTGAAGGGACGGATGCCCACGGGAGAATACGTGGACCTCGAGCTGATGGTGCCGTCGTCGATGGTGCGCATGATCGTGTCGCGGCAGAGCGGGGGCGTGTTCGGCTTCGGCCCGCGCAGCTACGAGGCCTCTGCGCCGCCGCCCGTCCTGCCGACCATCGGGCCGTCGGCGCCGCCCGCCGAGGCCCCCGCGGAGGCCGTGCCGGACAGCGCCGCCGCGGGATCGCCGGCGCTGGAAGGCGAGCCGTCCGGGGACGCCGCCGGCAAGCCGGCGCCCTGACGCCGCGCCATGGAGGTCGCGCCCGCCGCCGGACGCCGTCCGTCGCGCCGGGACCGCCGCCTCAGTCGGCCAGGTCCACCCAGACCAGGCGGTGGTCGGTGCCGTCGACGACGTCGGCACCGTCCGTGCCGGGCGCCGGCCAGTACACGCCGGCATCGAGCAGCCGGAACCCGGTCGACGGCAGCGCGTAGTCCAGGCGCAGCGGCCCCACGCGCGGGCCGAAATCGCCGGTGGCGTGCGCCACGTCGCCGCGGCGGCCGGCCTTGTCCGCGCCTTCCGCGTGCGCCGCACCCTCGCTGCGCGGGGTGGCCGCGCGCAGCACGCGCGGGTGCCCGAGCAGGTCGACGATGGCCTGGTGGCGGCCGTCGCCGTCGGCGGGATCGTTGTTGAGGTCGCCGAGGACGACGAAGCGCGCGTCGGCATCCAGGCCGCCGCAGCGGCCGGCGTCATCGCAGAGCCAGGACAGGTCGCCGCCACCCAGGTAGTCGGTCCACAGACGGATCTCGTCGTGGTTGCGCGCGCCGTTGCGGTCCTCGGGGCCGTCGAACACGGGCGGCGTGGGGTGCGAGGCCAGGACGTGCACCGTGCCCAGCGGCGTGCGCACCGGCACGTCCCAGTGCGATTTCGACGACAGCCGCAGCTTCGACCAGGTCGCGTCGTCGTGCCAGGGTGCGCCGGTGGCCGGATCGACGGGGCGTGCGGCGCCCGGCATCGCGCTCCAGGACAGGCGCTGGAAGGTCCGCGCCGCCGCGGCGTCGATCGGATGCATCGACAGCAGCAGCATGCCGTACTGGCCGGGGTGCAGCCCGTAGCCCCAGGCGTCGTTGCCGCGCTCGCGCGCGCCGGCGGCGTCCTCGCCCTCGACCGGCGCCGACGCGGCGACGTGGCCGCTGCGGTCGAGGTCGAGCCCGCTGGGCACGCCGGTGTTGACCGGTGCGAAGTAGCGGTAGGGATAGCGCAGCGCGGCGCCTCCGCCGGCTTGCGGCACTTCCAGGTAGGCGCGCTGGAAGGCGTCCGCGGCGCGTCCGGACGGGTCGTGGTCGAACTCGTTGACCAACACCACGTCGGGGCGGACGCGCTGCAGCACCGCCGCCACCTTGCGTGCGTTGGCGTCGCCGGATTCCAGGCGGCGCAGCAGGCCGCCCGCCTCGTCGGAGTAGAGCGAGGCGTTGTAGGTGGCGACGCGGAGGGTGTGGGTTTGAGTCATGGCCTGGCCGGGATCGCCGTGGACGTTGACGCGCACGCAGCCGGCGAGCAGCGCGCAGCAGAGCAGCGCGAGGAGGCGGCCGCTCATGCGCCGGCGTCCGGGGGCAGCGGCCGCCACGTGCGGCCGTCGAACTGTTCGAGGGGTTGGTATCTGCGCTTGTAGTCCATTTTCCGGTGTCCGGGGATCCAGTAGCCAAGGTAGAGATGGCGGCGTCCGTCGCGGCGCGCCCAGTCGATCTGGTGAAGGATCGCGAGCGTGCCGAGCCCGCGCGCGGACTGCTCGGGATCGTAGAAGGTGTAGACCGCCGACAGCGCATCGTCCACCAGGTCCGTGACCGCCACCGCCAGCAGCCGGCCATCGGCGCGCAGTTCGAGGAAGCGCCCCTGCGACCAGCTGCCGACCAGGAACTGGGCGAACTCGGCCTTGCCATGGTCGTCCATGCCGCCGCCGGGATGCCGGCCGGTGAGATAGCGGCGGTAGAGTTCGAAGCGCTCGCTGCTCTCGCCGGCCGGCAGGATCCGCGCCTGCACGTCCGCGTTGCGGGCCAGGCAGCGGCGCTGGCTGCGGTCGGGCACGAAGGCCTCCACCGGGATCCGCACCGGGACGCAGGCGCGGCAGCCGTGGCAGTGCGGGCGGTAGACAAGATCGCCGGAGCGGCGGAAGCCCCAGGACAGCGCGCGCGCATAGGCCTCGGCCAGGCGCGGGTCGCCGGGGTCGAGTACGAGGTCGCGCGCGGCGCGTTCGGGCCAGTAGCCGCAGGGATGCTCCGCGGTGTGGAACAGGCGTAGCGGTGCGGACTCAGCCATGGCGGGCCCGCGGCGACTTGGCATGGACGGCGCTGGTCATCGCGGCAGGATACTGCGCCGCGTCGCATCCCCTGCGAACCGGCTGGAGGCTGAACGCGTCGGGCCTGGGGTCAACCGCGTCCGGGGCCATGCGTTGACCGGTGCACCTGCAGCAATGCCGCTGCCAGCAAAGGAGTCACGCATGAAGCGTCATGCCCTGTTCTTCGCCACCGCCATCGCCGTGGCTTCCCTTGGTGCCGCCGGCCTGGCCGTCGCCCAGTCCGCGCCCGCCGCCAAGGCGGATGCTTCCGCCGGGGCCGCGCACGCCGACGCCGCGGGCGACCGTGCGAAGCGCCACGGCCGGGGTCACTTCGGCCATCGTGGCCACGCCATGCACGGCGGCATCGAGCGCATGGACACCGACGGCGACGGTCGCGTCAGCCGCGCCGAGTTCGACGCCGCCAAGGCCGCGCGCGACGAGGCTCGCGAAGCCCGCATCGCCAAGCGTGCGGAAGCCGGCGCCGCCAAGCCGCAGCGCGCCGACCGCGGCGGGCGTCACGAGCGCGCAGGCATGCCGGCCGGCCCGCGCATGGGCTTCGATTTCGACGCCATCGATGTCAACAAGGACGGCTACATCGTCCGCAGCGAGGCCGCCGAGCACCAGGAGCGCATGCGCACGCAGATGCGCGAGGCGGGCGAGAAGCGCTTCGCCGAGGCCTTCGCCGCCGCCGACCTCAACAAGGACGGCAGGCTGAGCCGGGTCGAGGTCGACGAGAAGATGCCTCGCCTGTCGAAGCGCTTCGCGTGGATGGACGACAACCGCGACGGCTTCCTCAGCCGCGCCGAACTCGAGGCCGGCAAGCGCCGCTGAGCGCAGCGTCCACGATGATGGGGTGGCGCCGGGACGACCGGCGCCGGGGCCCGCGCTTCACGGCGCGGGCCTTTTTTCGTATTTCGTGGCGTGAGCCTCAGCCCTTGAGGTACAGCAGCACCAGGCCGCCGATGATCGCCAGGTTGCTGATCACCACGCCGCTGGGGCCGAAGGTCAGCCGGTACAGCAGCTGGCGCATGCGCGCGCCTTCGGGGTTGCGCATGGCGTCGCGGCGCAGCAGCGGATTCATGACGCGCGCCAGCGGGCCGAGCAGTTGCCAGTTCAGCACCGCGATCGCCGCCAGCGCCAGCGCATAGGTCGGCACCAGGCTGTCGAACACGAACGCGGAGGCCAGGGTCAGGCCCACCGCCACCAGCGAGGTCCAGATGTAGGTGTGGTAGACGCGCAGGATGTCCGCGCGCTCGGACTCGTCATCGGCGTAGGCGGTGAGCATCTTCCGGCACAGCCAGGCGGTGACCAGGCCGGCGAGCAGGCCGCCGCCGAGCGCGCCGGCCGTGCCCAGCACACCCTTGCCAAGCACGCTGCCGAGCACGCTGCCGCCGACCTTGGCGAAGCCCGCCGCCGCGGCCGGGCGGCTGAAACCCAGCATCGCGGTGACGCCGACCGCGAACGCGGTGCCCGGCGCCGTGGCGCGCGCGAACTCGCTGAAGCGCGACAGCAGGTCGCCGCGCAGGCTCTTGCGCGCGCGCGACAGCCGCTTGCGCACGGCGGCGTCGGACAGGCCGAGCAGCTCGGCCACCTGGCGCGAATTCTGGCCCTCGCGGTAGTACAGCAGCAGCACTTCGCGGCTGTCCTCGGGCAGCTCGGAGATCAGCTCGGCCGCCATGCGCTCGCGCTCGGCGTCGATCAGCTGCTCTTCGGGCAGCAGCGACGGGTCGGCGGCATGGCTGATCGCGATCTCCGCGACCTCGCCGCCGATCGCGCGGTTGCGGTGGCGGCGCAGGTGGTCGAAGGCCAGGTTGCGGGTGATCTGGCGCAGCCAGGGCAGGAAGCTGGACGGGTTCTGCAGGCGCCTGAGGTTCTGCCAGGCGGAGAGGAAGGCCTCCTGCGCGATGTCCTCGCTGGCCGTCGGGTCGCGGGTGATCGCCAGGGCCACGGCGGTCACCGTGTTCTGGCTGGCGACGATGATGCGCGTATAGGCCTGCTCGCAGCCACCGGCGGCGGCGGGCAGTTCGCGGTGGATCAGGGCGTCGATGGCACAGGCGGTCATGGGCGGGTCGCGTGGCGGTGCCGGGCGGGCACCATCCTAGCCAGACGGGGCCCGGCGCGGAACGTGACCGATGGCCGCCGGATGCGGCCGTGCGGGGCACCTGCGGCCCGGGCCGACCGGGACGGGCGTGCTTGCGCCAGCCGGGGCGTGGCTCAGGGCGCGGGCTCGCGCAGCCAGTCGCGGCCTTCGCGGCGCACCGCCAGGGTCCGTGCGTCGCCGTCGTCGACAGCCACCTGCACGGTGCCGGCACCGGAGCCGTCGGTGCGGTACCCGGAAACGGAGACGGTCAGGCGGTCGCCGGCGCAGGCCGAGGCCGCCAGCACGTCGAGCCCGGCGGCGGCGAGTTCCCGCAGCAGTTCCGGGTCAGGGTCGATGCCGTCGATGGCCAGGCAGCCGCGGGAGGTGCCGGCCGCGGCCAGTTCGGCGCGCAGCAGGGTGGCCGCGAGGGCGGGCGGCGTCGCGACCGTGAAGGCCTCCTCCGGAAGGAAGGCGACCTCGGGCATGCCGGGCAGGTCCGGCTGTGCGGCCGGGGCGGACGTCGGAGCGGCCGGGGCGCGACCTGCGGCCCCGTCCGCGATGCCGGTATCGTCGCGGCCAGCGCGCCAGGCCAGCAGCGCCAGCGCCGCGGTCACCGCTACGGCCAGCAGCAGGCCGTAGCGGAAGCGGCCGGCGCCGCGCGCGGGCTGCGCCGCCGCCTGCGTGGACGACGCAGTCCCGCCAGGCAGGAAGCTGTCCCCGCGCACCGGCGACTGCAGCAGGCCTGCTTCGCGCAACATGCGCCGCGCCTCGGGCTGCTGGTCCGAGCGGATCACCCACACCGAAGGCCGCGGCCCGCCGCCGCCTTCCTCGCGATAGCTGAAGTTGCCGCGGATGGCGCCGCGGTAGGAGCGTCCGTTGTTGACGCGGACTTCGATGCCCGCCTCTTCGAGCATCCTCGCCACCGCCTCGACGTTCTCGATGCGGGGGCTGGAAAACACCTGGCGCACGGCGTCAGCTCCCGGCCGCGGCCGGTGCGGGGGCCCCGCCGACGACGCGGATCATGCCTTCCTGGGCGGTGCTCGCGACCAGGCGGCCCTGGCGGTCGTAGATCAGGCCGCGCGCCAGGCCGCGCGATCCCTGCGCGCTCGGGCTGTCGATCGAATACAGCAGCCAGTCGTCGGCGCGGAACGGCCGGTGGAACCAAAGCGCGTGGTCGAGCGACGCCATCTGCACGTTGGGCGTGTAGTAGCTGATGCCGTGCGGGAACGTGGCCGTGCCCAGCAGATGGAAGTCGGAGGCGTAGGCCAGCAGCGTGCGGTGCAGCTCGGGCGCATCGCCGACCTTCTCGGCAAGGCGGAACCAGACCTGCTGGTAGGGCGGGCGCTTGGGCGGATTGAGCTCGTCGCGCGGATAGACGTGGCGGAACTCGAAGGGGCCGCTGCGGTCGAGCCAGCGCTGGACCTTGGTCGGCAGGGTCGCCAGCACCTGTTCGGGGATGGCGTGCGCGGGCTCGATGTCCTCCGGCTTCGGCACCTCGGGCATCGACAGCTGGTGCTCGGCGCTGTGCTCGGCGTCCTGGAACGAGGCCGCGCAGAAGAAGATCACCTTGCCGTGCTGGATCGCGGTGACCCGGCGCACCGAGAAGCTGCCGCCGTCGCGGGTGCGGTCGACGTCGTAGACGATCGGATGCTCGATGTCGCCGGCGCGCAGGAAATAGGCGTGCAGCGAGTGCGCGCCGCGCGGCTGCGTCAGCGTGGCCTGCGCGGCCGACAGCGCCTGGCCCAGCACCTGGCCGCCGAAGACGTACTTCGTGCCGATGTCGCGGCTCTGGCCGCGGAACAGGTTGTCCTCGAGGCGCTCGAGGGTGAGCAGGTCGAGGAGTTCGGAGGCAGGGGCGGGGGCGTGGTCGGGCATCGCGCGAGTATAGCTTTGGCGCCCGGCGGGGAGCCGGCTCGGGCCTGCATATGCAGCCTTCCCCTTGCCTTTATGTAGGAGCAGCTATAGCTGCGATCGCCATTCCCGCGGCGCCAATCGCGGCTGTAGCCGCTCCCACAGATGGGGCGACGGCGGCGCGAGGAAGATCAGCCGGTCAGTGGCAGCCGCTGCAGCGGCACCGCTTCGAGCACCCGCGGCCACGGAAACATCGGCCCCGGGTCGCGCTTGCGGTGGACCAGGACCGAGGCGTCGTTGCTGGCCGGCACCTGGTCCGTATCCAGGTCGTCGTGGCCGGCGATCCAGCGCAGTGCCGGCAGCTCCGCGCACAGCGTCCGCAGCAGGACCGCCAGCGCCTCGAGTTGCTCTTCGGGATAGGGCTCGTCCATCGCCTGGTGGCGCGAATCCAGCCAGTGCGGGAAGCGGCCGCTGTTCACCAGTTCGATGCCCACCGAGCGCGGATTGAAGCCGCGCACGTGGTGGGCGATGCGGGCGGGATCGACCCAGCGCTCGATGCCGCCGTCGCGGTCGACGTACCAGTGGCCGCTGTTGCCGGTGCCGCTGGCCGGGTACAGCACGCGTTCGCCGTATTCCCGCGCCGTCGCCAGGTCGGGCAGTTCGGTGCAGTGGATCACCACCAGGTCCACCTGGAACAGCGGCCGCGCGTCCAGCAGGCGTTCGTAGGGCAGGGGGTGGATGCGCACGTCGCGGCCCGGGCTGGAGACGGCCGCGATGCTAGCATTCACGGTTCCCCCGGCACCGGCGACACCATGAGCCTTCGCGGCCACTGCATCCTGTCCCACGGCTTCGAAAGCGGCCCCGACGCGACCAAGGTCACCGCGCTGGCCGAGGTCGCCGAGCGCCTGGGCTGGAGCCACGAGCGTCCCGACTACACCGCGTTCGACGCGAAGCTCGAGCTGGGCCGGCACGGCGACGTCGCCGCGCGCCTGGCGCACCTGCAGGCGCTGGCGGCCGCCCGTGCCGCGGACGGCCCCCTGGTGCTCGCGGGATCGAGCCTGGGCGCCTGGATCTCCGGGCGGATGTCGCTGCAGGTCCCGGTGCGCGCGCTGTTCCTGATGGCGCCGCCGATCAATCGCGGCGGCGAGTACCCGCTGGAGGCCGCCGCCGTGCCGACCGCGATCATCCATGGCTGGGACGACGAGCTGATCCCGGCCGCCGATGTCATCGCCTGGGCCGCACCGCGCCGCGACCGCCTGCTGCTGGTCGACGACGGCCACCGGCTGTCCGGCCACGTCGACGCCTCCGCCGCGCTGTTCGCCGAACTGCTCGGGTCGCTGGCGCCGTGAAGTTCTTCGCGAGCTGCGGCAAGGGCCTCGAATACCTGCTGGCCGACGAGCTGGTCGCGCTCGGCTGCGAGCGCGCCACCGCCACCGTGGCCGGCGTCAACGTCGAGGGCGAACTGCCCGACGCGCAGCGCGCGGTGATGTGGTCGCGCCTGGCCAGCCGGGTGCTGTGGCCGCTGGCCGAGTTCTACTGCGACAGCGAGGACGCGCTGTACCGCAACGTCGCGGCGCTGCCGTGGCAGGAGCATCTGGCGCCGGGGCGCACCCTGGCGGTCGACGCCCGCGTGTCCGGCGATGCCATCACCCACGCGCGCTACGCCGCGCAGCGGGTCAAGGACGCCGTGGTCGACAGCCTGCGCGCCGGGACCGGCGAGCGCCCGGACGTCGACCTCGAGTCGCCGGACCTGCTGCTCAACCTCGTGGTGCGCAAGGGCCGCGCGGTGCTGTCGGTCGACCTCGGCGGCGGCGCGCTGCATCGCCGCGGCTGGCGCCGTGCCCAGGGCGATGCGCCGCTGAAGGAAACCCTGGCCGCGGCGGTGCTGCTGCGCGGGCATTGGCCGCAGGTGCACGCCGAGGGCGGCGCGCTGCTCGACCCGATGTGCGGCAGCGGCACCCTGCTGCTGGAAGGCGCGGCGATGGCCGCCGACGTCGCGCCCGGGCTGCTGCGCCACGGCGGCGCGGTGCCCTCGCGCTGGAGCGGCTTCGACCTCGCCGCCTGGGACGCGCTGCGCGCCGAGGCGCTGCAGCGCGAGCGCGCCGGCCGCGAGGCGCTGCGTCCGGTGTTCTTCGGCAGCGACGTCGATCCCGCCGCGCTGCGCGCCGCGCGTGCCAACGTCGAAGCGGCCGGCTTCGCCGAGGCCGTCCAGTTCGACGAGCGCCAGGTCGCCGCGCTGCGGCCGATGCAGCAGGTGCGCGGCCTGGTGGCCAGCAATCCGCCCTACGATGCCCGCCTGGCGGCCGACGCCCAGCTCTACCGCGGCCTTGGCGACGCGCTCAGGCGCATCGCGCCGTACTGGCGCGCGAGCCTGCTCTGCGGCAGCCCCGAGCTCGCGCGCGCCACCGGCCTGCGCCCGCAGAAGGTTTACCAGGTGTTCAACGGCGCGCTCGAGTGCGCGCTGCTGGTCGCTGACCCGGTGCAGCCGCCGCTGCGTGAGGACAGCGCGCCGCGGCCGCTGGGTCCCGGTGCGCAGATGCTGGCCAACCGGCTGCGCAAGAACCTGCGCGCGTCGAAGTCCTGGCGGGTGCGCGAGGACGTGTCCTGCTATCGCGCCTACGACGCCGACCTGCCGGAATACGCGGTCGCGATCGACGTCTACACCGAGGCCGACGACCCCGACGCGAGCTGGCTGCACGTGCAGGAGTACGCCGCGCCCGCCGACATCCCCGAGGCCGACGTGCGCCGCCGCTTCGGCGAGGTGCTGGCCGCCGCGCGCGAGGTGTTCGGCGTGCCGCGCGAGCGCATCGCCACCAAGGTCCGCGCGCGCGGCAAGGGCGGCAGCAAGTACGCAGGCGCCGGCGGCCCCGAGCGTCGCGGCGAGTACATCACCGTGCGCGAAGGCGCCGCGCGCCTGCGCGTGAACCTGTTCGACTACCTCGACACCGGCCTGTTCCTCGACCACCGCCCGCTGCGCGCGCGGCTGCAGCGCGAGGCGCGCGGCAAGCGCTTCCTCAACCTGTTCTGCTACACCGGCGCGGCCACCGTGCACGCCGCCGTGGGCGGCGCCGCCAGCACCACCAGCGTCGACCTGTCGGCGACCTACCTGCAGTGGGCCGCGGACAACCTGCGCGGCAACCGCGTCGACGGCCGCCCGCTCGGCGGCCAGGCGCACCGGATGGTGCAGGCCGACGCGGTCGCCTGGCTGGAGGCCGACGACGGCGAATACGACCTCGTGTTCTGCGATCCGCCGACGTTCTCGAACTCCGCGCGCGCCGACGACTTCGACATGCAGCGCCAGCACGTGCGCCTGCTCCAGGCCGCGGTGGCGCGGCTGTCGCCGCACGGCGTGCTGTACTTCTCCAACAATTACCGGCGCTTCCGGCTGGACGAGGAGGCGGTGGCGGCGTTCGCGGCCTGCGAGGACATCACCGCCGGGACGGTGCCGCCCGATTTCGCTCGCAACCCGCGGATCCACCGCGCCTGGCGCCTGCAGCTGCGCTGATGGCGCCTGCGGGGGCCGCCGTCGGGCGGCCGCGACCGCCGGCACCGCAGCGTTGCAGGGGCGGGACTTCCGCGCCGGAGCCGCGGCACCATGATGGAGGGAGTCCCCAGGAGGAGTCCGCCATGGCCACGACCCGCTTCGATTCCACCCGCGTGGTGCGCAAGGTGCGCGGCAGCGCCGCGTCCGACGGCGCGGGCGTCAAACTCACGCGCGTCATCGGCGGCCCCGGGCTGCCCGACCTCGACCCGTTCCTGCTGCTGGACGAGTTCGGCACCGACCGCGCCGAGGACTACATCGCCGGCTTCCCGGAGCATGCTCGACGGCCGCATGCGCCATCGCGACAACCACGGCAACGAAGGCCTGCTGGTGCCCGGCAGCGTGCAGTGGATGACCGCCGGCCGCGGCCTGGTGCACTCGGAAATGCCCGAGCAGGAGGAAGGCCGCATGCGCGGCTTCCAGCTGTGGGTGAACCTGCCGGCGAAGGACAAGATGACCGAGCCGCGCTACCAGGAGTTCGCGCCCGACCGCATCCCGGTGGCGCGTCCCGCCGCGGGCGTGGAGGTGCGCGTGATCGCCGGCGAACTGGACGCGGGCGACGGCGGCCGCGTGCGCGGGCCGATCGAGCAGCCGGCGACATCGCCGCTGTACCTCGACGCCACGCTGGAAGCCGGCGTCGCCTGGGAGCACCGGTTGCCCGAGGGCCACAACGCCTTCGCCTATGTCTTCGAGGGCGAGGCCACGCTCGGCTCCGGTGACGAAGCCCGCGCCGTGGCCAGCCAGGAGCTGGCGATCCTCGGCGGCGGCGACCTGCTGCGCATCCAGGCCGGCGCCGAGGGCGCGCGCGTGCTGCTGATCGCCGGACGGCCGCTGCGCGAACCGGTGGCGCGCCACGGGCCGTTCGTGATGAACACGCGGCAGGAACTCATGCAGGCCTTCGTCGACTTCCAGGAAGGCCGCTTCTGACCGCTGTGGAGCACGGTGACAGAAGAAGGGCGGCGCCGGTGCGCCGCCCTTCTTCGTCATGCAGTCCGCCTCGCGCGGGTCAGTCCGCCGCCGCCGGCTCGCGGCCCAGCCAGCCGTAGATGCCGCCGCCGACCACTGCGCCCAGCAGTGGCGCCACCCAGAACAGCCACAGCTGGCCCATCGCACCGGAGCCTGCGAACAACGCCACCGCGGTCGAACGCGCCGGGTTCACCGAAGTGTTGGTGACCGGGATGCTGACCAGGTGGATCAGGGTGAGCGCCAGGCCGATGGCCACCGGGGCCAGCGCCGCGGGTGCGCGGCCGTGGGTCGCGCCCATGATCACGACCACGAACATCGCGGTGAGCACCGCTTCGCACAGCGCGGCGGCGACCAGCGAATAGCCGCCCGGCGACAGCGCGCCGTAGCCGTTGCTCGCGAAGGCGCCCGCGGCCGCGGGGTCGATCGAGAACCCCGGGTTGCCGCTGGCGATGAGGTACAGGATCCAGCCTGCGAAGGCGCCACCGGCCACCTGGGCGATGATGTAGGGCACGAGCGCCGACACCGGGAAGCGGCCCCCGGCCCACAGGCCCACGCTGACCGCCGGATTGAAGTGCGCGCCGGAAATGTGGCCGAAGGCATAGGCGCCGGTCAGCACCGTCAGGCCGAAGGCCAGCGCGACGCCGTGGAAACCGATCCCCAGCGGATTGCCGTCGCCGCCGAAGTGCGCGGCGAGCACGGCGCTGCCGCAACCGCCAAGGACCAGCCAGAACGTGCCGATGAACTCGGCCGCGAGTTTCCTGATCATGTTGCCCCCTCGATATCGGGCGGCCGGGCTGGCCGCCCTCTCCGGGGGATACGCTAACTCCGGGCAGGCCCGGAGATGTTCGCGCCGCGTTAAGCCGGCGCCGGCCGGATCAATTGATCGAGAGGCGGACGTCGTCGAAGCGCAGCGTTTCAGCCAGGGACATCGCCTGCGACATGTCCTGCTCGTTGGTCGCGCGCGCCGAGATGTGGGCGACGTGCCTGGAATCGAGTTCGACCAGGGTCTCGCGCACCTCGATGCCGACGCTGCCGGAGAGCTCGCTGCGGTACCACCAGTTCGGGTCGCCGTCGATCCGGGCTTCCTGGATGCGGTTGGCGCGTCGCGGCTTGAACGGCGCGTCGTCGGTGATCATCACCGCCAGCACCTGGTGCCCGTCGCTCTCGCGGATGGCCTTGCAGAAGGTGTAGCCGTCGCCGTCGAGCCGTTCCCATGCCGTGCCGCTGTTGGCCGGCAGCGTCGGGCAACTGCTCGACGACTGGGCATGGGCAGTGCCCGCCAAAAGCAGGATGGCCGTGGCCAGCAGAGTCTTCGCTTTCATGATGTCCCCCTGGGCAGCGCCTGAGCATGCGCCCCGTCTTCTGGAGAGTGTCTGGTGCGGCGCGTCAAAATCCGTGATGAATGTCACGCTTTGCGGAGCGAATGCGAGGTTTCCCGCGGATCCAGGCTCGGACGGCCGCCGGCGTGATGCCGGCGGCGGACCGTGCGCGGGTCACGCAGGGAAGTGGCTGACGGTGAGCGTGGCGCGGCCATCCGCGTCGAAGCGCACGTCGTAGCGGCCGCCGTAGACGCTTTCGTCGATCGGGTCGACCTCGCAGCCGCACAGGGCGGCGACGATGCCGGGCACGGTGTTGCTGTGGCCGACCACCAGCACGAAGCCGCTGTCGTTGGCGCGGCGCAGCTGCCTGGCGAATTCTTCTGCGGGGAGCGCGGCGTCGTAGGTCCGCACGTCCAGTCCGTGTGCCTGCGCCGCAGGTTCCGCGGTCTGGCGGGTGCGCCGGAAGTCGCTGGACCAGGCCGCGACCAGCGGCTCGTCGCGCAGCGCTGCGGCCAACGCGCGGGCGCGTGCGTGGCCGGCATCGGACAGCTCCGGATCGCGCGCGGTATCGCTGGCCTTCTCGGCGTGGCGCACGACCACGATGGTCAACGGCGTAGGCGGGGGTCCGACGATGCCCGCGGGCCCGATGGCGAAGGAGGCCGGCGATGCGGCCGCGGCGAAGGCCAGGGTGGCGAGGAGGGCGCTGCGCATGGGGCTACAGCATACGCCGCGATTCATGCCCCGCCGTGCCCGGTCCCGCGCAGCTCCGCGTCCAGCGCCGCCAGCCGCGCGGGCGTGCCGACGTCGGTCCAGCGGCCGCGGTGGTGTTCGCCCGTCACCCGTGACCGCGCCATGGCCGCGCGCAGCAGCGGCGCGAGCTTGAAGCGCGGCGGGGTGTCGCCGGCGCCGGTTGCGTCGCCGATCACGTCGCGCCAGCCGTCGAACAGCGACGGCCGGTACACGCCGATGCCGGCGAAGGTGAGCCGTTCGGCGCCCTCGCTGGAGACGGTGCCGCCTGCGTCGAGCGCGAAGTCGCCGCCGCGGTTGTGCTCCGGGCTGTCGACCAGCACCAGGTGCGCGTCGCCGCGCGGCGACGCCGGCAGTCGCGCGAAATCGAAGTCGGCCCAGACATCGCCGTTGACCGCGATGAAGGGGGCGTCGCCGAGCAGGCTCAGTGCCTGCCACATGCCGCCGCCGGTCTCCAGCGGCGTCGGCCCTTCGTAGGAGTAGTCGATGCGCAGGCCCCAGCGCGCGCCGTCGCCCAATGCCAGCGGGAAGCGGTCGGCCAGCCACGACGTATTGACCACGACGTCGCGCACGCCGATCGCCGCCAGCTTCTCGAGGTGCCAGGCGAGCAGCGGCTTGCCGCCCACGGCCAGCAGCGGCTTGGGCGTGGTGTCGGTCAGCGGACGCATGCGCTCGCCGAGCCCGGCCGCAAGGACCAGCGCCTTCACGTCGCCGCGCCTGGCCGCTCGCCGGCGACGGCCAGGGCCGGACGCACGTGGCGATCGAGCACTCCGGCGAGCGGCGCGAGCTCCGGGTGCCGCGGCAGCGCTTCGTCGAGATAGGCGAGGAAGCGCGGCGCATCGGCGATGTATTTCGGTTTTCCGTCGCGGTGCTTCAGCCGAGCGAAGATGCCGAGCACCTTCAGGTGGCGCTGGATGCCGATCAGGCGGGCATCGCGCAGGAAGCGTTCGGGCGCCGCCGGGACCGGCACGCCGGCGTCGCGGGCACGGGCGTGGTAGCGCAGCAGCCATGCGTCCACGCGTGCGGGCGGCCAGCTCAGGAACGCGTCCTTGAACAGGCTGGTCGCGTCGTAGGCCACCGGCCCCGCCACGGCGTCCTGGAAATCGAGCACGGCCAGCCCATCGGCCGCCGGCATCAGGTTGCGCGGCATGTAGTCGCGATGCACCAGCACCCGCGGCTGCGCAAGGGCGGCATCGACGAGCACGCGGTAGGCGAGGTCGAGCGCCTCGAGGTCGCCGCAGTCCAGCGTGGCGCCGAGATGGCGTCCCAGGAACCAGTCGTCGAACAGGCGCAGTTCGCGGCCGAGCATGGCCTCGTCGTAGCGCGGCAGGTCGTCGGGCGCGGGGATGGCCTGGATGCGCAGGAGCTGGTCGATGGCGGCGTCGAAGTGCGCATCGGCGTTGCCGGCGTCGATCACGTGCAGAAGGGTGTCCACGCCGAGGTCCTCGAGCAGCAGGAAGCCGCGCTCGACGTCGCACGCGAGCACCCGCGGCACCCGCACGCCGCCGCGCTCGAAGAGCTCGTGCATGCGCAGCCAGGGGCGCACGTCCTCCAGCGCCGGTGGCGAATCCATCACCACCAGGCTGTCGTGGCCCGGGGCGGTGGCGCGCCAGTAGCTGCGGAACCCGGCATCGGCCGAGGCACGCGCCAACGCCAGGTCTGGCCGCCCGGTGGCGGCGCGGGCCCAGTCGTCGCGCTCGCCGGCGCGGGGGTCTTCGGTGGCGGTGCTCATGCGGTCTCCGGGCCGGCGGGGCGGCGTCGCGCACAGGGTAAACTGCGGGCTTCCCGCACGACACCACAGGCCCGCCGCACCATGACCCAGCTGCAACCCGTGCTCCTGTCCGGAGGCTCCGGCACGCGGCTCTGGCCGCTCTCGCGCGAGGCCTATCCGAAGCAGTTCCTGGCGCTGTCGGGCGACCGCACCATGCTGCAGGACACCTGGCTGCGGGTGGCGCCGCTGGCGACGCTGGCGCCGATCGTGGTCGCGAACGAAGAGCACCGGTTCCTGGCCGGCGAACAGCTGCGCCAGGCCGGCGTGGACGGCGCGGCGATCGTGCTCGAGCCGGTCGGCCGCAACACGGCGCCGGCGATCGCCGCGGCCGCGCTGCAGGCCATGGCCGGCGGCGCCGATCCGCTGCTGCTGGTGCTGCCGTCCGACCACGTCGTGCGCGACGCTCCTGCCTTCCAGGCGGCCGTGCGCGAGGCGATGCCGGCAGCGGAGTCCGGTGCGCTGGTGACCTTCGGCATCGTGCCCGAGGCGGCCGAGACCGGCTTCGGCTACATCCAGGCGGGGGCGGGCCAGGCGGGGGCGGGCCAGGCGGGCGAAGGCGTGCGCGAGGTGCTGCGCTTCGTCGAGAAGCCCGACGCCGCCACCGCGCAGGCCTATGTCGACGACGGCGGCTACTACTGGAACAGCGGCATGTTCCTGTTCCGGGCCTCGCGCTACCTCGAGGAGCTCGGCCGCTTCCGCCCGGACATGCTCGATGCGGTGCGCGCTGCGTTCGACGGCGCCGCGCGCGACGGCGACTTCGTGCGCCTGGGCAAGGACGCCTTCGCCGCCGCGCCCTCGGATTCTATCGACTACGCGGTGATGGAGAAGACCGACCGCGCGATGGTGCTGCCGGTGGACATCGGCTGGAACGACGTCGGCTCGTGGTCGGCGCTGTGGGCGGTGAGCGAACAGGACGCCGACGGCAACGCGCACAACGGCGAGGTCATCGCCGTCGACAGCCACGGCAGCTACGTCTGGTCGCGGCGCATGGTGGCCCTGGTCGGCGTCGACGACCTGGTGGTGGTCGAGACCGACGACGCGGTGCTGGTCGCCGCCAAGGACCGCGTGCAGCAGGTCAAGGACGTGGTCGCGCGGCTGAAGGCCGACGACCGCAGCCACGCCGTGCTCCACCGCGAGGTGCATCGCCCCTGGGGCAGCTACGACTCGATCGATCAGGACGAGGGATTCCAGGTCAAGCGCATCAAGGTCAAGCCCGGCGGGCGGCTCTCCCTGCAGTCCCACAGGTGCCGCGCCGAACACTGGATCGTGGTCCGCGGCACCGCGCGCGTCACCCGCGACAACGATGTCTTCGAACTGCATGCCAACCAGTCGACCTACATCCCGCTGGGCGCGAAGCACCGGCTGGAAAACCCCGGCACCGAGGTGCTGGAGCTGATCGAGGTGCAGTCGGGCGACTACCTGGGCGAGGACGACATCGTCCGCTACGAAGACGTCTACGGCCGCTCGTGAGCGACGCGGGCGCGATCGACCGGCAGCTCGACCGCCTCGAGGCGGAGAGCCTGCACATCCTGCGCGAGGTCGCCGGCCAGTGCCGCCGGCCGGTGATGCTGTATTCGATCGGCAAGGACAGCTCGGTGCTGCTGCACCTGCTGCTGAAGGCCTTCGCGCCGGCGAAGCCGCCGATCCCGCTGCTGCACGTCGACACCACGTGGAAGTTCCGCGAGATGATCGCCTTCCGCGACCAGCGCGCGGCGGACACCGGCGTGGACCTGCGCGTGCACATCAATCCCGACGGCGTGCGCGAGGGCATCGGCCCGCAGAGCCACGGCGCCAGCCGCCACACCGAGGTGATGAAGACGCTGGCGCTGAAGCAGGCCCTGGCCGCGGGTGCGTACGACGCCGCGATCGGCGGCGCGCGCCGCGACGAGGAGAAGTCGCGCGCCAAGGAGCGCGTGTTCTCCTTCCGCGACGGCAACCAGCGCTGGGATCCGCGCCGGCAGCGCCCGGAGCTCTGGAACCTGTACAACGCGCGGGTCAATCCCGGCGAGAGCACGCGCGTGTTCCCGCTGTCGAACTGGACCGAGCTGGACGTCTGGCGCTACATCCGCCGCGAAGGCATCCCGGTAGTGCCGCTGTATTTCGCCGCCGAGCGCCCGGTGGTGGAACGCGACGGCACCCTGGTGATGGTCGACGACGACCGCTTCCGGCTGCGCGAGGGCGAGGCGCCCGCGATGCGCCGCGTGCGCTTCCGCACCCTCGGCTGCTACCCGCTGACCGGCGCGGTGGAATCCGATGCCGCCGACCTCGACGCGATCATCGCCGAGATGGAAGCCGGGACGCAGTCCGAGCGCGCCGGCCGCCTGATCGACCACGCCGAGGGCGATTCGATGGAGAAGAAGAAGCGCGAGGGCTACTTCTGATGGCGCGCGATTTCCTGCGAATCGTCGCCTGCGGCAGCGTCGACGACGGCAAGAGCACCCTGATCGGCCGCCTGCTCGCCGAGGCCGGGCGCGTGCCCGACGACGAGCGCGCCGCGCTCGCGAAGGCCAGCGCGACCCACGGCACGCGCGGCGGCGACATCGACTACGCGCTGCTGCTCGACGGCCTGGAGGCCGAGCGCGAGCAGGGCATCACCATCGACGTCGCCTGGCGCCACCTGGACACGCCGCGCCGCCGCTTCCTGATCGCCGACTGCCCCGGGCACGTGCAGTACACGCGCAACATGGCCACCGGCGCCTCGGTCGCCGACCTCGCGATCGTGCTGGTCGACGCCACCCGCGGGCTGCTGCCGCAGACCTTCCGCCACACCGCCATCGCCTCGATGTTCGGCGTGCGCCACGTGCTGCTGGCGGTGAACAAGATGGACCGCGTCGGCCACGACCGGGCGGTGTTCGAGGCCATCGCCGATGCCTACCGCGCGCACGCCGGGAAGCTCGGCATCGCCGACGTCGCGGTGATCCCGCTGGCCGCCGCCACGGGCGCCAACGTCACCACGCCCGCGCGCGACGCCATGCCCTGGTACCCCGGCCCGACGGTGCTGGAACACCTCGAATCGGTGGTGGTCACGCCGCGCGGCGCCGGCCTCCCGGCGCGGCTGCCGGTGCAGCTGGTGCTGCGCGACGGCGACGGCGGCCGCTGGCTGGCCGGGACCCTGGCCTCCGGCACGCTGCGCCCGGGCGATGCCATGCGCATCGAGCCCGACGGCGTGGCCGCGACCGTGGCGGCGCTGCGCCGCTCGGGCGAGTCCGCCGCGGAAGCCCACGCGGGCGAAGCGGTCTCGGTGCGGCTGGCCGAGGACGTCGACGCCGCGCGCGGCGACGTGCTGGCCGCCGCGTCCGCGCCGCTGGCCGCCACCGACCAGTTCGTCGCCGACCTGCTGTGGTTCGACGAGGCCGCGCTGCTGCCCGGTCGCCGCTACCAGCTGCAGGCCGGTACCCGCGTCGTCGGCGCGCGCGTGGGCGAGATCAAGCACCTGCTGGATCCGGAAACCCTGCAGCCGCTGGCCGCCAAGCGCCTCGAGGCCAACGACATCGGCGAGGTCGCGCTGGCGCTGGACGCGCCGATCCCGTTCGCCCCGTATGCCGAAGAGCCGGCGCTGGGCAGCTTCATCCTGGTCGACATGCTTACCCGCGCGACCGTGGGCGCCGGCATGGTGCGCCACGGCCTGCGCCGCGCCGACAACCTGCACTGGCAGGCGCTGGACGTGACGCCCGCGGTGCGCGCCGCGCTCAAGGGCCAGCGTCCGCGCTGCGTCTGGTTCACCGGCCTGTCCGGCGCCGGCAAGTCGACCATCGCCAACCTCGTCGAACGCGGCCTGGTCGCGCGCGGCTGCCACACCTACCTGCTCGACGGCGACAACGTCCGCCACGGCCTCAACCGCGACCTCGGCTTCACCGACGAGGACCGGGTAGAGAACCTGCGCCGCATCGCCCACGTGGCGCGGCTGATGACCGACGCCGGCCTGATCGTGCTGGTGAGCTTCATCTCGCCGTTCCGCGCCGAGCGCGCCTCGGCGCGCGCGCTGTTCGACGACGGCGACTTCATCGAAGTGTTCGTCGACACGACGCTGGCCGAAGCCGAGCGCCGCGACGTCAAGGGCCTCTACGCCAAGGCGCGCCGCGGCGAGCTGCCCAACTTCACCGGCATCGACTCGCCCTACGAGCCGCCCGAGGCGGCGGAGCTGGTGCTGGACACGATGTCCGGGGGCCCGGAAGCGCTTGCGGAGCGCGTCATCGCGCGGTTGCTCGACTAGCTGTGGCCGGGCGCAGCCGGCATGCGATTTGACCTGCGCCCGGTCCCGCGCGGATCACCACGAAAAAGCCGGGGCATGCCCCGGCTTTTCGCAGCTCCGAAGTCCGTCAGCGCCGGCGCTTGCCGTTGATCGCCTCCGCGATGAACAGGATCACGATCGCGCCGACCAGCGAGGCGATGAAGCCGACCTTTTCGCCCTCGGCGTACCAGCCCAGCAGGCGCCCGATCCAGCCGGCGAACAGCGCGCCGACGATGCCGAGGACCACCGTGAGGATGATGCCGATGTCCTGCTTGCCGGGCTTGATCAGGCGCGCCAGCACGCCGACCACGAAGCCCACCAGGATGATCCAGAGCCAGCTGCTGCCGCCGAACACACCTTCCATTGCCGCCCCCTTCGAGTCGATGAGGTCGGGAGCTTAACAGGCCCCGGGGCGGTGCCAGCGGGCGACCGCCCCGTGCCGCGATCAGCAGCAGCCGTGGTCGCCGTGGCGCGTGCCGCTGTCGGCCGCGACCGCGGAGCCGGTGGTTTCGCCGCGGCTGCTCGCCGCCTGGTGTGCCGCGATCACGTGGGCCACGCAGGCGGTGACCCGCTTGCCCATGTCGATGTGCAGGAACTCGTTCGGGCCGTGGGCGTTGGAATGCGGGCCGAGCACGCCGGTGATCATGAACTGCGCGCCGGGGAACTTCTCGCCGAGCATGCCCATGAACGGGATCGAGCCGCCTTCGCCCATGTACATCGCCGGCCGGCCGTAGAAGGCCTGGCTGGCGGCGTCCACCGCGCTTTCCAGCCACGGCGCCATCGCCGGGGCGTTCCAGCCCGAGGAGGCCTTCTCGAGCTCGAGGGTGACCTTGGCGCCGTTCGGCGGATCGCTGAGCAGCGCTTCCTGCAGCAGCTCGCCGGCGCGCTTGCCGTCGAGCGTGGGCGGCAGGCGCAGCGACAGCTTCACCGCGGTGTGCGGGCGCAGCACGTTGCCGGCCGATTCCAGCTGCGGCATGCCGCCGATGCCGGTCACCGACAGCGCCGGGCGCCAGGTGCGGTTGAGCACCAGTTCGGCGAGCTCGTCGCTCATCGGGGTCATGCCCGGCAGGAAGGGGAACTTGTCGAACACCGCCGTATCAAGCACTTCGGCGCACTTCTCCGCCTGCTGCTGGCGCTCGGCCGGGATCTCGACGTGCAGGCCCTCGAGCAGGATGCGGCCGGTCTTCTCGTCCTCGATGCGCGACAGCAGCTGGCGCAGCAGACGGAAGCTCGATGGCACCACGCCCGAGGCGTCGCCCGAATGCACGCCTTCCTCCAGCACCTTCACGGTGAAGTTGCCGCCGGCCAGGCCGCGCAGCGAGGTGGTGCACCACAGCTGGTCGTAGTTGCCGCAGCCCGAGTCCAGGCAGACCACCAGCGACGGCTGGCCGATGCGGTCGGCCAGGTGGTCGACGTAGGCGGGCAGGTCGTAGCTGCCGGACTCCTCGCAGGCCTCGATCAGCACCACGCAGCGCGCGTGCGGCAGCTTCTGCTCCTGCAGCGCCATGATCGCGGCCAGCGAGCCATAGATGGCGTAGCCGTCGTCGGCGCCGCCGCGGCCGTAGAGCTTGCCGTCGCGCAGCACCGGCTTCCAGGGGCCAAGGTCCTCGTCCCAGCCGGTCATCTCCGGCTGCTTGTCGAGGTGGCCGTAAAGCAGCACGCAGTCGTCGGCGTTGCCGCCGTTGGCCGCCGGGATGTCGATGAAGATCAGCGGCGTGCGGCCTTCCAGGCGGATCACCTCGAGCTGCATGCCGGGGATGTCCTGTGCGCGCGCCCAGCCTTCCATCAGGCGCACCGCGTCCTCCATGTAGCCGTTGGCGACCCAGTCGGCGTCGAACATCGGCGACTTGTTGGGGATGCGGATGTATTCCACCAGCTGCGGCACGATCTCGTCGTCCCACTTGGACGAGACGAAGCGCTCGGCGCGGGTCGGGTCGATCAGGCTGGTGTCCATGGCGGCGTCCTGTGTTCTGCGGTGAAACGCGCATTCTACGCCCCCGGCGTCGGGCTTTCCGGACAGCAGTCGGCGCGGGCGGCTGGCAGGCAGGCGGGCATTGCGGCGATGCCGTGGCTCCCCGGCGACGTCGGAGACTGGCCGCGCCGGTGCCAGGAAGGCCCCGGCGGTCAACGGAATCCACAACGCAAGGAGAGCGCCATGAAGCCCCTGAAATCCGTGCTTGCCCCCGTGCTGCTGTCGCTGCTGATGGCCGGCAGCGCCTTCGCCAGCGAGAAGGTCAACATCAACACCGCCGACGCCGCGACCATCGAGCGGGTCATGGTCAACATCGGCATGTCCAAGGCCGAGGCCATCGTCGCCTACCGCAAGGCCAACGGCGCCTTCAAGAGCGCCGACGAGCTGGTCAAGGTCAAGGGCGTGGGCCTGAAGACGGTGGAGCGCAACCGCGACCGGATCGTGGTGGGTGGCGGCGCGGCGGGCAAGCCGGCGGCCGCAACCCGGCCCGCGGCGAAGTCCGCGGCCACGGGTGCGCCCGGCAAGTCCTGACGCCCGGGAATGCATCCGGCGCAGGGACGCGCCGGGAGGGCGGTGGCGCGGCGCGACATCGCGTGCCGTGTCCCCGGCCATGGACGAGGTCCGGGACGCATGGAGGCGTCCCGCGCCTCGTGCACGGCTACACTTCTCGGATGCGCAGCGACGTCGATTCCGTGCGGCATCTCCCCGCGTGCGGGTACCGGCGCCTGCGCTGGCGCAACGGCCTCGGCTGGACGCGGGAGATCCATGCGGCCGGGTCGGAGGGTCCGGGCGGGGATGGCTGGGACTGGCGGCTGTCGATCGCCGAGATCGAGGCCGATGCCGCGTACTCGGCCTTCCCCGGCACCGATCGCGAGCAGGTGCTGCTGTCGGGCGATGGCCTGGTGCTGGACTTCGGCCACGGCGACCTGCGACCGCTGCTGCCGCCGCACGGCCGCCAGCGCTTCGGCGGCGAGGTCCCGGTCACCGCGCGCCTGCAGTTAGGCCGGGCCGAGGTGTTCAACCTGATGTGGCGTCCCGCACGCGCTGCACCGCGGCTGTGGCACCGCCCGCTGGTGGGGTCGATGCTGCTGTTCGCCGAACCCGGGGACTGCTGGGCGGTGCACGTCATGGCCGGCCAGGCGATGCTGGATGGCGGACGCGCGGCGCCGCTGCTCGAGCGCGGTGACAGCGTCCTGCTCGACGCCTCGCACGCGCGCAGCCGGTACATGCTGGAAGGCAGCGGCGAGCTGCTGCTGGTGCAGGTCGCGGCGGGCTCCGGTGCCGGCGCCGGCGTCGCTCAATAGACGTCGCTCAATAGACGTCGCTCAGTAGACGTCGCTCAGTAGACGTCGCGGCGGTAGCGGCCGGCGGCCAGCAGGCCGTCGACGCATGTGTCGCCGAGGATTTCGCGCAGCGCGCCATCGACGCCCGAGGCCATGCCCTGGAGGCTGCCGCAGACCAGGATGATCGCGCCCGCGTCGACCCAGTCGCGCAGGCGGGAGGCTTCGGCGCGGAGCGCATCCTGCACGTAGCCGCGGTGCACGGCCGCGCGGCCGGAAGACAGCGCATCGGCGGGCACGCCGCTGCCCTCGGTGCCGCGGGAAAAGGCCAGGTCCAGGCGCTCGAGTCCGCCATCGCCGAGCCAGCGCAGGATGTCATCGCGCTGGTGGAAGTCGCGGTCGCCGTGGCGCTCGCCGAACAGCAGCCAGCTGCGCGCGTGGCTGCCGGCCTGACGCTCGGCGAGGTGCGCGCGCAGGCCGGCGATGCCGGTGCCGTTGCCGACGAGCACCATCGGCGTGGTGGCCGGCGGGCCGTGGAAGCCGGGGTTGGCGCGGATGCGCAGGTCGATGTCGCCGCCGGCCTGCACGTGGTCGCACAGCCAGCCGCTGCCGACGCCGGGCGTGCCGTCGGGGCGCAGCATGCGCCGCAGCAGCAGGCGCAGGCTGCCTTCGCCGGGGATGGAGGCGATCGAATACTCGCGCGAGGGCAGGGGCTGCAGCCGGTCGGCCACGGCCTGCGGGGCCAGGCCGCGGATCGCGTCGGCGTCCGGGAGCTGCGAGCGCGACAGCCGCGCGCCGAGCGTGTGCGTGATCCCGTCGACGCGAACCGGCGAAGCGGCGTCGAGGCCCGCTTCGGCGAGCAGCGCGGCCACCGCGGCGGGCGCCTGCTGCGGTCCGACTTCGGCGATGTCGCCCGCGCGCCAGCTGGCGGATCCGTCCGGCGGCAGCATTCGCAGTTCGAATACCGGCGCGCCCTCGCTGCCCGGGTTGACTTCGCGGCGCCCGGACAGGGGCCAGGGCTGGTAGGCCACCGGTGTCCAGTCGGGCAGGGCGGGGGCGTCGGCTGCAACGCCCAGATGGTGCTGCCAGTGGCGCAGCGCCGCAGGATCGCCATTGTCGACTTCGACCAGGTCGAACAGGGGGCTCGCGCCGGCCTGGCGCAGCCACTGGTCGAGCGCGTGCCCGAAGGCGCAGTAGTTGCGGTAGCCGCGGTCGCCGAGCGCCAGCACGGCGTAGCGCAGCCCGGGCAGGCGGACGTCGTCGCGCATGCAGGTGCCGATGAAGCCGGCGGCGGCGTCGGGCGGATCGCCCTCGCCGGTGGTGCTCGCGATCAACAGTAGCTGCCGCGTGGCCGCCAGGGTCTCAGCGTCCAGCGATGCGATACCGCAGGTGCGCACCGCGAGGCCGGCCGCCTGCAGCGACGTCGCCGTGCGCTGCGCGATTTCCGCCGCCTGGCCGGTCTGGCTGGCGTGGACCACGAGCCAGTCGCCGGCGGCCGGCAGGGCCGCGTCGGCTGCCGACGTTGCGGCATCGGCGCGGGCGGCGCGGCGGGCGCGCAGCAGGATGGTGGCGCTGGCCAGCAGCCAGGCGAGTGCGACCAGGACGGCGGCGATGCCGCGTCCGCCGGTCGGGCGGCCCGGCCACCAGGCCTCGTCGTGCAGGGGCAGGAAGGCCAGCGCGGCCGCGCACAGCGCCAGCAGCACGCCGGCCTGCGCCGCGCGTGCGGCGGTGGACGTGCGCGCGCCGGTCACGGGGCCAGCCGCCGCTGGAAGGCGGCGGTGGCCTGCACGCGGACGCCGTCGGCCGCGCGCATCACCCAGCGCGCAGCCAGGCCGCGCGCCTGTGCCAGCGCCAGGCCCGCGTCGGGCCCCAGCACCGTCAGTGCGGTGGCCCAGGCGTCGGCGGCCTGCGCGGTGTCGGCCACCACGGTGACCGCCGCCGGTGCGTGGGCGACGGGCGCGCCGCTGCGCGGGTCGATCGTGTGCGAATACAGGCGGCCGCCGTGCTCGAAGCGGTGCCAGTGGTCGCCCGAAGTGGCGACCGCGGCGTCGTCGAGCTCGATCACGCAGGCCGTGGTGGCCTCCCCGGCGTCGTCGCGGTGCCCGTCGTCCCCGGATCCGGGACCGGGGCCGGTGCCGGTGCCGGTGCCGGTGCCGGTGCCGGTGTCGCCGTCGCCGTCGCCGTCGGCGTCCGGCCAGGCTTCGGCCAGCACCTTCCAGGCGCTGCCGTCCGGCTTGCGGCCGTAGCCGCGCAGCTCGCCGCCGACCTCGACCAGCGCGGCGGGCACGCCCCGGGCCTGCAGCCAGTCCACCACCGCGTCCACGCCATGGCCCTTGGCGATGCCGGACAGGTCGAGGGACACGCCGCCGGGCTGCAGCAGCCGCTGGCCGGGCGGGTGGAGGACCAGCCGCTGCCAGCCGCTGCGCTCGCGCGCCGAGGCCAGCGTGTCCGCGTCCGGCACGCGCCCGCCCGCGCCGCCGGGGCCGAAGCCCCAGGCCTCGACCAAGGCGCCGACGGTCGGGTCGAACGCGCCGCCGCTGGCGGCGGCGATCGCCAGCGCCTCGCGCAGCACGTCGAAGAACTGCTGCGGCAGCGCCTGCCAGCTGCCGGCGGGTGCACGGTTGTAGAGGCTGATGTCGGAGTCGCGCTCCCAGGGGCTCATCTGCGCGACCACGCGGTCCAGGCAGGCCTGGACGCCGTCGTGCAGCGGATGCAGGTCCGCGCCCGGCGCAGCCGCGACCGACGCGTGCCAGCGCGTGCCCATGGTGGCGCCGCCCAGCGCGTGCACCGCGAGGGCGGGACGCGCATCGACGGCGCCGTGCGGGCCCATTACTGCGGCAGCACTTCCAGGGTGGCGACGTAGCCGAGGCGGCGGCCGGTGGCCTGCGGCAGGCTGGCCTTGTCGTCCTGCAGGCCGGTTTCCAGCCAGTAGATGCCGGCCTCGGGCCAGGTCACGCGGAGCAGGCCTTCGGCGTCGGTGGTCGCGGCGATGTCGTCCTGGGCGTTGCGGTAGCGGGTGCCGCCGCGGACGATCTCGAACTCGAGGCCGGCGGCCGGCTTGCCGTCGACCAGGATGCGGAAGGTCGCCTCCTCGCCGGCGAACAGATCGTTGGGATGGGTCACCGGCTCCAGCTCGATGCCCTTGCCGGTCGGGGCCAGCGCGGTGGCGTTCGGCGCGCCGTTGGTGACGAAGGTCTCGACGCGGCGGACGGTCTCGGTGACTTCAAGGTTGCGCGCGTCCTTCGGCACCTTGGTGGCCAGGTCCTCGGCGGTGGCACTGCGCAGGAAGCCGCCGCGGGCGGCCGGGCCGGGGGGCGTGCCGTCGGCCTCGGCCTTCGCCTTCGCGGCCAGGCTCTCGGCAGTGTCCCAGCGCGCCGCCATGCCGCTGCCGGCGTTGGCGATGCGGTAGGTGCCCTGCTGCGCGAGCTGCACGTCGAAGGTGCTGCGGTACTTGCCGGTGGCGCCGTTGGCCAGTTCCGCGCGGCTGCCGTCGGGGGCGGTGACGGTGATGCCGTCCAGGCGCATCGGCACGTGGTCGGGGAAGAACAGCTGGTTGGACACCGCGGCGTCGAAGGTCACCCAGACGTCGCCACCGGCGACCACGGCCTGCGAGGGGATGATCCACTGCTTGTGCGCGGAGGCGGCCATGGGCAGTGCGGTGGCCAGGGCGAGCGCGAGGGCGAGGGTCTTCTTCATCATCATGTCTCCGGAAGGAAATGCGGTGGAGTCGCCGTCGCGGCGTGCGTGCGGCGCGGCGTGCGGGCGGGCGTCAGGGCCGGATGGCGAGGCTCACCGCGCCGAGCTCGGTCTTGCCCTGGGCCTTGCCCGACTGCGCGGCGGTTGCCGGCCAGTCGAAGGGGATCTTCAGCAGCTCGCGGCCGCCGACTTCGCGCACGGCTTCCACCACGACGCTGTAGCGCCCGGGCGCGAGGCCGGACAGCCGCGGGTCGCGGGCGTTGAACTTCAGCGCATGGCGTCCGGCGGGCCGGGTCGGGCCGCTGACGCCGTCCACCGGCATCTGCTGCGCGCGCCCCGACTTGCGCCACCACTGGCGCAGGTCGGGCAGCCACTTGGTGCCGTGGCCTTCGGCGGTGTCCTTCATCATGTACCAGACCGACAGGTCGGCCGCGGCCTTGCCGTCGGCGCCTTCGACATAGACCGCGACGTAGGGCCGGTGGTACTCGGCGACGGACATCGACGGCACCTCGACCTCGACGGTCAGCTCCGCGGCATAGGCCGGCGTGGCCAGCAGGCCGCCGATGACGATGGTCAGGGGAATGCGCATATGCGGGTTCCTGGGTTGAAGTGGGTCAATGGATGAACAGCAGCGCCAGCAGCACGGGGACCACCAGGCCCAGGCCCACCCAGGGCCAGGTGCCGGGCCGCTGCCGGGCGTGCATCTGCAGCAGGAACAGCCCGGTCAGCGTGAACACGATGCAGGCGATGGCGAAGACGTCGATGAACCAGCCCCAGGCCGGCCCGGAATTGCGGCCCTTGTGCAGGTCGTTGAGGTAGGAGACCCAGCCGCGGTCGGTGCGTTCGTACTCGACCGTGCCGCCGGCCTTGTCGATCGCCAGCCAGGCGTCGCGGCCGGGGCCGGGCATCGACAGGTAGACCTCGTCCTCCGACCACTCGGCCTCGCGGCCACCGGTGGAGGCGCCCAGTTCGTCGCGCAGCCAGCGCTCGAGTTCGCGCGGCAGCGGCGCGTTGCCTTCGGCGTGGGCGTCGAGCTGCGGGAGGAGCTCCGCGGGCAGCTCGAGCTGGCGGTTGTCGACCTCCGGGCTGCCCTCGATCTTCGCGGCGTGGTTGAGCGTGATCCCGGTGATCGCGAACAGCAGCATGCCGACCAGGCACACCGCCGAGCTGATCCAGTGCCACTGGTGCAGGGTGCGCAGCCAGAAGCCGCGGCGCTGGCGGGCCGCCGCGGTGTCGGTGGTCGGGGACGATGCTGTCACGTCGATACCGGAACTGGGGGGGCGGAAGTATAGCTGCTGATGAGAAGCGTTCTCATATGACTGAGCCGGCAGGCCTGCGCCCCGTCACCGGGGTGCCGGCAACGGGACGGCCTGAAGGCTGCGCTCAGAACCGCACGTTCAGGCTGAGCCAGAGGTTCCGCGCCTTGTCCTTGTTGTTGTAGTCGTCGAGATAGGTCGGCGCCCACTCGCCGGTGTTCGGGTCCTGCGTCCACAGGGTCTGGAACGAGGTGAAGTCCTCGTCGAGCAGGTTGTTGATCCGGGCATTGACGCTGACGTGGTCATTGAAGCGGTACTGCGCGGCCAGGTGGAGCACGGTGTAGTCCTCGTAGTCGCGGCGGACGCCATCGACCACGTCGCGGTAGCGCTTGGAGCGGGTTTCGGAGACCAGCTGCATGCTGAAGCGGTCGGTGGCCTGCCAGGCCAGGCTGGCATTGGCCATGTGCCTGGCGGTGTCGGTCAGCGGCAGGCCCTGGTCGGCGCCGCTGAGCTGCTCGCTGTCGGTGTAGGTGTAGTTGGCGCGCAGCGACCAGGTCTCGGTGATGCCCCAGCGCCCGGCCAGCTCGGCGCCCTGGATGCGGACTTCGTCGATGTTGATGTTCTGCGCGTAGGTGGTGTAGCCGAGCATGCCGAAGTCGCCGAGGTTGGCACAGGGCCGCACGCCTCCGGTCTGCTCGCAGCTCAGGTTGCCTTCGCCGCGGGCGATCTTGTCCTCGAAGTCGTTGCGGAAAATGGTGGCGTTGAAACTGTGGAGGCTGTCGGGCGAGGTCCAGTACAGCGCGATCTCGCTGTTGACGCTGGTTTCCGGCTCGAGGTCCGGGTTGCCGACGAAGGGCGAGGTGCCCTGTCCGCCGAAGCCCGTGATGCCGTCGTACAGGTCGGTGGTCTTGGGGGTCTTGTAGCCGGTGCTGACGCCGCCCTTCAGGGTCCAGCCCGGGCTCAGGTCCCAGACCGCGTACGCGCGCGGGCTGAGGTGGCTGCCGAAGACGTTGTGGTCGTCGTGGCGCAGGCCCAGGGTGATGGTCAGGGCCTCGGTCGGGCTCCAGTTGTCCTCGGCGAACAGCGACCACATCTCGTGGTCCTGCACGGTGCCGCCGCCGTCACCGCCGCCTTCCATGCCGAACACGCCGTCCTCGAGCTCACCGTCGATCAGCTGGCCGCCGACGATGAGGTGGTGCTGCTCGCCCACGGCGACGTCGACCTTGGCGTCCAGGGTGTACTGGCTGCTTTCCATGGTGCGCTTGGGCCGCGGCAGGAAGGTGTCCTCGACCAGCTGGCGGCGCTCGTCGCGGGTCAGCCCGGCATAGGGGCCGGTATCGCACACCGCGGCGTTGTCGCAGTACATGTCCAGGTGCTGCAGGCGCTCGGCCACGGTGAAGGGCAGGGTGCGGCCGTTGTTCCCGGTCTGGATGCGGGCCAGCGAGACGAAGCTGTTGCCCCAGTCCCACTGCCCGTTCCAGGTCAGCGCCCACTGGTCGCGGGTGAACTCCTGGTCGGCGGCGTAGCCCACGCGCGGCGCCGAACGCCACAGGCCCTCGATGCCGTCGACGGTGCCCAGCGGATAGGTCTCGGTGCCGAGGTTGTTGATGTACGGCGTGTTGTCGTAGTCCTGCCGCGAGACGTCGTAGTCGAACACCACGCTCTGGAACTCGCCCGGCGTCCAGCTCAGGGTCACGCCGGCGGTCTTGTTGGTGTTGTCCACGGTCTTGCCGCCGCCGCCGAAGCCCAGCGAGCGCTCATGCTCCGTGCCGTCGGGCGCGGTGATGAGCTCGTATTCGGGCGTGGATGCGTCGCGCTCGTACCAGGAGCCGCGCACGCCAAGGCCCAGCGTGTCCTTCACCAGCGGGCCGCTGATGGCGAAGTCGATGGTGCTGTCGGTGCCGAACTGGTCGTCCTCCTGGAAATTGCGCGACACCGTGGCCGAGCCGTACCAGCGCTGGCCGACCTTGCGGGTGATGATGTTGATCACGCCGCCCAGGGCGTCGGCGCCGTACAGGGTCGATGCGGGCCCGCGGATCACTTCGATGCGCTCGATCATGTCCAGCGGCGGGATATGGTTGAACTGGTTGCCGCCGAAGTTGTTCGGGTAGATGTCGCCGTGGTTGTTCTGGCGGCGGCCGTCGATGAGGATCAGGGTGTAGTCCGAGCCCATGCCGCGCATGCTGATCGTCTTCTGCCCGGTCTTGTCCGAGGTCTCGCCCACGTCCACGCCCTCGAGGTCGCGCACGGCGTCGATCAGGGTGACGTAGGGGCGCTTTTCCAGCTCATCGCGCGTGATCACGCTGATGCTGGCCGGCGCGTCGGTGATCTTCTGCTCGAAGCCGGCGGCGGTCACCACGATGGTGTCGAAGTCGGTGGCATCGGCGCCACCGTCGGGCATGGCCTCCTGCGCCACGGCGTGCGACAGCGGCAGCAGCAGGGCGATCGAGGCGGACAGGAGGGTGCGCACGGGCGCACGTCGCGCGGGGAGGCGGGCGGCGTGGATGGACATGGGACGGAGTGCTCCGGAGCGGGGTTTTGACGGGCCCGCGTCACTGGCGGCTGCTGGACGCGTGGAGGGGCGCCGGGCCTGCAGGCGGCCGGGCGGCTCCATGAATGGGCTGCATCTTAATGAGAACCATTAGCATGTGCAATGGATTCGTGATCCCATTTGCGCGCCGCGTGCCGCGTGCCGGGTATCGGGGATCGGGTGCCGCCAGCCTGGATGCGGCGCCGTGCTCAGTCCCGGTCGTCGCGGGTCCAGATGCCGTCGTGTTCGCGCTTCACCGGGAACTTGGCCACAGGCTCGTAGGCCGGGGCGCAGAGCGCGCGGCCGTCGCGGACGTCGAACTTCGCCCCGTGCAGCACGCATTCGATGGTGCCTTCGGCCGGGTCGAAGGCACCGGCGGAGAGCTCGAAGTCCTCGTGGCTGCAGACGTCCTCCAGCGCGTACAGCTCGCCGTCCAGGTTGAGCACCAGGATCGGGGCGCCGGTGACCTCGTCGAAGGCCGTCTGCATCTCGCCCGGCAGCAGCTCGGCGCTGGTGCAGACGAAGGTCCAGGTCTCGCTCACAGCATCTTCTCCAGGACCTCGAAGCGCAGGTCGTCGCGCTTCGGAATGCCGAAGCGGGCGTCGCCATAGGGAAACGGGTGGTGGACGCCGGTGCGCCGGTAGCCGAGGCGCTGGTACCAGGCGATCAGCTCGTCGCGCAGGTCGATCACCGTCATCTGCATCTTCGGCAGGCGCCACTCGTCGCGGGCGATGCGCTCGCACTCGGCCAGCGTGGCCCGGCCGATACCGCCGCCCTGGCAGGTCGGTTCGACCGCGAACATGCCGAAGTAGGCGCGCCCGCCGAGGTCGGCGGCGTGGGCGCAGGCCAGCAGCGCGCCGTCGCGCAGGCCCAGCACCACGCGGCTGCCGGGGCGGCCGATGTCCGCGCGCAATACGTCGGCGTCGATGCGCTCGCCGTCGAGCAGGTCGGCTTCGGTGGTCCAGCCGGCACGGCTGGCGTCGCCGCGGTAGGCGCGGGTCACCAGCAGAATGATCGCGTCGATGTCGGCGTCGGTGGCGGGGCGGAAGTGCAGGTCGGTCATCGCGCGATTGTGCCGCCGGCCGGCGGCCCTACGCCAGAAGCCCACGCACCTTGCGCAGCGCGGCGATGAAGGCCTCGATCTCGGCGTGGGTGTTGTAGAAGGCCAGCGACGCGCGGCAGGTGGCGGTGACGCCCAGCCATTCCAGCAGCGGATGCGCGCAGTGCTGGCCGGAGCGTACCGCCACGCCCTCCAGGTCGAGCAGGGTGGCGAGGTCGTGCGAATGCACGCCGTCGATCGCGAACGACACCACGGCGGCCTTGCCGGGCGCGGTGCCGAAGACGCGCAAGCCTTCGACCTTTCCGAACTCCTCGTCCAGATGCGCCAGCAGCTCGCGCTCGCGCGCCTCGATGTTCTCCATGCCGAGCGCGCACAGGTAGTCCACCGCCGCGCCGATGCCGACGAAGCCGGCGATGTTGGGCGTGCCGGCCTCGAACTTGCGCGGCGGGTCGTTGAACACGGTGCCGCCGTCCAGCCGCACCTCCTTGATCATCTCGCCGCCGCCGATGAAGGGCGGCATGGCCTCGAGGTGCTCGCGCCGCGCCCACAGCGCGCCGGTGCCGGTGGGCGCGCACATCTTGTGGCCGGTGAGCGCATAGAAATCGCAGCCGATGGCGGCGACGTCCACCGGGCGGTGCGGCAGCGCCTGCGAGCCGTCGACCACGGTGACGATCCCGCGCCTGCGCGCCTCGCGGCAGATGTCGGCCACCGGGTTGACGGTGCCGAGCACGTTGCTGACATGGGTCACGGCCAGCAGCTTCACCTCGCCGGTCATCTTCGCGCGCAGCATGTCGAGGTCGAGGCGGCCGTCGGGCAACAGGTCGACCACCTCGATGCGCGCGCCGGTGCGCTGCGCCACCAGTTGCCAGGGCACGATGTTGGCGTGGTGCTCCATGCGCGTGAGCAGGATCACGTCGCCGGCCTTGAGCCGCGGCAGCGCCCAGGAATAGGCCACCAGGTTGATCGCGAAGGTGGTGCCGCTGGTCAGCACCAGCTCGTCGGCGCGCACGTTGATGAAGCGCGCCAGCTTGGCCCGCGCGCCCTCGTAGGCCTCGGTGGCCTCGCTGCCGAGCTGGTGCACGGCGCGGCTGACGTTGGCGTTGTGGCGGCGGTAGAAGCCGTCGACCGCCTCGATCACCGCCGCGGGCTTCTGCCCGGTGTTGGCGGAATCGAGGTAGACCAGCGGCTTGCCGTGGACCTCGCGCGCCAGCAGCGGGAAGTCCCCGCGCACCCTGGCCCAATCGATCCCGGAGCCCGCTCCCTCTTCCCCCTGCGGCGGAAGGTGCCCGGAGGGCGGACGGGGGCGAAGCTTGCCGGCCTCGCTCACGCCAGCACCTGCCCGGCAATCGCCCGGTCCAGCCATTCCTCCAGCATCTCCCGCATCGCCGGCGTCCCGACCACCGACACCAGCGGCTCGCGCACGAAGGCCGCGGTCAGCAGCGCCCGCGCCTCGTCTTCCGGCAGGCCGCGCGAACGCAGGTAGAACATCGCGTTGTCGTCGAGCTGGCCGACGGTGGCGCCGTGTGCGGCAGTGACTTCGTCGGCGTGGATCACCAGCACCGGCTGGGTGTCGATCTCGGCGGTGTCGGACAGCAGCAGGTTCTTGTTCGACAGCCTGGCGTCGGTGCCGTCGGCGCCCTCGCGGATCTCGATGCCGCCGTGAAAGACCGCGCGGCCGCGGCCGGCGGCCATGCCGCGCCAGCCCAGTTCGCAGCGGGTGTCGCGGGCGATGTGGACGATGCCCAGGCGGGTGTCGAGGTGGCGCCGGCCCGAGGCCAGCAGCACGCCGTTGGCGACCAGCTCGGCGCGCTCGCCTTCCAGGCGCACGTTGAGCTCGTGGCGCGACAGCGCGCCGCCCAGCTCGAGGTCGAGGCGGCGGTAGCTGGACTCGCGTGCGAGCACGGCGTCGGTGTGGGTGAACAGCGTCGCGCGGTCCGACTCGTCCTGCACGCGGGCGTGGCGCAGCGTGGCGTTCGCGGCCAGGTGCACGTGGGCGACGGTGTTGCCGAGGTGGGCATGCTCGCCGCCGGCGACGTGGTGCTCGATCACCGTGGCCGAGGCGCCGCGGCGCAGTTCGACCAGGTGGCGCGAATGCCAGGCGAGGTCGCCTTCTGCGGGCAGGCCGATGAAGACCAGGTGCACCGGCGCCTCCACCGCCACGCCTTCGGCGATGCGCAGCACCGCGCCGTCGTCGGCGAGTGCGGCGTTGAGGCGCGCGAAGACTTCGTCCGCGCGCTCATAGCTGCGTGCGAGCACGTTGCTTTCGCGCGGGTCGGGATCGGCAAGCGCCTGGGCCATGGTCAGCAGGCGCGCGCCCTCGGGCAAGCCGGACAGATCGGACAGCGCCGCATCATGGCGACCGTTGACGAACACCAGCCGCGGCGCCGGGATGCCGGCGAGCAGCGCCGGGTCGACGCCGGCGTGGGCTAGAGGTACCGGCGAGAAGCCGCGGCGCTCGAGCTGGCGCAGCGAGGTGTACTTCCAGGCCTCGCTGCGCGCATGCGGCAGGCCGTCGCGCAGCGCGGCCTCCATCGCGGCGCGGCGCGCGCCCCCGCCGCTGAAGCCCGCGGCCAGCGAATCGAGCAGGGTCGCCATTACGCCACCGCCTCCGGCACCTTGCGCTCGCGCAGCCATTCGTAGCCCTGGGCTTCCAGCTGCAGGGCCAGCTCCGGGCCGCCGGACTCGACGATGCGGCCGTCGGCCAGCACGTGCACGAAGTCCGGCTTGATGTACTCGAGCAGGCGCTGATAGTGGGTGATCACCAGGAAGGCGCGCTCGGGCGAGCGCAGCGCGTTGACGCCGTCGGCGACCTGGCGCAGGGCGTCGATGTCGAGTCCGGAGTCGGTCTCGTCCAGGATCGCCAGCTTCGGCTCCAGCACCGCCATCTGGAAGATCTCGTTGCGCTTCTTCTCGCCGCCGCTGAAGCCCTCGTTGACGCCGCGGTGCAGCAGCTTGTCGTCCAGGTGCAGCACGCCGAGCTTCTCGCGCACCACCTTCAGGAACTGCATCGAGTCCAGCTCGTCCTGGCCGCGCGCCTTGCGCTGCGCGTTGAGCGCGCTGCGCAGGAAGTAGGTGTTGTTCACGCCAGGGATCTCGACCGGGTACTGGAAGGCGAGGAAGACGCCGGCGGCGGCGCGCTCCTCGGGCTCCAGCGCCAGCAGGTCGGCGCCCTCGAAGGCGACGCTGCCGTCGGTGACCTCGTAGCCGTCACGCCCGGAAATGATGTTGCCCAGCGTGGACTTGCCGGCGCCGTTGGGGCCCATGATGGCGTGCACCTCGCCGGGCTTCACCTCCAGCGAGAGGCCCTTGAGGATTTCGCGGCCGCCGCCGACGGTGGCGTGCAGGTTGTCGATCTTCAGCATTTCGTTCTCTCGTGTCTGGGACGACCGGCCAACCGACCGACCTCCCGATTCCTGTAGGAGCAGCTACAGCTGCGACCCGCCCTCGCGGCAGCCGCACCCGCGACCGCCCGGTCTCAGCCCACCGAGCCCTCGAGGCTCACTTCCAGCAGCTTCTTCGCCTCCACCGCGAACTCCATCGGCAGTTCGCGGAACACCTGCTTGCAGAAGCCGTCCACGATCAGGCTGACCGCGTCCTCCTCGCCCAGCCCGCGGCTGCGGCAATAGAACATCTGGTCGTCGCTGATCTTCGAGGTCGTGGCCTCGTGCTCGACGGTGGCGGTCGGGTGCTTCACCTCGATGTAGGGGAAGGTGTGCGCGCCGCACTCCTTGCCGATCAGCAGGGAATCGCACTGGGTGTAGTTGCGCGCGCCCTCGGCCTTCGAGCCGACCTTGACCAGGCCGCGGTAGGTGTTCTGGCCACGCCCGGCGCTGATGCCCTTGCTGATGATCTTCGACTTGGTGCGCTTGCCCAGGTGGATCATCTTGGTGCCGGTGTCGGCCTGCTGGCGGTGGTGGGTCAGCGCCACCGAGTGGAACTCGCCCGACGACTCGTCGCCCAGCAGCACGCAGCTCGGGTACTTCCAGGTGATCGCCGAGCCGGTCTCGACCTGGGTCCAGATCACCTTGCTGCGGTCGCCGCGGCACTCGGCGCGCTTGGTCACGAAATTGTAGATGCCGCCGACGCCGTTCTCGTCGCCGGGATACCAGTTCTGCACGGTGGAGTACTTGATTTCCGCGTCTTCCAGCGCCACCAGCTCGACCACCGCGGCGTGCAGCTGGTTCTCGTCGCGCATCGGCGCGGTGCAGCCTTCGAGGTAGGAGACGTGGCCCCTGTCCTCGCAGATGATCAGGGTGCGCTCGAACTGGCCGGTGTGGCCGGCGTTGATGCGGAAGTAGGTGGAAAGCTCCATCGGGCAGCGCACGCCCTTCGGGATGAACACGAACGAGCCGTCCGAGAACACCGCCGAGTTCAGCGCCGCGAAGTAGTTGTCGCCCACCGGCACCACGGTGCCCAGGTACTTCTTCACCAGCTCCGGATGGCTCTTGATGGCCTCGGACATGGAGCAGAAGATCACGCCCTTCTCCTGCAGCTCCTTCTGGAACGTGGTGCCGACCGAGACCGAGTCGAACACCGCGTCCACGGCCACGCCGGCGAGCTTCGCGCGCTCGTGCAGCGGCACGCCGAGCTTGTCGTAGGTGTCGAGCAGCTCCTGCGGGACCTCGTCGAGCGACTTGTACTTCGGACCCTTGGGCGCGGAGTAGTAGCTGAGCGCCTGGAAGTCGATCGGCGCGATCGAAAGCTTCGCCCAGTGCGGCACCGGCATGGTCAGCCAGTGGCGGTAGGCTTCGAGGCGCCATTCGGTCATCCACTCCGGCTCCTCCTTCTTGGCCGAGAGCGCGCGGATCACGTCCTCGTCCAGGCCGGGCGGCAGCGAGTCGGACTCGATGTCGGTGACGAAGCCGGCCTCGTACTTGCGGCCGAGCTGTTCGTGGATCTCCCGGTTCGCGACCGGTTCTTCGATGGGGGTGTCGATCTGGGTGGCCATTGCGGGCTGCCTGGTATTCAAACGGTGGCGAGGCGGGCGGGGATGCGGCGCGTTCCGCCGGCCTCGGGATCGGGGTGGGGCGGCGCGTCCAGCATCTGCGCCAGGCTGACGCCGCGCAGGGCGTCGGCGACGATGTCGTTGATGCGCCGCCAGTTGGCGCGGGCGCCGCACTGGCTGGCGATGCCGCAGCTGGTGTCGTCGAGGCTGCATTCGGTCATCGCCAGCGGACCTTCCATGGCCTCGACGATGGCGATCAGGCTGATCTCCTCCGGCGCGCGCGACAGGCGGTAGCCGCCGTGCGCGCCGCGGAAGGCCTCCAGCAGGCCGGCCTGCGCCAGCGGACGGAGCACCTTGCTCACCGTCGGCGGCTCCAGCCCCGCGCGCTCGGCCAGCTCGGCCGCGCTGAGCACGCGATCGGGCTCGACCGCAAGCACGGTGAGCACGACGGTGGCGTAGTCGGTGAGGCGGGTGACGCGGAGCATGCCGGGGCGGGGTCCATCAATCAGGACCGAAATTGTACGCTTTTGCGCCGCGCCGGTCCAAGCCCGGCCCTGAACGCCGTGTTCCGGTCGCGCCCGCCGGCACGCGGTCCGGGCGCGGTGGCGCAGGCGCGGTGTCGCGGCCACAATGCCCCCTTTCCCCGCGAGACGATGTTGCCGATGGCCAGCAAGGACAAGTCGGACAAGAAGAAAAAGAAGATCGAGGCCCGCCGCTCGGAGATCCACGGCAACGGCGTCTTCGCCACCGACGTGATCGAGGCCGGCGAGCGCATCATCCGCTACAAGGGCCTGCTGCGCAGCCACGACGAGGTCGACGAGGCATACGGCGACATCGACGAGAACGGCCATACCTTCCTGTTCACGCTCAACGACGACTACGTCATCGACGGCAACATCGACGGCAACGTCGCGCGCTGGATCAACCACAGCTGCGCGCCCAACTGCGAGGCGGTGGTGGAGGAGGACGACCGCGACCGCCGGCACAAGGACAAGGTCTTCATCGAGGCCCTGCGCCGGATCGAGCCCGGCGAGGAGCTGACCTACAACTACGGCATCGTGCTCGAGGAGCGCTACACGCCGAAGCTGAAGAAGCTCTGGGGCTGCCGCTGCGGCGCGCCGGACTGCACCGGGACGATGCTCCAGCCCAAGCGCTGAGGCGGGCGTACAACGCGATCCGCTTTGCCCTGGCCGCCGGCATGCACGTGGCGGCTACCGCGAGGACTTCGGGCGCTCGCGTCGCTCGACGGACTGCGCGACAGCTTCGACCTGCGCGGCGACGAGCAGCTGCTGGTCAAGCTGAGCTACCGCTTCGAGCTGCAGGCCCGCTCAGGGCTGGTATTCGCGCAGCTCGGCCGAGGCGATGCGCCACGCGCGCTGTCCGGGGCTGGCGCCATCGGCCACCGCGCGCCGCAGGACGTAGGCACCGACGTAGCGCTGTTCGCTGCCGTCGGCGCGGGTGGCCGTGACCGACACCGGGATTTCGATATAGCGCGAACCGGCGGCGCCCTCGATGCGGCCCGCTTCCCCCGGCTGCACCGTGACCGCGCGCGTGTCGGCGAAGCCTGCCGCGAATTGCTCCGGCGTCTGGCCACTGCTGCGGCCGCCGTCCGACCACAGCGCGTAGGCCTGGGCGTGGCGGCCGGCGGAGATCGCGGCGTAGTACGCGCGGACCACCGCGACGGCGTCGGCCGCGGAGGGTTCGGCTGGCGCGGTGGCCGATGGTCCCGCTGCCATCGGCACGGAGGGGTCGAGGCCCGCGTCGGCGGCGGGGAGCAGCGCTTCGCCCACCAGGATCACCGGCGGCCCGCCGCTGGCCAGCCCGGCTTCCGGTTCGTCCTCCAGCGGCGGCAGTCCGTCCGTAGAAGCGACGCCGGGAATCGGCACCACCATCGCGACGCCGTCGACGGTGGTCGGCACCGGCGTCGCACCGCCGAGCGGCACGTCGCCGGGCCCCGGGCCATCCGGCATGCCGGTGACGGATCCCGTGGCCTGCCCCGGAGCGGGCAGGGCCTCGGCCGGGTTGCCATCGGTGGCGGCGGCGGGCGCGACCTGGTCGTCGCCGCCGCAGGCGACGAGCGCGAGGCACAGCAGGACGGGAACGAGGCGGCTGGCAGGAGGCATGGCGTCGATCGCGGGTGGGGGGCAGCGCCGAACCATACGCGCGCACGATGAACGCATCGTCAGTGCCGGATCAGGGCGGCGGCGCGAGCACGCGGCGGTGCGGCTGCAGCCACGCCAGCAGCATGCCGAGCAGCACCATGGCCACCAGGTCCAGCACCACCTGGCGCAGCATCAGCGACAGTGGCAGCGGCTGCGCGACGAAGGCCAGCATGTGCCAGGGCACGAACGAGACCAGCGCGATCGCGAGTCCGAAGCGCGCGCCGCGCGCAAGCTCGACGCCGTCGCTGGCCGGCATACGACGGTACAGCCAGGTCATCGCGAGGCCGAGCAGCAGGTAGGCCGGCAGGATCCACGCCGCGTGCGCGTTCGCCTGCGCCTGCGTGCGGTAGAGGGCGGCCATGGCCTGGTAGTCGGCGCGCAGCAGCACGCCGTGGACCAGCATGCCGAGGATCAGCGCGGCCGCGCCCACGACGATCCCGCAGATCCAGAAGCGCTTGTCCATCCATCGTCCCCGTGGGTGCCTTCGCGACCTGTCGCAGCCTAGCGTCAAGGGATGACGGCGTCGATCATCTGGCCGGCGCGTCCGGCGCGTCCGGTGCGTCAGGCGCGGCTTCGCCGTCGCGTGCCGCGGCCCGCAGCAGCGGCAGCGGATCGATGGCGCCGTCGTCGCCGTAGATGCCGTAGTGCAGGTGCGGGGGCGTGCCGCGTGCGTTGCCGGTGTCGCCGACGCTGCCCAGCACGTGGCCTTCCTCCACCACGTCGCCTGCCGCCAGTCCCGGCGCCCAGTCGTCGAGGTGGGCGTAGTAGTGGCGTTGGCCGGCGGGCCCGAGGACCCACACCTGGCGCCCGCCCAGGCCGCCCTCGCGCACCGAGGACACCACCCCGCGGGTCGCGCTCACCACGTCGGTACCACGGGTGGCGAAGATGTCCACGCCTTGGTGCGTGCGGTCGCGGCCGCGCGCCGCACCGAAGGTGTCGGCCACCTGTCGCGCGCGAACGCCGGCCACCGGCATCGCGACGGCGTCCGGTGGCGGCATCCGCGACAGTTCCCACAGCGTGCGCGGCCGGTCCATGAACGGCTGCCGCCACGCCCAGTCGGCGACGACCGCGAGTGCTGCCAGCACCAGCAGCCAGGCGAGCAGGCGCAGCAGCCCGCGCATGCTCAGCCGCGCTGGAGTTCGCGTTCGAGGCGCTGGCGCAGGTCGTCGTCGAGCCTGAGCTGGCGCGCGAGCTCGTCGAGGTAGGCGCGCTCCATGAAGCTTTGCTCGTCGGCCGCCAGCAGGCTGGCGAGGTACATCTCCGACGCGATCTCCGGCGTGGTCGCCGCGCGTGCGACCTCGGCGGGATCCAGCGGCTTGGCGAGCTCGGCGTGCAGCCACTGCTGCACTTCGCGGTCCGGATTGAGGCGGGCGAACTCGCCCTCGATGACGCTGCGTTCGCGGTCGTCGATGTGGCCGTCGGCCTTTGCCGCACCAACCAGCGCGCGCAGGATCGCCTCGCTGTGCAGCGCCGCCTGAGGCGGCGGCAGGCGGTCCACGGTCTGCGGCTGCACGGCCTGGCCGCCCTGCTGCGCCTTGTAGTCGCCGTAGGCCTTGTAGGCCATCACGCCGATCGCGGCCAGGCCGCCGTAGGTGGCGAGCTTGCGCGTGGTCTTGTTCTTGCCCAGCAGCAGGCCGAGCGCGCCGCCGGTGATCGCGCCCTTGCCGAAGTCGGCGTTGAGCAGGCCGCCGCCGGGCGAGGTTCCGCTGCCGGGCGCGGCGGACAGGGACTGTGACTGCGACTTGAGGAGGTGGTCGAGGAAGCCTTGCAGGTTCATGCGTGTTCCGTGTCGTGCGTGGAGGGGCTGGCGCGGTGCCGGGATGCCCAGCATGCACGAGGCGGTGTTTCGCGCGCGTTGCGTGGCCCGGAAACGACTCGGGACGGCAATGCCGTCCCGAGCAGGATGAAGCGGTGACGCGTCGCGGTCAGGCGGCGGCGTCCTTGAGCTTCTTCAGCGGACGCACCTTCACCTTGACCGAGGCCGGCTTGGCGGCGAACCACTGCTCTTCCTTGGTGAAGGGGTTGATGCCCTTGCGCTTCGGCTTGGCCGGCACCTTGACCGAGGTGATCTTCAGCAGGCCGGGCAGGGTGAAGCTGCCGACGCCCTTCTTGCTGATCGAGCCGTGCACCGCGCCTTCCAGCGAGGCCAGCACCGCGCGGACGTCCTTGGCGGCGACGCCGGTGGACTCGGCGATGTGGGACACCAGGCCCGACTTGGTCAGGGCTTCCTTGATCGCCTTCGGAGCGGCGGCCGGCTTGGCAGCGGCGGCGGCCTTCTTCGGGGCGGCCTTCTTCACCGCCTTGGTTGCTTTCTTCGCCATGTGAGTGTGATTCCGTTTATCGGTAGATGGGATGTCGGCCGACCCCGTCGGCAATCGCAATGTAGGGCATGCCCGGGGCCGCGCCAAGTGGGAAAGCGCAGAAAACCTCGAGTTTCCCCGGCGGTGGTGGCGCATGCGGCGCTCAATCGTCCTCCTGGCCGGGATGCCAGGCATCCGCGAGCTTCTGCTGCAGCGCTGCCGGCACGGGCTCGTAATGGCTGAAATCCAGCGAATAACGCCCGCGGCCCGCGGTCACCGACTGCAGCTCGGCGGGGTAGCCGTCGAGCTCCGACAGCGGCACCTGGGCCTTGACCACGATGTCGCCGCCACGCGCGGCGCCGGTGCCCAGGATGCGCGCGCGGCGCCCGGCCAGCCCGCCGCTGATGTCGCCCATGTGCACCTCCGGCGCGGTCACCACCAGGTCGACGATGGGCTCGAGCACCTTCGGCGAGGCCTTGGCCACCGCGTCCAGGAAGGCCTTGCGGCCCGCGGTCGCGAACGCGACCTCCTTGCTGTCGACCGGGTGGTGCTTGCCGTCGTGCACGATGACGCGCACGTCCTGGATCGGATGCCCGGCCACCGCGCCGGTGGCCAGCGCCTGGCGCACGCCCTTCTCCACGGCGGGGATGAACTGCCCGGGGATGGTGCCGCCCTTGACCGCATCGACGAACTCGAAGCCGGCGCCGCGCGGCAGCGGCTCGACGCGCAGCATGACCTCGCCGAACTGGCCCGCGCCGCCGGTCTGCTTCTTGTGCCGGTGGTGGCCTTCGGCCGCGGCGCCGACGGTTTCGCGGTAGGCGATGCGCGGCGGCCGCGACTCGACCTCGACGCCGTGGCGCTCGCGCAGGCGTTCGAGCTGGATGCGCAAGTGCAGTTCGGAGAGGCCGCGCACGACGGTCTCGTGGGTGTCGGGGTCCTGCTCGACGCGGAAGCACGGATTCTCTTCCGACAGCTTGTGCAGCGCGGTCGCGAGCTTCTGCTCCTGGCCGCGGCTGCCGGCCTCGACCGCGAGGCCGAACATCGGCCGCGGGTATTCCATCGGCGCCAGGTGGATGTGGTCCTCGTCGTGGCTGTCGTGCAGCACCGCGTCGAAGTGCAGGTCCTCGACCTTGGCCACCGCCGCGATGTCGCCCGGCACGGCCTGGTCGATCTCGACGTGGTCGCGGCCCTGGATGCGGTACAGGTGCGCCACCTTGAATGGCTTGCGGCCGTCGTCGACGAACAGCTGCTGGTCGCGCCGCACCGTGCCCTGGTGCACGCGGAAGATGCCCAGCTTGCCGACGAAGGGATCGTTGACGACCTTGAAGACGTCGGCGATGACGTGCGCGGACGGGTCGGGGCGCGACAGCACCGGTTCCGCGGCGTCGCCTTCGCCGCGCCGGAACGGCGGCGGATTGGCTTCGCCCGGGTGCGGGAACAGCCCGGCGATGGCGTCGAGCAGCTCGCGCACGCCGGTGCCGCTGCGCGCGGACGCGAAGCACACCGGCACCAGGTGGCCCTCGCGCAGGCACTGCTCGAAGGCGTCATGCAGCTCCTGCCGGCCCAGCGAGCCCTCGCCCGCGTCGAGATAGTGCTCCATCACCGCTTCGTCGACCTCGACCACCTGGTCGAGGATGCGGCGGTGCCAGTCCGCCACCGGGCCGAGGTCGCTGTCGCCGCCGTCTCCGGCGAAGCAGTCCACCACCCGCGTGCCGCCGTCGGCGGGCAGGTTGACCGGCAGCACGAAGGCGCCGAATTCCTCGCGCAGCTCGTGGAGCAGGCTTGCGCAGTCTGCGCCGTCGGCGTCGATGCGGTTGACCACGATCGCGCGGCACAGCCCGCGCCGCGCCGCGTGGTCCATGATCCGGCGCGTGCCGTGGCCGATTCCAGTGGTGGCGTCGACGACCACGGCGACCGTGTCCACCGCCGACAGCGCCGACAGCGCCGCGCCGCGGAAATCCGGATAGCCGGGGGTGTCGAGCAGGTTGACGTGGACCCGCGTGCCGTCGGCCGCGCGGTGGTCGATGCCGGCGATGGCGGCGTCGATGGAGTGGCCGCGGTTGCGCTCCTGCGGGTCGAAGTCCGACGTGGTGCTGCCGCGCTCGATGCTGCCTGCCGCCTGGATCGTGCCGCCGGCATGCAGCAGGGCTTCGAAGAGCGTGGTCTTGCCGGCGCCGGGGTGGCCTGCGAGGGCCACGTTGCGGATCTGTTCGGTGGCGTGGGACATGGGTCCGTTTCTCCCTGGAGGGATGGAAAGGACGTCATGGCTGTCCGTCGCATGCTGCGACCGGGCCTGCGAGCGGCGGGTTGTCATGGCGGACAGGCACAGTAGCGCGGGCGCCGCGCGGGCGTCGCGTTGCGTCGCAGCATCCACGCCGGCAGACACCCGCGTAACGGACGCGCCGCCAGGATGGCAGGCCCGAACGCATCCACGGAGAACACGCACATGGGCATCTCGCGCAAGGCCACCGCGCACTGGGAAGGCGACCTCAAGTCCGGCCGCGGCACCATCAGCACCCCGGCCAGCGGGCTGATGCAGGACACCCGCTACGGTTTCAACAGCCGTTTCGGCGACGAGAAGGGCACCAACCCCGAGGAGCTGATCGCCGCCGCGCACGCCGGCTGCTTCACCATGGCGCTGGCCAATGCCCTGGCCGAGGCCGGGCACCCGGCGGAGTCGCTGGACTCGCGCGCAGAGGTCGACCTGTCGATGGAAGGCGGGCCGACGATGAGCGCGATCCGGCTCTTCACGAAGGCGAAGGTGCCGGGGATCGACGAGGCGAAATTCCGCGCCGTCGCCGACGACGCCAAGACCAACTGCCCGGTGTCGAAGGCGCTGTCGGCGGTGCCGATCACGCTGGAGGCCGAGCTGCTGTCCTGAGGCCGCGGGGCGCCGCCGGGCGCCTTCGCCTCGTAGATGAACCGCGGGCAAGGGCCGCCCTGCAGGGCGGCCTGGTTCAGCGGCGCGTCAAGCCGTGCATCCTAGCGTGGGCCGGTGCGCCGCTCCCGGCGCGGGAGCCTGCCATGCGTGCCGTCGTCGCCTCCGTACTCGCCATCACCCTGGTCGCCGCCACCGGCGCCGCCTCCGCGCAGCCGCTCGGCTACGATGCCGGATATCCGCAGTACGACCGCTACGGCCAGCAGCGCGACGCCGGCTACGACGTCGCGCGCGTGGTGCGCGTGGACCCGGTGTTCGACGGATACGGCCAGCGCTGCTACACGCGCGAGGACAGCTACGTGGACGGCGGCGGCTACGACGGCTACGACCCGTACGGCCGTGACCGGTATGGCAATGACCGCGACGCCGGGAACGGGCGCATGGTCGCCACCGTCGTCGGCGGCGTGGTCGGCGCCGTGCTCGGAAGCAAGGTGGGCGGGGGCTCGGGGCGCTACGCCACCTCCGCCATCGGCACCATGGTCGGCGGCATGGCCGGGCGCGAGATCTACGAGGCCACGCGTCGCGACCGCCAGGAGCGCCGCGGCCAGGTGACGGTCTGCGATCCGGTGCCGGCCAGCTACCCGGCGTCCGACCGCTATGGCGGCGTCAGCGCCTACGACGTGACCTACGAATACGGCGGCCGCCAGTACACCACGCGCACCGATTACCACCCCGGCGACACCATCCGCGTGCGCGTGGACGTGCGCCCGGAATAAGCCGCGGCGCGTCCGGCGCGGCGCGGAACATTGCCCCGCGCCGCGTTCGTGGACATAGTCGGCGGATCGTCCAGGGAGAGTCCGCCGCATGCGCCGCATCGTTTCCGCATCCTTCGCGCCCGTGTCAGCGGGCATCCTGCTGGCGCTGTCCGCCACCGCGGCCGCCGCCAGCGGCGAACGCCTGCTCACCGCGACCCGCATCCACACCTCCGACGCGGACATGCCCGTGGCCACGGCCGTGGTCTGGGACGCGGACGGCCGCATCCTGGCGCTGGGCGACGCGGCCGAGCTGGTTGCACGCCATCCGGACGCCGAGCGCATCGATGCCGGTGACGCCACGGTGGTGCCGGGCCTGATCGACGCGCACGCGCACCTGGTCGGGCTGGGGCATGCGCTGATGCAGGCCGACCTGGTCGGGGCGCGCAGCACGGCGGAGGTCGTCGAGCGGCTGCAGGCCTTCGCGCGCGACCTGCCGGCAGACGCCTGGCTGATGGGCCGCGGCTGGGACCAGAACCTGTGGCCCGACACCGCGTTCCCGACCGCGGCCGTGCTCGACGCCGCCTTCCCCGACCGGCCCGTGGTGCTGGAGCGCATCGACGGGCACGCCACCTGGGCCAACAGCGCCGCGATGCGCGCGATCGACCGCGACCTCGCCGGCGACTGGCAGCCCGACGGTGGCCTGGTGGTGCGCGAGGACGGCAAGCCCACGGGCGTGTTCGTCGACATGGCCGCGAACCTGGTCTACGCGGCCGCGCCGGAGCCTGGCGCGGCCTGGCAGGAACAGGCCTTCGCGCGCGCGCTGGAGCACGTGGCCAGCCTCGGCCTGACCGGCGTGCACGACATGGGCACCGGTGACGACGGCTTCGCGCTGATGCAGCGCTTCGCCGACCGTGGCGCGCTCAGCGTGCGCGTGCAGGCCTATGCCAGCCGCGGCGCGGACGCGATCGAGGCGATGTGCCGCGACGGTGCGTACCGGCATCCATCCGGGCGCCTGGACATGCGCGGGGTGAAGCTGATGATCGACGGCGCGCTGGGCAGCCGCGGCGCCGCGCTGATCGAGGACTACAGCGACGATCCCGGCAATCGCGGCCTGCTGGTGCAGGACGAGGCCGGCTTCGAAGCCGCCGTGCGCCGCGCGCGCGACTGCGGACTGCAGGTGGCGACGCATGCCATCGGCGACCGCGGCAACCGCATCGTGCTCGACACCTACGCGCGCGTGCTGGGCGACCAGGCCGGGAGCGACCACCGCTGGCGCATCGAGCATGCGCAGGTGCTCGCGCCGGGCGACATCGCGCGCTTTGCCGGCCTGAAGCTGGTGGCCTCGATGCAGCCCACGCACGCGACCTCGGACATGGGCTGGGCCGGCGACCGCCTCGGCGAGGCGAGGCTGGCCGGTGCCTACGCCTGGCGCAGCTTCGTCGAGGCCGGCGTGCCGCTGGCGCTGGGGTCGGACTTCCCGGTGGAGTTCGCCGACCCGCGACTGGGCCTGCTGGCGGCGGTAACGCGCCAGGACGTGCATGGCCAGCCGCCGGGCGGCTGGCTGCCGGGACAGGTGCTGACGGCGGCCGAGGCGCTGCACGGCTTCACCTCGGGTGCGGCGTGGTCGGCGTTCGACGAGGGCCGGGTCGGCCGGCTGGCGCCGGGGCTGCGCGCGGATTTCGTGGTGCTCGACCGCGATCCGCTGGCGGTGCCCGGGAGCGAGCTCGACGACATCGTCGTGCGCTCGACCTGGGTCGACGGCAAGCCTGTCTACCAGGCGGACCAGGCCCCGGAGACCCGGCTGTAGGAGCAACTGTCTTTTGATCAGGCGGGGGTTGGCTGCCACTGCCCGCCATCCCTGAGCATGGCGTTGATCTGCCCAAG
>NZ_BMZT01000005.1 GCF_014652935.1 Luteimonas padinae | reverse complement strand
TCGTCGCCAAGATCAACAAGTAAGACGGCATATCCCGGCGGCGTACCGCCGCCGTGATATGGGCTGCCGTTGATCCGGCCTGCGGGGCAGGCCGGATAACGCCAGCGGGGCCATCAGCTCACGCTGACGGCTTTTTGGTTCCGGGGTGTTGCGCTTTGCCTTGGGAGCCCGCTATAATCGCTGACCACTTCGGCAGATCCTTTCGGGCTCTGCCGGAACCGCGAAATGAGGTGCAGGATGCGCCTCGTCTTCGCCAGACAGGGAACACGTCGCGCGGCAGTACCCCGGTCCGTCCCGAAGCTCTTCGGGACATGGCGGACCTGGGGAATCGTCGCGTTCGCTTCTCAGTCTGGGCGGGCCGGGCAACCGGCCTGCCTCGTTTTTTGCAGGGAAGGTTGCCGGTGCGCAGGGTTTCGGGCGCCGGGAATCATTGAATCCACGGGGTTTCGCGCACCCAGCCGCGGGCCTGTCGCTCTTTTAACGAAGGAATTCCGTCATGGCGGACCAAAAGATCCGGATCCGGCTGAAGGCGTTCGATCATCGACTGATCGACCGTTCGGCCAGCGAGATCGTCGAAACGGCCAAGCGGACGGGCGCCCAGGTGCGCGGCCCGATCCCCCTGCCGACCAAGATCGAGCGTTACACCATCCTGACGTCGCCGCACGTCGACAAGGATGCGCGTGACCAGTACGAAACCCGCACGCACAAGCGCGTGCTCGACATCGTCGACCCCAACGACAAGACCGTGGACGCGCTGATGAAGCTCGAGCTCGCGGCCGGCGTCGACGTCCAGATCAAGCTGACCTGAGGCCACTGACATGACTGCGAAGAAGCATTCGCTGGGAATCGTCGGTCGCAAGGCCGGCATGAGCCGGGTGTTCACCGAGGACGGCCAGTCCATCCCGGTCACCCTGATCGAAGCAACCCCGAACCGCATCACCCAGGTGAAGACCAGCGAGACCGACGGCTACAGCGCCGTGCAGGTCGCCGTCGGCAGCAAGCGCGCCGTGCTGGTGAACAAGCCCGAGGCCGGCCACCTGGCCAAGGCCAAGGTGGAAGCGGGTCGTGGCCTGTGGGAACTGCGCGTGGCCGACGACCAGATCGGCGGCCTCGAAGTGGGCGGCGAAATCAAGGCCGACATCTTCGAGGTCGGCCAGATGGTCGACGTCCAGGGCGTGACCAAGGGCAAGGGTTTCCAGGGCACGATCAAGCGCTGGAACTTCAGCATGGGCGACGCGACGCACGGCAACTCGCTGTCGCACCGTTCGCCGGGTTCGATCGGCCAGCGCCAGACGCCGGGCCGCGTGTTCCCGGGCAAGAAGATGGCCGGCCACATGGGCGGCGTCCGCCAGAGCACGCAGAACCTCGAGGTGGTCCGGGTCGACGCCGAGCGCGGCCTGATCGCCGTCAAGGGCGCGGTTCCGGGCGCGCCGGGCGGAGACGTGATCGTGCGTCCCGCGAGCAAGGCATAAGGAGAGATGGCGATGGAACTCTCTATCACCGGTAGCAACAACAAGATGTCCGTATCCGGCGTGGTGTTCGGTCGCGAGTTCAATCGCGACCTGGTCCATCAGGTCGTGGTCGCGTACCGCAACGCGGGCCGCGCCGGCACCAAGGCGCAGAAGACGCGCTCCGAAGTGAGCGGCACGACCAAGAAGTCGAAGAAGCAGAAGGGCGGCGGCGCGCGTCACGGCGCCCTGACGGCCCCGATCTTCGTCGGCGGCGGCGTGACCTTCGCGGCCAAGCCGCGCAGCTTCGAGCAGAAGGTCAACCGCAAGATGTATCGCGCGGCGATGATGGCGATCCTGTCCGAGCTGGTCCGCCAGGACCGCCTGCAGGTCGTCGAGACCTTCGACGTCGAGGCCACGAAGACGAGCGCGCTGGTCGAGAAGCTGAAGGGCTTCAACCTCGGCAAGCGCCCGCTGATCGTGACCGAGGACGCCTCGGAGCACCTGTACCTGTCGGCCCGCAACCTGCCCTACGTCGAGATCCGCGACGTGCAGGGCCTGGACCCGGTCTCGCTGGTCGGCGCCGACAGCGTGCTGGTCACCGCCGACGCCATGAAGAAGATCGAGGAGTGGCTGGCATGATCAACGACGCCAAGCTCTACGCACTGATCCGTGCGCCGCGCGTGTCCGAGAAGACCGCGCGCCTGCAGGAAGTGTCCAACCAGTACGCGTTCGAAGTGTCGACCGATGCCACCAAGGCCGACATCAAGTACGCGGTCGAGAAGCTGTTCGACGTCAAGGTCGAGGCTGTGAACGTGGTCAACGTGAAGGGCAAGAACAAGGCCTTCCGCAACCGCCAGGGTCGCCGCGGCGACTGGCGCAAGGCCTACGTGAAGCTCGCCGACGGCCAGTCGATCGACGTCATGAACGCCAAGGCCTGAGGAAGCCCCCATGCCATTGATGAATTTCAAGCCCACCTCCGCCGGCCGCCGCAGTGCAGTCCGCGTGGTCTCGCCCGAGCTCCACAAGGGCGCGCCCTACGCACCGCTGGTCGAGAAGCAGAGCAGGACCGGTGGCCGCAACCACCACGGTCGCATCACCACCCGCCACATCGGCGGTGGCCACAAGCAGCACTACCGCATCATCGACTTCAAGCGCGACAAGGAAGGCATCCCGGCGCGCGTGGAGCGGATCGAGTACGACCCCAACCGCACCGCGCACATCGCGCTGCTGGTGTACATCGACGGTGAGCGCCGCTACATCATCGCGCCGAAGGGCCTGAAGGCCGGCGACCAGGTGATCGCGGGCAACGACGCCCCGATCCGCGCCGGCAACACCCTGCCGCTGCGCAACATCCCGGTCGGCTCCACCGTGCACTGCATCGAGATGAAGCCGGGCAAGGGCGCGCAGATCGCCCGTGCCGCCGGTGCCGGCGTGCAGCTGGTGGCCCGCGAGGGCGTGTACGCCACCCTGCGCCTGCGTTCGGGCGAGATGCGCCGCGTTCCGGCCGAGTGCCGCGCGACCATCGGCGAAGTCGGCAACTCCGAGCACAACCTGCAGAAGCTGGGCAAGGCAGGCGCGAAGCGCTGGCGCGGCATCAAGCCGACCGTCCGCGGCGCGGCCATGAACCCGGTCGACCATCCGCACGGCGGTGGCGAGGCCAAGGCCGGGCAGGGCAACCCGCATCCGGTCACCCCCTGGGGCGTTCCGACCAAGGGTTACAAGACCCGCCACAACAAGCGGACGCAGCAGTTCATCGTGCGCGACCGCAGGAGCTAATCGACCATGGCACGTTCACTCAAGAAGGGCCCGTTCGTCGACCACCACCTCATCAAGAAGGTGGAAGCGGCGGGCAACACCAAGAAGCCGATCAAGACCTGGTCGCGCCGGTCGATGGTGCTCCCGGAGATGGTGGGTTTCACCATCGCCGTGCACAACGGCCGCAACCACGTCCCGGTGCTGGTCAACGAGAACATGGTTGGCCACAAGCTCGGCGAGTTCGCCCTGACCAGGACCTTCAAGGGTCATGGCGGCGACAAGAAGTCGCGTTAAGGAGATGACGATGGAAGCGAAGGCAATCCTGCGCACCGCGCGCATCTCCCCGCAGAAGGCGCGCCTGGTCGCCGACCAGGTCCGTGGCCTGTCGGCCGCGCGCGCCCTCGACCTGCTGAAGTTCAGCGACAAGAAGGCCGCGCACATGATCTACAAGGTCGTGTACTCCGCCACCTCCAACGCCGAGAACAACCTCGGCGCGGACGTCGACGAGCTGAAGGTCAAGGCGATCATGGTCGACGAAGGCCCCACGCTGAAGCGCTTCATGGCGCGGGCGAAGGGCCGCGGCACGCGCATCCTCAAGCGCACCAGCCACATCACCGTCGTTGTCGGCGAGGGGAAGTAAGCATATGGGTCACAAAGTTCACCCCACCGGCATCCGCCTGGGCATCTCCAAGGACTGGAACTCGAAGTGGTACGCCGGCAAGAAGGAATACGCCGAGTACCTGGCTTCGGACCTGAAGGTCCGCGAGATGCTCCGCAAGAAGCTGGCCGCCGCCGGCATCAGCCGCATCATGATCGAGCGCCCCTCGAAGTCGGCGCGCGTGACGATCCACACCGCCCGCCCGGGCGTGGTGATCGGCAAGCGCGGCGAAGACATCGAGAAGCTGCGCAAGGAAGTCAGCGACATGATGGGCGTCCCGGCGCACATCAACGTCACCGAGGTTCGCAAGCCCGAGCTTGACGCGCAGCTGGTCGCCGAGTCGATCGCGCAGCAGCTCGAGCGCCGCATCATGTTCCGCCGCGCGATGAAGCGCGCCGTCGGCAACGCGATGCGCCTGGGCGCGCTGGGCATCAAGGTCAATGTCGCCGGCCGCCTGAACGGCGCCGAGATCGCGCGTTCGGAGTGGTACCGCGAAGGTCGCGTGCCGCTGCACACCCTGCGTGCCGACGTCGACTACGGCTTCGCCGAAGCCAGGACCACCTACGGGATCATCGGCATCAAGACCTGGATCTACAAGGGCGAGATCTTCGACTTCGCCCAGGTCGGCCAGGAAAAGCAGGACGATTCTCCGCGCGGCGAGCGTGGTGATCGTGGCGACCGCGAGCGCCCGCGTGGCCCGCGTCGCGAACGCGAGGCGAGGGACTAAGTCATGCTGCAACCCAAGCGAACCAAATACCGCAAGATGCACAAGGGCCGCAACGACGGCCTGTCCTGGAGCGCGAACGCCGTCAGCTTCGGTGAGTATGGCCTCAAGGCCACTGCCACCGGCCAGCTGACCGCCCGCCAGATCGAGGCCGCGCGTCGTGCCATCAGCCGCTACGTCAAGCGCGGCGGCAAGATGTGGATCCGCGTGTTCCCCGACAAGCCGATCTCGAAGAAGCCGATCGAGGTCCGCATGGGCTCGGGCAAGGGCAACGTGGAGTACTGGGTGGCCCAGATCCAGCCCGGCCGCATGATCTACGAGATCGAGGGCGTCGACGAGGTGACCGCGCGCGAAGCGTTCCGCCTGGCGGCTGCCAAGCTCTCGGTGACCACCACTTTCGTGACCCGGACGGTGCGCTGATGGACATCAAGGAACTCCGCCAGAAGTCTTCGGACGAGCTGAAGGCGCACCTGCTGGAGCTGCAGAAAGAGCAGTTCTCGCTGCGCATGCAGAAGGCGACCGGCCAGCTCGCCAAGACCCATGACGCCCGCCGGGTGCGCCGCGAGATCGCTCGCGTGAACACCCTCCTCGGCGCAAAGCAGTAAGGACCGGGCAGACATGACCGAAAATACCGAGAAGAAGCTGCGCACGGTCGAAGGCCGCGTCGTCAGCAACAAGATGGACAAGACCGTGACGGTGCTCGTCGAGCGCCAGGTCAAGCACGAGCTGTACGGCAAGTACATCCGCCGCTCGACCAAGCTGCACGCGCACGACGCCGACAACTCCTGCAACGAGGGCGATACCGTCCGCGTGGTGGAGATCGCGCCGATGTCCAAGACCAAGAACTGGCGCGTCGTCGAAATCGTCGCCCGCGCCGCTGAATAAGGAGGCTCCGAAATGATCCAGATGCAGAGCCACCTGATGGTGGCGGACAACTCCGGCGCCAAGGAAGTGATGTGCATCAAGGTGCTGGGCGGCTCGAAGCGTCGCTACGCCGGCATCGGTGACATCATCAAGGTGTCCGTGAAGGACGCCATTCCGCGCGGCAAGGTCAAGAAGGGCGAGGTCTACGACGCCGTCGTGGTGCGCACCCGCAAGGGCGTGCGTCGTGCCGACGGTTCGCTGATCCGCTTCGACGGCAACGCCGCCGTGCTGCTGAACAACAAGCAGGAGCCGATCGGCACCCGCATCTTCGGGCCCGTGACCCGCGAGCTGCGCTCCGAGAAGTTCATGAAGATCGTCTCGCTCGCACCCGAAGTGCTCTGAGCAGGCCGAGAGGAAACAGACATGAACCGCATCAAGAAGGGTGACCGCGTCGTCGTCACCGCCGGCAAGGACAAGGGCAAGCAGGGCGAAGTCGTCCGCGTGCTCGGCGACAAGGTCGTCGTGTCCAACGTGAACATCATCAAGCGCCACACCAAGCCGAATCCCCAGGCGAACCAGCCTGGCGGCGTGGTCGAGCGCGAGGCGCCGATCGACGCGTCGAACGTGATGCACTTCAACCCTGCCTCGGGCAAGGGCGAGCGCATCGGAACCAAGGTCCTCGAGGATGGACGCCGCGTACGCGTGTTCCGCTCGAGTGGTGAGGCGATTGACGCCTGAGGAATGTGAAATGACCACCCGTCTGGAAAAGTTCTACAAGGAAGAAGTGGTGCCGAAGCTGACCAAGCAGTTCGGCTACACCAATCCGATGCAGGTTCCCCGCCTGGTCAAGATCACGCTCAACATGGGCGTGGGCGAGGCCGCGGCGAACAAGAAGGTGCTCGAGAACGCGACCGCCGACATGGCCAAGATCTCCGGTCAGAAGCCGCTGGTCACCAAGTCGCGCGTGTCGGTCGCCTCGTTCAAGATCCGTGACGGCTGGCCGATCGGCTGCAAGGTCACGCTGCGCCGCGCGCACATGTACGAGTTCTTCGACCGCCTGGTCAACGTGGCCCTGCCGCGCGTCCGCGACTTCCGCGGCGTGTCGGGCCGTTCGTTCGACGGTCGTGGCAACTACAACATGGGCGTGAAGGAGCAGATCATCTTCCCGGAGATCGACTTCGACCAGGTCGACGCGCTGCGTGGCATGGACATCGCCATCACCACGACCGCCAAGACCAACGAGGAAGCCCGCGCCCTGCTCGAGGCCTTCCGCTTCCCGTTCCGCAACTGACCGGATAGAGACATGGCCAAGACCTCAATGATCAACCGCGAAGCGAAGCGCGAGAAGCTGGCGAAGAAGTTCGCCGCCAAGCGCGACGCGCTCAAGAAGATCGTCAGCAGCGACTCGGCGAGCTACGAGGAGAAGATGGACGCGGCGGTCAAGCTGCAGAAGCTTCCCCGCGACTCCTCGCCCTCGCGCCAGACCACGCGCTGCGCCCTGACCGGCCGTCCGCGCGCGGTGTACAGCAAGTTCGGCCTGGGCCGCAACATGCTGCGCAAGGCGACGATGAACGGCGACGTTCCCGGCCTGCGCAAGGCGAGCTGGTAAGCCAGGCAACACCCGGGCCCGCGAGGGCCCGGTCCAACGAATTCGCAATCCCGCGGATATCGGTGCACTCAAAGGTACACATCAATGAGCATGACTGATCCCATCGCCGATATGCTGACCCGCATGCGCAATGCGGCGGCCGTCGGCAAGCCGACGGTGAAGATGCCGTCGTCCAAGACCAAGGTGGCCATCGCCAAGGTGCTGCAGGACGAGGGCTACATCTCCGGCGCGCGCGTGACCGAGAACGGCGCCAAGGCCGAACTCGAGATCGAGCTGAAGTACTACGAAGGCCGTCCGGTCATCGAGCGCATGCAGCGCGTTTCGCGCTCTGGCCTGCGCCATTACCGCGGCAAGGCCGAACTGCCCAAGGTCCTCAACGGCCTGGGTATCGCCATCATCTCCACCTCGAAGGGCATCATGACCGATGCGCAGGCGCGCCAGCAGGGCGTCGGCGGCGAGGTCCTGTGCTTCGTGGCCTAAGGGAGGCACCGTAATGTCCCGAATTGCCAAGAAGCCCATCGCCCTCGCGAAGGGCGTGGAACTCAAGGTCCAGGACGGCGTCGTCGCCGCCAAGGGCCCGAAGGGCTCGCTGTCCATGGCCATGCCGTCCGGCGTCGAATTCAAGATGGAAGACGGCCAGGCCCTCCTGTCGCCGGCGACCACCGAAGACGTGGCGATCACCGGCACCATGCGCTCGATCATCGCGAACATGGTCCACGGCGTCTCCCAGGGTTTCGAGCGCAAGCTCGAACTGGTCGGCGTCGGCTACCGTGCCGCGATGCAGGGCCAGGACCTGAACCTGTCGCTCGGTTTCTCCCACCCGGTGCTCTTCAAGGCGCCCGCGGGGATCACCATCAGCACGCCGACGCAGACCGAGATCCTGGTCAGCGGCGCCGACAAGCAGCAGGTCGGCGAGGTCGCCGCCAAGATCCGCGGCTACCGTCCGCCGGAGCCGTACAAGGGCAAGGGCGTCAAGTACGCCGGCGAGAACATCATCCGCAAGGAAGCCAAGAAGGCCTAAGCGGGCCTTCAGCTTTCGGAGAACAAGACCATGCAGAAGAAGATTGCCCGCCTGCGCCGCGCCAAGTCGACGCGCGCCCACATCCGCGAGCTCGGCGTGCCGCGCCTGTCGGTGCTGCGCACCGGCCAGCACCTGTACGCCCAGGTGTTCACCCCCGACGGCTCGAAGGTGCTGGCTTCGGCCAGCACCACCCAGGCCGCCGTTGGCGAAGGCCTGAAGAACCGCAACAACATCGAGGCCGCCGCCAAGGTCGGCCGCGCGATCGCCGAGAAGGCCAAGGCCGCCGGCATCGAAACGGTTGCCTTCGACCGCTCCGGTTACAGGTATCATGGGCGCATCAAGGCCCTGGCCGACGCCGCGCGCGAAGGTGGCCTGCAGTTCTAAGCGTCACGTGTTGAAAGGGTGGGGATGCGTCCCCACCCCAGCCTACCTGCCGATGCGGGCTGCATCGGGCGCCTCCCGGCTTCTGTCCGGGACCGCGCTCCACCGATCCATCCAACAACCACAAGCGGCCGAGAGCCGTACATCCCTCAAACAATACAGGCAGCATCGAAATGGCAGAAGAACGCGCCCCGCGCGGTCGTGACCGCGACCGCAACCGCGAGGAAATCGACGACGGCATGATCGAGAAGCTGATCGCGGTCAACCGCGTCAGCAAGACCGTCAAGGGTGGCCGCCAGTTCACCTTCACCGCGCTGACCGTCGTCGGCGACGGCGCCGGCAAGGTCGGCTTCGGCTACGGCAAGGCCCGCGAGGTTCCCGTCGCCATCCAGAAGTCGATGGAGCAGGCCCGCCGCAACATGGCCACCGTCGAGCTCAACGGCGGCACGCTGTACCACACCGTCAAGGCCGGCCACGGCGCCGCCCGCGTGTTCATGCAGCCCGCGTCCGAGGGTACCGGCGTGATCGCCGGTGGCGCCATGCGCGCCGTGCTCGAGGCCGTCGGCGTGAAGGACGTGCTGGCCAAGGCCGTCGGCTCGCGCAACCCGATCAACCTCGTCCGCGCCACGGTCAAGGGCCTGGCCGGCATGCACTCGCCGTCCGCCATCGCGGCCAAGCGCGGCAAGAAGGTGGAGGACATCCTCAATGGCTAAGAACGAAGCCGGCACCGGCACCGTCAAGGTGCGTCTGGTGAAGGGCCTGCGCGGCTCGCAGGCCAAGCATCGCCTGTCCGTCAAGGCCCTGGGCCTGGGCAAGCTCAACTCCGTGCGTGAACTGAAGGACAGCCCGCAGGTCCGCGGCCTGATCAACAAGGTCCACTACCTGGTCCGGGTCGAGGAATAAGCACATGAAGCTCAACACCATGCAGCCCGCAGAGGGCGCCCGCACCGAGCGCAAGCGCGTCGGCCGCGGCATCGGCTCCGGCCTCGGCAAGACCGCCGGCCGCGGCCACAAGGGTTCGTTCGCCCGTTCGGGCAAGGGCAAGATCAAGGCCGGCTTCGAAGGCGGCCAGATGCCGCTGCGCAAGCGCCTGCCGAAGGTCGGCTTCCGCTCGCGCATGGCCGCCGACACCGCCGAGGTGATGCTGTACCAGCTCGAGCGCCTGGATGGTGACATCGACTTCGCCGCCCTGCGCGCCGCGAAGCTGGTGCCGGCCACGGCCAAGCGCGCCAAGATCGTGAAGAAGGGCGACGTGTCGAAGAAGCTCGTGCTGAAGGGCCTGCTGGCCACGGCCGGCGCCCGCGCGGCGATCGAAGCCGCCGGCGGCAAGGTCGAGGAGTAAGCAGCGCATGGCACGAAGCGGCGGCGCAATGGGTGGCATGGCGGGGCTCGGCAAGTTCACCGAGCTGCGCCAGCGCCTGCTGTTCGTCCTCGGGGCGCTGGTCGTCTACCGCATCGGGTGCTACATCCCGGTGCCGGGCGTCAACCCCGATGCCATGCTCCGCCTGATGGAGCAGACCGACGGCACCATCGTGGACATGTTCAACATGTTCTCCGGTGGTGCCCTCGAGCGCTTCAGCGTCTTCGCGCTGAACGTGATCCCCTACATCTCGGCCTCGATCATCATCCAGCTGCTGGTGCAGATCGTGCCGAGCCTGAAGGCGATCCAGAAGGAAGGCGAGTCCGGCCGCCGCAGGATCACCCAGTGGTCGCGCATCGGCGCGATCCCGCTGGCGATCTTCCAGGCCGCCGGCATCGCGACCATGCTGCAGAGCCAGGGCGTGGCCTACGCGCCGGGCATCGGCTTCGTGCTGACCGCCATCGTGGCCCTGACCGCCGGCACCATGTTCCTGGTGTGGCTGGGCGAGCAGGTGACCGAGCGCGGCGTCGGCAACGGTGTCTCGCTGATCATCTTCGCCGGCATCGTGGCTGGCCTGCCGAGCGCGGTCATCACCACGTTCGAAGCCGCCCGCAACGGCGACATGAGCCCGATCGCAGTGATCGTGATCGCGCTGCTCGTGGTGGCGTTCACCTACTTTGTGGTGTTCGTCGAGCGTGGCCAGCGCCGGATCACGGTGAACTACGCGCGCCGCCAGGGCGGTCGCAACGCGTACATGAACCAGAGCTCGTTCCTGCCGCTCAAGCTCAACATGGCGGGCGTGATCCCGGCGATCTTCGCTTCGTCGATCATCATGTTCCCGGCCACGGCTTCCACCTGGTTCAGCCAGGCCGGCCAGGCCAACTGGCTGCAGCGGGTCAGCCAGGCCCTGTCGCCGGGCGAGCCGCTGTACATCCTGCTTTACGCGGGCCTGATCGCCGGTTTCACCTTCTTCTACACCGCCCTGGTCTTCAATTCCCAGGAAACCGCGGACAACCTGAAGAAGTCCGGCGCGCTGATCCCGGGCATCCGGCCGGGCAAGGCCACGGCCGACTACATCGACGGCGTGCTGACGCGGCTCACCGCGGCCGGCGCCGCCTACCTGGTGCTGGTCTGCCTGCTGCCCGAGTTCATGCGCGGCGAACTGAATGCGTCGTTCTACTTCGGCGGCACCTCGCTGCTGATCGTGGTGGTGGTGGTGATGGATTTCATCTCCCAGATCCAGGCCCACCTGATGTCGCACCAGTACGAGAGCCTCCTCAAGAAGGCCAACCTGAAGGGTGGCGCGCGCGGCCTGCCGCGCGGCTGAAGATTCAAGACGGATCCCGGGCCCCGGCAATGCCGGAGCAACCACGGATCCATGGCCCGACCGCTCCGCGGCCGGGCTTTTGATGGGCGACCTGCGCGGCGGTCCCGCACGCAGGTGGTTCACCGGCCAGTCCCGGCGCCAGAGTAGCGCCGGGCGGGCAGGGCCCCGCGAGGGGTCGTGTCCAGCCGGGAACCTTCGCCGGAGCATGGGCACACTCCCCATGCCGGGCCGGTCGGACGCCTTTGGCGGCCGCGGGCTTCCTTGGAACGCGGGATCCTGATACAATTTCTTGTTCACTGCGCCGGATGACCTGTCCGGCCGCCCCAAACAGTTGGAGATCCGCGCATGGCGCGTATTGCAGGTGTCAACCTGCCTGCCCAGAAGCACGTCTGGGTCGGGCTGCAAAGCATCTACGGCATCGGCCGTACCCGTTCGAAGCTCGTCTGCGACGCCGCCGGCGTGGCCTCGAACACCAAGATCCGCGACCTGTCGGAGCCGGAAGTCGAGCGCCTGCGCTCGGAAGTCGGCAAGTTCGTGGTCGAGGGCGACCTCCGCCGCGAAATCGGCATGGCGATCAAGCGCCTGATGGACCTGGCCTGCTACCGCGGCCTCCGCCATCGCCGCGGCCTCCCGCTGCGCGGCCAGCGCACCCGGACCAATGCCCGTACCCGCAAGGGTCCGCGCAAGGCCATCAGGAAATAAGGAAACAAGATCATGGCCAAGCCGGCAGCCAAGCCGAAGAAGAAGATCAAGCGCGTCGTCACCGACGGCATCGCCCACGTCCACGCTTCGTTCAACAACACCATCATCACGATCACCGACCGCCAGGGCAACGCACTGTCGTGGGCGACTTCGGGCGGCGCGGGTTTCCGCGGTTCGCGCAAGTCCACCCCGTTCGCCGCCCAGGTCGCCGCCGAGAAGGCCGGAAAGGCCGCTCTCGACTACGGCGTGAAGTCGCTTGAAGTCCGCATCAAGGGCCCGGGCCCGGGCCGCGAGTCGGCCGTCCGCTCGCTCAACAACGTGGGCTACAAGATCACCAACATCATCGACGTGACGCCGATCCCGCACAACGGGTGCCGTCCGCCGAAGAAGCGTCGCGTCTAAAGGGGGCGATAAGAAATGGCTCGTTATATCGGTCCCACCTGCAAGCTCGCCCGCCGCGAAGGCGCCGACCTCTCGCTGAAGTCGCCCGCGCGCGCCCTCGACTCGAAGTGCAAGCTGGAGCAGAAGCCCGGCCAGCACGGCGCCGGCACCGGCGCGCGTCGCAGCAAGCTCTCCGACTACGCCGTCCAGCTGCGCGAGAAGCAGAAGGTCAAGCGCATCTACGGCCTGCTGGAGCGCCAGTTCCGCAACTACTACAAGAAGGCCTCGACGAAGAAGGGCAACACGGGTGAGAACCTGCTGCAGCTCCTCGAGACCCGCCTCGACAACGTCGTCTACCGCATGGGCTTCGCGGTCACCCGCCCGGCGGCCCGCCAGCTGGTTTCGCACCGCGGCGTGACGGTCAACGGCAAGTCCGTGAACCTGCCGTCGTACCAGGTCAAGGCCGGCGACGCGATCGCCCTGTCGGAGAAGGCCCAGAAGCAGATGCGCGTCCAGGAGGCCCTGACGGTGTCCTCCACGATGGACCTGTCGCCGTCCTGGGTCGAAGTCGACTCGAAGAAGTTCAGCGGCGTGTTCAAGGCGGTCCCGGACCGCGGCGACCTGCCCGCCGACATCAACGAAGCGCTGATCGTCGAGCTGTACTCGAAGTAATTCACCCGGCCTGCCGACCCCCATCGGCAGGCCCCAGGAGACACCAAACATGACGGTTACCGCCAACCAGGTCCTGCGTCCGCGTGGCCCCCAGATCGAGCGCATCACCGGCAACCGCGCCAAGGTCGTGATCGAGCCGCTGGAGCGCGGCTACGGCCATACGCTCGGCAATGCCCTGCGCCGCGTGCTGCTGTCGTCCATTCCCGGCTTCGCCATCACCGAGGTCGAGATCGACGGCGTGCTGCACGAGTACAGCACGATCGAGGGCCTGCAGGAAGACGTGCTCGAGGTGCTGCTCAACCTCAAGGACGTCGCCATCCGCATGGGCACCGGCGACAGCTCGACGCTCACCCTGGCCAAGTCCGGCCCGGGCGTCGTCACCGCCGCCGACATCAAGACCGACCACAACGTCGAAGTGCTCAACGGCGAGCATGTGATCTGCCATCTGACCAAGGATGCGTCGATCAACATGCGCCTGAAGATCGAGCGCGGCTTCGGCTACCAGCCGGCCGCCGCGCGCCGCCGCCCGGACGAGGAGACCCGCGCCATCGGTCGCCTGATGCTGGACGCGTCGTTCTCGCCGGTCCGCCGCGTGGCCTATGAAGTCGAGGCCGCCCGCGTCGAGCAGCGCACCGACCTCGACAAGCTGGTGCTGGACATCGAGACCAACGGCACGATCGACGCCGAAGAGGCCGTGCGCACCGCCGCCGACATCCTCACCGACCAGCTCAGCGTCTTCGGCGACTTCACCCGACGTGACAGCGGCGCGCAGAAGGCCCAGACCCCGGGTGTGGATCCGGTGCTGCTGCGCCCGATCGACGACCTGGAGCTGACGGTGCGTTCGGCCAACTGCCTCAAGGCCGAGAGCATCTACTACATCGGCGACCTGATCCAGAAGACGGAAGTCGAGCTGCTCAAGACCCCGAACCTCGGCAAGAAGTCGCTCACCGAGATCAAGGAAGTGCTGGCCCAGCGTGGCCTTTCGCTCGGCATGAAGCTCGAGAACTGGCCGCCGGCCGGTGTCTCGGCGCACGGCATGCTCGGCTAAGACTAGACAGACAGGAACCAAGACCATGCGCCACCAGAAAGCCGGCCGCAAGTTCAGCCGCACCAGCGCCCACCGCGATGCCATGTTCACCAACATGGCCGCGTCGCTGCTCAAGCACGAGCTGATCAAGACCACGCTCCCGAAGGCCAAGGAGCTCCGCCGCGTCGCCGAGCCGCTGATCACGATGGGCAAGACCGACGGCGTCGCCAACCGCCGCCTGGCCTTCTCGCGACTGCGCGACAAGGAAGCCGTGGGCAAGCTGTTCGTCGAACTGGGCCCGCGCTACCGCGAGCGCCCGGGCGGCTACCTGCGCATCATCAAGTGCGGCTTCCGCGACGGTGACAATGCGCCGATGGCCTACGTCGAGCTCGTCGACCGGCCGCAGGCCGCCGCCGAGTAAGGCCGGCGACGGCAGTGCATGCAGGAACCCCGGCCTTCGCGCCGGGGTTTTTGCTATCTTGGCGTCCGTTTCGCGCGAGCCCGCCGATGACCCTGAACCCGTTCCGCTGGACCTTCCGCAGCCAGTGCCTGGCCGGCTTCGCCGCCTGCGCCGCGCTGATCGGCTTCGCGATCTATTCGCAGTTCGCATGGGGGCTCGATCCCTGTCCGATGTGCATCTTCCAGCGCCTGGCCTTCGCCGCGCTGGGCCTGGTGTTCCTCGTTGCCGGCCTGCATGCGCCGCGCGCCGCGGGGGCGCGGAATGTGTATGGCGTGCTCGGTTTCCTCGTCGCCGGTGTCGGCATGGGGCTCGCAGGGCGCCATGTCTGGCTGCAGCTCAACCCGCCCGAGGTTCCGGGCTGCCTGCCGCCGCTGTCGTTCATGCGCGAAACGATGTCGACCACGAACGTCATCCGGCGAGTGCTGACGGGATCCGGCGACTGCAGTGCGGTGGACTGGAGCTTCCTCGGCCTCTCGATGCCGGCGTGGAGCCTGGTCTGGTTCGTCGTGCTCGGGCTGTTCTTCCTGTTCGCGGCCTTCAGGAAGCGGGCGCGCGGGCAGCGTTGAAGGCCATTGCCATCATCCGCCGGTGCGCGGATGATGGGGGCTCGCTGCACTGCAACAACCACGAGTCCCGATGTCCGCCAACGAACGCAACCTCCGCCCCGTGAACCTGCCCGAGAACTGGAATCCGGGGAGCTGGCGCCTGCGCCCGGCGCTGCAGATGCCGTCCTATCCCGACGCCGCCGAGCTGGCGGGCGTGCAGGACGAGCTGCGTGCGCTGCCGCCCCTGGTGACGTCCTGGGAAGTCCAGGCGCTCAGGCAGCAGCTTGCCGACGCCCAGGAGGGCCGGCGCTTCCTGCTCCAGGGCGGCGATTGCGCCGAGAACTTTTCCGACTGCAGCTCGGCGGTCATTTCGAACCGCCTGAAAGTGCTGCTGCAGATGAGCCTGGTGCTGGTGCACGGCCTGCGCCAGCCGGTGGTGCGCGTGGGCCGCTTCGCCGGCCAGTACGCCAAGCCGCGTTCGGCCGACATGGAGACCCGCGGCGACGCCACGCTGCCCAGCTATCGCGGCGACATCGTCAACGGCCCGGAGTTCAGCGCGCAGGCGCGCGTCCCCGACCCGCGGCGCATGGTCAAGGCACACGCGCGTTCGGCGATGACGATGAACTTCGTGCGCGCACTGGTCGACGGCGGCTTCGCCGACCTGCACCACCCGGAATACTGGGACCTCGGCTGGGTCACGCACTCGCCGCTGGCGCACGAATACCAGCGCATGGTCGCCAACATCGGCGAGGCCGTGCGCTTCATGGAGACGCTCTCGGGCAGCGAGGTGCACAACCTCAACCGCGTCGATTTCTTCACCTCGCACGAGGCCCTGCTGCTGCCGTACGAGGAAGCCTTCACCCGCGAGGTGCCGCGCCAGTGGGGCTGGTTCAACCTCAGCACCCACTTCCCCTGGATCGGCATGCGCACGGCGGCGCTGGACGGCGCGCATGCGGAGTACTTCCGCGGCATCCGCAACCCGGTGGCGGTCAAGGTCGGCCCGACGGTGGCGCCCGACGAGCTGCTGCGCCTGGTCGACCTGCTCAATCCCGCGGACGAACCGGGCCGCCTGGCCCTGATCTGCCGCATGGGCGCGGGGAAGGTCGCCGACCGCCTGCCGCCGCTGCTGGAGGCCGTGCGGCGCGAAGGCCGCCGCGTGCTGTGGGTCTGCGATCCCATGCACGGCAACACCGAGACCACCAGCAACGGCTACAAGACCCGTCGATTCGACAACATCCGCAGCGAGATCGAGCAGAGCTTCGACCTGCACGCCGCGGCTGGCACCCGACTGGGTGGCGTCCACCTCGAGCTGACCGGCGAGGATGTCACCGAGTGCACCGGCGGCGCCCGTGACCTGGGCGAGGTCGACCTCGAGCGTGCCTACCGTTCGACGGTGGACCCGCGGCTCAACTACGAGCAGTCGCTGGAAATCGCGATGGCGATCGTGCGCAAGCACGCGCAGCTGGGAACCCCGGTCAAGGTCTGAGTAGGAGCAGCCACGGCTGCGACCTTCGCCGTGCCGCGATCCCCGTGGCGTCTGGGCAGCCCTTTCTTGGCCCCCGCGCACCGCTGCGTGCACGTCATCGGCGCCTGGAACAGCGACGCCTGCCCCGGCTTCGCGGGGAGCGTGGTCCCCGTCAGGGGCCAAGCTCCGAGGGCTTCGTAGCGCCCGCCCGGATTGAACAGCAGTTCGAAACGCTCCACCCGCAGCGGCCCGACGTCGCAGTCGACGCCGTCCAGCCAGGGCTGCGCCTCGAGATGGCGGTCGAGGTAGGCCAGGGTGACGTGCGGCTGGGTGGTTACCTGCAGCGGACGGATGCCGCAGCCGCGGATCGCGTCACGCGTGGCGTCGGACAGCGCCTGGAGGGCGGGGCAGTCGGCGGGCAGGGTGACCACGGCGCCGGACTGGCGCCAGTAGGCGATGCACTCGATGGTGAAGGCGTGCGGCGGGATGCGCTGCGCGACGCCGCCCAGCGCGGCGTGCAGCGCCGGCGTGGCTGCGTCAGCCTGGTCGTAGCCGATGAAGCACAGCGTTGCGTGCCACTGGTCGGGCCGACGTGGCTGCGGGCGGGGTGCGCCATCCGGACGCGCCGCCTGCAGCCGGGCCGCAAGCGCGGCGAGGCCGTCGCGCCCCGCCGCATCGGGCCGCCAGCCCGGGAACAGCGCCCGGCTCACGCCGCGCGGCTGGCCCGCTTGCGGTCGGTCTCGGTGCGCAGCTTCTTGCGCAGGCGGATCTGCTTCGGCGTGACTTCCACCAGCTCGTCGTCGTCGATGAACTCCAGCGCCTGCTCCAGCGAGAACTTGATCGCCGGGATCAGGCCCTCGTCGTCGTCCTTGCCCGAGGCGCGGAAGTTGGTCAGCTGCTTGCCGCGCAGGGCGTTGACGGTCAGGTCGTTGTCCTTGGAGTGGATGCCGACGATCTGGCCCTCGTAGATCTCCTCGCCCGGCTCGATGAACAGCCGGCCGCGCTCCTGCATCGCCATCTGCGCATACGCCGGCGACGGGCCGGTGCCGTTGGAGATCAGTACGCCGTTGTTGCGCTGGCCGATGTCACCGTCGGCCTTCGGGCCGTAATGGTCGAAGACGTGGAAGAGCAGGCCGGTGCCGGCGGTGAGCGTCTTGAACTCGGTCTGGAAGCCGATCAGGCCGCGCGCCGGGATGATGTAGTCCAGGCGCACGCGGCCCTTGCCGTCGGGCTCCATGCCTTGCAGCAACGCCTTGCGCTCGCCCAGGCGGCCCATGACGCCGCCCTGGAACTGCTCGTCCATGTCGACGACCAGCGACTCGTAAGGTTCCTCGACCACGCCGTCGACCGTGCGCACGATGACTTCCGGGCGCGACACCGCGAGCTCGTAGCCCTCGCGGCGCATGTTCTCGATCAGGATCGACAGGTGCAGCTCGCCGCGGCCGGAGACCTTGAACTTGTCGGCGTCGGCGGTGTCCTCGACGCGCAGCGCCACGTTGTGCGCGGTCTCGCGGGTCAGGCGGTCGCGCAGCTGGCGGCTGGTCAGGAACTTGCCGCCGGAGCGGTCCTTGACGCCGGCAAACGGCGAATCGTTGACCTGGAAGGTCATCGAGATCGTCGGCTCGTCTACGGTCAGCACCGGCAGCTGCTCGACCGCGGACGGGTCGCAGAGCGTGTCGGAGATGCCCAGGCCCTCGATGCCGGAGAAGGCGATGATGTCGCCGGCGCGGGCCTCCTGCACCTCGACGCGCTCCAGGCCCATGAAGCCCAGCACCTGCAGCACCTTGGCGTTGCGGGTCTTGCCGTCGGCGGCGACCACGGTCACCTGCTGGTTGGTCTTGACCTTGCCGCGCTGGATGCGGCCCACGCCGATCACGCCGACATAGTTGTTGTAGTCCAGCGAGGTCACGCGCATCTGGAAGGGGCCGTCCGGATCGACCGGGGGCGCCGGCACGTGCTCGCAGATCGCCTCGAACAGCGGGGTCATGTCGCCGCCGCGCACGGTGTCCTCGAGGCCGGCATAGCCGTTGAGGCCGGAGGCGTAGACCACCGGGAAGTCGAGCTGTTCGTCGGTCGCGCCGAGGCGGTCGAAGAGGTCGAAGGTCTGGTCCAGCACCCAGCTCGGGCGCGCGCCCGGGCGGTCGACCTTGTTCACCACCACGATCGGGCGGAAGCCCATCGCGAAGGCCTTCTGGGTCACGAAGCGCGTCTGCGGCATCGGCCCGTCCATCGCGTCGACCAGCACCAGCACCGAGTCCACCATCGACAGCACGCGCTCGACCTCGCCGCCGAAGTCGGCGTGGCCGGGGGTGTCGACGATGTTGATGCGCCAGGTCTCGTTGGTCTTCGGGTTGGTCCAGCGGATCGCGGTGTTCTTCGACAGGATCGTGATGCCACGTTCCTTCTCGATGTCGCCGCTGTCCATCACGCGGTCGGGGACGGCCGCACGTTCATCCAGGGTGCCGGACGACTTGAGCAGCTGGTCGACGAGGGTGGTCTTGCCATGGTCGACGTGGGCGACGATGGCGATGTTGCGGAGGCGTTCGATGGACATCGGGAAAACCGCACCTCGTGCCTTCTTGGGGCAGGGCGCGCTGGGCCTTGTTGAGGGAAGCCGGAGATTATACTTGCAGTGGCGCCCCGCCAGAAAGTGTTGCAATGCCGGGCCTCCGGCTCCACTTCAGGTTCCGCGAAGGGGCATCCGGCCAGCCGGCCCCCGGCGCCCCCACCCAGACCAGGATTCCCGACATGTCCCTGAACGCCGTTTTCGACACCGACCGTGGCCAGATCAAGGTCGAGCTCTACCCCGACAAGGCCCCGCTGACCGTGGCCAGCTTCGTCAACCTGGCCCGCAAGGGCTTCTACGACGGCCTGAACTTCCACCGCGTGATCCCGGACTTCATGATCCAGGGCGGCTGCCCCAAGGGCACCGGCACCGGCGGCCCGGGCTACAAGTTCGAGGACGAGACCAACAACGGCGTCCGCCACGAGCGCGGCGTGCTGTCCATGGCCAACGCCGGCCCCAACACCAACGGCAGCCAGTTCTTCATCACCCACATCAAGACCGACTGGCTGGACGGCAAGCACACGGTGTTCGGCAAGGTCACCGAGGGCCTGGAGGTGGTGGACGCGGTGAAGCAGGGCGACGCCATCAAGTCGGTGAAGATCGAAGGCGACGCCGAGGCCGCGCTGGCCGCGAAGGCCGACCGGGTGGCCGAGTGGAACAAGGTGATGTCCGCCTGAGGACGCCGGCCGGGGCGGGGCGCGGTGCTAGAATAAGCGGCTGCCGCGTGCGCCGTGCGCCGCGCCCCACACCCCAGTTTCCGAGGTTCACGCAATGCCCCAGCTTGCCCAGCGGATGGGTCGCGCCAAGCCCAGCGCGATCATGGTCGTGGCCGAGACGGCCCAGCGCCTGAAGGCCGAAGGCCGCGACGTCATCAGCTTCTCGATCGGCGTTCCCAACTTCCTCCCCGGCGAGCACGTCTACGCCGCCGCCCGGGAGGCGCTGGAGCACGATTCCGGCCAGTACGGCAACAACCGCGGCGCGAACGCGGTGCTCGACGCCTTCATCGGCCACCTCGGCCGCCTCGGCCTGGACGGCTACACCCGCGCCAATTGCGCCACCGGCGTGGGCGCCAAGCACATCCTGTACAACCTGGCCGAGGCGCTGCTCGACGAGGGCGACGGCTTCGCCTTCGCCACGCCCTACTGGACCAGCTACATGGACATCGCCGAGATCGTCGGCGCCGACATCCAGCTGCTGCCGTGCCCGCCCGAACAGGACTACAAGCTCACCCCGGCCCAGCTCGACGCGGCGCTGGCGAAGAAGCCGAAGGTGTTCCTGTTCAACAACCCGTCCAACCCGACGGGCATGGTCTACACGAAGGACGAGATCGCCGCGCTGGCCGATGTGGTCGCGCGCCATCCCGACACCTGGATCATCACCGACGACATCTACAACATGATGGTGTTCGACGGCGTGGGCTACCACAACTTCGTGCACGCGCGCCCCGAGCTGCGCGACCGCGTGATCTTCGTCGACTCGCTGTCCAAGACCTACGGCATGCCGGGCTGGCGCGTCGGCCTGATGGCGGGCCCCGAGTCCGTCGCCAAGGCGATGACGGTGATGAACTCCAACCACATCACCAGCCTGCCGGAGGTGGTCTCGGCCGCCGCCGCGGCCGCGCTGTCCGGCCCGCAGGACGTGCCCGCGGAGCGCTGCGCCGAGTTCCAGGCCAAGCGCGACCAGGTCGTGGCCGCGCTCAACGCCATCCCCGGCGTGGTCTGCCCGGTGCCGCAGGGCGCGTTCTATGCCTTCCCCGACATCAGCGTCGCCTTCGGCAAGTCGCACGGCGGCAAGGTCATCGCCAACGACGTCGACCTGTGCAACGCGCTGCTCGAAGCCAAGGGCGTGGCCTGCGTGCCGGGCTCGGCTTTTGGCGAGCCGCGCGGCCTGCGCATCAGCTACACCTGCCCGACGCCGCAGCTGGCGCCCGGCCTGGCGCGCATCCAGGAATTCTTCGCCGAACTGGCCTGAGTCCGTCCACGGCGGCCGGGTGCCGATGACGGTCCCGGCCGCCTGCCGTCGACGCCGCGGCGCCTTCCATTTTCCTCCAGCCCCACGTATCCGGAGCCACCCCACATGAAGACCCCCGTCCGAGTTGCCGTCACCGGCGCCGCCGGCCAGATCGGTTACGCCCTCCTGTTCCGCATCGCCTCCGGCGAAATGCTGGGCAAGGACCAGCCCGTGATCCTGCAGATGCTGGAACTGCCGATGGAGAAGGCCCAGGCCGCGCTCAAGGGCGTGATGATGGAGCTCGAGGACTGCGCGTTCCCGCTGCTGGCGGGCATGGTCGGCACCGATGATCCCGAAGTGGCCTTCAAGGACGCCGACATCGCGCTCCTCGTTGGCGCGCGTCCGCGCGGCCCCGGCATGGAGCGCAAGGACCTGCTGCTGGAGAACGCCAAGATCTTCACCGCCCAGGGCGCGGCGCTGAACAAGGTCGCCTCGCGCGACGTCAAGGTGCTGGTGGTCGGCAACCCGGCCAACACCAACGCCTACATCGCCATGAAGTCGGCGCCGGACCTGCCGGCGAAGAACTTCACCGCCATGCTGCGCCTGGACCACAACCGCGCGCTGAGCCAGCTCGCCAACAAGGCCGGCGTGGCCGTGGGCGACATCGAGAAGCTGGTGGTCTGGGGCAACCACAGCCCGACGATGTATCCCGACTACCGCTTCGCCACGGTCAAGGGCGAGTCGCTGAAGGACCGCATCAACGACGCCGACTGGAACGCGAACGAGTTCATCCCGCAGGTCGGCAAGCGCGGCGCGGCGATCATCGAGGCCCGCGGCCTGTCGTCGGCGGCGTCCGCTGCCAACGCCGCCATCGACCACGTCCGCGACTGGGTGCTGGGCTCGAACGGCAAGTGGGTGACCATGGGCGTGCCGTCCGACGGCAGCTACGGCATTCCCGAGGGCGTGATCTACGGCGTGGCGGTGACCACGGAGAACGGCGAATACACCCGCGTCGAGGGCCTGGAGATCGATGATTTCAGCCGCGCGGCCATGGACAAGACCCTGGCCGAGCTGGAGGAAGAGCGCGCCGGCGTGGCTCACCTGTTGGGCTGAGCCTCTCCCTGCGGGGTTTGACCTGCAGTCGGATCTGGAAAAACCGGGCCTTGGCCCGGTTTTTTCTTTGTTCTTCACTGGATGCCGGGAAGCACCGCGCTGACCGGGACAGTTCGAGCGGCTCCGTTGAAGGGTTCGCTGCCTCCACGGCGGGCCCCGACTGCCTTCGCGGTCTGGAGGAGAAGAGCGTCGCGGGCGAAAACTCCGCGCGAGTCGAGAAGGAACAACGGTTCCCGTACATCGGTTCTCGGCTCTTGCTGCTGGCTTTTGCCCTTCGACCCGAAGCCGGAAAACGCCACAGCCCGTCCCGTGCACAGGGGGTGTGCGTACAGCCGGCCATGGATGGCCGGCGGCCGGCTTCCGTAGCTGGACGCGGAGGCGGCCGGGGGAGCACACCCCCTGTGTACGGGACGGGCAGCGCGCATCCCAACGGAACTGCTCTGATCCCGCCAATGGAGCCGCTTCAGTCCCGGGCAGCACGGCATTTCCAGGACTTCGGAGAGGAGCCCTGCTTCTTGCCTTAGACCAACGTCGTAACGCATCGCCGCCACCCGCCGACTAGCCTCGTGGGACGTACAGGAGGCTGGCATGGCTTACGAAGACTTCCACCGCCGTTCGATCGCCGAGCCCGAGGCGTTCTGGGCCGAGCAGGCCCGGGCCATCCATTGGCACCGGCAACCCGACGCGATCCTCGACGACTCGAACCCGCCGTTCCGCAAATGGTTCGTGGGCGGTGAGACCAACCTCTGCCACAACGCCGTCGACCGCCATCTCGACGAACGCGGCGACCAGCTGGCGCTGGTGGCGGTGTCGACGGAAACCGGCGACACCCGCGAGTTCAGCTACCGCGAGCTGCATCGCGAAGTGAACGCCTTCGCCGCGGTGCTGAAGTCGCTCGACGTCGGCCGTGGCGACCGCGTGGTCATCTACCTGCCCAACATCGCCGAAGCGGTGTTCGCGATGCTGGCCTGCGCGCGCATCGGCGCGGTGCACTCGGTGGTGTTCGGCGGCTTCGCCGCGCACAACCTCGCGCTGCGCATCGACGACGCCGAGCCGAAGCTGCTGATCGCCGCCGATGCCGGCAGCCGCGGCGGCAAGGTCATCCCCTACAAGCCGCTGGTGGACGCGGCGCTCGCGGAAGCCAAATCACCGCCGCCGCATGTCCTCATCGTCGACCGCGGCCTGGCGCCGGGCTACGCCCGCAGTGAAGGCCGCGCCCTCGACTACGCCACCCTGCGCGCGCAGCACGAGGGCGCCGAGGTGCCGGTCGAATGGCTGGAGTCCAACGAACCCAGCTACCTGCTCTACACCTCGGGCACCACCGGCAAGCCCAAGGGCGTGCAGCGCGACGTCGGCGGCTACGCGGTGGCGCTGGCGATGTCGATGTGGGCGATCTACGACGTCCGCGCCGGGCAGGCGATGTTCACCACCTCCGACGTCGGCTGGGCGGTCGGGCATTCCTACAACGTGTACGGCCCGCTGATCGCCGGCGCCACCGCGATCATGTACGAGGGCCTGCCGACCGCGCCCGACCCGGGCATCTGGTGGCGGATCTGCGAAAAGTACGGCGTGCGCACCATGTTCTCCTCGCCGACCGCGATCCGCGTATTGAAGAAGCAGGATCCGGAGTGGCTGGCGAAGTACGACCTGTCGAAGCTCAAGTACCTGTTCCTCGCCGGCGAGCCGCTGGACGAGCCCACCGCGCAGTGGATCAACGACAGCCTGGGCAAGACCGTCATCGACAACTACTGGCAGACCGAGACCGGTTGGCCGGTGCTGGCGCTGATGCCGGGCGTGGAGATGAAGCCGGTGAAGTTCGGCTCCCCCGGCCTGCCGGTGCCGGGCTACGACCTGGCGGTGATCGACGAGGCCACCGGCGAAGAGGCCGCTCCGGGCGAGAAGGGCGTGCTGGTGATCCGCCCGCCGCTGCCCCCGGGCTGCATGACCACGGTCTGGCGCGACGACAAGCGCTTCATCGACAGCTACTTCTCCCATTTCAAAGAGCTGCTCTACAGCTCGCTGGACTGGGCCATCCGCGACGCGGACGGCTACACCTTCATCCTCGGCCGCACCGACGACGTCATCAACGTCGCCGGCCACCGCCTGGGCACGCGCGAGATCGAGGAATCGGTGTCCGGCCATCCCGGCGTGGCCGAGGTTGCGGTGATCGGCGTGCAGGACGCGGTCAAGGGCCAGGTGCCGGTGGTGTTCGCCACCCTCAAGCAGGCCGCCGACGCCGCCCTGGCCGCGCACGAGATGCAGGGCAGGGTGGTCGAGCAGCTTGGCGCGATCGCGCGGCCGGCGCGGGTCTACGTGGTCGGTGCGCTGCCGAAGACGCGCTCGGGCAAGCTGCTGCGGCGCTCGATCCAGGCGCTGGCCGAACACCGTGACCCCGGCGACCTCTCGACGCTGGACGATCCGGGTTCGCTCGAGGAGATCCGCGGCGCGATCGACCGCGGGGCCGACGCCGGCGGCTGAGGCCGGCCGTCGCGGTTGCGGCCGTCGGCGGGCGAGGCGGGCGAGGCAGGCCGTGCGGCCGCGCGGCCGGGGCCCGCGCGCGCTCCGCTAGAATACGAGTCCTTCACCCCACGACGCAGGATTCCAATGTCCGAGCATGTTTCCGCGGGCGCGCGCTTTCGCGCCGCCGTCGCCGAAGAATCCCCCCTGCAAGTGATGGGCGCCATCACCGCCTACGCCGGCCTGATGGCCAAGCGCACCGGTTACAAGGCGCTGTACCTGTCCGGCGGCGGCGTGGCCGCGAATTCGCTGGGCATGCCCGACCTCGGCATTTCCACGATGGAGGACGTGCTGATCGACGCCCGTCGCATCGTCGAGGCCACCGGGCTTCCGCTGCTGGTCGACATCGACACCGGCTGGGGCGGGGCGTTCAACATCGCCCGCACCATCCGCAGCTTCGAGCGCGCGGGCGTCGCCGCGGTGCACATGGAAGACCAGGTCGGCCAGAAGCGCTGCGGCCACCGCCCGAACAAGGAAGTGGTGCCGAAGCAAGAGATGGTCGACCGGGTGAAGGCTGCGGTCGACGGCCGCACCGAGGCCGGCTTCGTCATCATGGCGCGCACCGACGCGGCCGCGGTCGAAGGCATCGATGCCGCGATCGAGCGTGCGGTCGCCTACGTCGAGGCCGGCGCTGACATGATCTTCCCCGAGGCGATGAAGTCGCTCGAGGACTATCGCAAGTTCAAGGACGCGGTGAAGGTGCCGATCCTGGCCAACCTGACCGAGTTCGGCTCGACCCCGTTCTTCACCACCGACGAACTGCGCTCGCCCGGCGTCGACATCGCGCTCTACTGCTGCGGCGCCTACCGCGCCATGAACAAGGCCGCGCTGAACTTCTACGAGACCGTGCGCCGCGAGGGCACGCAGAAGAACATCATCGACACCCTGCAGACGCGCGCCGAGCTGTACGACTTCCTCGGCTACCACGCCTACGAGGACAGGCTCGACGCGCTGTTTTCGAAGGACTGAGCGTCCGCCACCGCGGCATGCCGCAGTCCGTCGACACAGGCACCGCCTGCGCGCGAACACCTGAAGACATGTTTCAAGGGAGCACCTGATGAGCGAGACCACCTCCACCCTGCCCAAGCCGAAGAAGTCGGTCGCCCTGTCCGGGACCGCGGCGGGCAATACCGCGCTGTGCAGCGTCGGCCGCAGCGGCAACGACCTGCACTACCGCGGCTATGACATCACGCAGTTCGCGACCACCGCCGAGTTCGAGGAGGTCGCCTACCTGCTGGTGCACGGCAAGCTGCCGTCGAAGCCGGAGCTCGCGCGCTACAAGGCGAAGCTGAAGTCGCTGCGCGGCATCCCGGCCGCGGTCAAGGCCGCGCTCGAGGAGCTGCCGCCGTCGGCGCACCCGATGGACGTGATGCGCACCGGCGTTTCGGTGCTGGGCTGCATCGCGCCGGAGAAGGACGACCACAACCATCCGGGCGCGCGCGACATCGCCGACAAGCTGATGGCCTCGCTGGGCTCGATGCTGCTGTACTGGTACCACTACAGCCACAACGGCCGCGTCATCGACGTCGAGACCGACGACGATTCCATTGGCGGGCACTTCCTGCACCTGCTGCACGGCGAGCCGCCGCCGGAGTCGTGGGTGCGCGCGATGCACACGTCGCTCAACCTGTATGCCGAGCACGAGTTCAACGCCTCCACCTTCACCTCGCGCGTCATCGCCGGCACCGGCAGTGACATGTATTCGTGCATCGCAGGCGCCATCGGCGCGCTGCGCGGTCCGAAGCATGGCGGCGCCAACGAGGTCGCCTTCGAAGTGCAGAAGCGCTACGACACGGCCGACGAGGCCGAGGCCGACATCCGCGAGCGCGTCGGCCGCAAGGAAGTCGTGATCGGCTTCGGCCACCCGGTGTACACCGTTGGCGACCCGCGCAACGGCATCATCAAGGACGTGGCGAAGGATCTCTCGGAAGAGCAGGGCGACACCCGCATGTATGCGATCGCCGAGCGCCTGGAGTCGGTGATGTGGGACATCAAGAAGATGTTCCCCAACCTCGACTGGTTCAGCGCGGTGAGCTATCACATGATGGGCGTGCCGACGGCGATGTTCACGCCGCTGTTCGTGATCGCGCGCACCAGCGGCTGGAGCGCGCACGTGATCGAGCAGCGCATCGACGGCAAGATCATCCGCCCAAGCGCCAACTACACCGGGCCGGAGAACCGCGACTGGGTGCCGATGGACGAGCGCGGCTGAGGCTCGCCACGCCCGGTGCGCAAACAGGAACGGCGCCCCACGGGCGCCGTTCTTCTTTCCGGCCTTTATGGGAACCGCCATGGCGTGTCGACTCCGGCCTTTGTAGGAGCCGCCATGGCGGCGATCGCGATCATGACGCTCCCAGGGGAGATCCCCCAAGGTTCCCGCAAGCGCCGCTACTCCAGGCCTTCGGCCCTGAGCGCGGCCTGCACGCCGGGGTCGGCTTCCATGCGCGCCGTGAAGGCGGCGAGCTTCATCTGCGGCTCCACGCGTGGGGAAACCGCCATCATCCGAGCTGCCCTCGGCGCACTAAAGCCGCCGCGTGACGGCCGCCCGGCCTCAGGACTTCGGCTTCAGGTTCTGGACGCGGAGGAAGGTGTGGTCGCCGATGGTCGCGACCTGGTAGGCATTGCGCCAGCTGGGACTGGCGATGGCATGCGCCAGGAAGTGGCTGGCGCCGGGCACGACTTCCTTGCGCTCGCCGGCCGGCAGCGCCCAGTTGCGCTGCGCCTCGAGGGCGATGGTCACCGACTGCGACCAGGCCTCGGTATTGGTCAGGCGCGTGCGCGGCGACACGATCGTCGGCGCGAACTGCTTGCGCGCGGTCACCACGTCGCAGACCGAATCGCCCCACAGGCCGCTGTCGGCGCGGCGCAGGGCGACCTCGGCCACGGCGTGCTGGCCCAAGACGGACTGGTCGCGGGCCTCGAGATACAGCGTGGTGCTGAGGCACAGGGAGTCTGCAGCCTGCGGGGGCAGTATCGATGCCAGCCACAGGATCCAGGCGAGTTTCATGACGGCTCCTTGCTCCGTTGCGCCGCCCGCGCAGCAGGGCCGGGCTCCAATGGAACCCGTGCCACCGCGTCGCGGAACGGCCTGGCGTGTTGGGGAGGGCGGCGGCACTCTCTGGCGCGCTTGCTGCCCGGGCGCGAAGCCCGCAGAACAGCGGGTCGTGCCGGTTCCGCCGAAGTCGCGGCGGAGAAAAAGTTGGCGCACGTTACTGCCCGGTTTCGAAACCCCGGCTGAACAGGGGGTGGTCCAGAGCCTGCACGATTGTGTCGCGAGCCCGCGATCCGCGCAGCGTCCGCCGTGTGATTGTGCCCGTGCTGCCGGGCGTTCGGCACGGAGTTTGTTAGGTCAACGTTAACGCCGCCTTCACGGGGTTGAACCTAACCTGCGGCGCGATCCGGTCGTGCCCATGGCCGAGTCCATCAACAGTTTCAGGCGGCCTCGGCATCGCTCGCCACCGTCCCCACCCAAGGAGCAACAACATGATGAACAAGAAGCTGCTGTGCGCAGCCATGCTGCTGGCCGGTCTGGGCGCTGCCCATGGCGCCGCCGCGCAGGAATACGACGACCGCTGGTACCTGACCGGCAGCGCCGGTTTCAACCTGCAGGACAACGATCGTGGCACCCGCAACGCGCCCTTCCTGGGCCTGGGCATCGGCAAGTTCGTTTCCCCGAACTGGTCGGTCGACGCGGAGCTCAATTACCAGAATCCGAACTGGGACAGCAACCAGGACCTGAACTGGAGCCAGTACGGCATCTCGTTCGACGCCCGCCGTCACTTCATCGCCGAGGGCCGCAGCTGGAACCCCTACCTGCTGATGGGTCTGGGCTACCAGCGTGAGGAGATCGAACTGGACAACTCGCCGAGCCCGGATTCCCCGTTCCAGGAGGAAGAGGGCGCCGTGGCCGGCAAGCTCGGCGTCGGCGTGCAGGGCAACGCCGGGCGTGCCCGCCTGCGCGCGGAGCTCGCTTACCGCGCCGTTGCACTCGACGACACCCGCGCGGCGTTCATCAACGACGACGTGCCGCGCGATGACGGCGAAGACTGGTTCGGCGACGTTCTGGCGTCGGTGGGCGTGGTGATCCCGCTGGGTCCGGAGCCGACCGCCCCGGTGGCCCCGGCGCCGGTGGCGCCGAGCTGCGCGGACATGGACAGCGACGGCGACGGCGTGAACGACTGCGACGACAAGTGCCCGGGTTCGCAGGCTGGCCAGACGATCGGTCCGGACGGCTGCCCGGTGCCGGTGTCGATCGACCTGAAGGGCGTGAACTTCGACTTCGACAAGTCGACCCTGCGTCCCGATGCGGTGTCGATCCTGAACGAGGCGATCGAGATCCTGAAGCGCTATCCGGAGCTGAAGGTCGAGGTGGCTGGCCACACCGACTCGAAGGGTACCGATGCCTACAACCAGGCCCTGTCGGAGCGCCGCGCGACGGCGGTGTACGACTACCTGACCGGCAACGGCATCGACGCTTCGCGCCTGGTGGGCCCGAACGGTTACGGCGAGAGCCGCCCGATCGCGCCGAACACCAACGACGACGGTTCGGACAACCCGGACGGCCGCGCGCGCAACCGCCGCACGGAGCTGAACGTCCAGAACTGAGGACGTCGGCACCTGTAGTACCCACGAGGCCCGGCCAATGCCGGGCCTCGTGCTTTTAATGGATGGTTAACATCTGCCTGAATGTGTATGATTGCCGGCGCGACTGGCAGGGGCGGGCTTCGGCCTGCCTTGATGCTCCCGCCGCTCCCCCTTTTTCATTCCTGATTGACCTTAGGAGTAATCAATGAAGATCCGCGTGCTGAGCACTGCCCTGCTGGCAGGCATTGCGTTCTCGCAGGCCGCCGCCGCCCAGGAATTCGACGACCGCTGGTACCTGACCGGCAGCGCCGGCTTCAACCTCCAGGACAATGATCGCGGCAGCCGCGATGCTCCGTTCCTGGGCCTGGGCATCGGCAAGTTCATCTCCCCGGTGTGGTCGGTCGACGCCGAGCTGAACTACCAGAACCCGAACAATGACGCGAACCAGGACCTGAACTGGAGCCAGTACGGCGTTTCGTTCGACCTGCGTCGCCACTTCCTCGCCGAAGGCCGCAACTGGAACCCCTACCTGCTGATGGGCGTGGGCTACCAGCGCTCGGAAGAAGAGTACGACGCGTCCCCGAGCCCGAACTCGCCGGGCCAGCGTGAAGAAGGCAACTTCGCAGCCAAGATCGGCGTCGGCGCCCAGGGCGACATTGGCAGCCGCGCGAAGCTGCGCACCGAGCTGGCCTACCGCGCCGACTTCGACGACACCAGCGTCAACGCCTCCAGCGAAGACTGGTTCGGCGACGTTCTGGCGTCTGTCGGCGTGGTGATCCCGCTGGGTCCGGAGCCGACCGCCCCGGTGGCCCCGGCGCCGGTGGCCCCGAGCTGCGCGGACATGGACAGCGACGGCGACGGCGTGAACGACTGCGACGACAAGTGCCCGGGTTCGCAGGCTGGCCAGACGATCGGTCCGGACGGCTGCCCGGTGCCGGTGTCGATCGACCTGAAGGGCGTGAACTTCGACTTCGACAAGTCGACGCTGCGTCCTGACGCGGTGTCGATCCTGAACGAGGCGATCGAGATCCTGAAGCGTTATCCGGAGCTGAAGGTCGAGGTGGCCGGCCACACCGACTCGAAGGGCACCGACGCCTACAACCAGTCGCTGTCGGAGCGCCGCGCGAAGGCGGTGTACGACTACCTGACCGGTAACGGCATCGACGCTTCGCGCCTGGTGGGCCCGAACGGCTACGGCGAGAGCCGCCCGATCGCGCCGAACACCAACGACGACGGTTCGGACAACCCGGACGGCCGCGCGCGCAACCGCCGCACGGAGCTGAACGTCCAGAACTGAGGACGTCGGCACCTGTAGTACCCACGAAGCCCGGCCTCGCGCCGGGCTTCGTGCGTTTGCAGCCTGCTACACTCGCCGCCCTGTGCAGAAGAAGTGGATCGACGACATGAAGCGTGCGGCGTGGGTGGTGGTGGCGACCGGCCTGGCGGCCCCCGGTTTCGCGATGGCCGCGGTCGATTGCGGCAACCTGCCGACCGCGGGCGCGGCGCAGCGGGTCAGCGTGCTCGCCCCGCTGGCGACCGAGCTGGTGGCGCCGTCCTACATGCTGGGTGCCAACAGCGGCGTCCTCGGCCATGCCTATGACGAGTCGCAGACCGTCGACGAGGTGCTGCTGCGCCGACGCATCGAAAGCTGCCGCAACGTCGCCATCGCGACTCCCGCGAGCGTCGCCAATCCCAACGATCCCGGCGCCTACAAGCCGCAGACCGAATTCGACAACACGCCCTGGCGATTCGACATGAACCAGAACGGTCGTCGCATGACCGCCGACGAGTTCGACGCGTGGATGAAGGCGCGCGGCGTGCGCGTCGCCCGCGGCAGTGCACCGGCCGCCGCGCCGGCCGCGCCCGCGGGCACCGAAGGCCAGCCGGCGCCCGCCGAAGGGACGCCGGTTCCCGCCGCCGACGACGGCGAGCCCCGCTGAGCCGGGCGCGCGCCCGGGTGCCCGGCACGGGCTGGCGCGCGCGCTGTCCAAGCGCGGCATCTGTTCGCGTACCGAAGCCGAACGCAGGATCCGCGCGGGCCGGGTAACGGTCGATGGCCGCGTGATGCGCGACCCCGAGCATCCGGTTGACGCCGCTGCCGCCCGCATCGAGGTCGACGGCGTCGACGCGACCGCTCCCGCGCCGCTCTACCTCGTGCTCAACAAGCCGCGCGGACTGGTCACCACGGCCAGCGACGAGCGTGGCCGCGACACCGTGTACCGCTGCTTCGACGGCGCCGGACTCGGTTGGATCGCGCCGGTGGGGCGCCTGGACCAGGCCAGCGAAGGCCTGCTGCTGTTCACCAACGACCCCGCCTGGGCGGCCACCATCACCGACCCGGGGACCGGCCCGGAAAAGACCTACCATGTACAGATCGACGGCTGCCCGGCACCGGCGCAGCTCGAGGCGATGGTGCGTGGCGTCCGCTGCGATCGCGAGCACCTGTCGCTGGGATCGGTGCGCATCCTCCGCGAAGGCGGGCGCAATGCCTGGCTCGAAGTGGTGCTGCACGAAGGCCACATCCGCCGCCTGATGGCCGCCTTCGGCTTCGACGTGCTGCGGCTGGTGCGGGTGGCGATCGGCCCGGTGGCGCTGGGCGAGCTGGCCAAGGGCGCATGGCGCCCGCTGGATGCGGCGGAACTCGCGGCACTGCTGCCGCCGTCGACGCCCGCCGCGGCCTGAGGGCCGGCCCGTTCGGGGCCGGCGCAGCCTGGCCGGTCAGGCCTTCAGCACGCCCAGCTCGCGGCCGATGCGCGTGAACGCATCGATCGCCCGGTCCAGGTGCTCGCGCGTATGCGCCGCCGACAGCTGCGTGCGGATGCGCGCCTGGCCCTTGGGCACCACCGGGAAGAAGAAGCCGATCGCGTAGATGCCTTCCTCGAGCAGGCGCTCGGCGAAGCGCTGCGCCAGCGGCGCGTCGTACAGCATCACCGGGCTGATGGGGTGCACGCCGGGCTTGATGTCGAAGCCGGCGGCGGTCATGCGCTCGCGGAAGTAGGCGGTGTTTTCCGCCAGCCGCTCGCGCAGGTCACCGGCGGCATCCAGCATCTGGAAGGCCCTGGTGCCCGCGGCCACCACGTGCGGCGGCAGCGAGTTCGAGAACAGGTAGGGCCGGGAGCGCTGGCGCAGCAGCTCGATCACCTCCGCCCTGGCGGTGGTGAAACCGCCCAGCGCGCCGCCCATCGCTTTGCCGAGCGTGCCGGTGATGATGTCGATCCTGTCCAGCACGCCCTTCACCTCGGCCGAGCCGCGGCCGGTGGCGCCGATGAAGCCGGTGGCGTGGCACTCGTCGATGTGCACCAGGGCGCCATACCTCGAAGCCAGCGCGGTGATCTCGTCGAGCGGCGCGATGAAGCCGTCCATCGAGAACACGCCGTCGGTGGTGATCATGATCGTGCGCGCGCCGTCGGCCTTCGCCTGCTGCAGCTGTTTCTCCAGGTCCGCCATGTCGCAGTTGGCGTAGCGGTAGCGCTTCGCCTTGCACAGGCGCACGCCGTCGATGATCGAGGCGTGGTTGAGGGCGTCGCTGATGATCGCGTCCTCTTCGCCCAGCAGCGGCTCGAACAGGCCGCCGTTGGCGTCGAAGCAGGCGGCGTAGAGGATGGTGTCCTCCTTGCCGAAGAAGTCCGCGATCGTGCGTTCCAGCTCCTTGTGCAGGTCCTGGGTGCCGCAGATGAAGCGCACCGAGGCCATGCCGAAGCCGTGCGTGTCCAGCGCCTCGCGCGCGGCGGCGATGATGTCCGGATGATCGGCCAGGCCAAGGTAGTTGTTGGCGCAGAAGTTGAGCACCGTGCGGCCGTCCGCCAGCGTGACTTCCGCCGACTGGGGACTGGTGATGATGCGCTCGGCCTTGAACAGTCCGGCCTTGCGAATCTCGTCGAGGGTATCGGCGTAGCGCTGGGTGGTGGACATGGTCGGAAGGCCTCGGCAGGAACGGATCCCGGATTCTACGTGTCGTCTTCAGGGTTTGCCGCCGCGGCCCCGACGCAGCACCTGGCTTTTCAGCCAGCCGTCCCACAGGGCCTGCAGCGCGGGCAGGTCGCCTGGAAGGCGGTGCGCCTCACCGTTTGATGCAAGCCACTGGTCGAACGTGTCGCCGCCGGCGATCGCAGCGCTGATCGGAACAAGGATGCGCGGGTCGCCGCTGGTCTCGGCCAGGAACAGGGCCACCAGCAACGATTGTCCGTAGAAGCTGTCGAGGGCGGGAAATGCACCGGGGTCCGCGACCATCATCTGCACGCCCGATCCGGACTTGGGGCCGCGGGAAAGGGCGGTTGCGAGCGCAGCTGAGCGGACCGGATGCTCCGCCCGGAGAAAGTCGTCCAGGCCGGGGATGGTCCGTGGCCGTTGCTTTGCCGCCGCGATGAACGACTCCAGGTGCCTGGCCTGGGCTTCAGGCGGCTCCATCAGGATCGCGACTGCTTCGTCGAGCCAGTCCGGAGCCGGCGTGCCGTATCGCGCCTGCAGCGACGACTCCGCCGCGTCCGGCCAGTACATCGCGGCATACATCGCGTGGCCGAGCTCGTGACGCAGCGTGACCGCTTCCTGTTCCGCCACGCCAGCCAGTGCTCGGCTGATGGCTGTGCGGCCGACCTTGGCCTGGCGCATCGCGCGCTCGGTCATGGCGCGCTTTGCACGAATGGGCAGCCACACCTGTGCGTAATCGAGGCCGTGGGCCCGGGCCTGGTCCCGGGCGACCAGCGGGTCCAGATCGGTACTCAGGACCAGGGTGCCCGACGGTGAGCGGGCGAAGTGGAGTGCGTACTTCTGCGCCGCGTCGCCGAGCGCTGCCGCCGCCCGTCTGGCTTCTTCTTCGGTGTCGGCATATGCCAGCCCGTAGGGAGTCGACACGCACACCGGTGCAGGCGGCGTTTCGACGTCCAGGCATTGCAGGTCATCCGCCGTCGCGACCCCGGACATTGCCAGCAACGCCATCATCGAGAACCGCTTGAACACGTCGCGCCACCTCCCATGCCTGGACTGTCGACGGCAGGGCCAGTCGCCCGCGGCGTGAGCCGGATGGCTCAGCGCCAGTCGAGGACGACCTTGCCCGACTTGCCGCTTTCCATCAGGTCGAACCCCTTCTGGAACTCGTCCGCCGGCAGCTGGTGGCTCAGCACCTTGTGCAGCGGGAAGCCCGACAGCACCAGCTGCGTCATCTTGTACCAGGTCTCGTACATGCGCCGGCCGTAGATGCCGTGCAGCGTCAGGCCCTTGAAGATCACCCGGTCCCAGTCGATGCCCGCACCCTTGGGCAGCAGGCCGAGCAGGGCGACCTTGCCGCCGTGGTACATGCAGTCGAGCATGTCGTTGAAGGCGGCCGGGTTGCCGCTCATTTCCAGGCCGACGTCGAAGCCGTCCATGTGCAGCTCGGACATCACGTCCTTGACCGAGGTCTTGCTGACGTTGACCACGCGCGTGGCGCCCATGTCGGCGGCCAGCTTCAGGCGGAAGTCGTTGACGTCGGTGACCACCACGTTGCGGGCGCCGATGTGCTTGCAGATGCCGGCGGCCATCACGCCGATCGGGCCGGCGCCGGTGATCAGCACGTCCTCGCCGACCACGTCGAACTCCAGCGCGCAGTGCGCGGCGTTGCCGTAGGGGTCGAAGAACGCGGCCAGCTCGCTCGGGATCTGGTCGGGGATCGGCCACAGGTTGCTGGCCGGCATCACGATGTACTCGGCAAACGCCCCGTTGCGGTTGACGCCGATGCCGACCGTGTTCGGGCACAGATGCTGCTTGCCGGCGCGGCAGTTGCGGCACTGGCCGCAGACGATGTGGCCTTCGGCCGAAACGCGCTGGCCGATCTCGTAGCCGGTCGCGCCCGGGCCCAGCTTCACCACCCGGCCCACGAATTCGTGGCCGATGGTCAGGCCCTGCGGGATGGTGCGCTGCGCCCACTCGTCCCAGAGGTAGATGTGCAGGTCGGTGCCGCAGATGGCGGTCTTCTCGAGGCGGATCAGGACCTCGTTCGCGCCGGGCTCGGGGACGGGGACCTCTTCCATCCAGATGCCCTTGGCGAGCTCGCGCTTGACCAGCGCCTTCATGGTGGTCGGGAGGGGGGACTGCTGGAGCTGCGACATGGGCGGGCCGGTCAGGTGGGTCGAAAACCGTGATTGTACCGCCGGCCGGGGCCGTGCCCGTGGCCGTGACCCCCGGCATTTGCGTCCGCCCGGCGCGCCGGCCTATGGTCGCGGGCTGTCCAGCCCAACCGGAACGCCATGCGCCCGAGTCCCGTCGCCGCCGCCCTTGCCGCCCTCCTGCTGTCCGCCCCCGTCGTTGCCGATGAAGGCATGTGGCTGCCGTCCCAGCTGCCCGAGGTCGAATCGGCGATGCGCGACTCGGGCTTCCAGGGCGATCCCGGGAGCCTGTCCGACCTGTCGAAGCCGCCGATGAGCGCCGTGGTCTCGCTGGGCGGCTGCACCGCGAGCTTCGTCTCGCCGCAGGGGCTGGTGGTGACCAACCACCACTGCGCGCACGGCGCGATCCAGCTGAATTCGACGCCGGAGAACAACCTCATCGACGACGGCTTCAATGCCGCGACGATGGCCGACGAGCTCTCCGCCGGCCCGGGCGCCCGGGTGCTGGTGACCGACCGCTTCGAGCGCATCACCGACCGCATCCTGGCCGATGCCCGCGGAACGACGGGCCGCGCCTACCACGACGCCGTCGAGGCCGCCTCCAAGGCCGCCGTCGCCGAGTGCGAAGCCGAAGCGCCCGGCTACCGCTGCAGCGTGGTCGACATGTACTACGGCACCGACTTCCACCTGGTGCGCCAGCTCGAGATCCGCGACGTGCGCCTGGCGTACGCGCCGCCGGACGCCATCGGCAGCTACGGCGACGAGATCGACAACTTCATGTGGCCGCGCCACAGCGGCGACTTCACCTTCTATCGCGCCTACGTCGGGCCGGACGGCAGGCCCGCGGCGTTCTCGCCGGACAACGTGCCGTTCAAGCCGGCCGCGTGGCTGACGGTGTCGACCGATCCGCTGGCCGAGGGCGACTTCGCCATGCTGGCCGGCTATCCCGGCCGCACCTTCCGCCACCGCAGCGCCGCCGAGTTCGCCGACCAGGTGGAGTGGCAGCTGCCTTCGCGCGTGGAGCTGATGACCGCGCTGCTGGCGGCGATCGAGCGCGGCTCGGCCGGCAGCGCCGACGCCGAAGTGCGCTATGCCGCCCAGGTCGCCAGCCTGAAGAACACGCTCAAGCGCGCGCAGGGTGAGCTCGACGGCCTGCGTCGCAGCGACGCGGTGGCCGAGCGCCGCCGGCAGGAAGCCGCGATGTCGGCCTGGCTCGCGGGACAACCGGACGCGGCCGCGACGCGCGCCGACATCGACGCCGCGTCGGAGGTGATCGCCTCCGCGCGCGCCACCCGCGAGCGCGACCAGCTGTTCGCCCTGATGCAGGCGCAGACCCAGCTGCTGGGCAGCGCGATGCGCCTGCAGCGCCTGGCGCTGGAGCGCGGCAAGCCCGACGCCGAGCGCGAGGGCGGCTACCAGCTGCGCGACGAGGCCCGCATCGAAGCCGCCCTGCGCCAGGCCCAGCGTCGCTACGCGCCGGAGGTGGAGCGCGCGATCCTGGCCGAACTGCTGGCGCGCCACCGCGCGCTGCCGGCCGACCAGCGGGTGCCGGAGATCGAGCAGGTGTTCGGCACCGACGCCGCGGCCACCGATGCGGCGCTCGAATCGCTGTATGCGGACACCGCGCTGGCCTCCGAAGACGAGCGCCTGCGCCTGCTGGCCGCCGCGCCGGCCGAGGTGCAGGCATCGACCGACCCGCTGATGCGCGCCGCCGCCAGGCTGCAGCAGGCGGTGCTGCGCTTCGAGGACGCCGACAAGGCGCGCGCCGGCGAACTGCTGCGCCTGCGCCCGGCCTACATGCGCGGGATGATCGGCCATGCCCGCAGCGAGGGCAGGGCGGTCTACCCCGATGCCAACTCGACGCTGCGGGTGAGCTACGGCCGCATCGAAAGCCTGCAGCCGCGCGACGCGGTCAGCTGGGCGCCGCTGACCACGGTCGAAGGCATCGTCGAGAAGCACACCGGCGTCGCGCCCTTCGACGCGCCCGGTCCGCTGCTCGACGCGATCGCGCGTCGCGACTTCGGCGCCACGGCCGATCCCGGCCTGGGCACCCAGACCGTCAACTTCCTCACCAATCTCGACACCACCGGCGGCAACTCCGGCTCGCCGGTGATGGATGCCCGCGGCCGGCTGATCGGCCTGAACTTCGACAGCAACTGGGAGGCGGTCAGCGCCAGCTGGAAGTTCGACCCGCGCTACAAGCGCGCGATCCACGTCGATGCCCGCTACATGCGCTGGATCATGGCGCGCGTGTACCCGGCGCCGCAGCTGCTGGCCGAGATGGGGCTCCCGCTCGACGGCGCCGACCGCGGCCCGGCGCCGGCCCCCGCCGCGGGCCGCTAGACTCGCTCCATCCGTTCGACCCCTTTCCACACCGCACCAGGAAACCAACATGGGCAAGACCGTCCTCGCCACCGCCGCGGCCGCCTTCGTGGCCGCCATCGCCAGCCCCGCCCCCGCGCACGCGGGCGAGGGCATGTGGGTGCCGCAGCAGCTTCCGGAGATCTCCCAGCCGCTCAAGCGCGCCGGCCTGAAGCTGAAGCCCGAGCAGCTGGCCGACCTCACCGGCGACCCGCTGGGCGCGGTGGTCTCGCTCGGCGGGTGCACCGCGAGCTTCGTCTCGCCGCAGGGCCTGGTCGCCACGAACCACCACTGCGCGTACGGCGCCATCCAGCTGAACTCGACGCCCGAGAACAACCTGATGCGCGACGGCTTCTATGCCGCGGCCATCGGCGACGAGATCAGCGCCGGCCCGACCTCGCGCATCTACGCGCTGGAGTCGATCGAGGACGTGACCGACCGCGTGCAGGCGGCCGTGGCCGCGGCGCCGGACGCGCTCGGCCGCACCAACGCGCTCGACGCGATCGAGAAGTCGCTGGTCGCTGCGTGCGAGGCCGAGGCCGGCTATCGCTGCCGCCTGTACAGCTTCGCCGGCGGCAACACCTATCGCCTCTTCAGGAACCTCGAGATCCAGGACGTGCGCCTGGTCTACGCCCCGCAGGGCAGCGTCGGCGCCTACGGCGGCGAGGTCGACAACTGGATGTGGCCGCGCCACACCGGCGACTTCGCCTTCTATCGCGCCTACGTCGGCAAGGACGGCAAGCCGGCGCCGTTCGCGGAAGACAACGTGCCCTACCAGCCGAAGCAGTGGCTGCGTTTCGCCGACGAACCGCTGCGCGAGGGCGACTTCGTGATGGTGGCCGGCTACCCGGGCCGCACCGCGCGCTATGCGCTGGCCAGCGAGTTCCAGGACACCCAGGACTGGCAGTACCCGACCATCGTCCGCCACTACAAGGCGATGCAGAAGATGGTGGCCGAGGCCGGCAAGGCCAACCCGGACATCGAGGTGAAGTACGCCAGCACCATGCGCGGCTGGGAGAACGTCTACAAGAACTACGACAGCCAGCTTGCGGGCTTCCAGCGCACCAACGCCATGGCCACCAAGCAAGCGCAGGAAGCCGCGGTGCTGGCCTGGGCGCGCGAACAGGGCGAGGCCGGCCAGCCGGTGCTCGACGCGCACGCGAAGCTGCTCGAGCTCAACCAGGCCAGCCGCGCCACCCGCGACCGCGACCTGGTGTTCAGCCAGTTCAACGGCACCGGCGTGCTGTCGGCCGCCATCCGCGGCTACCGCCTGGCGATCGAGCGCGAGAAGCCCGACGCCGAGCGCGAGCAGGGCTACCAGGAGCGCGACGTGCCGACGCTGGAGGGCGCCGTGCGCCAGATGGAGCGCCGCTACGTGCGGGAGATGGACCGCGGCCTGCAGCGCTACTGGCTGGACGAGTACGTGAAGCTGCCGGAAGGCCAGCGCATCGAAGCCCTGGACACGTGGCTCGGTGGCACCGGCGACAAGGCCATCGACGGCGCGCTCGACCGCCTCGGTCGCAGCGAGCTGGCCGACGGCACCGACGCGCGGCTGAAGTGGCTGCGCGCCGATCGCCAGGCCTACGAGTCCAGCAAGGACCCGGCAATCCGCTACGCGGTGGCGGTGATGCCGACCCTGTTGGCGCAGGAGGCCGAGCGCAAGGCGCGCGCCGGCGACGCGCTGCTGGCGCGCCCGGTCTACCTGCAGGCCGTGGCCGACTACAAGGCCAGCAAGGGCGAGTTCGTCTACCCGGACGCCAACTCCTCGCTGCGCATCACCTTCGGCAACGTCAAGCCCTACACCAAGCTCGACGGCACGCCGCAGAAGGCTTTCACCGTGCTCGAGGAGATTCCTGCCAAGGACACCGGCGAGGATCCGTTCGACGCGCCCAGGGCGCTGCTCGATGCCGTGGCCGCCAAGCGCTACGGTGGCCTGCAGGACCGCCGCCTGAAGTCGGTGCCGGTGAACTTCCTCGCCGACCTCGACATCACCGGCGGCAACTCCGGCTCGCCGGTGCTCGACGCCCGCGGCAAGCTGGTCGGCCTGGCCTTCGACGGCAACTGGGAATCGGTGGCCTCGAACTGGGTGTTCGACCCGGTGATGACGCGCATGATCTCGGTCGACCAGCGCTACATGCGCTGGATCATGCAGGAGGTCTATCCGGCGCCGCGCGTGCTGGCCGAACTGGGGCTGGAGCCGAAGCGGTGAGGATCCTGCTCGCCCGCCACGGCGAGACGGAGTGGAACCGCGCCGGCCGCTACCAGGGGCAGGAGGACATCCCGCTCTCGGACACCGGCGCCAAACAGGCGCTGCGCCTGGGCGAGCGCCTGCACGACGTGCGCATCGACCGCGCCGTGGCCTCGCCGCTGGCGCGCGCCTACGACACCGCGCGCCTGGCGCTCGGCGAGGCGCGCGCGGATATGCTCGAAGTCGACCAGGGCCTGATGGAGATCGCCCACGGGACCTGGGAAGGCAAGCTCGCCAGCGAGATCCGCGAGTCCGACCCGGAGCGCCTGGCCGCCTGGCGCGACACCCCGGACAAGGTGCAGATGCCGGGCGGCGAATCGCTGAAGCAGGTGCTGGAACGGGCATGGCCGGCGTTCGCGGCCGCCTGCGAAGGACTGGGTCCCGAGGACACGCTGCTGGTGGTCTCGCACGACGCGGTCAACCGCGTGCTGCTGTGCCGCGTGCTGGGGCTGCCGCTGTTCCGGCTGTGGACGTTCCGGCAGGCGCCGGCGACGCTCAACCTGCTGGAAGGTCCCGACCCGCAGCATCTGGAGGTGCTGCGGCTGAACGACTGCGCGCACCACACCCTGCTGTTCGGCGAAGCGGTGCACCGGGCGCTCTGAACCATGGCGACATCGAGAACCCTGAAGGACTGGCTCGTCGACATCGAGGGCCGGCATCCGCGCGAGGTCGAGCTTGGGCTGGCGCGCGTGGGCGAGGTCGCCGCGCGGCTCGGCCTCGGCCGGCCCGCGCGCTTCGTGGCCACGGTGGCCGGCAGCAACGGCAAGGGCTCGACGGTGGCCTTCATCGAGGCCATCGCCGCCGCCTCCGGCCTGCGCGTGGGCGCGTATACCTCGCCGCACCTGCTGGCCTACAACGAGCGCGTGCGCATCGACGGCGCCGACGCCGGCGATGCCGCGCTGGTCGAGGCTTTCGAGGCGGTCGAGGCCGCGCGCGGCGACACCTCGCTGACGTATTTCGAGTACGGAACGCTCGCCGCGCTGTGGCTGTTCGCGCGCGCGGACCTCGACCTCGCGGTGCTCGAGGTCGGGCTCGGCGGGCGACTGGATGCGGTCAACCTGGTCGATCCCGACGTCGCGGTGATCACCACCGTCGACCTCGACCACCAGGACTGGCTGGGCCACGACCGCGAGGCCATCGGCGTCGAGAAGGCCGGCATCGCCCGCGCCTGGACGCCGCTGGTGCTGGGCGAGGACGATCCGCCGTCGAGCGTGCTCGGCCACGCCTACGCGATCGGCGCCTCGGCGATCCGGGCCGGCAGCGACTACCGCTTCGGCCGCGACGAGCGCGGCGATGGCTGGTGGTGGCGCGAGCCCGGCTTCGAGCTGGCGCTGCCGCTGCCCGGCCTGGCGGCGCCCGCGCAGCTGCGCAACGCCGCCGCGGCGATCGCGGCCCTGCGCGCGCTGGACCTGGAGATCGACGATGGCGCCTGGGCGCGCGGCGTGGCTGCGGCGCGGGTGCCGGGGCGGCTGCAGCGCTTCGAGCGCGCCGGCGTCGAGGTGCTGGTCGACGTCGGGCACAACCCGCAGGCGGCGCGCGCGCTGGCCGACTGGCTGCGCGACGCGGCGCCCGCGCGCACGGTGGCCGTGTACGGCGCGCTGGCGGACAAGGACGCGGCCGGCGTGGTCGCGGCGCTTGCCGACGGCGTGGACGCCTGGCACCTGGCCGGGACCACCGCGGCCGGCAGCCGCGGCCGCGATGCGGATGCGCTGGCTGACGCGCTCGCCGGGACCACCGCGGCCGATGCAGCGCGCCATCGCGACGTGGACGCTGCGCTGGCGGCGGCGCTGGCCGATGCCGGCCCCGGCGGGCGCGTGCTCGCCTTCGGCTCGTTCCACGTCGCCGGCGCGACGCTGGCGTGGCTGGCTGCCGCAGGTTCAGAAGCCGCGGCTGACGCGGCCGTATAATTCCCCGGCCTTCCCGCTGCCCGAGCGCCCATGGATTCCGGACTGAAACAGCGCCTCATCGGCGCCGCGGTACTGATCGCCCTGGCCGTGATCTTCCTGCCGATGCTGGTGCAGGGCCCGGCGCCCGACAGCGGCGTGTCGGACCTGTCGATGCAGGTGCCCGACGCGCCCTCCGGCGACTACGTCACCCGTGACCTGCCGCTGGTCGCGCCGGCGGCGACCGGCAGCTCCGGCCTGCTGGCCGACGATGGCAGCCTGGCGACCGTGGACACGGCGACCGCGCAGCCCGCGGGCGACGTCGTCTCCGAGGACGCCGCCGACCTCGCGTCCGGCGTCGAGACCGCACCGCTGCAGGACACCGCTGCGGTGGCGCAGCCGCTACCGGCACCGATGCCCGCGGACACCCGTGCGGCAGACGCCGCCGCTGCAGCGCGCGAAGCGGCCGCCGCACAGGCCAGGCTGGCCGCGGCCGAGGCGGCGAAGCCGGAGCCCGCCAAGCCTGAACCTGCCAAACCGGAACCTGCGGCGCAGCCCGCGCCGCGCCTTCCGCCCGCGACCGCCGGCGGCGACTACGCGGTGAACTTCGGTGCCTACGGCAGCCGCGGCGACGCCGGTACCGTGGTCACGCGCCTGCGCCAGGAGAACCTGCCCGCGTACGTCGAAGAAACCCGCGTTGGCGGACGCGACGCCTGGCGCGTGCGCATCGGCCCGTATGCCACCCGCGCCCATGCCGAAGCGGCGCGGGTGCGCGCCGGAAGCATCGGTTCGCGCGCGCAGGCCACCGTGGTCGCGCTCGATGCCGCGGCCCCCGCGTCCGGCGGCACCACGGCCGCGCGCACTGCGACGACCGGGCCCGCGCCTGCCGCGACGCCCCCGGAGCCCGCGGCCTCCACGCCCACGCCTGCGCCCGCGGCGCCTTCCGGGGCGGCGGGCACCGGCTTCGCGGTGCAGCTGGGCGCCTTCGGCAGCGCCGCCGATGCCACCGCGCTGCGCGACCGCCTGCGCGCGGCCGGCATCACCGCCTTCACCGAGACCGTGCAGACCGACAAGGGCGCGCTCACCCGCGTCAAGGCCGGCCCGGTGGTGACGCGTGCCGAGGCCGACCAGCTCAAGGCGCGGGTGAAGTCCAGCGTCGGCATCGACGGCCTGGTGCGTTCGCATCCCTGATTCCTCCGCTCCACCCTGACCTGGAAAGACCCCCATGTGCGGCATCGTCGGCATCGTCGGAACCACTGAAGTCGCAGCCGCGCTCTACGACGGCCTGACGGTGCTGCAGCACCGGGGCCAGGACGCCGCCGGCATCGCCACCGGCAAGGGCACGCGCCTGCGCGTGCACAAGGGCAACGGCCTGGTGCGCGACGTGTTCGACGCCGAGTCCATGGCGCTGCTCGACGGCCGCGTCGGCATCGGCCACTGCCGCTATCCGACCGCGGGCAGCGAGGGCAGCGACGAGGCCCAGCCGTTCTACGTCAATTCGCCCTACGGCATCGCGCTGGCGCACAACGGCAACCTCATCAACACGGACGCACTGCGCCAGGAAATCTTCGAGACCGACCGCCGCAACATCAACACCGAGTCCGACTCGGAGGTGCTGCTCAACGTCTTCGCGCACGAGCTCGATGGCCAGCGTGCGCTGACGCCCGAGGCCGCGCTCAAGGCGGTCGATGGCGTGCATCGGCGCGCGCGCGGCGGCTATGCGGCGGTCGCGCTGGTGCTGGGCCTGGGCCTGGTGGCGTTCCGCGATCCCAACGGCATCCGGCCGCTGGTGCTGGGCCGTCGCGAGACCGACGCCGGCACCGAGTACGCGGTGGCCTCGGAATCGGTGGCGCTGGACATCCTGGGCTTCGAGCGCATGCGCGACGTCGCGCCGGGCGAAGGCATCGTCATCACCGCGCGCGGCGAGCTGCATGCGCGCCAGTGCGCGCAGCCGGCCGAGCACGCGCCCTGCATCTTCGAGTACGTCTACTTCGCACGCCCGGACTCGATGATCGAGAACATCTCGGTGCACAAGGCGCGCATGCGCATGGGCGTGACGCTGGGCGAGAAGATCCTGCGCGAGCGGCCCGACCACGACATCGACGTGGTGATCCCGATCCCCGACACCTCGCGCGACTCGGCGATGGAGCTGGCCAACGTGCTCGGCGTGAAATACCGCGAGGGCTTCGTCAAGAACCGCTACGTGGGCCGCACCTTCATCATGCCGGGGCAGGGTGAGCGCGCGAAGTCGGTCAAGCGCAAGCTCAACCCGATCCCGCTGGAATTCCGCAACCGCGTGGTGCTGCTGGTGGACGACTCGATCGTGCGCGGCACCACCTCGAAGCAGATCGTGCAGATGGCGCGCGACGCCGGCGCACGCAAGGTCTACCTGGCCTCGGCGGCGCCGCCGGTGCGGCATCCCAACATCTACGGCATCGACATGCCGTCGGTGGAGGAGCTGGTCGCGAACGGCCGCAGCGAGCAGGAGATCGAGGCCCTGCTGGGCTGCGACTGGCTGGTCTACCAGGACCTGGCCGACCTCGAGGCGGCCGTGGCCGGGCACAAGTTCCCCGGCAAGGCCTTCGACAGCTCGTGCTTCAGCGGCGAGTACGTGACCGGGATCGATCCCGGATACTTCGAGCGCCTGCGCCAGCTGCGTTCGGACGAGGCGAAGAAGAAGCGCCGCGTGGGCGCCTGAGCGCGTGGCCGGATCGCTGTTCGACGCCGCGCGCGGCTGCCTGGCCGCGGCGTCCCCGGACGACAAGGTCGCGGCCACGCACGCCGCCGCGCTCGCGTTCGGCCAGGGGCTGCTGGCGCCCGATGCCGACGCGCCGCCGCCGGAGCCGATCCGCATGCCCGGCCGCCCGCAGCGCCCGCGCCTGGTGCACCCGCGCGAACTGCCGCGCCGCGGCTTCGGCACCGTCGAGGGCCGCGCCGCCTTCATCCACGCCATCGTCCATATCGAGCTCAACGCCATCGACCTGGCCTGGGACGCGGTCTACCGCTTCCGCGGCATGCCGGCGGCTTACTACGCCGACTGGGTGCGGATCGCCGACGACGAGGCGCGGCACTTCGAAATGCTGCGTGCGCGACTGGGCGAGCTCGGCTATGCGTACGGCGACTTCGACGCCCACAACGGCCTGTGGGAAATGTGCGAGAAGACCGCGCACGACGGCCTGGCGCGCATGGCGCTGGTGCCGCGGGTGCTGGAGGCGCGCGGCCTGGACGTGACCCCGGGCATGATCGTGAAGCTGCGCGCGCTGGGCGACGACGCCACCGCCGACATCCTCGAAGTGATCCTGCGCGAGGAAGTGCCGCACGTGGCCGCCGGCAGTCGCTGGTTCCGCTGGCACTGCGAGCGCCGCGGCATCGACCCCGAGCCGAAGTTCCGCGAGCTGCTGGCCGAGTACGCGCGCGCCGTGCTGCACGGGCCGTTCAACGTCGATGCGCGCAGCGCCGCTGGCTTCAGCGAGGACGAACTGGCCGCGCTGCAGCAACTCTCCACCTGACCGGGCCTCCGCCTGACCGGGCTTCCATCTGTTCGGGACTCCACCTGATCGGGCCTCCACCTGTAGGAGCAGCTATAGCTGCGACCATCCGTGTTGCATGCCGGGGTCGCAGCTGTAGCTGCTCCTACAGGCGCGGGGGGGCGAGGGCGTCGAGTTGCATCCCGTCGGCATCGACCCGCAGCACCGAGCCCTGCTCGTACCAGTCGCCCAGCACCACGCGCGTGCAGGCGCGTCCATCGACGTCGAGCGCGTGCACGGCTGGCCGGTGGGTGTGGCCGTGGATCAGCAGGCCGACGTCGTGGCCGCGGAACGCGGCGGCGACTGCCCCGGGCGCCACGTCGGTGATCGCCTCCATCGTCCCCGCATCGCGCAGTTCGCCCTGTCGCGCCTGGCTGGCGGCGCGCGCCTGCTGTGCGAAGGCCAGCCGTGCCGCCAATGGCTGCGCCAGGAACTGCTGTTGCCAGCGCGGCTCGCGCGTCTGCGCACGGAACTGCTGGTAGGCGACGTCGTCGGTGCACAGGGTGTCGCCGTGCATCAGCAGGGCAGGCCGCCCATGCAGGTCGATCACCACCGGGTCCTGCAGCAGCGTCATCCCTGCGCGCCTTGCGAACGCCTCGCCGAGCAGGAAGTCGCGGTTGCCGTGCATGAAGAACACCGGCACGCCGCTGTCGGCCAGCGCCTTCAGCTTCGTGGCGACGAAGGCCCCGGTGTCCGACGGATCGTCGTCGCCCACCCAGGCCTCGAACAGGTCGCCGAGGATGTACAGCGCGTCGGCCTCCCCCGCTTCACCGTCGATGAACTCGCCGAACAGGCGGGTGATCTCCGGGCGCGCAGGGTCAAGATGAAGGTCGGAGATGAAAAGAATGCTCATCGCCGGATTGTAGAGGCCTGCTGAAGCCACCGCGTCACGCAGCCTGCGGACGCGCGCACGCCAATGTTCTTGTCATCCCACGATCCGCGCCACCAACCCTCCACTCCGCAGCGACAGGCTAAAATCCCCGATTCACCCGAGCCAGCCGCCGCCATGACCTGCCGCACCCGCTTCGCCCCCAGCCCCACCGGCTACCTGCACATCGGCGGCGCCCGCACCGCGCTGTACTGCTGGCTCGAGGCGCGCCGCCGCGGCGGCCAGTTCATCCTGCGCATCGAGGACACCGACCGCGAGCGCAGCACCCAGGCCGCGATCGACGCCATCCTCGAGGCCATGGACTGGCTGGGCCTCGACTACGACGAGGGCCCGATCTACCAGACCGCGCGCGTGGAGCGCTATCGCGAGGTCGCCGAGCAGCTCGTCGCCGCCGGCCAGGCCTACTACGCCTACGAGTCGAAGGAAGAGCTCGACGCCATGCGCGAAGCCGCCATGGCCAAGGGCGAGAAGCCGCGCTACAACGGCGCCTACCGCGACCAGGGCGCGCCGTACCGCGACGACCCCAACCGCGTGATCCGCCTGAAGAACCCGCTCGACGGCGTCGTCGCCTGGGACGACAAGGTCAAGGGCCGCATCGAGATCAGCAACACCGAGCTCGACGACCTCGTCATCTTCCGCCCCGACGGCTACCCGACCTACAACTTCGCGGTGGTCGTCGACGACCTGGACATGTGCATCACCGACGTCGTCCGCGGCGACGACCACGTCAACAACACCCCGCGCCAGATGAACATCTACCGCGCGCTGGGCGCCGAGGTGCCGGCGTTCTCGCACCTGCCGATGATCCTCGACGAGCAGGGCGCCAAGCTCAGCAAGCGCACCGGCGCCGCCGACGTCATGCAGTACCGCGATGCCGGCTATCTGCCGCACGCGCTGCTGAACTACCTGGTGCGCCTGGGCTGGTCGCATGGTGACCAGGAGATCTTCTCGATCGACGAAATGAAGTCGCTGTTCGACCTCAAGGACGTCAACGCCAAGGCCTCGCGCCTGGACATGGCCAAGCTGGGCTGGCTCAACCAGCAGTACCTGAAGGAGGACGCGCCGGAGGACGTGGCAAAGCACTTCGAATGGCAGCTGCGCGAAGCCGGCTACGACCTCGCCGCCGGCCCGGCGCCGGCCGACGTGGTGCTCGCCCTGCGCGACCGCGTGCAGACGCTCAAGGACATGGCCGAGCGCGCGGCGGTGTGGTTCCAGCCGCTGACGGAGTACGACGACAAGGCCGTCGCCAAGCACCTCAAGCCGGAGGCCGCGGCGCCGCTGGCCGAGGCGCGCGCGCGCCTGGAGGCGCTGGCCGACTGGAACGTGGAGGCGATCGGCGAGGCCCTGCACGCCACCGCAGAAGCGCTCGGGCTGGGCATGGGCAAGGTCGCGCAGCCGCTGCGGGTGGCGATCACCGGCACCCAGGTCAGCCCGGACATCGCGCACACCGTGTATCTGGCCGGCCGCGACGAAGCCCTGAAGCGCATCGATGCGGCGATCGCGCTGATTCCCGCCTGACGCCGCCCCCCTCACCTGCAGGAGCAGCCATGGCTGCGACCCGAATTGCCGTGGTGCAGGGGTCGCCGCTATAGCGGCTCCTACAGGTGGCGGCGGGCGGCGGGTGGCGAACGGCGAACGGTGGGCGGCGGTGACAGCGGCAGCGGCTTGAGTCCGCCTGCGTTCGCCACCATCATCAAGGCATGCCCGCGCATGCCTGCACCGATCCCAAGCACCATGTCCACGACGGCCCGGCCTTCGTGGCCGCGGTGGAGCGTGCCTGCCGGGAACGGGGGCTGCGCCTGACGCCGATCCGCGCGCACGTGCTGGGCCTGATCGCGGACGCCGGGCAGCCGCTCAAGGCCTACGACCTGCTCGACCGCGTCCGCGGCGGCGACGGCCCGGGCGCCGCGGGGCCGCCGACGGTGTACCGCGCGCTCGACTTCCTGCTCGCCAACGGTTTCATCCACAAGCTGCAGTCGGTCAACGCCTTCGTGGCCTGCCACCATCCGAGCACGGCGCAGCACTCGGTCCCCTTCCTCATCTGCGACGACTGCCACGCGGCGGTCGAGCTGGAGGACAGCAAGATCGTCGCCGCGCTGGACGAACGCGCGCGCGCGCTGGGGTTCCAGCCGCGGGCGCAGACGCTGGAAGTACACGGCACCTGCGCGGATTGTTCGGCCGGAACGGCCGCCGGCGGCTGAATCCCGCCGCGCGGCGTCACGAAGCCGCCCGGTGTCGCGCCGGGGGCTGGACTCAGGCCTGGAACAGGGCCCCGGTGTCGCCGGGAAGCGCGCCCTCCAGCCGCAGCAGGAAGGCCTTTGTCGGCAGCCCGCCGCCGAATCCCGTGAGCGAACCGTCCGCGCCGATCACCCGGTGGCAGGGCAGCACGATCGGCAGCGGGTTGCGGCCGTTGGCGGCGCCCACGGCGCGGGTGGCCGTGGGCCGGCCGATGCGCTGCGCGAGGTCGCGATAGCTCCAGGTCTCGCCGTAGGGGATGCGCGCCAGCGTGAGCCAGACTTCGTGCTGGAAGTCGGTGCCGTGCGGCGAGAGCGGCAGGTCGAAGCCACGGCGTTCGCCGGCGAAGTACTCGTCCAGCTGGCGGCGGGCTTCCCGCAGCACGTCGCTGTCGCCTTCGGTCCAGTCCTCGCCGGCCGGTGGCGTCCGCGGCGGCGGGAAGTCGATGCGGCGCAGGCCGTCGTCGTCGGCGGCCAGGGTCAGGACGCCGATCGGCGTCGGCATGTGCATGAAGCGGATGCTGCCCATCAGGTTGTTCCTCGCATGGAGTCTTTCCAGAGGTGGATCACCGCGTAGGCGCGCCAAGGGCGCCAGCGCTCGGCGCGTGCCGCGGTGGCCTTCTCCGTCGGCGCGGTGCCGCCGTCCGCCAATGCCTTGCGCAGCACCAGGTCGCCGGCCGGGAACGCGTCCGGATGCCCGAGCGCGCGCATCGCGATGTACTGCGCCGTCCACGGGCCGATGCCGGGCAGCGCCACCCAGCGCGCCACGAATTCATCGAGCCCATGCTCCGGCCTGAAATCGACGCGCCCGTCCAGCAGCGCGGCCGCGACGCCGCGGACGGTCGCGGCGCGCGCGCGGGTGAGGCCGATCGGCTCGAGGTCGGCCCCGGCCAGCGACTCCGGCGTCGGGAACAGGTGCTCGAGTCCGTCGCCGAAGGGTTCCGGCAGCCGCTCGCCGAAGCGCTGCGACAGCCGCGTGGCCAGGGTGCGCGCGGCCGCGACGCTGACCTGCTGGCCCAGCACCGCGCGCACCGCGATCTCGAAGCCGTCCCAGCCGCTCGGCAGGCGCAGGCCGGGGCGCAGCGCGAGCAGCGGCCGCAGGCGCGGATCGGCGGACAGCGCGTCGGCGATCACCTGCGGGTCGGCGTCGAGGTCGAACATCCGCCGCAGCCGCTGCACCACGTCCAGCAGGCGCGCGGCCGGCACGGCGTGCAGCTCCAGCCTCAGCGCGTGCTCGCCCGGCCAGGGCGAGACGCGCAGCCAGCCGTGGGCGCCGTCGGGGCCGGCGATGACGCGCGCGTAGGCCGCATCGTCCACGCGTTCGACGCCGGGCAGGGCGCGGCCGCGCAGGAAGTCGAGCATCGCGGCGAAATCGTAGGGCGGGCGATAGCCCAGCCGCAGCGTGAGCGTGTCGCCGTCGGCGCGCGCGGCCACGCCCGGCTGCCGGCGCAGGTCGAGCGGCGGCATGCGGTAGGCGTCCTGGAACGCGGCGTTGAAGCGGCGCAGGCTGCCGAAGCCCGCGGCCATGGCGACCTCGGTGACCGGCAGCGCGGTTTCGGTGAGCAGCTGCTTCGCGAACAGCAGGCGACGCGTGCCGTGCACGCCGACCGGCGGCGCGCCCAGGCGCTCCACGAACAGCCGGCGCAGCTGGCGTTCGCCGAGGCCGACGCGCGCGGCCAGCCGTGACAGCGGTGCATCGGCCAGCGCGCCCTGGTCGATCAGGGTCAGCGCACGCGCGATCGCGGCGTCGCCGCGGCGCCAGGTACCGTCGGACGGCGACAGCTCGGGCCGGCAGCGCAGGCAGGGCCGGTAGCCGGCGGCCTCCGCGGCGGCGGCGTTGGCGTAGTAGCTCACGCGCTTCGCGTACGGCGCCGGGCACACCGGGCGGCAGTAGATGCGGGTGCTGTGCACCGCGGTGAAGAACAGCCCGTCGAAGCGCGGATCGCGGCTCCGGCGCGCCTGGTCGCAGGTGTCGGGCGGTGGCAGGGCGGGCCGGGACATGCAGCGAGGCTAGCACCGGTCCGGGGCCATTGACTGGCCGTTTTCGGACATCGGCGCCGGGAGGGCCACGGTGGGCCCTCCCGGACGCGGGCTAGAACAGGATCCGCACGCCGGCGCTCACGCCGCGGCCCGCCTGCGGCGCCAGGTCCTTCAGGAACGAGGTGTGCACGCGCGCTTCCTCGTCGAGCAGGTTGCTGCCGTTGAGGAACAGCTCGACCGCGTTGCCCGCCGCGGTATCCATGTGCCAGGCGACGTTCGCGTGCACCAGGGTGTAGCCGGGGGTGGCGGTCTCATGCGCCGCCACGTCGTCCTGTCGGGCATGGCGCACCGCGCCCAGCCCGGCACGCCAGTGGGCTCCGGCCCAGCGCAGCTCCGCGCCCAGCCGTGCAGGCGCGATGCGCGGCAGGTGGCCGTCCAGCGCCAGCTCGGCGACGTAGTGGTGGGCGTGATCGCCATGCGGCACCTCGATGTCCATCATCCGCGTGCCCTCGCCATCCAGCCGGCCGCGGACGATGTCGCCGAACACGCGCGTGGTCCACGCGCCGCTGTCGTTGTCGATGAAGGTCCATTCGGCCTCGACCTCGCCGCCGGTGAAGCGCGCATCGGCCTGGTTCCAGGCGCGCACACCGAGCCCGCCATCGACGATGCCGGTGTCGGCGAGGTAGATGAAATCGCGATAGCGCACGTGGTACAGCGAAGCGCCCACGCGCAGCGGCCCCCGGTGCCAGTGCAGGCCGATCTCGGCGCGGTTCGCGGTCTCGACGTCGAGCGCGGCGTCGCCCAGCTCATGGCTGCGTGGCGACGTGCAGGCCGCTGGAATACAGCTCCTCCGCGGTGGGCGAGCGCTGCGCGCGGTCGAGCCCGAACGAGACGTGCACGTCCGGCGAGAGGTCCCAGCGCGAGGCCAGCGACAGGCTGGTGGTGCTGAAGTCGCGCGACGGCCCGGCGTCGGCGGCGACGTCGATGGCGTTGCGGTCGTGGCGCAGGCCGAGTTCGAGGCTGGCCGCCCCGAAGTCGCGCTCCCCGATCCAGAACAGGCCGGCATCGCGCGACTCCGAATCCGGCACGAAAGCCTCCGCGCCCACGGCGGCGAAATCGCGCTGCGACCACTGCAGGCCGAACGCGCCCTCCCAGCCGCCGAGCGGCCGGTGCGCCAGCTCCAGCCGGCCTTCCACCGTTTCGTTGTCGAACACGGTGCCGACGGCGGCGCCTTCGTATTCGGTGTGGGTGTAGTCGGTATGCGCGACGCGGGCGCGCAGGCTCTGGAACGGACCGAGGTCGTCGAGGCCGCCGCGCAGCTCCGTGCGACGCTGGTCCATCACGATGTGGACGCCGCCGTGGTCGTCGCCCTCGTGCTCGCCATGGTCATGGCCATGGTCGTGACCGTGCCCGTGCCCGTGGTCGTCTTCGGCATGCACGTGGCCGGGCACGCCGTAACGCGTGTTGAACAGGCTCTGGCCGATGCCGATGAAGCCCCTGTCGCCCACCCAGGACAGGCCCAGGGCGCCGCTGTCGGTGCGCACGAAGCTGTTGGGCAGGGTGCCGCGCGCGTCCTGGTGGTCGCCTTCGTCGTGGTCATGGTCATGGTCATGATCGTGGTCGTCATGGCCGTGCGCATCGCGCAGCACCGCGCTTTCGGCGTAGCCGGGGATGTCGATGTCGCCGGTTTCGCGGTGCAGGGCGTCGATGTGGAACACGAGCCGTCCGGACGCCGAAGTGCCGTCCAGCCGCACCATGCCGGTGCGCTCGTCGTTGACGCTGCCGGCGCGCAGCTCGGCGCGGCCCTCCAGCGGACGCGACGTGGCGGCCTCGGGAATGCGCCCGTCGACCACGTTGACCGCACCGCCGATGGCGCCATTGCCGTACAGCAGGCTGGCCGGCCCCTTCAGCACTTCGATCTGGGTGGCGAGGAAAGGCTCGATGCTGACCGCGTGGTCGACGCTGACCGTCGACACGTCGCCGGCGGCCAGGCCGTCGCTGAGCACCTGCACGCGCGCGCCCTCGAGGCCGCGGATGATCGGCCGGCCGACGCCGGCGCCGAAGAACGAGGACTGCACGCCGGGCAGGCGCGAGACGGTTTCGCCGATCGACCCGGCCTTGGCTTCGTCAAGGCGTTCGCCGGCCAGCACGGCCACCGGGCGGGCCAGGTCTTCGGCGGTGCGGGCGATGGGATTGGCGCGGACGGTGAGGGCATCCAGGTCGGTGACGCCGTGTTCGTAGTCATGGTCGTGGGCGTGCCCGGCCGCGTCCCCGGCGTCCTGGGCGATCGCGGGCGGGGTGGACAGGGCGAGCAGCAGGGCGGTGGCGAGCAGGGCGGGGCGGGGCGGGAATGAAGAAGGCATCGGAATCACGTGCATGGGTTCGGATGGAATGTTATATTGTTTCAACTTCGACGCCACCCAACCAATGACATGGCTACAGACTGCAAGCTCGACAGGGCCGACAGGATCGGTTTCGCGGCGTCCTTCCTGTGCGCGCTGCACTGCGCGCTGCTGCCGCTGGCGCTGGCGCTGATGCCGACGCTGGGGCTGTCCGTCGGCGGCTGGGTCGACATCGACCAGGCGGTCACCGTGTTCGCGACCCTGCTCGGCTGCACCACCCTGGCCATCGGATGGCGCCGCCACCGCGCCTTCCGCGCCTGGATGCTGCTGCTGCCGGGCCTCGCGCTGGTCTGGGTAGGGGCGTTCAGCCCGCTGCACGACCACGGCCCGCTGCACGCCGGACTGATGACCGTGGGCGGGCTGATGATCGCCGGCGCGCACCTGATGAACCTGCGCCTGACCCATGCCGCGGCGGCCCGCCAGCCGGCGTGAAACCCGCGCCCGTGCTAGGATGCGCGCCCTGTGGCGTGCAAGGGCGCGCCCACCGAACGATACGAATCCAGGAGCAACAGATGGGCAAGGGCGACCGCAAGACGGCCAAGGGCAAGCGCTACAACTCCAGCTACGGCAACGCCCGCAGCAAGGCCACCGACAAGGCGACCGGCTCGGCCGCTTCGCCGGTCGCGAAGAAGGCCTCCGCGAAGACCGTGGCCAAGGCGCCGGCCAAGAAGGTCGTGGCCAAGAAGACCGTCGCCAGGGACTGAGTCCCGGCTGCCAGCGTCACCTGCGAAGCCCCGCGACCAGCGGGGCTTCGTCGTTTCCGGCGCCGGAATCCATCCGGGCCTCGAACCCTCCAATGTCCGGATCTCCCTCGCCCCTGGATCCCCCCCCCCCCCGCCGCTGTAGGAGCAGCTACAGCTGCGACCGGCATTCTCCGCGGCCCCGGTCGCAGCTGTAGCTGCTCCTACAGGAGTCGGGGAGTCGGGGAGGCGGGGAAGCAGGGGCGGGGCGGTCAGCGCTTCGCGCCGGCCTCGATCTCGGCCCAGACCCGCATCAGGTTGCCGCCGAGGATCTTGCGGATGTCTTCGTCGGAATGCCCGCGTGCCTGCAGGCCGGCGATGAAGTTGGGGAAGTCGGCCACCGTGCGCAGGCCCTCGGGCAGCTCGCCGTCGACGCCGTCGAAGTCCGAGCCGATGCCGACGTGGTCGACGCCGATGAGCTTCACCGCGTAGTCGATCTGGTCGAGCACGTCGCTGATCGGCGCGTCCACCTTCGGGTGGTCCTTCTCCCACTGCGCCTCGAAGGCCTTGCGGTCCAGCGGCGGCTCGCCGGCGGCGACGCGCTCCGCGCTGCGGCGGTCGAAGGCCAGCGATTCGCGGAACCAGTCGCGGGTGTTGGCCGCGGCCTGCGGATTGACGAAGGCGGTGCCGAAGGGGATCTGCACCACGCCGCCCTTGGCCGCGATCAGCTTCGCCAGCTCGTCGCTGAGGTTGCGCTCGAAGTCCGGCGTGAAATGGCGCAGCGCCGAGTGGCTGGCGATCACCGGCACGGTGCTCAGTTCGATCGCCTGGCGCGTGGCCTCGTCGGAGATGTGCGAGACGTCGACCATGATGCCGAGCCGGTTCATTTCGGCGATCACCTCGCGGCCGAAGGGGCTCAGGCCGTTCCAGCGCTTCTCCACCGTGTACGAGGAGTCGGCGATGCGGTTGTTGCCGCTGTGCGCGAGGGTGATGTAGCGGACGCCGCGCTGGTGGAAGAACGCCAGCTGCGCGAGGTCGTCGCCGATCGGGCCGCCGTTCTCCATGCCCAGCGGCAGCAGCACGCGGCCGCCTTCGAGCAGGCGCTGCGCGTCGGTGGGCGAGGTCAGGATGGCGAAGCGGTCGGGATGGCGCGCGACCAGCGCCTCGACCGCGTCGATCTGCGCGTTGGCGGCCTGCCAGGCGCTGCCGGCCTCGTCCTGGCGCGCGGAGGTGTAGATCGACATGAAGGCGATGTCCAGGCCGCCTTCGCGCGCGCGCGGATAGTCGAATTCGCGGTCGGGCGCCGGCCCGCCGAGGTCGGCCCAGCTCGAGACCAGCACGCCCGGCGCGTCGATGTGGGTGTCGACGATCAGCGCGTCGGCGGCCAGCGCACGGGCCGCGTCGGTGGCCTGGGCCAGCGCGACGGCGGGGGCGGCGAGTGCGAGCGCGAAGGCGCAGGCGAGGGCGTGGCGGTGTTGGGGGCTTGGCATCGGGCGGTCCTGTGGGGTTGATGGTTGGCTGTGGCGGATGGCGGATGGCGGATGGCGGGAATTGGGGGCGGGTCGCAGCTGTAGCTGCTCCTACAGTGGAGTGTCGAGGTGTTTCCTGTAGGAGCAGCTACAGCTGCGACCGCTCCTCACCGGATGAAGGCCATGGCCCGCGCCATCAAACCACCCTGCGCCCGCCGCAATGGACGGAGGCGACCAGGTCGCCACCCAGCCAGTAGCACAGCGCCGCCGGCTCGCGCACGCGCCAGCGCACGAAGTCGGCGCGCAATCCGGTGCGCAGCACGCCGCGATCGCCCAGCCCCAGCGCGCGCGCGCCGTGCACGGTGGCGCCGCGCAGCGCTTCGGCGGGCGTCAGGCGGAAGTGCGTGCAGGCCAGCTGCATGCCCTGGCGCAGCGACATCAGCGGCGAGGTGCCCGGGTTGCAGTCGGTGGCCACGGCCATGGCCACGCCGGCCTCGCGGAAGGCGTCGATCGGCGGCAGCGTCGTCTCGCGCAGCACGTGGAAGGCGCCCGGCAGCAGCACCGCGACGGTGCCGGCCGCGGCCATCGCGCGCACGCCGGCGGCCGACGTGTGTTCGACGTGGTCGGCCGAAAGCCCGCCGAACTCCGCCACCAGCGCCGCGCCGTCGCCGTCGCTGAGCTGGTCGGCATGCAGCTTCACCGGCAGGCCGAGTGCGCGCGCGGCTTCGAACACGCGGCGGGTCTGCGTGCCGGTGAAGCCGATGCGCTCGCAGAACGCGTCGACCGCGTCGACCAGGCCTTCGGCGTGCAGGCGCGGCAGCCAGTCGCAGACCGCATCGATATAGCCGTCGGCATCGCCGCCGAACTCCGGCGGCAGCGCATGCGCGCCGAGGAAGGTGGTGCGCACCGGGACGCCGAGCGCGTCGCCGAGCGCGCGCGCCACGCGCAGCATCTTGCGCTCGTTGGCGAAGTCCAGGCCGTAGCCCGACTTCACCTCGAGCGTGGTCACGCCGTCGGCGACGAGCGCGCGTGCGCGCGGCAGCGACTGCGCCAGCAGCTCGTCTTCCGACGCGGCGCGGGTGGCGCGCACCGTGGATACGATGCCGCCGCCGGCGCGCGCGATGTCCTCGTAGCTGTCGCCGGTCAGGCGCTGCTCGAACTCGGATGCGCGGTCGCCGGCGAACACGAGGTGGGTGTGGCAGTCGACCAGGCCCGGCGTGACCAGGTCGCCTCCGGCATCGATCACGTCGGCCGCCAGGTCGGCGGGCGCGGCGGGCAGGGCGTCCATGCGGCCGGCGAAGACGATGCGGCCGTCGCGCCAGCCCAGCGCGCCGGCTTCGATCAGCCCGTATCGTGACGCGCCGTCCCTGTCGTCCGACGGAGCCGCAGCGGAGCCGCCATCGTCGGTCGCCGCGTCCAGCGTGGCCAGGCGCGCCCCAGTGAGCAGTCCGTCCCAGCGCTCAGCGGCCATCGCGGGCTCCGGCGTTGTCGTCGTCGTGCGGATGCGGCATGGAGCGGACCTCGTCTGGCGTCGACGCGGTAGCCTATCGCACCCCGCCGCCGGATCGCCCGCCATGACCGCCACTTCCACCCGCGACGCTGCCGCCATCGTCGAGCCGGTCGACGGCGGCTGGCGGCTGCCCGGCATCGCCAACCTGCATTCGCACGCCTTCCAGCGCGCGATGGCCGGGCTCTCCGAGCGCCTGACGCACCCCGAGGATTCGTTCTGGACCTGGCGCGAGACGATGTACCGCATGGCCGGCCGCTTCGATCCCGACACGCTGCATGCGGTGGCGAGCCAGCTCTATGTCGAGATGCTGGAGGCCGGCTACACCACGGTCTGCGAGTTCCATTACCTGCACCACGCGCCGGACGGCCGTCCCTACGACGATCCCGCGGCGATGTCGCGCGCGCTCGTCCAGGCCGCGCGCGACACCGGCATCCGCCTGCTCCTGCTGCCGGTGCTGTACATGACCGGCGGCTTTGACGGCCGCCCGCTGGGCGAGCGCCAGCGGCGCTTCGGCCACGACGTCGACGGCTACCTGCGCCTGTTCGAGGCGCTGCGCGCGGAGCAGGGCGACATGCTCCACGTCGGCTGCGCCCTGCACAGCCTGCGCGCGGTTCCGCCCGACGCCATGCGTGCGGTGCTGGCCGCGCTGCCGGCCGATGCGCGCATCCACATCCACATCTCCGAACAGGTGGGCGAGGTGCAGGACTGCCTCGCCATCCGCGACCGGCGTCCGGTGGAATGGCTGCTGCAGAACGCCGACGTCGACGCGCGCTGGACCCTGGTGCACGCGACGCATCTCAACGACTGGGAAGTGGCCGGCATCGCGAAGAGCGGGGCCACCGTGGCCATCTGCCCGACCACCGAGGCCAACCTCGGCGACGGCCTGTTCCGCCTGCGCGACTTCCTCGATGCCGGCGGCGCCTGGGGCATCGGCTCGGACTCGCACATCTCGGTGTCGCCGGTGGAGGAGCTGCGCTGGCTGGAGTACGGACAGCGGCTGGCGACGCACCGGCGCAACATCGCGGTGTCGCCGGCCTCGTCGAGCGTGGGCGGCACGCTGCTCGCCGGCGTGGTGGCGAGCGCCGCCGATGCCACCGGCTTCGCCGGGGATCTGGTCGCGGACGCGGATGCCGTGGTGCTCGACGGCGCTTCGCCGCTGCTGGCCGGCGCCACCGCCGCGGACGTCGCCGACCGCTGGATCTTCAGCGGCAACCGCAGCATGGTGCGCGACGTGCAGGTGGGAGGTCGGCGGCTGGTGGCCGGCGGCGTGCACCGCGATCGCGATGCCGCAGCGGCAGGCTACGCGCGCGCCCTGGCCACGCTGCTGCGCGATTCCTGACCCGAAGCGCGCGCCGTGAGGCGCTCCGGTCAGACGATCGGCGGCGCCACCGCGCGCCAGGCGTTGGCGATCACCGAGGTCACCGCCGAATAGACCTCCTGCAGCACGCGCTCGACCGGGTCGACGAACTCGTGCCGGTAGTCCGCGCGTGCGTCGATCTGCGCCTTCAGCGGCCCGATGTTGTGCGCGTCGCCGATGTTGGACAGGCCGGCGGGATTGTTGAACTGGATGTGGGTGCCGAGCGTGTCGGGCAGCATGTCGATGATGGGCATCTGCCGCTGGGCGAAGGTCGCGAAGTCGCCGTCGATGCTGTAGTGGCGCATCTGGCCCTGGTCGGCGCGGTGCCGGACCACCACCGGGTCCAGCCCGTGCTGGCGCAGCACGTTGTCGTGCACGCCCTGGGCGCTGAAGGTCACCGCGGTGCTGCCGGTGGCGGCCGCCGCGATCGAGGCCAGGCCGCCGCCCAGCGAGTGCCCGGTGTAGACCACGTTGTCGCCACCGAAGGTGTGCTCCACCTGGTGCGCGAGCGTGACCGCGTTGTCGTACTGCCGCGTCTGGAAGCCGGCCGACTGCGCGATCACCGTGCCCACGTCCTGCACGCCGCCGGTGTCGTTGCCGGCATAGGCCACGACGTAGCGGCCGTCGCCATCGGTGTAGACGCCGGCCTCCATGCCATCGGCGTACAGCAGCCCGGCGTCGATGCCCGCGGCCTGCAGCTCGCCGTCGCCCATGCGCGTCCAGCCCGGTGCGTCGCTGCGCGAGTACACGGCGCCGGCGACGTCGGCCATGGCGCCGTCGAAACCCCACTTCGGCTCCGCCCCGCTCACCGACTGGTCGAAGCCGCCGTCGCGCCCGGGCACTTGGCCGCGCGAGGGATTGAACTCCGCCTGCACCTGGCGCAGGAACTGGTCGGCGGCGCGGATCGCGTCCTGGATGAGCGGCTGGAGCATGCGGCGGGTCCCGTTGCGGTGGCGTGCGCCGAGTCTCCGGAGGCCGCCGGGCCCGGACAAGCTGGGGCGGGACCCAGCCTGGATGGCGGTCACGCTTCGGCACGGCTTGGGGATTACCCCATGTGGCGCGGCCGCCGGCGCTGTGGCCTCGTGGCGGCATCAGGGGGCCACGAACCACACGGGACGGGAGAGTCCATGAACAAGTTGATGTTGCCGGCCGCAGCCCTGCTGCTGGCCGCCGCGGGAACGGGGTACGCCGGTCTGGCGCATGCCGACGGGCAGGGGAGCAGCCTCCGCGCGGAGGCGAAGGCACAGGATCTGGAACGGCGCGAGGCACTGGCGCGGCAGGCCCGCGAGCGGGCCGCCTACCCGGAGTACTTCGCGCGAGCCTACGAGCGCTACGACACGCTGCCGCGCGGCGTGCTCGAGGCGATCGCGTTCGCCGAAACGAACTGGACGCATGCGCAGCCCGATCCGCACGAGAAGTCCGGGCACCGCCACATGCCTGCCTCCTATGGCGTCATGGGCCTGTACCGCGGCGAGGGCTTCGCCAACCAGGTCGCCGAGGGCGCGAAGCTGCTGGGCGTGAGCGAGCGCCTGGTGATGTCCGATCCGGAAACCAACATCCTCGCCGCAGCGGCGCTGCTGGCGCGCGCGGCGAAGCAGGACGGCCACCAGGTGCGCGCCGACGGCGGCGTGGAAGCCATGGCCGGCGCGCTGGCACGCTACGCCGGGTACGGCCCGGGCGACGGCAACATCCAGGGCTTCGCGCGGCAGAGCTTCGCCTACGAGGTGCTGCAGACCCTGTCGCGCGGCGTGGAGGCCGACGGTGTACGCATTCCCGCCATGCCGGTGGAAATGGCGCGTGCGTTCCCGCGCGAGCGCCTGGCGCTGCTCGGCGCTCCGGCACTGCGCATGGACCACGGTGCAGACACCGTCACCGCCATCGACGAAGCCGCTGCGGCCCCGGCGCCGCTTGCCGCCGCCCCGCGCGCGGTGGCGAAGGCCGGCGACGTCGGCCGCGCCGCGCTGGACTTCGGCGAGGCGATCTGGAATCCGGCGCATTCGAGCAACTACAGCACCGCCGGCAACGGCCGCTCGGCGGTGATCATGCACACCATCGAAGGCAGCTATGCCGGCGGCATCTCCTGGTTCCAGAACCCCGCGGCGAATGTGTCGGCGCACTACGTGGTCCGCCGTTCGGACGGACAGATCACCCAGATGGTGCGCGAGCACCACCAGGCCTGGCACGCGGCGTACCACAACCACTACACCATCGGCATCGAGCACGACGGCCGCGCCGGCGACGCCGGCAACTGGACGTCCGCGATGGTGAACGCGTCGGCGCGCCTGACCCGGAGCATCTGCGCGCGCCAGCCGGTCAACTGCGCATCGGCCTGGAAGGGCCCGGGCTATGACTACTGGCACGTCGTGCCCGACAGCGTACGTATCAAGGGCCACGGCATGCTGACCAGCAACCAGAACCGCTACGACCCCGGCCGCTACTTCCCGTGGGCGAACTTCTACACCCTGATCAACGGCGGCTCGCCGCCGCCGGCGACCGCGCCGACCTACTGGGTCGACACCCACGCCGCCGCGCCGGGCTTCCCGTCGCCCACCAGCACCGCGCAGAGCGGCACGCTCAACCGCGGCACGCACTATGTCTACTGCAAGGCCTGGGGGCGCGAGATCCGCAGCGGCACCGCCTTCAACCGCTGGTGGCTGAAGACCGACCTCGACGTCGGCCCGGCGGGCCAGTACGTCTCGGCCTACTACCTCTCGCGCTGGGGCAACGACGAGGCGCGCGACAACGACGGCTACGACATCCCGCGCTGCGACCTGCTGCCATACGGAAAGATCGGCGAGAAGTACTATGCGATGGGCGGCGTGCGCAGCCACCTGGGCGTGCCCGAGCTCGCCGAAGCGGCGGCCCAGCTGGGCGGGCGCTTCCAGCAGTTCCGCAACGGGATGATCCTGTGGCACGCCGATACCGGCGCGTTCGCGGTGCACGGCCGCATCCTCGACAGGTATCGCGCCACCGGATCGGAGACGCGCTGGGGCTTCGCGCTGATGGACGAGCTCGATGCGGCGGTGTCGCCGGTGTCGGGCCAGCGCGGTCGCTTCCAGTACTTCGAGGACGGCCTGTTCCTGTGGACGGCGGCCACCGGCGCGCACCCGGTCCACGGCGCGATCCTAGCGCACTTCGAGAACAACGGGCGCGAGGCCGCGCTCGGCTACCCGAAGGCTGCGGAGCAGGCGCACGGCAGCAACGGACGCAAGCAGTCGTTCGAGCGCAAGACCCTGTACTGGACGCCCGAGCGGGGCGTCTGGGCCGAATAACCGGCCCGGCAGCGACCGGCATCGCGCCGGTCGCCGCGATGGATGCACGATGTCCCGGCCGCGCAATGCGGCCGGATGAAAATTTCCGGCGGTCGCGGCGACTAATCCTTTCGAGACCCACGCTGCAGCAGCAGATCGATGCCCTGTCGGCCGACGGCGAGTGAGGTCACGTTCCGCGCTGCGCGCCCATCCCCGTCTTTCCAGTTCCCGCAAGGAGACGCCATGAACACACGGATCACGATCCTGCCGCTGCTGGCCGCCGCCACGATGGCCCTGCCCGCCAACGTCGCAGCGTCCGATGACGCAGCGCTGTCGGCGCTTGTCGACCAGCGCCTGGCCAACGACCGCACCGGCGCCTGCATGGCGGTGGCCGTGCTGGACAAGGGCGCGGTGTCGCGCGCCTTCCGCTGCGCGACGCCGGGAGACGCCGTGCGCATCGGCGCCGACAGCGCCTTCGAGATCGGCTCGGTCAGCAAGACCATGACCTCGACCCTGCTCGCGGAGCTCATCGTGCAGGGCAGGGGTTCGCTCGAGGACCCGCTGTCGGCCTGGCTGCCCGCGGGGACGACGGTGCCGCAGTTCGAAGGCCAGCCGATCCTGCTGCGCCACGTCGTGACCCACACCAGCGGGCTGCCGGCGCTGCCGTCGCGGATGGGCACGCCGGATCCCGGCAACCCCTATGCCGCGCTGACGCCCGACGACCTGCTGGCCTCGCTGGGCGACGCCACCCTGTCGCGTGTGCCGGGCACGCAGTTCGAGTACTCCAACTTCGCCTCGATGCTGCTGTCGCTGGCAGTCGCCCGCCGGGCCGGCGTGGACTTCGAGACCCTGCTGCGGCAGCGCCTGTTCGAGCCGCTCGGGATGAAGGCGGCCCACGTCGATCCGGCCCGGCGTCCGGAAGGCGTGCGCGCCGCCGGCGGGCACACCGCCAACGGCTTGCCGACGCCTGCCTGGACCTTCGCCGCCGACCTGGCCGGCGTCGGCGGCGTGCGGGCGACGCTGGACGACATGGTGCGCTACGTGCAGGCCAACCTCGACCCGTCCGCGACCCCGCTCGCGGCGGCGATCGAACTGGCGCAGACGCCCGTCAGCGAACAGCCGCCGATGGCGATGAACTGGATGCTGCTGCCGGTGGCCGGGCGCACGGTGCTGGTGCACGAGGGCGGCACCGGCGGGTTCTCGTCCTTCGTCTCGGTCGACCGCGACGCGCAGCGCGGCGTGGTGATCCTGTCCGACACGTCATGGAGCGCGGTCGGCAACCTGGGAAGCCTGGGCCTGCACCTGGTCGATGCCTCGTTCCCGCTGGGCAAGCCGCGCACGGTCGAGGCGCCGCCGCAGGCGCTGCTCGACGGCCTGGTCGGCGAGTACCAGCTGCAGGGCGCGATGAAGATCAGCCTGCGCCAGCGCGACGGCACGCTGTTCGCGCAGGCGGAGGGGCAGCCGGAGTTCGCGCTCGGCTACGACAGCGAGGGCGACTTCTTCCCCGGCGTGGTGGATGCGCTGCTGAAGCCGCAGCGCAAGGCCGATGGCCGCTACGTCTTCACCTGGATGCAGGGTGGTGGCGCGCTGCCGGCGACGCGGCTGGATGGCCCCGGCGCCGCGGCGCCGCAGCCCGCGCTGGATGCGGCGATGCTCGCGGGCTACGTCGGCGAGTACACGCTGATGCCCGGCTTCGCGCTGACCGTGCGGGCGCGCGACGGCGGGCTGTTCGCCCAGGCGACGGGGCAGGGCGAATTCGCGCTCGACGCCGCCGGGCAGGACCGGTTCGAAGCCGCCGCGTACGGCATCGAGATCGCGTTCAAGCGCGGTGCCGACGGCGAAGTCGTGTCGCTGGACCTGCACCAGGGCGGCGGGGTGCTGAGCGGCCCGCGGAAGTAGCGGTCGCGCCGCGCACCGCTGGCCAAGGTTCCGGCGGACGCGCGGCGCAGTGGCCGCATCGCTACCATGGGCGCATGAACCAGACTTCCTTCCACGACATCGGCACCCCGGGCACGCCCTGGGGCGCCGCCGAAAAGACCGCCTGGCGCGAGCGCCAGCAGCGCCAGCGCAGCTACCACGACGAGGTCGTCGCGGCGATCGACGCCCTGCGCGACCGCTTCGACGTCGAGCAGTACGGCGAGCTCGACTACGGTGATGACGGCCGCTACCCGCTGTTCGCGCTGCGCAGCCGGAACTGGGACGAGGCGCTGCCCGTCGCCCTGGTCACCGGCGGCGTGCACGGCTACGAGAACAGCGGCGTGCACGGCGCGCTGCGCTTCGCACGCGAGGACGCGGCGGCCTATGCCGGGCGCGCCAACCTGCTCATCGTCCCCTGCGTCAGCCCCTGGGGCTACGAGCGCTTCCAGCGCTGGAACGCGGACGCCGTCGACCCCAACCGCTCGTTCGTGGCCGACAGCCCGGCCGGCGAATCCGCCGCGCTGATGGCGCTGGTGGCCCCGCTGCGCGGCCGCGTGCTGGCGCACATCGACCTGCACGAGACCACCGACAGCGACGAGAGCGAGTTCCGCCCGGCGCTGGCCGCGCGCGACGGCAAGCCCTTCGAGCCCGGCACCATCCCCGACGGCTTCTACCTGGTCGACGACAGCCGCAACCCGCGGCCGGCGTTCCAGCGCGCGATCAACGACGCGGTCGCGCGGGTGACCCACATCGCCCCGGCCGATCCCGACGGCACCCTGATCGGCTCGCCGGTGGTGGCGCCCGGCGTGATCGAATACGACGTGGTCGGGCTGGGGCTGTGCGCCCGCGTGTCCGGCGCGCGCTACACCACCACCACCGAGGTCTATCCCGACAGTCCGCGCGCCACGCCCGCGCAGTGCAACGAGGCCCAGGCCGTGGCCGTGCGCGCCGCGCTCGACTTCGCGCTGGCGCAGCACATCACCCGCATCGACGCCGGCCCGCGCATGTCCGAGGCCTGCATCCACGGCGGCATCGCGTACCTCGCCGGCCAGGTGCCGGAGACCGCGGGCGCGGACATCGAAGTGCAGACGCGCGAGGTGCTGGACGCCGTCGATGCGCTGCTCGCGCAGGCGGGCACCGACAAGACCCGCGTGCTGCGCGCGCAGGTCTACCTGGCGGATCTCGCCGACTTCGACGGCATGAACCGCGCCTGGGATGCCTGGGTGGTGCCGGGGCAGGCGCCGGCGCGCGCCACGGTGGAGGCGCGGCTGGCCGACGCGGGCTGGAAGGTCGAGATCGTGGTGACCGCGGCGCTTTGACCGCCACCTGCGGGCCGTGCTGCTTCAGCGCGGCCTCGGGGTGCGAAGCTGGTCCGGGGACCGGCACCGCCGCGCACAAGGCGCAGCGGGAAGCCGCCCCGGATGTGCCTCAACGGCGCGCGGGTTCGCGAAGTGCAGGCAGCAGCGCCGCGGCGTCGCCGTCGTGGTCGGCCGCCGGGATCCCCAAGAGCCGCACCATCAGCGGATACACGTCGACGTTGTCGATCGGATCGATCACGGCGCCCTGTCGGAACGCCGGCCCGCTGGCGATGAACACCGCGCGCATCGAGGGCAGCGCCGGGTCGTAACCGTGCGAGCCGCGCGTGCCGCCCTGCGCCCGCGATTCCAGCACCTGCGGCGGCAGCGCGTCCCAGCCTTCGTCCATCTGGCAGACGATGGCGGGGATGCGCGGATGCGTGCCGTAGTGCCAGCGCGCGGGCAGCGCCTCGCGGCGCCAGCACTCGTAGTGGTCGTGGCGGCCGAGCAGGCGCGCCTCCACTTCGGCCTCGAAGCCGGGATCGGGCTGCACCTGGACCACCTGGCCGATGCTCGACAGGCGCGCCTGCTCCATCGTGACCATGTCGCTGACGGAGAGCTGCTGGCCTGCCGGCACCGGCGCCATCCCGTGGTCGGACACCAGGATAATGTTGGTGTGCTCCAGGCGGCCGCCACGCGCGAGCTGGTCGAGGAGCTGGCCGATGGCGGCGTCGATCTCCGCCAGCGCCGCGCGCGCCTCGTCCGAATCCGGGCCGTGCGCGTGCGCCGCGCTGTCGACGGCGTGGAAATAGAGCGTTGCGAGGCGCGGACGCGTGGCCTCCGGCTCCAGCAGCCAGCCGCCGACGGTCGCGGCGCGCTCGGCCGCCGGGATCGACTCCTCGTACAGGTGCCAGCGCGTGGGCCGCACGCCCGCGACTTCGGCTTCCGAGCCCGGCCAGAACATCGTGGCCGTGGGCAGGCCGGCCTTTTCAGCGCCCACCCAGATCGGCTCGCCGCCCCACCAGTCGCTGGTGCCGACGGCGTCGCGGTCGGAGAGGCGGAAGGTGCCAAGTTCCTCGTCGTGCATCGAGTTGTGGACGATGCCGTGGCGGTCCGGGCGCAGTCCGGTGGCGATCGTGTAGTGGTTGGGGAAGGTGAGGCTGGGGTAGGAGGGCGTCATCCAGCGCGCCTGGACGCCGGTGGCGGCGAGTCGGGCGACGTTGGGCGAGTCGGTGGGGTTGATGCGGTCGGGATGCAGGCCGTCGATGGAGATCAGCAGCAGTGCGTCCGGGGCCGCCGTGGATTGGTGCTGGCCGTCGAAACGAGGGGGCGCCGGCTGTCCGGGCGTGGTGCTGCAGGCAGCGAGGGCGAAGGCGGCGGCCAGCAGCACGGCAAGCCTTGCCGTGGATCGTGCGTGTGGTTGCATGCGGCCATGATACGGCGACTGCATGACGGCTTCGCTCCGGGACCGGGATCTGAAAGCGTCGTAGGACTTCTCCGTTCTCTGGCCGAAGTCACACAAATGCCACAAAAACCGTATTGAACCGCACTTCGTCCGCGGTTAGCGTTCAGTCATGGCGCGAGGGGAGGCATCGCGCAGTCCGCAGCGGAACGCGGCAGAAAGGGGTACCACGGCCGAGGACAAGGATCGTTCCGGCCTCTTCATTTCGATGACGGAAACAGGCCAGGGAGGGTGGCATGGGCAGGAAGCCCTTTTTATTCGTCTGCGCTGTTGCGGCCACGGTGGTGGTGATGTCCGCCGGCACCGGCTGCGCCAGCCGCGAGGCGCGCGACTTCGGGGGCAGGTGGACGCCCGCGAACCAGTATGCGGCGGCGACCGAAGCGATTCCGCTGGTGGGGGCGCCGGTGTACCAAGCCTCGCCGATGGACGGGACGCTGCGCAACCTGTTGATGCGCTGGGCCCGTGACAGCGGCAGCGAGCTCGACTACCGGCATCCTGCCGATTTCACCCTCCACCAGCCCGTGCGCGATGTGCGTGCGCAAAGCCTGCCCGACGCGCTTGCGCAGCTGGCACGCGCGTTCGGCGGGCAGGGGCTTTTGCTGCGGATGGAAGGGAACCGGCTCGTGGTGATGGCGCAGGCCGCTGCGGACGGCTGACCGGCGCCTGGCGGCGCTCCAACAACATTGCATGGATTGCAGAATGTCCAGTGACAGACAGCCGGGGCCGGCGGGCAGGGAAGCGATCGCCCGCGCGGTGAACTACGAAACCAGCATCGCCGACCTTGCGCGTCGGGGCGAACGCCGGGCCTGGTGGGTGGCGGCCGTGGCTTCGATGCTCGCGCTGCTGCTTGGTGCCGGCTACCTGCGGGTCATGCCGCTGAAGGAGCGCGTGCCGTTCCTGGTCATGGCCGATGCGTCCAGCGGCAACGCCACCGTCGCGCGGCTGGACGAGGACTTCCGGCACCGGAGCCTCACCGCCAGCGAAGCGATCGCGCGCGCGAACGTGGCGGGCTTCATCAGCCTGCGCGAGTCCTACGACGTGGCGATGATGAATCTGCGCGACTGGCGCGCGGTGCACGCGATGTCGGCGCCGGAGGTCGGGAAGGAATACGCCGCGCTGCATGCCGCCAACAATGCGGACAGCCCGTTCAATACCTGGGGGCGCAGCCGCGCGATCCGCGTGCGGATCCTGAGCATCCAGCTTCTCGATGGGCCGGATGGCGCGCCTGGCGGCGCCACCGTGCGCTTCCAGCGCAGCGTGTACGACAAGGCCAGCGGTGCGACGCGGCCGCTGGACAGCCGCATCGCCACGCTGGGCTTCACCTACAACCTCGCGTTGCGCATGGACGAACCGGACCGGCTCGAGAATCCGCTGGGGTTCCAGGTCACCAGCTACCGCGTCGACACCGACTATGCGCCGCTGCCACCCGCGGAAAGCGAGCCTGCGGTATTCGGGCCCGACCCCTTCGTGGCAGACAGTGACCTGCCGGAGGCAACGCACGCGAACGTCGGCGGAGTCGCCACGGAAGGAGCCAGCCAATGAGACACGTCATCGCCGCGCTTGTCCTGTGGATGTGCCTTCCGCTCGCGTGTCCCGCCGCGATGCAACCGGCCAGTGCATCGCCGCAGGTCGATACCTTCGACTACGTGCCCGACGGCATCTACCAGGTCCGCACGGCGCTCGGCATCACCACCCAGATCGAGCTCGATCCGGCCGAGGAGATTCTCGATTTCAGCGCCGGCTTCAGCGCTGGCTGGGACCTGACGCGCCGCGGCAACGTGTTCTACCTGCGCCCGCGCGACGTCGACGTGGACACGAACATGCTGGTGCGGACGCGGGCGCACTCCTACATTTTCGAGCTGAAGGTCGTGGCTGCCGACTGGACCAGCCTCGAACAGGTGCGGCGCGCAGGCGTGCAGTACAGGATCGGCTTCCGTTATCCCGCCGATGCCGCCTTCGCGCAGGCGGACGAGCCGGACGGCGCCGGGCAGAGCACCGTGCTGGCCGGGGACAGGGCCTACCACTTCGATTACGACGTCGCGGCCCGCCGCGCCCCTGCCTGGCTGGTCCCGATGCACGTCTACGACGACGGCCGCTTCACCTACCTGCGCATGGGACGCCACGCGTCGCTGCCCACCGGAACCTTCCCGGCCGTGTTCGGCCGACGGAGCCGGAACGGCGACGAGTTCGTGGTCAACACCACGGTCGAAGGCGACGTCCTCGTGGTGCATGGCACATATCCGTTCCTGGTCGTGCGCCACGGCCGCGAGGTGGTGGGACTGAGGAGGAACGCACGATGACCGCAGCTGGCAGGGACGATTCCGTGGCTGCGGGTCAGGGACACTATGCAGCGCGCCAGGCGGCTCCCGACCTCGACGCCGCCGCGCCGGTGCTTCGCGCCGAGGATGTCCAGCGCCTCAATCGCAAGGCCCTGGTGTTCCTGGCCGGCATCATCCTGCTGCTGGTGCTGGCCATCGTCGGCATGCTGCGCGCGGCTGGAGGCGACGATGCCGCCACCGCCGGCCCGCGCGCGCAGGATGTCGTGATTCCAGAGCTGCCGCGCGTGGGAGCGGCTCCAGCACCTCCACCGGCGCCACCGATGGCGATGGAGCCGGTTCCGGTCGTGCCACTGCCGCCGCGGGCGCCGGATACGCCGTCCTGGAACGGACCTGCGCTCGCACTGCCCCAGCCGCCATCGGCGCCGAGCCTGCGCGAACGACGGAGCGCCGGGGCCGAGGCCGCTCAGGCGCCAGACCCGTATATGCAGGCGATGCTCGCGGGGCTGCCGGGAGCCGAGCCAGCCGACGCGGCCGGGCCGCCGGGGCCCGCGACGACCGCCGCGAGGCCGATCACCCGTCCGGATGCGCTGCTCGTGCGCGGTACCTACATCCGCTGCGTGCTGGAAACGCGCATCGTCACCGACATTCCCGGGTTCACGTCCTGCGTCGTCACCGAGCCGGTGTATTCGATCAACGGCCGGCGCCTGCTGCTGCCAAGCGGCTCCAAGGTGCTCGGACGTTACGACGCCGAGCCCAGGGGGCCGCGGGTGGCGGTGGTCTGGGACCGGATCACCACGCCCGAGGGCATCGACATCAGCATGGCCAGCCCTGGCGTGGACGGGCTGGGAGGCGCGGGCCATCCCGGCCACTACAGCGCGCACTGGGGCTCGAGGATCGGTTCGGCGCTGCTGGTCAGCCTGGTCAGCGACGCGTTCAAGTACGCGGCCGCCAAGGAAGGGCCGGCCGGCACCGTGATCGGCGAGGGTGGGGTGGTGATGAGTTCGCCCTACGAAAGCAGCACCGCGCGCACGATGGAGCGGCTCGCGAACCAGGCGCTGGACAACCGCCGGCCGCCGACCGTTTCCATCCAGCAGGGCACCCTGCTCAATGTCTACGTTGCCCGCGACGTCGACTTCTCGGCCGTGGTGGCGCAGCTGTGACGGTTGCCGCAGCCCCTGCCACGACCGCGGGGACAGGCGACGCCTTCCTCGAGTACCAGTACCAGGTGCTCGGCATCGATACATACATGACGGCGCCGGACGTGACCGAGATCTGCATCAACCGGCCCGGCGAGGTCTGGCTGGAGCGGCACGGGGGCTGGCAGCGGGTGGCTGTCCCGGGCCTGAGCTTCGAGCGGGCACGCCAGTTCTGCACCGCCGTAGTCAACGAGAGCAATACGGGCCAGCGCATCACCGACGCCGAACCGGTGGTCTCGCTGACCTTCCCCACCGGCCAGCGGGCGCAGTTCGTGATCCCGCCCGCCTGCGAAGCGGGTGCCGTGTCGATCACCATCCGCCTGCCGTCGCGCCGGCTCCGGCGCCTGGAGGACTACGAAGCGGACGGGTTCTTCTCGTCGATCCAGGCCAGCGGGGGCGACGGCACGCGCGATGCCGGACTGCTGGAACTCCACGCCGCGGGCCGGCACGCCGAGTTCTTCCGGCGTGCGGTCCAGCTGCGGCGGAACATCGTGGTGTCGGGCGCGACCGGCAGCGGCAAGACGACGTTCATGAAGGCGCTGGTCGAACACATCCCGGCCGACGAGCGCCTGGTCACGATCGAGGACGCGCGCGAACTCTTCATCAGCCAGCCGAATGCCGTGCACCTGCTGTACTCCAAGGGCGGCCAGGGCACGGCGAAGGTCACCGCCAAGTCGTGCATGGAGGCCTGCCTGCGGATGAAGCCGGACCGGATCATCCTGGCCGAGCTCCGCGGGGACGAGGCGTTCTACTTCATCCGCAACTGCGCATCAGGCCATCCGGGGTCGATCACGAGCTGCCACGCGGGCAGCACGGCCCAGACCTGGGACCAGCTCGCGCTGATGGTGAAGGCCTCGGACGAAGGCGCGGGGCTGGAGTTCGACACCATTCGACGCCTCCTGGCGATGACCATCGACATCGTTGTCCATGTCAGCGCGCAGGGTGGGCGCCGGCATATCACCGGGATCGAGTTCGGTGGCGGGGCTGTGGCCGGAGGGCAGGCATGATCCCCGGGCTCGAGGCGCTGGCCTGCCAGGACCTGGCGGTGCCGATCACCGTGATGGAACATGTGGTGAGCGTGGAATCCTCGTTCAATCCATATGCCATCGGGGTTGTCGGCGCACGCCTGGCCAGGCAGCCGCGCAGCCTCGAGGAGGCCGTCGCGACGGCGAAGCATCTCGAGCGCGAGGGCTACAACTTCTCGCTGGGCCTGGCGCAGGTGAACCGGCACAACCTCGCGAAGCAGGGGCTGGACAGCTACGAGAAGGCCTTCACGGCGTGTCCGAACCTCGCGGCTGGCGCGCGGATCCTCGCCGACTGCCATGCGCGCGCCGGGGGTGACTGGGGCAAGGCTTTCAGCTGCTACTACTCCGGCAACTTCGTCCGCGGCTTCCGCGACGGCTACGTGCAGAAGGTGCAGGGTTCGATGCAGCGGGCGGGCGTGCTCCCGGCCACGGAATCCCCGCCGGCCACCCCGCTGGCCAGGCGGCGACCCGTGGATGCGCGCGGTGCAGGCGTCGCCAGCCTGCGCGAGCGCCGCGCCATGCCGGCGGCGCTCGCGGCCACGCAGGTCCAGGTCGCTACGGACGCCGTCGTGCCCGCGGAGACCGTGTTCCTGCCACCGGTACCGACGCCTTCGACGCAGCCGTTCGTGCCGCACGTGACCGGCCCGCGGCCAGCGCCACCTGCGGCGTCAACGGACGATCCCGAGGGCCCCGGGCCCGGCAGGGACGCCGCCTTCGTGTTCTGACACTCCGCCGCGACAGGAAACGCGGCGCCCAACCACCACCAACGCAAGGACGCATCATGGACACCAGCACGCACCGAACCGGTTCCGCCCGCTCCACCGGCCGCCACGAACGCCGCCGGCCCGGCTTGCCCAGCGCGACCAGGGGCCTGGTCGCCACGTTCGCCGCCGCGCCCGCCGCAGTCCTGGCGCAGGCCTTCGGCGGCGCCGACGCCAAGGTCTGCGGCTTCTTCGACAACGTCAACGGCCTGCTCAACATGGCCTCGATCGCGGTGGTCACCATCGCCATCATCTTTGCCGGTTACCAGATCGCCTTCGCGCACAAGCGGATCTCGGACGTGGCTCCGATCCTGGTGGGCGGCCTGCTGATCGGCGCGGCGGCGCAGATCGCCCGCATGCTGCTCGGGCCCGAGGCGGGCGAGTGCACGGCGATGCTCGATGCCGTCCTGCCGGTGTTCCGTGCGTAAGGACGTGCTCTTCCGCGGCTGCACCCGGCCGGCGATGTTCCTGGGCGTGCCTTACGTGCCGTTCTTCATCGGCGCCGGGGCCTGCCTGCTGCTCGCGGTGTACGTGAACCTGCTGCTGCTGGTGCTGATGCCGCTGGTGATCCTCGGCATGCGCCAGATGGCCAGGCGCGACGAGATGGTCTTCCGTCTGCTGGGCCTGCGCTGGCAGGTCCTCGCCAAGGTGCGCAATCGCGGCCTCCGCGGGGGTGACTGGTCGTTCTCGCCGCTGGCCGGCCGTGCGCCCGGGAGGCGCGTGTGAACCCCCGGGTCGCCGATGCCGCGGTCGCCGGCTTCGTGCCGCTGTCGAGCCATGTCGCCAGCGACGTGGTCAAGACCACCGGGGGGGACTACCTCGTCGCGTGGCGGCTTGACGGGCTGCCGTTCGTCGGCCGGGAGGAGTGGGATCTCGAGCACCGGCATGCCACCTTCAACCGCATGCTGCAGACGCTGCGGGCGCCGGATTTCGCCAACGTCGCGTTCTGGACCCACGACATCCGCGGGCGTCGGCGCATCGAAGGGGGAGGGCGCTTCGAAGGCGCCTTCAACCAGGACCTCTCGGACGCCTATTTCCGCAAGCTGGAAGGGCAGGAGTCACTGCAGAACGATCTCTACCTCACCCTGCTTTACCGGCCCGTGGTCGCGGGCCGTCGCCTGGTCGAGCGCTCCGCCGACCTGGACAGGCTGGCCGCGGCGGAGCAGCAGGCGATCGCGCGGGTGCACGAGCTCGCAGGCAACGTCGAAGCGGTGCTCAGGGACTATTCCCCGCAGCGCCTCGGCATGTACGAGCGCGACAACGGGATCGCGTTTTCCGAAGTGCTGGAGCTGTATGGCTACGTCCTCAACCGGCTGGACGAGCCCGTTCCGGTATTGCACGCGCCGATCGCCGACTATCTCTCCGTCAGCCGGCACACGTTCTCGGCACGGACGGGCGACTTCGTCGTCGCGCTTCCGGACGGCACCCACGAATACGGGGCCATCCTCAACATCAAGGAGTACACGGACGCCACCTGGCCCGGGATCCTCAACGGGCTCAAGTATCTCGGCTTCGAGTACGTGCTCACGCAGTCCTTCAGTCCCATGGGCCGGCAGGACGCGCTGCGGGTGCTCGACCGCACCAAGGGGATGATGGTGTCGTCCGGCGACCGCGCGGTCAGCCAGATCGCCGAGCTCGACCAGGCGATGGACCAGCTCGCTTCGGGAAACTTCGTGCTGGGCGAGTACCACTTCTCGCTCGCCGTCCATGCCGCCAGCCAGGACCTGCTGTCCAGGCACGTCGCCGAGGCCCGCGCGGAGCTCTCGAATGCCGGCTTCGTGTCCGCGAAGGAGGATCTTGCCGTCGCGTCGGCGTTCTATGCCCAGCTTCCCGGCAACTGGCGCTACCGGACGCGCCTGGCCAATGTCAGCTCGCTGAACTTCCTCGGCCTCTCGCCGCTCCACAACTTCGCCGGCGGCAAGCGCGCGGGCAACCCGTGGGGCGACTGTGTGACCACGCTGCAGGCCAGCAACGGCCAGCCCTACCACTTCAACTTCCACGCCACGCATCCGGCCGAGGATTCGCTGGGCGAGAAGGCGCTGGGCAACACCCTCGTGATCGGCAAGTCCGGCACCGGCAAGACGGCCCTGGTGAACTTCCTGCTGGCGCAGTCGCAGAAGCTCGACCCCGCGCCGACGGTGTTCTTCTTCGACAAGGACCGCGGGGCCGAGATCTTCGTGCGTGCCTGCGGCGGCAACTACCTGGCGCTGGAGAACGGCCGGCCCACGGGCTTCAATCCCCTGCAGTGCGAGCGCAGCGATGCCAACGCCCAGTTCCTGGTGGAGCTGGTGAAGCTGCTCGCGGGCAAGCCGGCGTACACCGCGCGCGAGGACGAGGACATCTTCCGCGCCGTGGCCGGGCTGCTGGACACGCCCATGCACCTGCGCAGCATGGCCAACCTGCAGAAGAGCCTGCCGAACATGGGCGACGACGGCCTCCACGCTCGCCTGCGCAAGTGGACCGCGGGCCACAGCCTGGGGTGGGTGTTCGACAACCCGGTGGACACGATCGACCTGTCGCGCTCGAACATCATCGGCTTCGACTACACCGACATCCTCGACAACGCCGAGGTCAGGGTGCCGGTGGTGCGCTATCTGCTGCACCGGCTGGAAGGGATCATCGATGGCCGCCGGCTGGTCTACGTGATGGACGAGTTCTGGAAGATCCTCGACGGCGGCGGCGCGCTCAAGGCGTTCGCGCGCAACAAGCAGAAGACCATCCGCAAGCAGAACGGTCTCGGGATCTTCGCGACGCAGAGCCCGGAGGACGCGCTGGCGAGCGACATCGCCGCCGCGCTGGTCGAACAGACCGCGACGCTCGTGCTGCTGCCCAATCCCAACGCCAGCCGTCGGGACTATGTGGAAGGGCTGAAGCTCACCGAGGCCGAGTATCGCGTCGTCGTTTCGCTCGACGAGCGCTCGCGAAGCTTCCTGGTCAAGCAGGGGCACGCTTCGGCCGTCTGCAGGCTCGATTTGGAAGGGCTGGACGACATTCTTGCCGTTATCTCGGCCTCCACGGACAACATCGCGGTGATGCACGAGGTGGTCGCCGAACAGGCCGCCGCACGAGGCGTGGCGCCGGACGCGCTGCGCCCGCAGGACTGGCTCGGGCCGTTCCAGGCGAGGCGCAGGGGCAGGCGGCCATCCGGGACCGCCGATGGACATGGCGGCAGCTGATTCAACCCAGGGAGAGGGACATGGACGACAGGGAAGTTGCAGGGGCAAGGACGCCCCGTCTGCGGATGGCGGCGCTGGTACTGGGGGTGTGTGGCGCCATGGCGGCGTGGCCTGCGTCCGCACAGTGGGCGGTGGTGGATGTCCCGCACACCGTCAAGACCGCGCTGGGATGGGTGGCCCAGTACCAGCAGATGATCGAGGACTACAAGCGGCAGGTCGAACAGCTGCAGACCCTGGACAAGCAGTTCGAGCAGGCGCTGGTGACCGGCGAGGCCTATGCGGGCGGCGGCAGCCACCGCGAGAACTTCCAGCAGGTCGAAGAGGATGCCGGCGTCGACAAGCGCTGCGGAACGGCATCGGCCAGGAATCCGAAGGGCGCGGAACTGCACGCCTACTGCGTGTCCATCGTGCGGACCGAGAACCGCCGCTTCAACGCCCTGGTGGCGATGCTGGACGACGTGAACGAGCGTGACCGGGAGCTGCGCGAGGCCTATGCAGAGCGCGGTGGCATCCAGCCGGAGGAGGAGGGCAAGCTCGCCTCCAACACCAACCGCATCCTCTCGATCCAGGGCCAGCTGCAGAACGACGTCCAGAGCGGCGAGCGGCTGATGTCGGCCTACGACACCGCGCTGCGCGCGCTGCGCGACAACCATGTCCGCGTCGCCAACGAAGCCCTCGAAGGTTCCGGGGCGCGCGGTGCGGTCGTGCAGGGCGTGATGCTGAAGCTCGCGCTCCGGGCCGCCCGCGAGCGCGACCGGTAGGGGCGCGGACGTGGCGATCGAGAGCGTGGCATGGCTGGTGGCGGCCGGGATGGACTGGGCCCAGGCCCAGGGCCTGCCCAACATGGTCTTTTTCCAGGAGATCAACGGTTTCCTCGATGACGAGATCGGCGAGTTCGCGGGGAACCTGCTGGGCCGCGTGGTCACGGTCGCCGGCAGCGCGGCGCTGACCCTGCTCACGCTCTGGATCCTGGTCCAGGGCTATCGCATCGCCACGGGGCTGTCCCGGGAGCCGATGATGGCGCTGGTGGGGGATGCGCTGAAGGCGGTGCTGGTGATCGGTATCGCGACCGGCGCGGCGGCGGGCGCGGGTTCGACATACCGCGTGCTCACCGACGGGCTGGGAGAGGCCGTGTCGCAGATGGTGACCGGCCGGGAGGAGGGCGGCGCCTATGAAGACATCGACGAGGTGCTGGCGATCATGCAGGTCGCGCTCCAGGTGATCGATTCGATCGACCCTGGCGGCGACCTGCTCACCGAAGGGCGCAAATCACGCGCAATGTGGTTTGCAGGCGTCGGACTTGGCGGACCGGCGATCATCGCCGCGGCCATGCTGCTGTTGAACAAGGTGGCCATCGCGCTGGTGGTGGGGCTTGGGCCGCTCTTCATCCTCTGCCTGCTGTTCCGGGCCACGCGCCAGTTGTTCAGCAAATGGCTGTACTACGGCTTGGGGACGCTGTTCTCGCTCGCGCTGTTGACGGTGATGGTGACGCTCGCCCTGGACATGCTGATCGCCGTGGGCCTGGCGTTCTGGGTGGCCGACTGGCTAACCGGCGCGCCGCAGGAGAGTCTGGCTTCGATGGCGATGCAGCAGGGGGGCATGGGCCTGATCCTGACCATGCTGATTGTCAGCGCGCCGCCGATGGCGGCGATGTTCTTCAACGGCGTGCTGGGCCAGTTTTCGCCCTACAACGCGGTGGGCGTGGCAACCGGAGGCGGGGCGGCCCCGCCGCCGGGTTCGGGGCTGCCACCCGGCGTGGTCGGACGCGGCGGCTGAGGTGCCGCGTTCCGTCCGGGCGTCCGGGTTTCGGCTAGAATCGGGCCGCATCCCCGGGAGACAGGTGGCCCGCGCCAACGCGCCGGCCGAGCGTGCGACATGGACACTACCTCCGCCCATTGCTGATCCCGCCCGCGGCCGATTCCGGAAGGCGCCCGCGTGGCGCCTTTTTTCATGCCCACGGGCCTCGGCCAATACCGTGGTCCGAACCCACCAGACACCCCATCGCCATGATCACGATCACGCTCCCAGACGGCAGCCGCCGCGAGTTCGACGCCCCCGTCACCGTCATGCAGGTCGCCGAGTCCATCGGCCCGGGCCTGGCCAAGGCCACCGTGGCCGGCAAGGTCGACGGCCGCCAGGTCGATGCCTCCGACCTCATCGACCACGATGCCAGCCTGCAGATCCTCACCCCGAAGGACCCGGAGGGCGTGGAGATCATCCGCCACTCCTGCGCCCATCTCGTGGGCCACGCGGTCAAGCAGCTCTACCCGGACGCCAAGATGGTGATCGGCCCGGTGATCGAGGACGGCTTCTACTACGACATCTGGCGCGCCCAGCCCTTCACGCCGGAGGACATGGCTGCGATCGAGGCCCGCATGCGCGAGCTGATCGACACCGAGTACGACGTCATCAAGCGCACGACCCCGCGTGACGAGGTGATCGAGACGTTCAAGGCCCGCGGCGAGGACTACAAGCTGCGCCTGATCGAGGACATGGGCCCCGAGGTCACGGCCATGGGCCTGTACCACCACCAGGAGTACGTGGACATGTGCCGCGGCCCGCACGTGCCCAACACGCGCTTCCTGAAGGCCTTCAAGCTGCTGCGGACCTCCGGCGCCTACTGGCGCGGCGATGCCAAGAACGAGCAACTGCAGCGCATCTACGGCACCGCCTGGGCCGATGCCAAGCAGCTCAAGGCCTACATGCAGCGCATCGAGGAGGCCGAGAAGCGCGACCACCGCCGCATCGGCAAGCAGCAGGAGCTTTTCCACCTGCAGGAAGAGGCCCCGGGCCTGGTGTTCTGGCACCCCAAGGGCTGGGCCCTGTGGCAGGTGGTGGAGCAGTACATGCGCGGCGTCTACCGCGCCAGCGGCTACGGCGAGGTGCGCTGCCCGCAGATCCTCGACGTCAGCCTGTGGCAGAAGTCCGGCCACTGGGACAACTACAAGGAGAACATGTTCTTCACCGAGTCCGAGAAGCGGACCTACGCGGTGAAGCCCATGAACTGCCCGGGCCACGTGCAGGTGTTCAACCAGGGCCTGCACAGCTACCGCGACCTGCCGATCCGCTACGGCGAGTTCGGCAGCTGCCACCGCAACGAGCCCTCCGGCGCCCTGCACGGCATCCTGCGCGTGCGCGGCTTCACCCAGGACGACGGCCATGTGTTCTGCACCGAGGCCCAGATCGAGCAGGAGGTCACCGACTTCCACGCCCAGGCCATGAAGGTCTACGCCGATTTCGGCTTCACCGACGTGCAGGTGAAGCTGGCCCTGCGCCCCGAATCGCGCCTGGGCGACGACGCCACCTGGGACAAGGCCGAGGCCGCCCTGCGCGGCGCACTGTCCGCGGCCGGGGTCGAGTGGCAGGAGCTGCCGGGCGAGGGCGCCTTCTACGGCCCCAAGATCGAGTACCACCTGCGCGACGCCATCGGCCGCACCTGGCAGCTGGGCACGATGCAGGTCGACTTCATGATGCCGGGCCGCCTTGGCGCTGAATACGTCGACGAGAGCAGTGCCAAGCGCACGCCGGTCATGCTGCACCGCGCCATCGTGGGTTCGATGGAGCGCTTCATCGGCATCCTGATCGAGCACCACGCCGGTGCCTTCCCGGCCTGGCTGGCCCCGGTCCAGGCGGTGGTGATGAACATCACCGACGCCCAGGCCGACTGGGCTGCCGAGGTCCGGAAAACCCTTGCGGATCAAGGGCTCCGGGTGGAATCGGATTTGCGCAACGAGAAGATCGGCTATAAGATTCGCGAGCACACGCTCGCGCGCGTGCCGTACCTGCTCGTGGTGGGGGACCGCGAGAAGGAGCAGGGGGCGGTTGCGGTACGCACGCGCGGAGGGGAAGACCTGGGTTCGATGCCGCTGGCCGACTTCACGGCCCGTCTGCACGCGGAGCGGGGTCCCTGAGTATCATGTAGCCCGGTGCCTGCCATGCGGCAGGTGCCGTGGGTCCCGGAAATGGGCCCAGCCAGAAGTGCCACCCACGGAGATTGCAATATCAGTACCCCGGACAAGCAGAACCGCAGGAACCTCGAAATCCGCGTCCCCCGCGTACGCGTGATCGGCTCGGACGGCGAGATGGTCGGCGTGCTTTCGCGCGACGAAGCCATCGCCATGGCCGAGGAGGAAGGACTGGACCTCGTCGAGATCCAGCCCAACGCCGATCCGCCGGTCTGCAAGATCATGGACTTCGGCAAGTTCCGCTTCGAGGCGCAGAAGCGCGCCAACGAGGCCAAGAAGAAGTCGAAGCAGGTCGAGATCAAGGAAGTCAAGTTCCGTCCGGTGACCGACGAGGGCGACTACCAGATCAAGCTGCGCAAGATGCGCGGGTTCCTCGAGGAAGGCGACAAGATCAAGGTCAACATCCGCTTCCGTGGCCGCGAAATGAGCCACCAGGAGCTGGGCCGCGGCATGGCCGCGCGCATCGAGGCCGATCTCGGCGAGGACATCGTGATCGAGTCCCGGCCGCGCCTGGAAGGCCGCCAGATGGTCATGATGATCGCGCCGAAGAAGAAGTGACGCCGCGCGCCGTCGCGCGCGCGTGGGCCGCCCAGGCGGCCCGAACCCCCTGATTTGCAAACGGAACCACCTGCCGTGCATAATGCGCGGCTCGGTCCGCGTGCCTTGCGCGCGGGCCGGTTGGACCCGCCACGGTTCCCATGGGGCCGCGGCCATCACACCGGCAAGGGCAGGACGGAAAGCGTGGCGCAGGCCACCGCCCGGGCCAGTACGAAATACCGACAAGGACACAGCAATGCCCAAGATCAAGACGCATCGGGGCGCGGCCAAGCGCTTCCGGAAGACCGCTTCCGGCAAGTACAAGGCGGGCCACGCCAACCGCAGCCACATCCTGACCAAGAAGGCGACGAAGCGTAAGCGCAACCTCCGCCAGACGAACCACATCCCGGCGTGCGACTCCGGTCGTCTCGACCGCATGCTGCCGTATCTCTGAGGAGGACTGAACCATGGCACGAGTCAAGCGTGGCGTTCAGGCGCGCCGCCGTCACAAGAAGGTCCTCAAGCAGGCCAAGGGTTACTACAACGCGCGCCGCAAGGTCTTCCGCGTCGCCAAGCAGGCCGTCACCAAGGCCCTGCAGTACGCCTACATCGGCCGCAAGCAGAAGAAGCGCAACTTCCGTTCGCTGTGGATTACCCGCATCAACGCGGCGGCCCGCATCAACGGCATGAGCTACAGCCGCTTCATGAACGGCCTGATGAAGGCCGGCATCACCCTCGACCGCAAGGTGCTGGCGGACATCGCCGTGCACGACGCGGCGGGTTTTGCCGCGCTGGCCGAGAAGGCGAAGGGCGCGCTCGCAGCGTAAACCTGCCCGGCGCCGTCCTGCCGACGTTGTAGGAGCAGCTACAGCTGCGACCGACAAGATGGCCAGAACGGGGTCGCAGCTATAGCTGCTCCTACAGGAGCGCTTGGCGGAACACAGGCAGTCGATACACGCATGGGGAAGGGCGCAAGTCCTTCCCCATGTTTCGTTTACGGCCCGGGAAAGGGCCCCCGATGGTGCTCCGATGACCGAGATCGAATCCATCCGCGAGCAGGCGCTCGCCGACATCGCCGCAGCCGCGGGCCCCGACGCCGTCGAGGGCCTGCGCGTGGCGCTCCTGGGCAAGAGCGGCAGCGTCACCGCGCAGCTGAAGTCGCTGGGCGCGCTGCCGGCCGACCAGCGCAAGGCCGCGGGCGAAGCCATCAACCGCGCCCGCGACGCCATCGGCGAGGCGCTGGCCGCGCGCAAGGCAACGCTCGACGCCGCCGCGCTCGACGCCCGCCTGGCCTCCGAAACCATCGACGTGACCCTGCCGGGCCGCAACGGCGAAGCAGGCGGCCTGCACCCGGTCAGCCGGACCATGGAACGCATCGCCGACATCTTCGGACGCCTGGGCTACGAGCTCGCCGACGGCCCCGAGATCGAGGACGACTGGCACAACTTCGAGGCCCTGAACTTCCCGCCGCACCATCCGGCGCGGGCCATGCACGACACCTTCTATTTCCCCGACGGGCGCCTGCTGCGCACCCACACCTCGGGCGTGCAGGTGCGCTACATGCAGGACCTGCTCGCCCGCGGCGGCCAGCCGCCGCTGCGCATGATCGCGCTGGGCAAGGTCTACCGCAGCGACTCCGACCAGACCCACACGCCGATGTTCCACCAGTGCGAGGGCCTGCTGGTCGACGAGCACGCGAGCTTCGCCGACCTCAAGGGCACGCTGTCGGAATTCGTCCGCGCCTTCTTCGAGCGCGACTTCGAGATGCGCTTCCGCCCGAGCTACTTCCCCTTCACCGAGCCCTCGGCCGAAGTCGACATCGCCTGGGCGCAGCCCGACGGCAGCACCCGCTGGCTGGAGGTCCTGGGCTGCGGCATGGTGCATCCGAACGTGCTGCGCGCGGTCGGCATCGACCCCGAGCGCTACAGCGGCTTCGCCTTCGGCCTGGGCGTGGAGCGCTTCGCGATGCTGCGCTATGGCGTCGACGACCTGCGCAGCTTCTTCGACAACGACCTGCGCTTCCTGCGCCAGTTCGCCTGACGCGCCAGCGTCAGTCCTTCGACCCTGACAACCGGGTGTTGCGATGAAATTCTCCGAGAACTGGCTGCGCCAGCACGTGCCGACCACGGCCACCCGCGACGGGCTGGCCGCGACCCTGACCGCGATCGGCCTGGAGGTCGAAGAGGTCACGCCGCTGGGCGAGGCGCTGGACGGCGTGGTGGTGGCGCGCATCGTGTCCGCCGAAAAGCATCCCGAGGCCGACCGCCTGCAGGTTTGCCAGGTCGATGCCGGGGCCGCCGGCATGCTGCAGATCGTCTGTGGCGCGCCGAACGCGCGCCCCGGCCTGGTCGCGCCGCTGGCGACCATCGGCACCACGGTCGGCGAACTCACGATCAAGGCCGCGAAGCTGCGCGGCGTCGAATCCAACGGCATGCTGTGCTCGGCGAAGGAGCTCGGCCTCGACGCCGACGCCTCGGGCCTGCTCGAGCTGCCCGGCGACGCGCCCCTCGGCGCGCCGCTGGCCGGTTACCTCGGCCTGCCGGACGCCAGCTTCGAACTCAAGCTCACGCCCAACCGCGCCGACTGTTTCGGCATCCGCGGCATCGCCTTCGACGTGGCCGCGGCCTGCGGTGGCGAAGTGGCCGCGCTCGACGCCGCGCCGGTTCCGGCCGCCAGCGAGGCCACGGTCGACGTGCGCCTGGAGGCGGGCGCCCACGCCCCGCGCTACCTCGGCCGCGTGATCGAGGGCGTCGACGCCGCCCGCGCCACGCCGGCGTGGATGGCCGAGCGCCTGCGCCGCAGCGGCGTGCGACCGGTCTCGCTGCTGGTGGACGTGACCCAGTACGTGATGCTCGAACTCGGCCAGCCGATGCACGCCTACGACCGCGGCCTGCTGAAGGGCCCGGTGGGCGTGCGCCGCGGCCGCGCCGGCGAATCGCTGAAGCTGCTTGATGGGCGCGAGGCCGCGCTCGACGACGGCTTCCTGGTGATCACCGACGCCGACCGCCCGGTCGGGCTGGCCGGCCTGATGGGCGGCCACGACACCCGCGTGACCGATGCGACCCGCACGGTTTTCCTCGAGGCTGCGCACTTCGCCCCGGCCGCGATCATCGGCCGCGGCCGCCGCCTGGGCCTGCACACCGATGCCGGCCACCGCTTCGAGCGCGGCGTCGACCCGGAGCTGCCGCGCACCGCGATCGAGTACGCCACGAAGCTCGTCCTCGACATCGCCGGCGGCTCGCCGGGTCCGGTCACCGAGGCCGTGCTGCCCGAGGCGCTGCCGCGCCCGGCGAAGATCGTGCTGCGCCGCGCCCGCCTCGCCCGCGTGCTGGGCGTGGACATCGCCGATGCCGAAGTCGAGCGCATCCTGCGCGCGCTGGGCCTGGGCGTGGAGGCCACGGCCGAAGGCTGGACGGTCACCGCCCCGACCCGCCGCTTCGACCTCGCGATCGAGGAGGACCTCGTCGAGGAAATCGCGCGCATCCACGGCTACGACGCCATCCCGACCACGCTGCCCGGCGGTGCCACGCGCCTGGTGGCGCCGACCGAAGGCCGCGTGCCCGAGCGCGACCTGCGCCGCGCGCTGGCCGGACGCGGCTACCTGGAAGCGATCAACTACGCCTTCGTCGACGCCACGCTGCTCGCGCGCTGGCAGGCCGACGAGGCCCTGGTGCCGCTGGCCAACCCGCTCAGCGCCGAACTCGGCGTGATGCGTCCGCGCCTGCTGCCAGGGCTGGTCGACGCGCTGGCGCGCAACGCCGCGCGCCAGCAGGGGCGCGTGCGCCTGTTCGAACTCGGCAAGGTGTTCAGCGCCCGGGCTGGCGAAGCCCCGCTGGAAACCCCGCGCATCGCGGCCGTCGCCAGCGGTGACGCCCTGGCGGAGCAGTGGGGCGTGCCCGCGCGCCGGGTCGACTTCCACGATCTCAAGGGCGACCTCGAGGCACTGGCCGCGCTGTCGGGTGCACGGCTGGAGTTCCGCGCCGCCGCGCCGTCGTGGGCACATCCGGGGCGCGCCGCCGAGGTGCTGCGCGACGGTAGGGTGGTGGGTGCGATCGCCGAACTCCATCCGCGGCTTCAGCAGGCGCTCGACCTCGACCATCCGGTGGTGGCCTTCGAGCTCGACCTGACCGCCATCACCGCGCGCGCGCTGCCGCGGGCGGGCACGCTGTCGAAGTTCCCCTCGGTGCGCCGCGACCTCGCGTTCATCGTCGCCGACAGCGTGTCCTGGGGGGAGCTGGAAGCGACCGCCTCGGCGGCGGCCGGCCCCTTCCTGAAGGCCCTGCACCTGTTCGACGTCTACGCCGGGAAAGGCGTGGAAACAGGATTCAAGAGTGTCGCCATGGGCTTGATTCTGCAGGACGCATCGCGCACGCTGGTCGACCGCGACGTGGATGCGGTGGTGGCCTCGGTCACCGATGCCGTCGCGGTCGCGCATGGAGCGCGGATCAGGGGCTGAGGAGACTGGCGGCATGGCGTTGACGAAGGCTGAAATGGCTGAGCGGCTCTACGTGGAGGTCGGCCTGAACAAGCGCGAGGCGAAGGAGTTCGTCGACGCGTTTTTCGACGCGCTGCGCGAGGCGTTGCAGGGCGGCCGCCAGGTCAAGCTGTCGGGCTTCGGCAACTTCGACCTGCGCCGCAAGAACCAGCGCCCCGGCCGCAATCCCAAGACCGGCGAGGAGATCCCGATCTCGGCCCGTACCGTGGTCACCTTCCGCCCCGGCCAGAAGCTCAAGGAACGCGTGGAAGCGTACGCGGGAGGCACCCATGCTTGACCCCGGCAGCAACCGCGAACTCCCGCCGATCCCGGCCAAGCGCTACTTCACCATCGGCGAGGTCAGCGAGCTCTGCGACGTCAAGCCGCACGTGCTGCGCTACTGGGAAACCGAGTTCCCCAGCCTCAGCCCGGTCAAGCGCCGCGGCAACCGCCGCTACTACCAGCGCCACGACGTGCTGATGGTGCGCCAGATCCGCGGCCTGCTGTACGAGCAGGGCTACACCATCGGCGGCGCGCGCCTGCGCCTGGAGGGCGAGGACGCCCGCCAGGAATCCGCGCTCAGCACCCAGATCGTCCGCCAGGTGCGGATGGAGCTGGAGGACGTGCTGCAGCTGCTGCGGCGCTGAGCACGGTGAAAGTTTCGATGCCGCGCGGCTCCCATCGGGGCGCCGCGGCGGCTATAATTCTCCGACCGGGGTATAGCGCAGCCTGGTAGCGCACTTGTCTGGGGGACAAGTGGTCGTCGGTTCGAATCCGGCTACCCCGACCATCTCGAACACGAAGCCCGCCTCGCGCGGGCTTCGTGCTTTCCGGTGGATGCGGCGCTGGCCGAGCACCCGTCCAGCTTCGCGATGCTGCCGATGCACCATCTGCCCGGCGCGGACGGGATGCTGGAGAAGCTGGCGGCCCGTGGCCATGCCATCGAAGCGCCCTGGAACGTCTGCGGCCAACCTCAGCCGGTCGCGCCCAGTGCTTCCCCCGGCGACAGCACCAGGCGGTTGCGACCGCTGCGCTTGGCCTCGTAAAGCGCAGCGTCCGCCTCGTGGATCCAGTCCTCGATGCGCGCGTGTCCGCGGCCCGCCAGTGCGATGCCGATGCTCACGGAGTGCCCGTGGTCCGGCGCCTCCGCGAGCACGATCGTCTCGACCGCGGCCCGGTAGGCTTCGGCCAGCCGGGCGGCCTCCTCGAGTCCGGTGGCGGGACAGACCACGGCGAACTCGTCGCCGCCATAGCGGCCGGCGATGTCGCCCGGGCGCAGCAGCGTGCGCAAGGCGGCACCGGCGGCGCGCAGCAGGGCGTCACCGGCGAGGTGGCCGCTGTCGTCGTTGACGCGCTTGAAGCCGTCCACGTCGATGAGCAGCAGGGTCGCGGGGCGGTCCAGTGCGTGGACATCGTGCAGCGCCAGGGCGGCGTCGCGCTCCCAGTGGCCACGCAGCGCCAGGCCGGTGACCCGGTCGACGCGGCCGAGCAGGTCAAGCTCGCGGTTCTTCTGCACCACCTTGCGCACCAGCTGCTGCCGCCCGAGGCTGACCAGCCCGGTGTGGATCAGCAGCATCGGCAGGCAGGCCAGGATCACGGCGGTGCTGGAGGCCGGCTCGAAGGCGAAGCCGGTCGCCAGGCCGCCGGCCAGCAGTGCGGCCACGGAGACCGGAAGCGTGCGGCGGAAGATCCCGGGCACGTCGGAGTTGACCTTGTCGGCGGCCGACAGCGCCAGCAGCAGCACGCTGGGCAGCAGGTTGAAGTGCATCAGCGGCACCCAGAACGCGGCGATCGCGGAATCGGCCAGCAGATTCCGCTGTTCGGCCTTGAACGGATCGGCGCTCCGCTTCGCGAGCTGGTAGGCGAGGTGCGGCCAGGCCAGGCCGGTGAGCGCGCACAGGATCCAGCGCAGCGGCCCGGCCTGGAGCTCCCAGAGCACCATCGCCATCGCAAGCGCGCCCAGCCCCATGCCGAGCATGCGATAGCGATAGATGCGCCTGGGCAGCGCGGCGCGTGCGCGTGGCGAGCTGAAGACCGTCGCCTGCGCGGCCTCCGTGCCCGATGGTCCTGTGTTCACCTGGCCCTCCCCCCGGTCGGCCGCCGGGCAGCGGCGCGCCGGATGCCGGGAGTATAGGCCCCGCGGAAAACCTCAGCCCGCCGCGCTGCGAGGGCCCGCGGCGTCGGCCTGGCCGGCCTGCGGCCAGCGGTCGAGCACTGCGGCGCGGATGCCCGCGGCGTCGATGCCGGCCTCGGCCAGCAGGTCCTCGCGGCTGGCGTGGTGCTGGAAGGCGTCGGGCAGGCCGAGGTGCAGCACCGGCAGCAGCACGCGCTCGGCGGCCAGCAGTTCGGAGACGCCCGAGCCGGCACCTCCGGCGACCACGTTGTCCTCGATGGTCACGAAGCCTTCGTGCGTGCGCGCCAGCTCCAGCAGCAGCTCGCGGTCGAGCGGCTTCACGAAGCGCATGTTGACCACGGTCAGGCCGAGCTCGGCGCCCACCGCCTCGGCGGCCGGCACCGTGGCGCCGAAGGCCAGCAGCGCGATGCCCGTGCCTTGGCGGCGCAGCTGCGCCTTGCCGATCGGCAGGGTGTCGAGCGAAGCGTCGGCTGCGATGCCGGGGCCGCTGCCGCGCGGATAGCGCACCGCGGCCGGGCCTTCGAAGCGGAAGCCGGTGGACAGCATCTGCCGGCACTCGTTCTCGTCGGCCGGCGCCATCACCACCATGTTCGGCACGCAGCGCAGGTAGCTCAGGTCGAGGTTGCCGGCGTGCGTTGCGCCGTCCGGCCCGACCACGCCGCCGCGGTCGATCGCGAACAGCACGTCGAGGTTCTGGATCGCGACGTCGTGCACCAGCTGGTCATAGCCGCGCTGGAGGAAGGTGGAATAGATCGCGACCACCGGCTTCGCGCCCTCGCAGGCCATGCCGGCGGCGAGCGTCACCGCGTGCTGCTCGGCGATGGCGACGTCGAAATAGCGCTCCGGGAACTCCTTCGAGTAGCGCACCAGGCCCGAGCCTTCGCGCATCGCCGGGGTGATGCCCATGAGCTTCGGGTCGGCGGCGGCCATGTCGCACAGCCAGTCGCCGAAGACGTCGGTGTAGGTGGGCTTCTTCACCGCGCCGGGCCTGGCCACCACGCCCTGGTCGGGATCGAAGGGCGAGACCGCGTGGTAGCCGATCTGGTCGCCCTCGGCGCGCTCGTAGCCCTTGCCCTTGGTGGTGATGACATGCAGGAACTGTGGGCCCTTCATGCCACGCACGACCTTCAGCGCCGAGACCAGCGCCTTCATGTCGTTGCCGTCGATCGGGCCGGTGTAGTGGAAGCCCATCTCCTCGAACAGGGTGGACGGCAGCAGCATGCCCTTCCAGTGCTCTTCCCAGCGGCGCACAAAGCGCGCGGGCGGCCCGTTCCTGTCGCCGAGCAGCTTCTTGCCGCCTTCGCGCAGCGCGTTGAGCGTCTGGCTGCCGGTGGCGCGGCCGAGCATCTTGGTCAGGCCGCCGACGTTCTCGCTGATCGACATCCGGTTGTCGTTGAGGATCACCAGGATGTCGGGCTCGGGCTCCATGCCGCCGGCGTGGTTCAGCGCTTCGTAGGCCATGCCCGCAGTCATCGCGCCGTCGCCGATCACGGCGACCACGCGGCGGTCGTCGCCGGCGCGCGCCGATGCGATCGCCATGCCCAGCGCCGCCGAGATGCTGGTCGAGGAATGGCCGACTCCGAAGGTGTCGTACTCGCTTTCCTCGCGCTTGGGGAACGGCGCGATGCCGTCCTTCTGCTTCACCGTGTGGATGGCGTCGCGGCGGCCGGTCAGGATCTTGTGCGGATAGGCCTGGTGGCCGACGTCCCAGACGATGCGGTCGCGGGGCGTGTCGTAGAGGTAGTGCAGGGCCGTGGTCAGCTCGACCACGCCCAGGCCGGCGCCGAAGTGGCCACCGCTGCGGCCGACGGATTCGATGAGGTAGGCGCGCAGTTCGTCGGCGATCGCGGGCAGTTCCGCTTCGTCGAATTCGCGGAGGCGGGCCGGGCTGTCGATGCGCGCGAGGCGCGGATGGCGCGTGGAGTCGATCATCCGCGCATTGTAAGACGGTGCGGCGTACCGCGGCGCATGTGCGCCGCCGGGGCGCCGTCGAGCCTGTTCAGCGGTTGCGCAGGCGGCCCAGCAGCCCGACGCGCGCCCTGGCCGGCTCCTCGGCCACGGGCGGCGCTTCGACGGCGGGTTCGGCGAAGCCGGTGGCGAGGTTGGCGTTGATGAAGTCGGCCACGTCCGATTCGGGCACGCCGCTGGCCTGCGCGATCTCGGACAGCGTCGCCGGGCCCTTCATCATCTGGGTGGCGATGCGGAAGTGGCGCGGGTATTCGCGCTCGGTCTGCGGCCACTTGTTGAGCTGGAAGCGGTCGGAGGCGCTGAAGCCGGGCAGCAGCTCGCCCTTGCCCGCGAGCAGGCCACCCAGCCAGCGCAGGCGGGACAGGGGCTGCGGGGCACCGGCGGCCGCGGATTCGCGCAGCCAAGTGGCATCGTCGACCCTCTCGAGTTCGTCTGCGGCGATGACGCCTTCGAAGCATCCGGCCACCGGCTTCAGGGCCGTCGGCCCGTGCCAGGTGTCCGCGCCCGCATCGATCAGCAGCACGGTGCCATCGGCGCCGCGGCAGCGCACGCGCCCGGCAAGTGCGCCCGGCTGAAGCCAGGCCGCGAGGTCGCGTCCGGCTTCGGTGGCCGCGACGGCCGCGGGTGCGGCGTGTGGTGCGGGCTCGTCCGCAGCGGTGGGGGCGGGGTCCAGTGCGGGAGCGGACGCGGACTCTCGCTCGGCCTCGGCCTCGGATGCTGGGGCCGGGTTCGGAGTCGGAGCTTCGGGAACCGAGGACTCGTGTACGGCGTGCCCGGAACCGGAGGTCGCCGCCGGATCCGGAACGGGTTCGACTTCGGGTGCCGCCGCGGGCGCGGTGGTCGCCTCCGTTGCGATCGCCGCGTCGGCTGGCGGTGCCGTGGCCCGGGTGGCGTCCGCGGCCGGCGGCGCTTCGCCAGCGGCCTGCAGTTCGATCCCTGCGGCGCGCGCCACCTCGGCCAGCAGCTGCATCAGCTGCTCGACGTCGAAGGGGCGGCCCAGCCGGAAGTCGGTCTGCGTCCGCGGCGCCGAGGTCAGTCCGATCACGTGGCGGCCGGCGGCGTGCAGCCGCAGCCAGCTCATCGGGCCGTACATGCTGTCCATGTCGACCACGACATGGCCGGCTTCCGCATCGGGGACCAGCGACCAGCGATCGCCGAGGCGCGCGTTGGCTTCCAGGAACGCGGCCTTGAGGGCGGCTTCGGTAGCTGGATCCATCCCGGTCAGGCCGAGGGTCAAGGACATCGCGCGGCATTCCCGACGGTGGTGAGTCGGAGGAGTGTTGCGGAGGCCGCCACCTGCGTCAACGCGCGCTGCGCGGCAGTTCCGGCTGCTGCGCGTCACTCGTGGCGTTGTTTGGTGACGTCTGTCGCGCTTGCGCTGCGAACTGCGGCGCTGCCGTGCTCAGTGCCTGCGGCGCTTCGGCAGCTGGCTGGACAGGAACGCCATCTGGTCGGCCAGGATGTTGCGGTTGGAGAGGATCAGGTGCTCGATCCAGCTCGGGCGGTACGGCACCGCCAGCAGCGGCATCGAAGCCTGCGTGGGCGTCCGGTTGCCCTTGCGCGAGTTGCAGGCGAAGCAGGCGGTGACCACGTTCTCCCAGATGTCGGCGCCGCCGCGCGAGACCGGATGCACGTGGTCGCGGGTGAGTTGCTGGCGGGGATGGCCCTGTCCGCAGTACATGCACAGGTGCTGGTCGCGTGCGAACAGCGCGCTGTTGGTCAGCGCCGGCGTGGGGTCGATGGCCCGGGCGTGGGCATGGCCGCGCGCGGCCACGATCGGATGCAGTTCCACCAGGCTGCGCAGGCCGGTCGCGCGGCTGGTGCCGCCGCGCACCGACAGGCAGGGCTGGCCGAGGGTCCAGGCCACCGCGCCGCGCACGTAGAGGCAGGTGGCTTCCTGCCAGCTCATCCAGTCGAGGGCGCGCCCGTGTGCATCCAAGGCCAGCAGGCGCACGCGTCCCAGCGCCGGGACCCCCGTGCCGGCCACCTGCCGGGACGCCGGCGCTGCCGGGGGTTCAATGCCGCTGACAAGGCGTAGCCGCGCTCTGTCGGGTTCCATGGGAACAACAGCTTATACGCCCATGGTGACAGCTTGTGTAGCGGCGCGGCCTCAGTCGCCGAAGCTGTCGGCGTCGAGCGCCATCAGCGGGCCGGCGCCGGCGCGGATCGCCTCGGCATGGGCCAGCGTGCGCGGCAGGATGCGGGCGAAGTAGAACCGCGCCGCCTCGCGCTTGGCGTCCTTGAACGCCGCAGGCATCGACGAGTCCCGGGCGGCCGCGCGCGCGCGCAGCCACCAGTACGCCAGCACCACGTAGCCGGAATAGAAGAGATAGTCCCAGGAAGCCGCGCCGAGTTCGTCGGGGTTGCCCGCCGCCGCCTGCAGCATCCCGGTGGTGAGTTCGCTCCACTCGACGCACTTCGCGCGCAGGGTGGCGATGTCCGCTGCCAGCTCGCCGTCGCCTTCGTGCGCCGCGCAGAAGGCTTCGACCTCGGCCAGGAACAGCTTCAGGCCGGCGCCGCGCGAGGACGCGGTCTTGCGTCCGGCCAGGTCCAGCGCCTGGATGCCCGTGGTTCCTTCGTAGAGCGTGGTGATGCGGGCGTCGCGCGCCAGCTGCTCCATGCCGTGCTCGGCGATGTAGCCATGGCCGCCGAAGCATTGCAGGGCGTTGTAGGTGTTCTCGATGCCCCATTCGGTCTGGCAGGCCTTGGAGATCGGGGTGAGGAAGCTCACCAGGGTCTCGGCGCGCTCGCGTTCGGCCGCGTCGTCGGCGTGGCTGGCGGCGTCGAGCAGGCTGCCGGCGTGCATCGCCAGCATGCGGCTGCCTTCGGTCAGCGCCTTCACCGACAGCAGCATGCGACGCACGTCGGGGTGGACGATGATCGGGTCGGCCGGCTTGTCGGGGCGCTTCGGGCCGCTGAGCGCGCGCGACTGCAGGCGCTCGCGCGCATAGCGCAGCGCGTTCTGGTACGCACGCTCGGACAGGCCGATGCCCTGCAGGCCGACGCCCAGGCGCGCGGAGTTCATCATGGTGAACATGGCCTTGAGCCCGCCGTGCGCCTCGCCGACCAGCCAGCCCTGGGCGCCGTCGAAGTTCATCACGCAGGTGGCCGAGCCCTTGATGCCCATCTTGTGTTCTATCGAGCCGCAGCGCACCGCGTTGCGCTCGCCGACGCTGCCGTCGCGCGCCACCTTGAACTTCGGCACCACGAACAGCGAGATGCCCTTGGCGCCCGCCGGTGCGTCGGGCAGCTTGGCCAGCACCAGGTGAATGATGTTGTCGGTGAAGTCGTGCTCGCCGGCGGTGATGAAGATCTTGGTGCCGGTGATCGCGTAGGCATCGTCGCCGACGGGCTCGGCGCGGGTGCGCAGCAGGCCGAGGTCGGTGCCGCAGTGCGGCTCGGTGAGGCACATGGTGCCGGTCCAGCGGCCTTCGATCAGCGGCTTGAGGAACACCTCGCGCTGCCAGTCCTGGCCGTGCTGGCGCAGCGCTTCCACCGCGCCGTGCGAGAGCAGCGGGAAGTTGCCCCAGGCCAGGTTGGCGCCGTTGATCATCTCGCTCACGACGGTGCCGACCAGGTGCGGCAGGCCCTGGCCGCCGTGCTCCGGCGCGGCGGTGAGGCCCGGCCAGCCGCCGTCGACGTACTGCGCATAGGCGGCCTTGAAGCCCTCGGGCGTGGTGACGTCGCCGGTGGCGGGGTCGTGGCGGCAGCCCTGCTGGTCGCCGACGGCGTTGAGCGGCGCGAGCACGCTGCCGCTGAAGCGCGCGGCTTCCTCGAGCACGGCGTCGATCACGTCGGGCGTGGCGTCGGCATGGCCCAGCCGGGCGAACTGCGCCTGCGCGTCGAGCACGTCGTCGAGGACGAAGCGGAAGTCGGCAAGCGGGGCGGTGTACTGGCTCATGGGCAGGGAGGATCCTGTCTGTCTGCGATGGGGGACGCGCTCAGCGCAGCACGCCTGCCAGGCCCGGGGCGGGGCTCAGCGCGCTCTTGCGCTTCACGGGGTAGCTGCGGGCGTTGCCGCGGTCGGCGGGGGCCGCGCTGATGGTGCCGTCCAGTGCGTAGTCGACGCCGCGGCCGGCGGCGAGCGTGTCGGCCAGCAGCATGCGGGCGCCGGATGCGGGCTGCATGCGCACGGCGACCACGTCGGCCGACTCCGGCCCGATCTCCAGCGCGGGTGCGTCGGCCAGCGTGCCCGCGGCCTGGCCGCCGACGGTGACCTGGAGGTCGATCGCGTCGAAGCGCATCGGCACGCTGCTGTAGTTCTGCAGGCGCAGGCTGATCGACCAGCTGCCGTCGGCCTGCACGGCCAGCTCCTGGATGCTTGCGGCGGGTTCGGACACGCGGCGCGCGGGACCGCTGGAGCAGGCCGCCGCCAGCGCGACGACCAGCGACAGGACCAGGACGGTGATTCGACGACCCATTGCTGTCTCCGGAATGGATCGCCGGAGCATAGCACCGCTCGATACGGTGGCGGATGGTGCGCGTCAGCCGATGCGCAGCGTGATGCCCAGCGCCGGGATCTCGGCCGGTTCGCCCGCGAGATCCGCCTGCAGCAGCGGGCGTTCATCGAGGTAGCGGGCGGGCAGGCGAAGCTCCAGCGTGGCCCCGCGGGCCACGGCATCGAGGCCGGGGATCTCGGGCCTCTCGTGGCCACGGTGCAGCAGCACGGCCAGCCGCAGCAGGACCGAGAGCTGTCGCGCCGCCGGCAGCAGGCGGTCGGGCAGGGCCTCGAACACGTTCTTCGGCACCTTGCGCCGGTGCGCGCGCACCAGTGCGGCCAGGAACTCCTGCTCCTGGCGCGAGAACCCCGCGATGTCGGAGTGCGCAAGGATGTAGGCGCCGTGGACCTGGTACTGGCTGTGCGCGATGGTGAGGCCGAGCTCGTGCAGGCGCGCGGCCCAGGACAGCATGAGGCGGTCGTCGGGTGTCAGCTGCCAGGCGGGTGCCACCAGGTCGAACAGCCGCAGCGCGCTGGCCTCGACGCGCAGCGCCTGCGCCACGTCGATGCCGTAGCGCTGCACCAGCGCGTCGACCGAGGCCTCGCGCGGGTCCTGGTCGCCGGCGCGGCCGACCAGGTCGTGGAGCACGCCTTCGCGCAGCGCCGCCTTGCTGACCATCATGCGCTGCAGGCCGAGGCTGGTGAACGCCGCTTCCAGCACCAGCAGCCCGCCGGCGATGATCGGCCGGCGTTCGGCCGACAGCCCCGGCAGGTCGATGTCGTCGACGTGGCCGGCGCGCAGCAGCGCGTCGCGCACCACGGGCAGGGCCTCGGCGGTGATCGCGCCCTTGGTGAGCTTCATCGCCGCGCAGATCTCGCCTATCGCCTTGTTGGTGCCCGAGGCGCCGACCGCCTCCTGCCAGCCGAGGCTGCGATAGGTCGCGGCGAACTGCTGGAACTCCACCGATGCCTCGATCAGCGCGTCGCGCCACTTGCGCCGCGACAGCCGGCCGTTGCCGAAGTAGCGCAGCGTGCCGGCGACGGCGCCGAGCTGCACGCTCTCGCGTTCGAGCGTCTCGAAGCCGCGGCCGATGATGCATTCGGTCGAGCCGCCACCGATGTCGAGCACGAGGCGGCGGTGGCCCGGCTTGGGCGGCTGCGCCTGCGCGACGCCGAGGTAGACCAGGCGCGCCTCCTCGCGGCCGGCGACCACTTCGATCGCATGCCCGAGCGCGGTTTCGGCCGGCATCAGGAAGGCCTGCGGCGCCGCCAGCCGGCGCACGGTGTTGGTCGCCACCGCGCGCACGCGGTGCGGCGGGATGTCGCGGATCCGCTGGCCGAAGCGCGCCAGGCATTGCAGCGCGCGCTGCCGCACCTCGGCCTCGAGGCCGCCGCGCGCATCGAGGCCTTCGGCCATGCGCACGGTCTCGCGCAGGCGGTCGACGATGCGCAGCTGGCCCAGCGTGTAGCGGGCCACGACCATGTGGTAGCTGTTGGAGCCGAGGTCGATGGCGGCGAGCATGTCGCCGTCGGCCAAGGGCTGGCTCTGCGACGCCGCGGCGACCGCGGGGCTCATCCGCAGATCCCCGCCAGCAGCGCCGACTGCGCCGAATGCGGCGCTTCGCCGTCGGCCGGGGACACCTGCACGTAGCTGCCGTCGGCCTGCAGTTCCCAGGCGTTGGTGTTGTCGTCGAGGTAGGTCTGCAGCGCTTCGCGAAAGACGCGCGCCGCGATCGCGGGGTCGAGGATCGGGAAGCAGGTCTCGACCCGGCGCAGCAGGTTGCGTTCGAGCCAGTCGGCGCTCGCGCACCAGGTCTCCGGCGCGCCGTCGTTGCCGAACCAGTACACGCGGGTGTGCTCGAGGAAGCGGCCCACGATCGAGCGCACGCGGATGTTGTCCGAGACCCCCGGCACGCCGGGACGCAGGGTGCAGGCGCCGCGCACGATGAGGTCGATCTGCACGCCGGCCTGCGAGGCCGCGTACAGCGCGCGCACCACCTGCGGCTCGTTGAGGGCGTTCATCTTGGCGATGATGCGCGCCGGGCGCCCGCTGGCGGCCAGGCGCGCCTCGCGCTCGATGCGCTCCAGCACGCCGTCGTGCAGGGTGAACGGTGACTGCAGCAGGCGCTCCAGGCGGATCGCGGGCGCCAGGCCGGAGATCTGCTGGAAGATCTGGTGCACGTCGCTGCCGATGTCGGGATCGGCGGTCATCAGGCTGAGGTCGGTGTACGCGCGCGCGGTGCCGCTGTGGTAGTTGCCGGTGCCCATGTGCACGTAGCGGCGCAGGCGGCGGCCCTCGCGGCGCACCACCAGCAGCATCTTGGCGTGGGTCTTGTAGCCGACCACGCCGTAGACCACCTGCACGCCGGCGTCCTGCAGGCGGTCGGCGAGGCCGAGGTTGGCCTCCTCGTCGAAGCGCGCGCGCAGTTCGACCACCACGGTCACGTCCTTGCCGTTGCGCGCGGCCTGCACCAGGTGCTCGACGATCGGCGAGTCGCGCCCGGTGCGGTACAGCGTCTGCTTGATCGCCAGCACGCCCGGATCGGACGCCGCCTGCTTGAGCAGTTCCAGCACCGGGGTGAACGCGTCGAACGGATGGTGGAGCAGCACGTCGCCGGCGGCGAGGCGCTCGAACATGGCGTCGCTGCCGGCCAGCTGGCGCGGCTGGAAGGGCGGGAACTTGAGCTCCGGCCGGTCGGCCTCGTTGTAGACCTGGATGACCCGGTTGAGATTCACCGGCCCGTTGATGCGGTAGACCGCGTTGTCCGGCAGGTCGAAGTTGCGCAGAAGGTCGCGCACGATCGGTTCCGGGCAGTCGGCGGCGATCTCCAGGCGCATCGCGCGCAGGTAGCCGCGGCCGACCAGCTCGTCGCGCAGCGCCAGCGCCAGGTTCTCGACCTCGTCCTCGTCGACGATCAGCTCGGAGTTGCGGGTGACGCGGAACTGGTAGGCACCGCGCACGGCCATGCCCGGGAACAGGTCCTCGACGAATTCGGACAGCATCGCCGAGAGGAACACGAAGTCGTGCTCGCCGCCGGAGACGCGCTGCGGCAGGCGGATGATGCGCGGCAGCGAGCGCGGCGCGCGGACGATGGCCAGGTGGCCGCTGCGGCCGAACGCATCGCGGCCCTTGAGCACCACCACCAGGTTGAGCGACTTGTTGAGGATCTTGGGGAACGGATGGGCCGGGTCCAGGCCCAGCGGCGACAGCACCGGCAGGATCTCTTCGCGGAAATAGGCGCGCAGCCAGCGCCGCTGGCGTGCGTTCCAGGTTTCGCGCGCCAGCACGCGGATGCCGGCATCGGCCAGCGCCGGGCGCAGGACGTCGTTCCAGCAGGCGTACTGCGCGTCCACCAGCTCGGCGGTGCGCTCGTGGATGCGGCGCAGCACGGTCACCGGCGACAGGCCGTCGGGCGCCAGCGGCACGTCGAAGTCCTGCGCGTGGCGCACGGTCGCGGCGCGGATCTCGAAGAACTCGTCGAGGTTGGTGCAGGAGATGCACAGGAAGCGCAGGCGCTCGAGCAGCGGGATCGTGGCGTCGCGCGCCTGTGCGAGCACGCGGAAGTTGAAGTCGAGCTGCGACAGCTCGCGGTTGAGGTAGAGCGAAGGATCGCGCAGGAGATCCTCGGCCTGCGGCTGCGCGGCCACGACGGGCGAGGCGGCGTCGGCCGGGGCCTTCGCGCGGCGCGTGCGCGGGCTAGGCGCCCTGCCTGGAGGCGTGCTGGTCTTGCGGGTGCTCATGGGGATCCTTTCCGCGCTGGACGATGCGGTCCGCGCCGAAGCTGCAGGTGAAGGTGCTGCCGCGGCCGACCTCGCTGGTGATGTCCAGGCGGGCCTGATGCAGCTGCAGCACGTGCTTGACGATGGCGAGCCCGAGGCCGGTGCCGCCGGTCTCGCGGGTGCGGCTGCTCGAGACGCGGTAGAAGCGCTCGGTCAGCCGCGAAATATGCGACTCGGGGATGCCGTAGCCGCTGTCCTCCACCGACAGCGTCGCACCGCCGCCTTCGGACGGGGCGAAGCGCACCACGATGCGGCCCCCGCTCGGGGTGTAGCGCACGGCATTGGCGACCAGGTTGGAGAACGCGCTGTGCAGTTCGCGGCTGGAGCCGAGCAGGTCGACGCCGGCCAGGTCCTCGACCACGATCGCGTGCCGGCCCTGGCTGAGCGCCTCTGCCTCGCGGCGCAGGGTGGACAGCATCGGCCCCATGGCCACGTCCTCGTCCTCCAGCGCGTCCTGCGCCTCCAGCCGCGACAGCGCCAGCAGGTCCTCGACCAGCTGGGTCATGCGCTGCGACTGCCGCCGCATCTCGCCAATGATCGGCTCCCATTCCTCGTTGTCGGCGGGGTCGAGCATGTCGAGGTAGCCATGGACCACGGTCAACGGCGTGCGCAGTTCATGCGAGACGTTGGCGACGAAGTCCCGGCGCACCTGCTCCAGGCGCATCAGCTTGCCGACGTCGCGCGCCACCAGCAGCCACAGCGCGTCGGAGTAGGGGATCAGGCGCAGGCTGATGCGGATCGCCGGGTCGGCGGGCGAGGCGGCGTCGACGATGGGTTCGGCGTGGCGACCGGCGCTGAGCCAGTGCGAGATCGGCAGCGGCTGCAGCCGTTCGACCAGGCTGGCGCCCTTGTCGCGTGGATAGTCGAGGCCGAGCAGGCGGTCGGCGCCGGCGTTGCACCAGATCAGGCGCTGGGTGTTGCGATCCACCACCACCAGCGCGTCCGGCAGGGCGGTGGCGACGGCGCGGTAGGCGCGCATCATCTCCACCAGCCGGCGCTCGCGGCCGCGCACTTCGGCGCGCGCGCGGTGCAGCAGGCGCTCGACGTTGGCCCAGGCGCCGCCGCCCGACCGCGGTGGCGGCAGGCGCACGCGCGCTTCGAGCAGGTACGAGATCCGGCGCAGGCGCAGCAGGTGCGCGGCCAGCAGCGCCAGCGCCGCCAGTGCCAGCGCCGGCCACGGATGGCCCACGGCCAGTCCCGCGAGCACGGCGGCGCCGAGGACCACGGCAAGCGTGGCCAGGGTCCGCTGCCAGGGGGGCTGGAGGGTCGGCGGCATGCCGCCAGTCTAGACCGAGGCGGAGAATCGGTAACCCGCGCCGCGCACCGTCTGCACCATGGCGTCGAGGGTGAAGGGCTCCAGCGTCTTGCGCAGGCGGCGGATGTGCACGTCGACCGTGCGCTCCTCCACGTACACGCTGCCGCCCCAGACGTGGTCGAGCAGCTGCGAGCGCGTGTAGACGCGGTCGGGATGGGTCATGAAGAAGTGCAGCAGGCGGTATTCGGTCGGCCCGATCGAGACCGGCTCGTCGCCGGCGAAGACGCGGTGCGCGGCGCCGTCGATGCGCAGGACGCCGACCGTCACGCTGCCGTCCTCGTCGTCGTCGCGCGAGCGCCGCATCACCGCGCGGATCCGCGCCAGCAGTTCGCGCGCGGAGAACGGCTTGACCACGTAGTCGTCGACGCCGGCCTCGAGGCCGCCGACGCGATCGTTCTCCTCGCCGCGCGCGGTCAGCATGATGATCGGGACTTCGCGGGTCAGCGACTCGCGGCGCCAGCGGCGCGCCAGCTCGATGCCGCTGGTGCCGGGCAGCATCCAGTCCAGCAGGATCAGGTCGGGCACCCGGTCGGCGATCGCTTCCTGCGCCTGCTGGGCGTCGCCGGCATGCACCGGTTCGTAATCGCCCTTGCGCACGGCGAAGGCGACCATGTCGCGGATGGCGGGTTCGTCATCGACGATGAGGATGCGCTTCTGCACGCGGTCACCGCTCGCTTCTGGGGGGTCGGCGCCATTAGACGACGGTTTGGTGACAGTCTGGTGACACTGTCACGAGGCGGCCGGCTGGCCCTACTTGCGCAGGTCGGGGTCGCGGATGCCCTGGCGGCGGAGTTCGAGCACGGTCGGGGTGATGGCGGCGATGCGGGCGTCGATGCGCGCGCGGGCGTAGTAGTCGAGGTCGTCGCGCCGGCGCAGGGTGTTCAGCTGCATCAGCGCCTGCTCGGCGCGGCCGTTCAGGTAGGCGCTCTCCGCCCAGGCCTCGCCCGCGCGCACGGGGTCACCGGCGATCTCGCTGGCGCGCGCGAAGGTGCGCTGGAACACGGGATCGTCCCCGGACGCCGCCATCAGCGGCCGCAGGATGTCCTGGGCGCGGCGGCCGGCCTCGGCGTTGTTGCGCTCGGCCAGCACTTCGGCATAGGCCAGCACCACCGCGCGGTTGCGCGGCATGCGCCGGACCAGCGCTTCGAAGCGGGCGTCGGCGGCGGCGTGGTGGCCCTGGCGGGCTTCGGCCTGGGCCAGGCCGAGCAGCAGCCAGGTGTCGTCGGGGTGCGTGGCCAGCAGGGCCTGGAAGCCGCGCGCCGCCTCGGCGCCGCTGCCGGCGAGCAGTTGCGCCACCGCCAGCCCGTAGCGCTGGGCGTCGTCGAGCGGGCCGGCGCGGCCGAGCCGGCCGTATTCGGCGATCGCCTCGCGGGGTGTGTTGGCGCTCAGCACGCGCAGGCGCTCGCGGACCCAGCCGAACTGGACCGTGGTGTCGGCGGGCCCCGGGACGCCGCCGCCCGCACCCGGGCGCAGGCCCGGCGGCAGCAGCAGGCTGTTCCCGGCCAGGCCGCCGGTGGCGAAGGCGCCGGCCTCGCGTCCCTGGTACTGCTCGGCGAGCTGCCGCGTCTCGCTGATGCGGGTGGTGGTGACCGGGTGCGTGCGCATGTAGTCGGGCAGGCGTTCGCGCTCGCCGCCCTGGTTGGTGCGCGACATCGCCTGCATGCGCTCGAACATGCGCGCCATGGCCGCGGTGTCGTAGCCGCTGCGCGACAGGGTGCGCATGCCGAGCCGGTCGGCCTCGGATTCGTTGGAGCGGGTGTAGTCGATCTGCCGCTGCAGGGCGAGGCCCTGCAGGCTGGCGAGGGCGGCCATGCCGGCGTCGCCGGACGAGCTGCCGCTCTGCGAGGCCACGGCCACGGCGCCCAGCATGGCGAGCAGGAGCGGGATGCTGTCGCGCTGCGCGCGCTCGACGCTGCGCAGCACGTGCGCCTGGGTGACGTGGGCGACCTCGTGGGCGATCACGCCGGCGACTTCGTCCTCGGTCTCCGCCGCCAGCACCAGCCCGGCGTTCGTGCCGATGTAGCCGCCGAGGGTGGCGAAGGCGTTGATCGAACGGTCCTTCATCATGAAGAAGGTGAAGGGCTGGGCCGGCTGGTCGCTGGCGGCCGCCAGGCGGTTGCCGAGGCCGCGCAGCCAGCTGTCGACCAGCGGATCGTCGAGGACGTAGTCGTAGTGGCGCAGCTGCGCCAGCAGCATCTGGCCGTACTCCTCCTGCTGGGCGGGTGCGAGCACGGTGTCGGCGGAGGATCCGATGTCGGGCAGGCGCTGCTGCGCGGCCGAAGGCGCGACGGCGAGCGCGAAGACCATGGCAATGGCGGCGGAAAGCGGGCGCATGTGGATGTGCGGTCGGGTCCTGAAAAGGCTGGGGACAGGATGCGGGCGTGCCCGGCGCAGGGAGTGAATACCGTGTTAATCCGCATGGCCGCGACGCTGCGGCCCGCACGTGCGGGGTGGCTTTCACGCGCCGGGGCCGCACAATCGGACCATCGCCGACCCCGCAAGTTTCCGGAGACCGACTTGAACGAGCAAGCCACCCCCCAGATCACGATGTACACCAGCGCCGTATGCGCCTACTGCGTCGCCGCCAAGAACTTCCTGCGCAGCAAGGGCCTGGAGTGGACCGAGGTGCGGATCGACACCGACCCCGCCGAGCGCGAGAAGATGGTCGCCCTGGCCGGACGCACCTCGGTGCCGCAGATCTTCGTCGGCGACGTCCACGTCGGCGGCTACGACGACATGATGGCGCTGCACCGCGCCGGTGGTTTCGAGCCGCTGCTGGGAGGGAAGGGCGCATGAGCGACGACCGCGTCCGCGCCTTCACCGAGTTCCGCGAGCGCATGAACCAACGCATCCTGGCCGAGCCCAACCAGGTGGTGCGCCGGTTCTTCGCGCTCGATACCCAGGCCTACCAGGCCGGCGCGCTGGACGTGGCGACCAAGGAGCTGCTGGGCCTGGTCGCCTCGCTGGTGCTGCGCTGCGACGATTGCATCAGCTACCACGTGGCCAAGTGCCGCGACGCCGGGGTCGGCCGCGACGCGATGTTCGAGGCCTTCTCGATCGGCCTGGTGGTGGGCGGCAGCATCGTCATCCCGCACCTGCGCCGTGCGGTCGACTTCCTCGACCAGCTCGAAGCCGGCGCCGAAGCCCCCGGCGAGCACGTCCACGGCTGACGCCCACGGCCGCCCGCGTGGGAGCCCCCAAGGAGTCCCCTGTAGAAGCCCCAGGGAGCCTCTGTGGGAGCGGCCATGGCCGCGATCCGGGCGGCTCCCAAGCGGTTCCCGCGGCCGCCGGGCCGGCTTCCGGCGGGTTGCAGGCGCCCGTGGATCACAGCGTCCAGGCCCCGCCGGGCGGCAGGAAACGGCCGCTTTTGGCATAATTGGCCGCTGCATTCCGTCCCCCTGACGCCCCGCATCGCGCCCGGCGTCCCCCCAGCATGGACCCCACTCAATGACCCAGACAATCACGGTCATCCGCGGCGATGGCATCGGCCCGGAGATCATGGACGCCACCCTGCACGTGCTCGACGCGATGAAGCTCGGGCTGGCGTACGAAGAGGCCGACGCCGGCCTGGTGGCCCTCGAGAAGCACGGCGACCTGCTGCCGCAGGCCACGCTGGATTCCATCAGCCGCAACAAGGTCGCGCTCAAGAGCCCGTTGACCACGCCCGTCGGCGGCGGCTTCTCGTCGATCAACGTGCAGCTGCGCCGCCACTTCGACCTGTACGCGAACGTGCGCCCGGCGACCTCGTTCCCGAACACCCGCTCGCGCTTCACCGAAGGCGTCGACATCATCACAGTGCGCGAGAACACCGAAGGCGCGTACACCGCCGAAGGCCAGGAAACCGCGCCCGACGGCAGCTGGGCGGTCTCGATCACGCGCAACACCCGCAAGGGCTCCGAGCGCATCGTGCGCTACGCCTTCGACCTGGCGCGCAGCACTGGCCGCAAGAAAGTCACGGTGGTGCACAAGGCGAACATCCTGAAGTCGACCTCCGGCATCTTCCTCAATGCCGCGCGCGACGTGGCGAAGGAGTACCCGGACATCGAGTGCAACGAGATGATCGTCGACAACTGCTGCATGCAGCTGGTCATGCGTCCCGAGCAGTTCGACATCATCGTGACCACCAACCTGTTCGGCGACATCATCTCCGACCTCTGCGCCGGCCTGATCGGCGGCCTGGGGCTGATCCCGGGCGCGAACATCGGCAAGGACGCGGCGATCTTCGAGGCCGTGCACGGCTCCGCGCCGGACATCGCCGGCAAGGGCGTGGCCAACCCCTGCGCGCTGCTGCTGGGCGCGGCGCAGATGCTCGACCACATCGGCATGGCCGACCGGGCGACGCAGCTGCGCGCGGCGATCGTCGCGACCCTGGAGGCCAAGGACTCGCTGACCCCCGACCTCGGCGGCACGGGCACCACGATGTCCTTCGCGAAGGCGATCGCGGGCCGCGTGGCGGCCTGACCCGTCGCCTGCGCAGGCAGGCCCCGGGCGGATCATGGAACGGGCGCTTCGGCGCCCGTTTCGTTTCTGGAACGCCGGCATCCCGGAGGGCGCCTCGACAGCGCTGGCCCGCGACCGCCACAATCCCGAATCCCTTCATGCGGATAAAGCGATGGAAACCCGCCCCAGCGCCCTGGCGCTGACCCCGCTGCTGCTGTTCCTGGCGCTGTTCTTCGGCAGCGGCCTGTACTTCACGCTGCAGGGCGAGGACATGGGCTTCTACCAGCTGCGCGCACCCGTCGCGATCCTGCCGGCGCTGGCGCTGGCGGCCTGGATCGCCCATCGCCGCGGCGTGCGCGCCGGCGAAACCCTGCTGCGCGGCATGGGCGACCCGAACATCATGACCATGTGCCTGATCTTCCTGCTGGCGGGCGCCTTCGCCTACGTCTCGCAGGCGATCGGTGCCGTCGACGCGGTGGTGGCGCTGGGCATCGGCGCGGTGCCGTCGGCGCTGCTGCTGCCCGGGCTGTTCGTGGTCTCCGCGCTGATCTCGCTGGCCATCGGCACCTCGATGGGCACGATCGCGGCGGTGGTGCCGATCGCGCTCGGCGTGGCCGACGCATCGGGCCTGGACCGCGCGCTGGTGCTGGGGGCGGTGATCGGTGGCGCCATGTTCGGCGACAACCTGTCGGTGATCTCGGACACCACCATCGCCGCGACCCGCAGCCAGGGCGCCGAGATGCGCGACAAGTTCCGCGAGAACTTCGCGATCGCGCTGCCGGCCGCGCTGGTGACCATCGCCCTGCTGGCGTTCCTCGGCGAGCCGGCGCCGGTGACGACGGACGAGCCGGCCTCGGCCTGGCTGGTGCTGCCCTATGTGCTGGTGCTGGTGCTGGCGCTGAGCGGGCTGGACGTGATCCTGGTGCTGGGCATCGGGCTCGCGCTGGCCGGCATCTCCGGCATCGCCCTGTCTCCGGGCTACGACGTGGTGCACCTTGCCGGCGACATCTGGACCGGCTTCGAAGGCATGACCGAGATCCTGCTGCTGTCCCTGCTGATCGGCGGTGTCGGCGCGCTGATGAAGGCCGCCGGCGGCCTCGAGTGGCTGGCGCGTGCGATCGCGCGCTTCGCCCGCGGACATACCGGGCGCCGCACCGGCGAGTTCAGCATCGCCGCGCTGTCGGCGACCGCGGACGTGTTCACCGCCAACAACACCGTGGCGATCCTGGTCAGCGGCGATGTCGCCCGGGACATCGCGCAGCGCCACGGCATCAGTCCGCGCAGGGCAGCCAGCGTGCTCGACATCTTCGCCTGCGTGCCCCAGGGCATCCTGCCCTACGGCGCGCAGATCCTGCTGGCCGCCGGCCTGGCCTCGGTCTCCCCGCTGGCGCTCGCCGGCACCGTCTTCTACTGCTGGATCCTGGTCCTCATCGCCATGGCCTTCATGGCCTGGCCGCGGCGCGCGGACGCCCCGGCGGCGAGCCCGACGCGCGCGGCCTGAGCACCTTCCCGGGCGTTGGCGGGGGCGTGGGAAGCAGATGCCTTGCCACGGATGACGCGGATGGACGCGGATCTACACGGATAGAGCAGGAGCTTCCTTCAGTTTGATCCCGGAACACCGCGTCTGCAGCGGGCTGAAGCCCAGGCGGGTCGCAGCAGTTGCTGCTGCCAGGTTTCCGGCCGCTCCCCGAACCACGGTTGCCCTCCTGCAAAAAACAGCTCTTGCCCGATCCGTGTAGATCCGCGTCCATCCGCGTCATCCGTGGCAAAAGCTTTTCCTTTCTCCCGGCAAAAAAAGCGAAGGGCGCCCGACAAGGCGCCCTTCCTCTCACTGCATGTGCGGGAGGCTCAGTCGCGCGACTGCAGCTTCGCCAGCAGGCGCAGGAATTCGATGTACAGCCAGACCAGGGTGACCATCAGGCCGAAGGCGCCGTACCACTCCATGTACTTCGGCGCGCCCTGCTCGGCACCGGCCTCGATGAAGTCGAAGTCCAGCACCAGGTTCAGCGCGGCGATCACGATCACGAACAGGCTGAAGCCGATGCCGACGATGCCGTTGTCGTGGATCATCGGGATGTTGATGCCGAAGAAGCCCAGCACGATCGTCGCCAGGTAGACCAGCGCGATGCCGCCGGTGGCCGCGACCACGCCCAGCTTGAAGTTCTCCGTGGCCCTGATCCAGCCCGAGCGGTAGGCGAAGAGCAGGGCGAACAGGGTGCCGAAGGTCAGCATCACCGCCTGCAGCACGATGCCTTCGTACAGGTGGTTGTAGAGCGCCGAGATCGCGCCGAGGAAGAAGCCCTCGACCAGGGCGTACAGCGGCGCGGTGACCGGCGCCCATTCCTTCTTGAACACCGTGACCAGTGCCAGGACGAAGCCGCCGATCGCGCCGCCCCACATGTAGACCGAGAAGCCGGGCGCGAGCTCGCCGGGGGCGGCGAACGCCTGGCTCCAGGCGAAGGCCGCCGTGAGCACCGTCAGGAGCAGCAGGAACGCGGTCTTGTTGACCGTGCCGTTGATGGTCATCGCCCCGGCGTCGCGGGAGACGACGGTGCCGCTGCCGAGGTCGAGGAACGTGGAGTCCGACAGGACCGGATTGCCGCTGCGCATGAAGTCCCCCCAAGGGTTCGATGAAAGGTGCCGGCCCCGAGGATACACGGGGTGCGCGGCGTGCATCTGCAGGGGGTGGTGCGAAAGGGGGGACTCGAACCCCCACGCCTTGCGGCACTGGTACCTAAAACCAGGGCGTCTACCAATTCCGCCACTTTCGCATCGGCCCGGGGTGGGCCCGGGCAAAAAAAACGCCCGGCGGTGCCGGGCGCTTCGGGTTTGGTGGGCCGTCAAGGATTCGAACCTTGGACCTATTGATTAAGAGTCAACTGCTCTACCAACTGAGCTAACGGCCCCGAGCGGGAAATGGTACCAAAGCGCTGGCCGGTCGATCAACACCCGCCGGCCAGGCGGGAAAGCTGGGGTGGAAGACGGGATTTGAACCCGCGACCCCCGGAATCACAATCCGGTGCTCTAACCAACTGAGCTACATCCACCACTGGTGCCGCCGGCAGTGCCGGGGGCCGGCCATTGTAGCGGCTCGATGCGAAAAGTGCGACGTGCGCGTGGGCAGGCCTGTGGCGCGCCCGGCAGGACTCGAACCTGCAACCACCGGCTTAGAAGGCCGGTGCTCTATCCGGTTGAGCTACGGGCGCGGGGATGGTCGGGGTAGAGGGATTCGAACCCCCGACATCCTGCTCCCAAAGCAGGCGCGCTACCAGACTGCGCTATACCCCGACGGACGTGGCCCGGAGCCGGTGGAATGGCGGGCCACGGGGCATTGTCGGGAGCGCCCCGGATGGTGTCAACGCGCAGTGCTGGCGGCAGCGGCGGGATTCCGCCAAAATATCCCGTTCCGTCGCCGGACGCGGGCACTGCCCGGCAGGCCGGCCAACCAGACAACCAGAGCACGCGGCAACGGCCGCGGCGGCAGGAGTGGGTATGCAAGTTTCAGTCGAGACCGTCGGCAACCTCGGGCGCAGGATGACCATCAACCTGCCGGCCGACCGCCTCCAGGAACAGGTCGGCGGCCGCCTCCGCGAGATCGCCCGCACCGCGCGCATCAAGGGCTTCCGCCCCGGCAAGGTGCCCGCGAAGGTGATCGAGCAGCGCTTCGGCCAGCAGGTGCGCGGCGAAGTCCTCGACGGCCTGCTGCGCGAAGGCTTCGACGGTGCCGTGCGCGACAACGCGCTGCGCATCGCCGGCCAGCCGAAGATCGAGCCGGCCGAAGGCGACGAACTCGCCTACGTCGCGACCTTCGAGGTGGTGCCGGACTTCGGCGACCTCGACGTGTCCGGCCTGAAGGTCGAGCGCGCGGTGGCCGAGGTCACCGAGGAAGACATCGACCGCATGATCGAGAACCTTCGCCAGCAGCGCCGCAGCTGGTCGGCGGTGACGCGGGCCGCGAAGGAAGGCGACGCGGTCGACATCGAAACCTGGTCCGACGTCGAGGGCGAGCGCCTGCCCGCCGAGGGCGTCGAGCGCGGCGTGTCGGTGATCGGCTCCGGCGCGATGCTGCCCGACATCGAGCAGGCGCTGGTCGGCATGTCCACCGGCGACGAAAAGGACATCGAGGTCGCGTTCCCGGCCGAGTGGCGCGTGCCGCAGCTGGCCGGCAAGACCGCAAAGGTGCACCTCAAGGCCGAGCAGGTCTCCGAAGCGGTGCTGCCCGAGGCCGATGCCGCGTTCATCAGGAGCTTCGGCGTCAAGAGCGGCGAGATGGAGCAGTTCCGCGCCGACATCCGCACCAACCTCGAGCGCGAGCTGAAGGGCGCGCTGATGAACCGCCTGCGCCGCGCCGTCGGCGAGCAGCTGGTCGAGGCCTTCGCCGGCGTCGAGCTGCCGCCGAACCTGGTCGAGCAGGAGGCCCGTGCGCTGGTGGCGCAGGTTGCCGAGCAGAACCGCCGCCAGGGCCGTTCCTCGCAGCCGCCGGCCAACGCCCACGAGAACTTCATGGAGCCGGCGCGCAAGCGCGTGCTGGTCGGCCTGCTGGTGGGCGAGGTCGCCCGCAAGCACCAGCTGGTGCTGGACCGCAAGCGCCTGGACGAGACCCTGCGCCTGATCGCCTCGACCTACGAGGAGCCGCAGCAGGTCATTGACTTGTACCGCAACGATCCCCAGCTTATGTCGGGCCTGCAGAACCGGGTGATGGAGGAGCAGGTGATCGACTGGATCGCCGAGCGCGCCGAGCACACCGACAAGCAGTTGACCTTCCAGGAAGCGATCGCGCCGCAGGCGTGACGCGTCCGCTGACACAGGATTGAGATGAGCATCGAGACCAAGGCCCTGAACCTCGTGCCGATGGTGGTCGAACAGACCAGCCGCGGCGAGCGCGCGTACGACATCTATTCGCGCCTGCTGAAGGAGCGGGTGATCTTCCTGGTCGGCGGCATCGACGACCACGTCGCCAACGTGATCGTGGCGCAGATGCTGTTCCTCGAGGCCGAGAACCCCGAGAAGGACATCAACCTGTACATCAACTCGCCCGGCGGCATCGTCACCGCCGGCATGGCGATCTACGACACCATGCAGTTCATCAAGCCCGACGTCAGCACCATCTGCGTCGGGCAGGCGGCCAGCATGGGCGCGCTGCTGCTGGCGTCCGGCGCGGCGGGCAAGCGCTACGCGCTGCCGAACTCGCGGGTGATGATCCACCAGCCCCTGGGCGGCTTCCAGGGACAGGCGACGGACATCGAGATCCACGCCCGCGAGATCCTCTCGATGAAGCAGAACCTGAACGCGATCCTGGCGCGCCACACCGGCCAGTCCATCGAAACGGTGGCCCACGACACCGAGCGCGACAACTTCAAGAGCGCCGAGGCCGCGCGTGAATACGGCCTGGTCGACCAGGTCCTCGAGCGCCGGCCGGAAGACTCCATCCAGCCCGCCTGACCGGGCCCTCGACCGGCCATCCCGAGCCGCGGCCCGCCCGCGGCGACCCGGCCCCGCCGCGCTTGCGGCCCGGGGCCCGGGTGCTATTCTCGACCCGACATCCCCCGATACACCGATTGGCGAAGGCATGACCGAAGACAGACAGGGCCGCTCCGGCGACAGCAGCAAGATCCTCTACTGCTCGTTCTGCGGGAAGAGCCAGCACGAGGTCCGCAAGCTGATCGCGGGCCCGAGCGTGTTCATCTGCGATGAATGCGTGGAGCTGTGCAACGACATCATCCGCGAGGAACTCGAGGAGAAGGCCCAGAGCGCACGCAGTTCGCTGCCCAAGCCGAAGGAGATCCTCGAGGTCCTCGACCAGTACGTGATCGGGCAGCAGCGGGCCAAGAAGACGCTCGCCGTGGCGGTGTACAACCACTACAAGCGCATCGAGAGCCGCCAGAAGAACGACGACGTCGAACTCGCCAAGTCCAACATCCTGCTGGTCGGCCCCACCGGTTCGGGCAAGACCCTGCTGGCCGAGACCCTGGCGCGGATGCTCAACGTGCCGTTCACCATGGCCGATGCCACGACGCTGACCGAGGCCGGCTACGTCGGCGAGGACGTCGAGAACATCATCCAGAAGCTGCTGCAGAAGTGCGACTACGACGTCGAGAAAGCGCAGCAGGGCATCGTCTACATCGACGAGATCGACAAGATCTCGCGCAAGAGCGAGAACCCGTCGATCACCCGCGACGTGTCCGGCGAGGGCGTGCAGCAGGCGCTGCTGAAGCTCATCGAGGGCACCGTGGCCAGCGTGCCGCCGCAGGGCGGGCGCAAGCACCCGCAGCAGGAGTTCCTGCAGGTCGACACCCGCAACATCCTGTTCATCGTCGGCGGTGCCTTCGCCGGGCTGGACAAGATTATCCAGCAGCGCAGCACGGAAGCCGGCGGCATCGGCTTTGGCGCCAAACTCAAGAGCGCCGAGCGCAAGGTGGAGGTCGGCAAGGTGCTGGCCGACGTCGAGCCGGAAGACCTGATCAAGTTCGGCCTGATCCCCGAGTTCGTCGGCCGCCTGCCGGTGGTCGCCACGCTCGAGGAGCTGGACGAGGCCGCCCTGGTCAAGATCCTGTCCGAGCCCAAGAACGCCATCACCAAGCAGTTCCGCAAGCTGTTCGAGATGGAAGGCGTGGAGCTGGAGTTCCGCCCCGACGCGCTGTCCGCCATCGCCCGCAAGGCGCTCAAGCGCAAGACCGGCGCCCGCGGCCTGCGCACCATCGTCGAATCGGTCCTGCTGGACACCATGTACGACCTGCCGTCGCAGGAGAACGTGAGCAAGGTGGTGGTGGACGAGTCGGTGATCGAGCACAAGTCCGATCCCTACCTGATCTACGAGACGCCGGCCGCGCCGGCCGCCAAGGCCGCCTCCGGCGACTGAATCCCCGGCCGGGCCCCTTCGCGCGCCCGGCCGCCCGTTGCTCTCCTGTAGGAGCGGCTACAGCCGCGACCCGGTCTGCCAATTCGCTGGCTTGGGCCCGTCATTCCGGGGGCATGTGGCGGTCGCGGCTGTAGCCGCTCCTACAGGAGTTGGCGTTTGGCGTTCGGCTGGCGCGCAGGAGTAGGCGGGATTTTCCCGGCGCCGGCTGAACGCGGTGCACGCGCCCCGCCAGCGGGCGTTGGGCGAGGTGATCGGCACCGCTTGCAAGGACCCCGGGCGGGCCCCATAACGGGAGCCATGCGGCCACCCGCCGCCCGCCATCCCAGGAGTCCCGATGAGCACCTCCCAGCCCACCACCATCGACCTGCCGGTCCTGCCGCTGCGCGACGTCGTGGTGTTTCCCCACATGGTCATCCCGCTGTTCGTGGGCCGCGACAAGTCGATCCGGGCGCTGGACCTGGCGATGGAAGGCGACAAGCAGGTCCTGCTGGTGGCGCAGAAGTCCGCGGAGACCGATGACCCGGGCGCCGACGACCTGCACCCGGTCGGCACGCTTGCCCAGGTGCTGCAGCTGCTGAAGCTGCCCGACGGCACCATCAAGGTGCTGGTGGAAGGCGTTGCGCGTGCCACCGTCGAAGCGGTGCGCGAGGTCGACGGCGCGCTGTTCGGCACCGGAGCGGTGGTCGAGCCGGTCGAGGACCGCGAACCGCGCGAGATCGAAGCGATCGCGCGCTCGCTGATGGGCCTGTTCGAGCAGTACGTCAAGACCAACCGCAAGCTGCCGCCGGAGCTGCTGCAGACGCTGGCTGGTATCGATGAACCGTCGCGCCTGGCCGACACCGTCGCCGCGCACCTGGGCGTGCGCCTGGCCGAGAAGCAGCGCCTGCTCGAGACCTTCCCCACCGCCGAACGCCTGGAGATGCTGGTCGGCCTGGTGGACGGCGAGATCGACGTGCAGCAGATGGAGAAGCGCATCCGCGGCCGCGTGAAGTCGCAGATGGAGAAGTCGCAGCGCGAGTACTACCTCAACGAGCAGATGAAGGCGATCCAGAAGGAACTGGGCGACATGGACGACGCGCCCAACGACCTGGAGGAGCTGGCGCGGAAGATCGCCGCGGCCGGCATGCCCAAGGCGGTCGAGGCCAAGGCGAAGGCGGAACTCAACAAGCTCAAGCAGATGTCGCCGATGGCGGCGGAAGCGGCGGTGGTGCGCAACTACCTCGACTGGCTGCTGGGCGTGCCGTGGAAGAAGCGCAGCAAGGTTCGCAAGGACCTGAAGGTCGCGCAGGACGTGCTCGACGCCGATCACTACGGCCTGGAGAAGGTGAAGGAACGCATCCTCGAATACCTCGCGGTGCAGTCGCGGGTGTCGAAGATGAAGGGCCCGATCCTGTGCCTGGTCGGTCCGCCGGGCGTGGGCAAGACCTCGCTCGGGCAGTCGATCGCCAAGGCCACCAACCGCAAGTTCGTGCGCATGAGCCTGGGCGGCGTGCGCGACGAGGCCGAGATCCGCGGCCACCGCCGCACCTACGTCGGTTCGATGCCGGGCCGCATCGTGCAGAACCTCAACAAGGCCGGCACGAAGAACCCGTTGTTCGTGCTCGACGAGATCGACAAGATGTCGATGGACTTCCGCGGCGACCCGTCGTCGGCACTGCTTGAAGTGCTCGATCCCGAGCAGAACAACGCCTTCAACGACCACTACCTGGAGGTCGACCTCGACCTGTCGGAAGTGATGTTCGTGGCGACGTCGAACTCGCTCAACATCCCCGGCCCGCTGCTCGACCGCATGGAAGTGATCCGCATCCCCGGCTACACCGAGGAGGAGAAGATCAAGATCGCCATGCGCTACCTGCTGCCCAAGCAGATCAAGGCCAACGGTCTGCGCGACGGCGAGCTGAGGGTGGCCGAGGAGGCGATCCAGGACATCGTGCGCTACTACACGCGCGAGTCCGGCGTGCGCAGCCTCGAGCGCGAGATCGCGAAGATCTGCCGCAAGGTGGTGAAGGAGGTGGCGCTGGCCGGCCCGCAGAAGAAGAAGGCGCGCGCGGTCAGCGTGAACTCCAGGAACCTCGACAAGTACCTCGGTGTGCGGCGCTATGACTTCGGCCGCGCAGAGCAGGACAACGAGATCGGCCTGGTCACCGGGCTGGCGTGGACCGAAGTCGGCGGCGACCTGCTGCAGATCGAGTCCACGCTGGTGCCGGGCAAGGGCCAGCTGACGCTGACGGGCCAGCTGGGCAACGTCATGAAGGAGTCCGCGTCCGCCGCGCTGTCGGTGGTGCGCGCGCGCGCCGAACGCCTCGGCCTGGAGCTCGACTTCCTGCAGAAGCACGACGTGCACGTGCACGTGCCCGACGGCGCCACGCCCAAGGACGGTCCCAGCGCGGGCATCGCGATGGCGACCTCGCTGGTGTCCACGCTCACGAAGGTGCCGGTGCGCGCCGACGTGGCGATGACCGGCGAGATCACCCTGCGCGGCAAGGTGACCGCGATCGGTGGGCTGAAGGAAAAGCTGCTGGCGGCGCTGCGCGGCGGCATCACCACGGTGATCATTCCCGAGGAGAACAGGAAGGATCTGGCCGACATCCCGAAGAACGTCACCGACGGCATGAAGATCGTGCCGGTGAAGTGGATCGACGAGGTGCTCGACCTCGCCCTCGAGCGTCCGTTGTCGCCGGTGAAGAAGGCCGGCGCGGTGGTCGCGCAGACCGCGCGCGCGCCGCGCAAATCGTCGTCGCGCGCGGCCGTCAAGCACTGACGGAGCGCACGCTTTTCTTGCGTGGGTGCGGGCGCGCTGGTATAAAGTCGCGCTCGCATCGACGGCCCCGCGCCGCACGCGACCCCGGAGCCGCCGGCGGCGAACACCGCCCGCAGGCCCGCCACCACACGAGCGGCCATGTGCTGCGCAGGAGCACCGAATAGATGAACAAGAATGATCTGGTCCAGGCCGTTGCCGACGAGGCCAACCTGTCCAAGGCCGATGCCGCGCGCGCCGTCGACGCCGTGCTGTCGTCGGTGGGCAAGGCCCTGAAGCAGGGCGACACCGTCGCGCTGGTCGGCTTCGGTACCTTCCAGGTCAAGGAGCGCGCCGCGCGCACGGGCCGCAACCCGCGCACGGGCGAAGAGATCGCCATCGCCGCTTCGAAAAATCCTGTGTTCAAGGCTGGCAAAGCGCTGAAGGATGCAGTAAACTGAGCAACTCCGCTGGGGTGCTTAGCTCAGCGGTAGAGCGTCTCCCTTACAAGGAGAGGGTCGGGGGTTCGATCCCCTCAGCACCCACCACCGGGGATTGACGCTCGCAACAAGGTTCGACAACGCGGAGTGGTAGTTCAGTTGGTTAGAATGCTGGCCTGTCACGCCGGAGGTCGCGGGTTCGAGTCCCGTCCACTCCGCCAGTCACACCAGGAAGGCGCCCGAAAGGGCGCCTTTCTTCTTTTCCGGTCCGCGGGGCCGCTGCGCCCGGCCATGCGCTAGACTGCGCGGCTACGTCCAACGCGCGCCCTGACATGCTGCAAGCACTTCGAGATAAGACCTCCGGCTGGATCGCCGTGGTGATCGTCGCGATCCTCGCGATCCCGTTCGCCTTCTTCGGCATGGAGCAGTACCTGTTCCAGAATTCGGCGAACTACGCCGCGAAGGTCGAGGCACCACCGTCATGGTGGCGTTCGGCGCCCGACCTGTGGCCGGTGCGCAAGGCGGTGTGGGTATCCCGCGAGGTGTCGCCGGAGGAGTTCCGCAGTGAATTCGAGCTCGCCCGCCAGCAGGCGCGCGCGGCCCAGGGCGACGCTTTCGACGCGCGCGCGTTCGAACAGATGGACAACAAGCTTGCGGTCCTCGACCAGCTGGTCGACCGCGCGGTGCTCGGTCTTGCCGCCGAAAGCGCCGGCGTGGCCGTGGGCGACGACCAGGTGCGCGAAGTGCTGCAGGCGATGCCGGAATTCCAGGTCGAAGGCCGCTTCGATCCCCAGCGCTACCAGATGCTGCTGCAGTCGCGCGTCCCGGTGCAGACGCCGCGCCAGCACCAGGACGAACTCCGCGAACGCCTGCAGATGGTGCTGCTGCCCAGCCGCGTCGCCGCGACCGCGTTCGCCAGCGAAGGCCAGCTGGCGCGCACCATGGAACTGCTGGGCCAGCAGCGCGACGCCACTGTCGCCATGCTGCCGGCGCCCGCGGCGGACACCGGCGCCGTGTCGGCCGCCGAGATCCAGGCCTGGTACGACGCGCACCGCGCCGAGTACCGCGCGCCGGAGCAGGTGTCGATCGAGTACGTCGAGATCACCGCCGACGCCGTGCCTGCGCCGCAGCCCGCCGACGACGCCACCCTGCGCGCGCGCTACGAGCAGGAGAAGGCGCGGTTCGTCGAGCCTGCCCAACGCCTGGTCTCGCACATCCTGGTGCGCGCGCCCGAGGGCGACGACGCCGGCGCGCGCGACGCGGCCAAGGCGCGCGCGGATGCCATCGCGGCGAAGGTCCGGGCGCCCGGCGCCGACTTCGCGGCGATCGCGCGCGAGGAGTCCGATGACGAGGGCTCGAAGGCCGGCGGCGGCGACCTTGGCTGGATCGAAGACGGGATCATGGGCGAGAGCTTCGATCAGGCCGTGGCCTCGGTCGAGCCCGGCGTCCCGAGCGAACCGGTCCTGACGGATTTCGGCTGGCACGTGCTGCTGGTGCGCGAGGTGCGCGAAGGCCGCGCGGTCGGCTTCGAGGAGGCCCGCGCCGAACTTGCGGCCGCGCAGGCCGTGACCGACGGCGAACGCGCGTTCAATGAACTCATCGGCCGCCTGGTGGACCAGATCTACCGCAACCCGAGCTCGCTGGCGCCGGCCGCGCGCGAGGCGGGCCTGCCGGTGCAGAAGGCCGGCCCGTTCGTCCGCGGCGGTGGCGAGGGCATCGTCGCCAACGAGCAGGTGCAGCGCGCCGCGTTCTCCGAGGCGCTGGTCCAGGACGGCACCGTCAGCGATCCGATCGAGCTGGGTCCGAACCACAGCGTGCTGATCCGCGTCACCGCGCACGAACCCGAGCGCGAACGCCCGCTGGCCGATGTCCGCGACGAAGTGGTCGCGGCCATCCGCGCCGATCGCGCCAGCAAGGCCGTGCTCGCCGAGGCCGACGCGGCCGTGGCCGAGGTCGCCGGCGGCAAGCCGCTGGCCGAAGTCGCCGAGGCCAAGGGCTGGATGCACATGCCCATGCCCGGGACGCCGCGTGGCATGCCGATGCCGTCGGCGGAGGCCAACGAGGCGATCTTCGCCGCGCCGGCCCCGGCCGAAGGCAAGGTTTCCGCGGGCCGCGTGCTGCAGGACGACGGCAGCGTGGTGGTCTATGCGGTCGAGAAGGTGACCCCGGGCGACGCCGCCGCGGCCAGCGCCGAGGAGCGCACGATGCTGCAGACGCAGCTGGCAGGCATGGCCGGCAACGAGGACGCGATGGCGCTGATGCGCGCGCTGCGCCAGCGGATGCGGGTGACCACGGTCGAAGCGCGCCTGTAGCGCGCACCGGGGCCGCGGCGACGCCGGCGGCCCGCGGCGGACCTTCGTATCCAGGCCCGCCGCGGGACGCGCGGCGGCCGGTATGCAGCGACTACTCGGCCGCAGCTTCGCCACCCGCCGGCTCTTCCAGCCCGGTCATGCTGACGATGTTGTAGCCGCCGTCGACGTAGGTGACCTCGCCGGTCACGCCCGAGGCCAGGTCGGAGCACAGGAAAGCGGCGACGTTGCCGACATCCTCGATGCTGACCGTGCGCCGCATCGGCGCATGCGCCTCGACGTGGCCCAGGATCTTCCGGAAGCCGCCGATGCCCGACGCGGCGAGCGTCTTGATCGGGCCGGCGGAGATCGCGTTGACGCGGATGCCTTCCGGCCCGAGGTTGTAGGCCAGGTAGCGCATCGTGGCCTCGAGGCTGGCCTTGGCCACGCCCATCACGTTGTAGCTGGGCAGGGTGCGCACGGCGCCCAGGTAGGAGAGCGTCAGCACGGCGCCGTTGCGGCCCTGCATCAGCGGGCGCGCGCCCTTGGCCAGCGCCGCCAGCGAGTATGCGGAGATGTCCTGCGCCACCGAGAAGGCGTCGCGCGACAGGCCGTCCAGGAACTGCCCGGCGATGGCCTCGCGCGGGGCGAAGGCGATGGCGTGGACCAGGATGTCGAAGCCGTCCGGCCAGTGCTTGCCGACATCGGCGAACAGGGCGTCGATCTGCGCGTCGTCGGTGACGTCCAGCGGGAACGAGGGGCCGCCGCCCAGGCGCGAGGCGACGTCCTCGACGCGCGACTTGAGCTTCTCGTTCTGGTAGGTGAAGGCCAGCTCGGCGCCCTCGCGGTGCATGGCCTCGGCGATGCCGTTGGCGATGGAGCGCTGGCTGGCGATGCCGGTGATGAGTGCGCGCTTGCCCTGCAGGAATCCCATGGTGTGTTCGACCCGGTGGAGTGGGCCGGCTAGTTTGCCACGCCGGTCGCCGCCGGGGTCGCCGCCATGGGGACGAGGACCTTGTGGCCTTGCGGCGCCGCACCGGACAGCGCGGGATTGAGCCGGCGCAGGCGCGCGGCGTCGAGGCCGTGGCGCCTGGCATAGCCGTCGAGGCCCGCGGGCTCGTCGGCCATGTCGAGCGCCACCAGGCGCGCCACCGGACGGTCGAGCGAGCGGGTCCAGGCCGCGTCGCCGCCGGCCTCGACCATCAGGCACGACAGCGCATGCAGCTTGCGCACGTAGGCGCGGGTGATGCCCGACAGGCTCTCGAGCCGCTCGGGGTTGGCCGCGGCGGCGCGCTGGTCGTGGCGGCGCAGGGCGCCGAGCACGCGGTACTCGCCGGCGTTGAAGGCCATGACCGCGAGCCGCCAGTCGCCGGCGAACATGCCGTGCAGCGTCTTCAGGTAGCGCACCGCGGCGCGGGTGGCGTCGACCGGCGACAGGCGCCCGTCGTAACCCTTGCGCACCGGGATGTCGTGGTTGCGGGCGGTGACGGCGATGAACTGCCACAGCCCGGCCGGGCCGCTGCCGCTGCGCGCGCCGGGGCGGTAGCCGCTTTCGACGAAGGGGATCAGCGCGTACTCGGTTGGCAGGTGCGCGGCGCGCAGCGCTTCGACCACGTAGCCGAACAGCGGCAGCACCTCGCCCTCGCCGGAGACGAGCTGCTCGGGCACATGCGCGAAGTGCGCACGCCAGCGCGGGCTGGCGTCCTCGCACCCGGGCTGCGCCAGGCCTTCGACGAAGCGCCCGTAGATGGCGGTGCCGCTGGTGACGCTGTCAGGTACCGGCACAGCGGCGGCCTGGCCGACTGGCGGCGGGGCCGTCGAAGCCTGGGCGGCTGCTGGTGTCGCGACCGCGACGGCCTGGCTGGCCGACGCTGGAGCCGCCGTTGACGTGGCCCCGGCAGTGGCGGTGGCAGTGGTCGTGGTGATCGCGGTCGCGCTGGTGGCGGTACTGCTGTCCGATCCGTCGGCCGCCGCGTCGGCGGCCGCCACCGGTCCCGCGGCGAACGCCATCAGCAGCGCCGCCGCGGCGAGGGTGCGCGCCCTCATGCGCGGAATCCGTCCTTCCAGCGCCGCAGCGCGGCGAATGCGTCGACGCGCGCCAGGGCGTCCTCCCCGGACCAGGCGGCGATGGACGCGCGCACAGCCGGCGCGTCCACGCGCAGGAAGGGGTTGCAGGCGCGCTCGTCGGCGAGCGTGACGGGAAGCGTGGGACGGGAACTGTCGCGCAAGGTGGCCACCTCTTCGCTGCGGCGCACGAGCGCCGGGTTGTCGGGGTCGACCGTCCGCGCGAAGGCGGCATTCGACTGTGTGTACTCGTGCCCGCAGCACACCAGGGTATGGCCGGGCAGGGCCGCCAGCCGGTCGAGCGAGGCCAGCATACGAGCCGGCGTACCCTCGAACAGCCGGCCGCAACCGAGACTGAACAGCGTGTCGCCGCAAAACAAGAGGCCATGGCCGTGGAATGCGATGTGGCTCACGGTATGGCCGGGTACCGCCAGCACGTCGAAGCCATGGCCGGCGACCTCGACCCGGTCGCCGTCGCCGACCCGCCGGGTGGCGAAGGGAATGCGCGGCTCGTCGGGTGCGATGACCTCCAGCCCCGGCCAGCGCTCGCGCAGCGCCGCCACGCCGCCGATGTGGTCGTCGTGGTGGTGGGTCAGCAGCACGGCATCGGGCTCCCAGCCACCGGCATCCGCGGCGGCCAGCACCGGTGCGGCGTCGCCGGGATCCACCAGCAGCGTGCCGCGACCGGCCTGCGCGGGCAGCCGCCAGATGTAGTTGTCGGCGAACGCCGGGATCGGAACGGGAGCCATGGGCGGGGGCGCGTGGCGGGGACGTGGCGTCTAGAATGGCGACCATGCCCCTCCGTTCCCGCTCCGGTCAACCCGACGCCGCCCAGGCCTGGTTCGCGTCCAGCGAAGGCGCGGCCCTGCTCCAGAGCGAGCGCGACGCCATCGCCGGCGCGCTGGCGGAGCGGCCCGCGCAGCACTGGCTGTGGCTGGCGCCGCTGCCGCCGGAGCGCCCCGAGGACGGTCGCGGCGTCGCGCTGTATCCCCGCGGCGGGCGTTTCGGCGGCGACGTGGCTTGCGGCCTGCCGCTGCCGCTGCCCAGCGAGGCCTTCGGCACCGTGGTGCTGCAGCACGTCGCACTGCCGGCCGCGGCGGGCAGCGCGCTGCTGGAGGAGGTCGAACGCCTGCTGTTGCCCGGCGGCCGCGTGCTGCTGTTCGGGCTCAACCCGCTGTCGCCGTACCGCTGGCGCTGGCGCGGCCATGGCCTGCGCGCCGCCGAGCCGCTGTCGTGGCGGCGGCTGCTGCGCCGTGCAGGCCTCGAGCCGGGGGCGGTGTCGGAAGGCATGGGCCCGCGCTGGGAACCTGTGGCCGATGCGCGCCGCCAGGAGGGCGCCGGGCTGCGCGCCGCCTACCTCCTGCGCGCGGACAAGCGAAGCCTGCCGCTCACGCCCATCCGGCGGCGGCGCCTGCTTCCGGTGGCGCCGGGGGCCGCGACGGCATGAAGGCGGTCGAAGTGCATACCGACGGGGCCTGCCTCGGCAACCCCGGCCCGGGCGGCTGGGCCGCGCTGCTGCGCTACGGCGCACGCGAGCGCGAGCTGGTGGGCGGCGAGGCGGAGACCACCAACAACCGCATGGAGCTGATGGCGGCGATCGTCGCCCTCGAGACCCTGACCGAGGACTGCGCGGTCACGCTGCACACCGACTCCCAGTACGTCCGCAAGGGCATCACCGAGTGGATGCGCAACTGGGTGCGCCGCGGCTGGAAGACCGCCGGCGGCGACCCGGTGAAGAACCGCGACCTCTGGGAGCGTCTGCACGCCGCCAGCGGCCGGCACGTCATCGACTGGCGCTGGGTGAAGGGCCATTCCGGCGACCCCGACAACGAGCGCGTCGACACACTGGCGCGCAACGAAGCCATCCGGTTCCGCGCCGCGGCGCGCTGAGCCCGCGTCCTCCGTCCACCTGGAAGCCCCGACCACCGATGCGCCAGATCGTCCTCGACACCGAAACCACCGGCCTGGAATGGCGCAAGGGCAACCGCGTCGTCGAGATCGGCTGCGTGGAGCTGGTCGAGCGCCGGCCCACCGGCCGCACCTGGCACCAGTACATCCATCCCGACCGCGAGTTCGAGGCGGGTGCCCAGGAAGTGACCGGCCTGACCCTGGACTTCCTCGCCGACAAGCCGCGCTTCGCCGCGATCGCCGACGAATTCCTGGACTTCATCGAAGGCGCCGAGCTGGTCATCCACAACGCGGCCTTCGACATCGGCTTCCTGGACTACGAGCTGTCGATGCTCGATGGCCGCGGCCGGATCACCGACCGCGCCACGGTGCTCGACTCGCTCGAGCTGGCGCGCCAGCGCTTCCCCGGCCAGCGCAACTCGCTCGACGCGCTCTGCCGCCGCCTGGGCGTGGACAACGCCGCCCGCCAGCTGCACGGCGCGCTGCTCGACGCCCAGCTGCTGGCCGAGGTCTACCTGGCGCTGACCTCGGGCCAGACCGAGCTGGGCCTGGCCGGCCCGGCCATGCCGGAGCCTTCGGTGGCGCGAATCGACCTGCCGCGCGCCGCAGCGCTGGCTCCGCGGCCGCGCGTGGCGGTGGACCCGGTCGAGCTCGAGGCACACCTGGCGCGCGTCGCCGCGATCCGTGGGCGGGCCGGTACGGCGCTGTGGGACGACGCCGGCGCGCCCGCTCCCGAGGCCAGCGCCCTGTAGTCACGGCTGCGGCCGCGACCACCCGGTCCCGCGGCGGCGGCACGTCATCCGTTGCGCCGGCCTCAGTGCCGGCGCACCAGCACCACGGTCACGTTGTCGGAACCGCCGCCGTCCAGCGCCGCGGCCACCAGCCCGTCGACGCATTCCTGCGCGCTGCACTCGCCGTGCGCCAGCACCCGGGCGATGGCGCGGTCGTCCACCTCCTCGGTCAGGCCGTCGCTGCACAGCAGCAGCTGCATGCCGGGGCCGAGCTCGCCGGACATCGTCTCGACGTTGAGCGCCTGCGGGTCGGTCACGCCCAGTGCCTGGGTGACCACGTTGCGCTGCGGATGGCTGCGCGCCTGGTCGATGCTGATCGCGCCCTGGGTGATCAGCTCCTGGACGTAGCTGTGGTCCTGCGACAGCTGCGCCAGCTTGCCGTCGCGCCACAGGTAGACCCGGCTGTCGCCGACCCAGGCGACCTCGAAGCGGCTGCCCGTCACCCGCGCCGCGACCACGGTGGTGCCCATCGGCAGCGCGTCCTGGCGCCGGCGCGAAGCCCCGATGATCTCCTCGTCGGCGATGCGGATCGCCTGCGCCAGCGACGTGCCCTGCCGGGTCTCGCGCACGATCGCCTCGCGCGCCAGCGCGCTGGCGACTTCGCCGTACTCGTGCCCGCCCATGCCGTCGGCGACCAGCCACAGGCCCAGCTCGCTGTCGCCGTAATAGGTGTCTTCGTTGAGCTCGCGCCGGAGGCCGACGTGGGTGAGATGGCCGAATTCGATCATGCGCTGGCCGCGTCGGTTCCCGGGTGGGCTGGATGGGAGAACGGAAGCGGCGGGCGGCGGAGGTCAGCGGGCATGCAGTGCGTGGGACGGCGGAGTCGGATGGGGATGATGGTATACACGGCGTGGAAGGCGCGTGGGATTGGCTGATGGTGGCATGCGTATGGGGGAATGCACGCGACGGTGCGCGCGGGCGGATTTTGGCAACGTCGCGTTTGGGGTGGTCTTCCGTTAGACCGGGCCGGGGGGGGATGGCCCGGCCGTTGGCCGGGCGCCCTGCGGCGCTGCGCGCCTCCGGGTCGAACCGGATGGTTGAATCAACATCCGCCGTCTCCGCCAGATACGCAAAACGCCCCTTGCGGGGCGCTTTGCGTATCTGGCGGAGAGGGGGGGATTCGAACCCCCGAGGCGCTATAAACGCCTGCCTGATTTCGAGTCAGGTACATTCAACCACTCTGCCACCTCTCCGGTGGTCCCGGCCGCGTGGGCCGGGGGCGCAATGATACGGGCCGCGGGGAGCGGCGACAAGGCGAAGCGCTACACTGGCCGGCCCTACCGACGCTCCGGCGGTCCCCGATGTCCGAAATCACCGTCCCCGTCTCCTTCGGCGAGCTGCTGGACAAGATCTCGATCCTGCAGATCAAGTCCGAGCGCATGAGCGACGAGGCCAAGCTGGCCAACGTCCGCCGCGAGCTGTCGGCGCTGGAGAAGACCTGGATGGCGCACCCGGCCGCCGGCGGCGACATCGCCCGCCTGCGTGCGGACCTGAAGGCCGTCAACGAGCGGCTCTGGGACATCGAGGACGAAGTCCGCCTCAAGGAGAAGGCCGGGTCCTTCGATCAGGCCTTCGTCGAGCTGGCGCGCAGCGTCTACCAGCAGAACGACGAGCGCGCGCGGATCAAGAAGGCGATCAACCTCGCGCTGGGTTCGAGCTATGTCGAGGAGAAGTCGTACCAGGATTACCGGGGATGACGCGGTCGCAGCTGTAGTGCTCCTACACGGGCGGCAGCTGCTTCGCGGCGAGGTGGTCGGCGCGGTAGCGCTCGAAGGCGCCGATCGCGTCGTCCACGCTGATCAGGTCCATCACGCCCTCGCGCTCGATCTTGGTGCCCCAGCGCAGCGCCGACGCCGGCCGGCGCAGGTACAGGCGCGCGGCCTCGTCGTAGCGATCGACGCAGTAGCGGCGGTCCGAGTACGGCCCGCTGCGCGCGGGGTCGGTGGCCGCGTGCAGCCCCAGCACCTTCGTGCCCATGGCGTTGGCGATATGGGTCGGGCCGGAGTCGGGCGTCATCACCAGGTCGGCGCGCTCCAGCAGCGCCGGGAGCTGCTTCAGCGTGTCCTTGCCAACGAGGTCGAGCAGCGGCACGCCGGCCCGGGCGAGGATCGCATCCGCGGTGTCGCGTTCGAGCTGGCTGCGCCCGCCGCACAGCACCACCCGCCAGCCCTGCGCCACCGCGTGCGCGGCCACCGCGGCGTTGCGCTCCGCGCTCCAGTTGCGCAGCGGGTGGCTGGAGCAGGGCGACACCACCAGCGTCGGGCGGCCGTCGTCGGGCCACTGCGCGCGCGCCCAGTCACGGGCGTCGCCGGGTACCGGCAGGTTCCACTCGATGTGCTCCTGGCGCAGCCCAAGCGGACGGGCGAAGGCGCCCAGCACGTCCAGCACGTGGCCTCCGGGCGCCGGGGGGATGCGTTCGCCGACGAACAGGCCGTGCAGCTCCTTCGAGCGCGCGCGGTCGTAGCCGATGCGGCGCCGCGCCCGCACCGCGCGCGACAGCAGGTTGGCGCGCAGCGCGAGCTGCATCAGCAGCAGGGCGTCGAACTCGCGGCCGGACAGCTCGCGGCGCAGCGCGCGCATGCCCTCGCGGCCGGTCTTCTTGTCGTAGACGATGAACTCGACGCCCGGAAGGCCGTCGAGCAGGCGCTGCTCGCCACGGCCGATGATCCAGGTGAGCGCGACGCCCGGCCATGCGCGCTGCAGCGTGTGCACCAGCGGCAGCACATGGGTGACATCGCCCAGCGCGGACAGGCGCAGCAGGCAGATCGAACGCGGTGGATCGGGTTGAGGCTGCAAGCTTGCTAGACTCCGGCGGATGGCAGTGTTCGACGCCGCCGAGAGCCTGACGCCGTTCCGCGCCGGTCCCGGAGGACGCGGCGCGGGCTCGATTCTGTTCGACCGGACGCAGCTGCGGCAAGCCGACCCGCGCTGGTTCGATCCGCAGGCCTGGGGCCCGCGCGCGGTCCCGGTGTCCGGCAGCGGCCGCGGCGGGGCCTGGTTCATCGACGACACCAGCAACGGGCCGACCGTGCTGCGCCACTACCTGCGCGGCGGCCTGGTCGCGCCGCTCAACCGTGACCGCCATCTCTGGCGCGGCGCCAACCGCGCGCGCAGCTTCGTGGAGTACCGGCTGCTGCGCGAACTGCTCCGGCGCGGATTGCCGGTGCCGCAGCCGATCGCGGCCTCCTACGTGCGCGACGGCCTGACCTATACCGCCGCCATCCTGATGGAACGCCTCGTGGGCGTGCGTTCGCTGGCCGACTTGGCCGCGGCCGATCCCGCGACCGTGCCGTGGGCGGAGACCGGCCGGCTGATCGCGCGCTTCCACCGCGAGGGCCTCGACCACGCCGACCTCAACGCGCACAACATCCTCTACGACGACGCCGGCAAGGGCTGGCTGATCGACCTCGACCGCGGCCGCATGCACATCCCCGAAACCGCCTGGCGCGAACGTAACCTGGCGCGGCTGCAGCGCTCGCTGCTCAAGCTGCGCGGCACGCGCGACGAAGCCGACGTGCGCGCCGACTTCGCGCGCCTGCGTGCCGGCTACGACGCGCAGTGGGACAAGGGCTTCTGAGCATGGGCTGGACGCTGCGCTTCCAGGGCGTGGGCAGCGCGTCGGCGGTGTCGCTGGGCTCGCCGATGGCGACGATCGAGCGCGATGGCGCGCCGTGGCTGGCGATCGACTGCGGCGCCGAGGGCCTGACCGCGTACCTCGCACACTACGGCGCGCCGCCGCCGGCGATGTTCGTCACCCATGTCCACCTCGACCACGTCGCCGGCTTCGAGCGCCTGTTCGTGGCCAACTGGTTCGATCCGGCGCGCCGCGGGCGGATGCCGCTGTACGTGCCGGTGGACGTGCTGCCGCTGCTGCACCGGCGCGTGGCCGACTACCCGAACGCGCTGGCCGAGGGCGGGGCGAACTTCTGGGATGCCTTCCGCGTGGTCCCCGTTGGCGATGCGTTCTGGCACGACGGCGTGCGCCTGGAGGTGTTCGAGTCGCGCCACCACTGGCCGCGCACCGCCTTCGGCCTGCGCCTGCGCGGCAGCCTGGCGTGGACCGGCGACACGCGTCCGATCCCCGAGGTCCTGGCGGCGGCGGCCGGCGAGGGTGAACTGGTCGCGCACGACTGCGGGCTGGTCGGCAATCCCTCGCACACCGGCATCGACGACCTCGAGCGCGAATACCCGCCCGGCCTCCTGGCCCGCTGCGTGCTCTACCACTACGCCAGCGAGGCCGACGGCGAGGCGCTGCGCGGACGGGGCCACCGCGTCGCGCGTCCGGGCGAGGCGTTCGCGCTGGCCGCACCGGTGCCGCACCCGGCGCTGCCGGGCTGAGGCGCGGGCCCGGTGCGCGGGGCATCGCCGCGCCGTGGGCACGGGAACAGTGGTCCGGAATGGAGGCAGCCCCGCCGACTGGCCTCGGCACCCGCGTCGATCGATACCGTTGCTGCCTTCCGGCCCTGGCGGGGTTTTCGACCTAGCGTCGCGAGGGGCCGACGGGGCCACCATGGAAATCATGCGGGCATGCCGTTGCGGCGTGCCGTTGAAACCGGTCCAACCGGTTGAACCAGTTGGCATTCACGCATCGGGCTGGCGCCCTGTTCCGTGAGCCCGCCATTCTAGCGGACTGGGCGCAGGCGCAGCCAGCCCCGGCGGGTCGGATCCGCTTCGTGCCTGGGGCAGGGCGCCAGGAGCAAGCGCGCTCCCGGCGCCCCGACGGCTACCGGCCCGGTGCGTCGGTGACCTTGTAGCCCGCCTCTTCGATGGCGCTGCGCACGGCGGCCACGTCATCGATCCCGCTCACGTGCACGGTGCCGGCCGACAGGTCGACCACGGCCGTGCCGCCAAGCCCGGCGACCGCTTTCTGGACGGCGCGCTCGCAATGGGCGCAGGTCATGCCTTCCACGTTCAGTTGCATTGCTCTTTCTCCAGTCGGGGGAAATGCGTCGGGGACCATTGTCAGGTTTGTCACCGTGGAAAGGTCAACGCCTGTGGCGGGTGTTGCGCGGGACGTGGCCGGCTGACTTCGCGGAACGTGCGCCGGTAGTGCGACGGCGTGGTGCCCAGCTGCGCCGCGAACTGCTGGCGCAGGCCCAGCGGCGTGCCGAATCCCGCCTCGCCGGCGACCGCCTCGATCGGCATGTCGGTGGTTTCCAGCAGCTGCTGCGCCCGCGCGACGCGCTCGGCGTTCAGCCACTGGGTGACGCAAAGGTCATCGCCACGGACGAGTACCTGGCTGCAGCGGCAGCGTAAGGACGGCGACCAGCCCGTGTGGCTCGCGTGGCGAGAGCGCCAGCGAGCCACCCAACCGCTCCGCGATGGATCGCACTGTTCGGGATCCTGCGCTGGTGCGGCACGGCGAAGCCGCCATCTGGGAGGATTCTTCCTTCATGGAACTCCTTCATGTCCGACCTGTTCACCCCCTTCAACCTGTCCGGCCTGGACCTGGCCAACCGCATCGTGATGGCACCGATGACCCGCGCCCGAGCGCCGGAGGACATCGCCACCGACACCATCGCGCTGTACTACACCCAGCGCGCCACCGCCGGGCTGATCGTCAGCGAGGGGACGCCGGTGTCGCGCGAGGGGCAGGGCTACCTGTTCAACCCGGGCATCTTCACCCCGGAGCAGATCGAGGGCTGGCGGCTGACGACGCAGTCGGTGCACGCGGTCGGTGGCCGGATCTTCGCCCAGCTGTGGCATGTCGGGCGGATGTCGCATCCGTCGATCCAGCACGAGGGCCGGGATCCGGTCAGTGCCTCGGCGAAGCAGCCGGCCAACTCGCATGCCTTCGGCTATGACGCCGACGGCAATCCCGGCTTCATCCCGCCCGGGGTGCCGCGCGCGCTGGACACCGACGAGATCGCGCGGGTGGTCGCGGACTTCGCGCAGGCCGCGGCCAACGCCATCGACGCCGGCTTCGACGGCGTGGAGATCCACAGCGCCAACGGCTACCTGTTCGAGCAGTTCCTCAACCCGCACGTCAACGCGCGCAGCGACCGCTACGGCGCCGCCAACATGGACGACCGCCTGCGCTTTGCGCTCGAGGTGGTGGACGCGGTTTGCGCCCGCATCGGCGCCGCGCGCGTGGGCGTGCGCATCTCTCCGTACGGCCGCTTCGCCGACATGCCGCACCACGACGAAATCGACGCCACCTACCTCGCCTATGCCCGGGCGCTGGGCGAGCGCGGGATCGCCTACGTGCACCTCAACGACCAGGTCGGCCCCGGCACGCAGTCGGAGGAAGCCCGGGAGATCGCCGCGCGTTTCCACGCCCTGCTGGCCGGCATCCGCAAGGCGCTGCCGACCACCACCGCGGTCATCCTGGCCGGCAGCATGACCCGCGAGCGCGGCGAACAGCTGCTGGGCGAAGGCATCATCGACCTGGTTGCCTTCGGACAGCCGTTCATCGCCAACCCGGACCTGGTGGCGCGGCTGGAGAACGGCTGGCCCCTGGCCACGCCCGACCGCGAGACGTACTACGGAGGCGACGCCCGGGGGCTGGTCGATTACCCGCCGTATGCCCGATCCATGGAGTGAGGTTTGCCAGAAGCTGATCGCGAACCTGCTGGCGTTCCGGCGGCCGGTCCCGTGCTGGCCGCCGGTCTGGCGAGGGCCAGCGACATCGCGATGGCGCGGATCAGGACGTTGGTCTGCATGGGGTTGCTCCGGTTGGGGAATGACATGCAGCCATTGTGGGAAGGTCGGGCTTGACCTTGCCATGATGTCAAGGTCCATGCTGCCGCCATCGTCTGAAGGAGGATCCGGATATGGGCAGTTCCCCGAAGGGGGCCACGACGGTCGAGTTCAACGTGGACGGCATGACCTGCGCGTCCTGCGTGGGCCGGGTCGAGCGCGGGCTCAAGGCCGTGCCCGGCGTCGTCGATGCCGCGGTCAACCTCGCCACCGAGCGTGCGACCGTGCGTGGCACCGCCAGTGCAGAGGCGTTGCTGGCGGCGATTGCACACGCCGGCTATGAAGCGCGGCCGGTCGACACCGCCGCCCCCGGCGCCGACGATGAGGCCGCCGCGCAGCGCAAGGACGCCGAGCGCGAAGGCCTGCGCCGCGACCTGCTGCTGGCCACCGCGCTGGCGCTGCCGGTGTTCCTGCTGGAAATGGGCGCCCACCTGCTGCCGGGCGTGCACGGCCTGATCGAGCGCAGCATCGGCATGCAGGCGAGCTGGTACCTGCAGTTCGCGCTGACCACGCTGGTGCTGGTGGTCCCCGGCCGGCGCTTCTACCTCAAGGGCTTCCCGGCGCTGGCGCGGCTGGCGCCGGACATGAACTCGCTGGTGGCGGTCGGCACCGCCGCGGCCTGGGGCTATTCGGTGGTCGCCACCTTCCTGCCGCAGCTGCTGCCCGCCGGCACCGTCAACGTGTACTACGAAGCCGCGGCGGTGATCGTCGCGCTGGTGCTGCTGGGCCGCTGGCTGGAAGCGCGGGCCAAGGGGCGCACCTCGGAGGCGATCAAGCGCCTGGTCGGGCTGCAGGCCAAGGTCGCCCGCGTGCGGCGCGAAGGCGGCGTGGTCGATGTCCCGGTCGAGCAGCTCGTGGCCGGCGACCTGGTGGAAGTGCGCCCGGGCGAGCGCGTGCCGGTGGACGGCGAGGTCATCGAAGGCGGCAGCTACGTGGACGAATCGATGATCACCGGCGAGCCGGTGCCGGTGGAAAAGAGCGCCGGCAGCACGGTGGTCGGCGGCACGGTCAACCAGACCGGCGCCTTCACCCTGCGCGCGACCGCCGTGGGCGGGCAGACCATGCTGGCGCAGATCATCCGCATGGTGGAGCAGGCGCAGGGCGCCAAGCTGCCGATCCAGGCGCTGGTGGACAAGGTCACGCTGTGGTTCGTGCCGGCGGTGATGGGCGCGGCGCTGCTGACCTTCCTGGTGTGGCTGGTCTTTGGCCCATCCCCGGCGCTGAGCTTCGCCCTGGTCAACGCGGTGGCGGTGCTGATTATCGCCTGCCCCTGCGCCATGGGCCTGGCCACGCCGACCTCGATCATGGTCGGCACCGGGCGCGGCGCCGAACTGGGCGTGCTGTTCCGCAAGGGCGAGGCGCTGCAGCTGCTCAAGGACGCCCGGGTGGTGGCGGTCGACAAGACCGGCACGCTGACCGAGGGCCATCCGGTGCTGACCGACCTGGACGTGGCCGAGGGCTTCGACCGGACCCGGGTGCTGGCGGCGATCGCCGCGGTGGAGTCGCGTTCCGAGCATCCCATCGCCCGCGCGATCGTGACAGCGGCGGAAGGCGAGGGCCTGGAACTGCCGGCGCTGGCCGATTTCGAGTCGGTCACTGGCATGGGCGTGCGCGCGGTCGTGGACGGCGTGCGGGTGGAGGTCGGCGCCGACCGCTGGATGCGGGAGCTGGGCCTGGACGTCACCACGTTCGGCGCCTCCGCGCAGCGGCTTGGCAGCGAAGGCAAGTCGCCGCTGTATGCCGCACTCGACGGCCGGCTGGCCGCGATCGTGGCAGTGTCGGATCCGATCAAGCCCAGCTCGAAGGCCGCGATCGACGCCCTGCACGGGCTCGGCCTGAAGGTGGCGATGATCACCGGCGACAACGCGCGCACCGCGCGGGCGATCGCCGACCAGCTGGGCATCGACGAAGTCGTCGCCGAGGTGCTGCCGGCCGGCAAGGTCGAGGCGGTGCAGCGGCTGCGCGCCAGCCACGGCACGCTCGCCTTCGTCGGCGACGGCATCAACGACGCGCCCGCGCTGGCCGAGGCCGACGTCGGCCTGGCGATCGGCACCGGCACCGACGTGGCGGTGGAGTCGGCCGATGTGGTGCTGATGTCGGGCAGCCTGCAGGGCGTGCCGACCGCGATCGCGCTGTCGAAGGCGACCCTGGGCAACATCCGCCAGAACCTGTTCTGGGCCTTCGCCTACAACACCGCGCTGATCCCGGTCGCGGCCGGCGTGCTGTACCCGGCGTTTGGCCTGCTGCTGTCGCCGATCTTCGCCGCCGGCGCGATGTCGCTGTCGAGCGTGTTCGTGCTCGGCAACGCCCTGCGCCTGCGCCGCTTCCAGCCCCCGGCGGGCGCTAGGATCCACTGATGGACAGCGAGATGAACATCGGCCAGGCGGCCCGCGCCTCCGGCGTGTCGGCCAAGATGATCCGCTACTACGAGAGCAACGGCCTGTTGCCGCCCGCGGACCGGACCGCGGCCGGCTACCGCATCTACTCGGACGCCGACGTGCACCGGCTGCGCTTCGTGCGCCGGGCACGCGACCTGGGTTTCCAGATGGCGGAGATCTCGGAACTGCTCGGGCTGTGGAACGACCGCTCGCGGCACAGCGCCGATGTCCGCAAGCTCGCCCGGGCGCATATCGGCGAGCTGCGCGGGCGCATGGAACAGCTGCAGCAGATGGTGGACACGCTGCAGGAGCTGGTCGATGCCTGCGCCGGCGACGATCGCCCGGATTGCCCGATCCTGGCGGGACTGGAGCACGGCGGGCCGGGGCGCTGCTGATCCCTCCGGAACATCAGGCGCAGGAGGTCTTCGGGCAGGGTGGGGGCCGGAACTGCTTGGCCGGAGCCGCAGGCTGTTGCGAAAACTGGCGGAGAGAGGGGGATTCGAACCCCCGAAGCGCGGTTTAGACGCTTACACACTTTCCAGGCGTGCTCCTTCAACCACTCGGACACCTCTCCGCACCTGGTCCGTACGCTGTGCCTGCCTTGGCGCGACCGTACGGGACCCGGAATTCTATCCTCCCGGGGCTGGCGGGGACAAGGAATACCGGAGCGCGGAGGCACACGGTACGGCCGGTCAGCCGACAAGGCGGAAGGCGCGACGCTTTTCCCCACCTCCGCCTTACTCGGTCGTCGCCCGCTTCGGCCAGCGTGGCAGAATGACCGCATGTCCTACCTCGTCCTCGCCCGCAAGTGGCGCCCGAAGCGGTTCGCCGAGCTGGTGGGCCAGGAACACGTGGTCCGCGCCCTGGTCAACGCGCTCGATTCCGGCCGCGTCCACCACGCCTTCCTGTTCACCGGCACGCGCGGCGTGGGCAAGACCACGATCGCGCGGATCTTCGCCAAGAGCCTGAACTGCGAGCGCGGCGCCTCCAGCGACCCCTGCGGCGAGTGCGAGACCTGCCAGGCCATCGACGCCGGCCGCTACATCGACCTGCTCGAGATCGACGCGGCGTCGAACACCGGCGTCGACAACGTCCGCGACCTGATCGACAACGCGCAGTACATGCCCTCGCGCGGCCGCTACAAGGTCTACCTGATCGACGAAGTGCACATGCTCTCGAAGGCGGCGTTCAACGCGCTGCTGAAGACGCTCGAGGAGCCGCCGGAGCACGTCAAGTTCCTGTTCGCGACCACCGACCCGCAGAAGCTGCTGGTGACGGTGCTGTCGCGCTGCCTGCAGTTCAACCTCAAGCGCCTGGAGGAGGAGCAGATCCGCGGCCAGATCGCGAAGATCCTCGGCGCCGAGGGCATCGAGGCCGAGGCTGGCGCGGTGCGCCAGCTGGCGAAGGCGGCCGACGGCAGCCTGCGCGACGGGCTGTCGCTGCTCGACCAGGCGATCGCCTACAGCGGCGCCGGCGCCGGCAGCGCGCTCACCGACCAGGCGGTCGCGACCATGCTCGGCTCGGTCGACCGCACCCGGGTGGCGGCCCTGCTCGCCGCGCTTTCAGAGGACGACGGCGCCGGGCTGATGGCGACGATCGAGGTGCTGGCGGGCTTCTCGCCGGACTGGGGCGGCGTGCTGGACGCATTGGCCGAAGCCCTGCACCGCATACAGGTGAAGCAGCTGGTGCCGGGCAGCGAGGTCGAGGCCGATGGCATCGATGTCGATGCATTGGCCGCGTCGCTGCGTCCGGAGCTGGTGCAGCTCTGGTACCAGATGGCGGTGTCCGGCCGCCGCGACATCAACCTGGCACCAAGCGCGCGGGTGGGCTTCGAGATGAGCCTGCTGCGCATGCTGGCGTTCCGGCCGGGAGAGGCGGGGACGGGCGCATCGCCCGGCGCGGGCGGGAGCGCCGCCAGCGGCGCCGGTGCGGGGGCAGGTTCGGGCCGCTCGGCCGCCGCGGCCGCGCGTGCGGCGCTCGAAGGCGCGGCGTCGGCGCGCGCGGACGGGCCGGCCCGCCCGCCATCGATGCCGTCGCCAGCGCCATCGCCGCCCCCGCCGCCCCCGCACCGTCCGGCGCCTGCGCCGTTCGACGATGCGCCGCCGTGGCCGGAAGTGCCGCCGCAGCGTGCCGAGGCGCCTCGCGCGCCGGCCGCCGCGCCCGCGCGCCCCTCGCCCCCGCCTGCCGCCGCCGCGCCGGTGTCGCCGGCACCCGCCGGGGCGATGGCTGCGTCGCTCGATGCCGGAACCTGGCCCGACCTGGTCGCCGCGCTGGACCTCCGCGGCCCGGTGCGCGAGCTGGCCGCCAGTTCGGCGTTCATCGCGCGCGAGGGCGAGGTGCTGCGTCTGTCGCTGCCCGAGTCCGACGACCACCTGCGCGCGCCCTTCCTGGTGCAGCAGCTGGCCGCTGCGCTGGGCGCGCGCTGGGGCGCGCCGCCGCAGATCCGCTTCGAGGCCGGCGCGCCCGCCGGCGACACCCTGCACGCGCGCAACGAGCGCGTGCGCGATGAACGCCAGGGCGCCGCCGAAGCCGCCTTCCACAACGATCCGCACGTGCGCCGCCTGGTGGAGCAGGGCGCGCGCCTGGTGCCGGATTCGATACGACCGATCCAGGAACAGGAGCACTGACATGCGTGGAAACATCGCCCAGCTGATGCAGCAGGCGCAGAAGATGCAGGAAAACCTGCAGAAGGCGCAGGCCGAACTGTCCAACCTCGAAGTCACCGGCAGCGCCGGCGGCGGCATGGTCAGCGTCACCCTCAGCGGCACCAAGGAGTGCCGCAAGGTGCGCATCGATCCCAGCGTGCTGGCGGATCCGGAAATGGCCGAGGACCTGATCGCGGCCGCCTTCAACGACGCCAGCAACAAGGTCGATGCCGAGTCGCAGGCGCGGATGGGCGCGGCCACCGCCGGCATGCCGCTGCCGCCCGGCATGAAGATGCCGTTCTGAGCAGGCGCGTCCGAAGCGCTCGTGTGGCATGAGCGAGCCCTGTGAACATGCCCTTGTGAACGTACCCCGATGAGCGTTCCCCTCCTCGAACAGCTGGTCGAGGCCTTCCGGGTGCTGCCCGGCGTCGGCCAGAAGACCGCGCAGCGCATGGCCTACCACGTGCTCGAGCGCGGGCGCGACGGCGGCCGGCGCCTGGCCGCGGTGCTGGGCGAAGCCGTGGAGAAGATCGGCCACTGCGAGCGCTGCCGCGATTTCAGCGAGACGCCGCTGTGCCCGACCTGCGCCAGCGTCTCGCGCGATGCGCACCTGCTGTGCGCGGTGGAATCACCCGCCGACCGCCTGGCGATCGAACAGGCCACCGGCTACCGCGGCCTGTACTTCGTGCTGCAGGGCCGGCTGAGTCCGCTCGACGGCGTCGGCCCGCGCGAACTCGGCCTGCACCTGCTCGGCGAGCGCCTCGCCGAGGGCGAGGTGCAGGAACTGATCATCGCCACCAACCCCACGGTGGAAGGCGAGGCCACCGCGCACTACCTGGCGCAGCTCGCGCGCCAGCACGGCGTGCGCCCCAGCCGCCCCGCGCACGGCCTGCCGCTGGGCGGGGAGCTGGAGTACGTCGACCGCGGCACGCTGTCGCATGCGTTTGGCAGCCGCGGCGAGATGGCCTGAGCCCTGCGGCCTGAGGCCTGCAGCCGGCGCCGCGGCAGCGCCGCAGCGGCGTGCCGACGGAAGCGAAGCGCTACCATCGCGGCAACGTCCGCTGCCAGGTCCTTCGCGATGAGCACCATCTTCCACCGCATCATCAACCGCGAACTCCCCGCCGACATCGTCTACGAGGACGAGCACCTGATCGCCTTCCGCGACATCGCGCCGCAGGCGCCGGTGCACGTGCTGTTCGTGCCCAAGGTCGACGTCGCCACGCTCAACGACCTGGCGCCGGACCAGGCCGAAGTCGTCGGACGCCTGGCGGTGGCCGCGGCGGCATACGCGAAGCGGGAAGGCTTCGCCGAGGACGGCTACCGCATCGTCATGAACTGCAACGAGGACGGCGGGCAGACGGTGTTCCAGATCCACCTGCACCTGCTGGCGGGTGCGCCGCTGGGCCGCTTCGGCACGTCCGGCTGACGCACCAGGCGCGACACGTCGCCGCCGTGGCGGCTCCTACCAGTAACCCCACCACGGCCACGGCGCCGGCCGCGTGACCAGGCTGCGCTCGCGCTTGGGCCACAGGTAGACGATGTCCGCGTCCACCAGCGGGAAGCGGTAGCTGTAGCCGCCGATGCTGCGGCTCTCGTGCCCGGCCAGGCGGCCGGTGAAGGTCACTTCGCGGTTCACTTCGAACACCGCCGGGTCGTAGAAGCCGGCGCGGCAGGCGATGAAGCGGCCGCCGGTGTCGTCGCTCGCCCAGTACGGGCGCCCGTAGTGGTCCAGGCGCGTGGACACCATCTCGAAGCAGGTGCTGTCGGCGCGCGGCTCGACCTGGACGATGCGTCCGCCCCAGCGCACGGGGCTGCCGGTGGCGTCGGTTTCGGCGGCGTCGCGCGGCGTCAGCGCGGCGTATTCGCCCTGCAGGGGCTTCGGCTGCGACGCGCATGCGCCGAGCAGCGCGATCGCGGCCAGGGCGAGAAGGGTGGTGCGCATGGGGGTCTCCATTCGGGTCCGGGCTTGGGCCGTGGTCACGGCCGGTGGGCGCGCAGGTCGCGCAGCAGGTCGCGTACGCCGTCCTGGGCCGGAGCGTAGCGCCAATCGCTGAAGCGCGCGGTGAGCGGCAGCAGCGCCGCCGAGCGCGGGCGCAGCGCGACCACGCGCGCGGCCCAGTCGGAGGCCGTCTCGTGGCGATGCCGCGCCAGGCCCAGTCGCGCGTAGCGGGCGCCGAGCCGGTGCCAGGCGCGCAGCACGGGATCACGCTCGCGTTCGCCGCGGGCCACCATCCAGAGCATCGCGGCCAGCGCCAGCCCGGCCACCAGCGCGAACAGCAGCACCAGCTGGCGGCTGCCGAGGTCGCCGGCGCCGAAAGCGTGCAGCAGGCGCTGCTGGCGCCCGGCGTCGAAGCCCAGCACCAGGTCGTTCCAGCCGCGGCGCATCCAGTCGCCGATGTCGACCACCGGCGCGAGCGCCTGCAGGCCTCCGGGGCTGCGCGAGGCGCGCTCGGCGATGGTGTCGTAGATGCGCTCGGGCGCCACCGCCGCGGTGGGATCCACGCGCACCCAGCCGCGCTCGGGCAGCCAGACCTCGGCCCAGGCGTGGGCGTCGGAGTTGCGCACGATCCAGTAGTCGCCGAAGGGGTTGCGGTAGCCGCCGACGTAGCCGGTCACCACGCGCGACGGCACGCCGGCCGCGCGCATCAGCACCACGAAGGCGCCGCTGAAGTGTTCGCAGAAGCCCTGCTTCTGCTCGAACAGGAACTCGTCGACGGCGTGGCGGCCGAGCAGCGGCGTGGTCAGCGTGTAGCCGAATTCGCCGCGGATCCACGCCAGGGCGCGGTTGGCGATCGCGGCATCGGCCTGCGCGCCGTCGCCGGCCTCGGCGCGCCATTGCCGGGCGAGCGCGACGGTGCGCGGGTTGAAGCCCTCGGGCAGGCGCAGCGCGGCCTGGCGCAGGACCGGCCGCAGTCCGGTGTCGAACACCGTCGGTGCGGCCGACTGCATGCGCCAGCGCGTGATGGCGGTCAGCGGGCGGCGCGTGGACAGGGTGTGGTCGTAGCCCTGGTGCACGCCGTCCGGCGCTGCCAGCGGCAGTTCGAGCGCGACCAGCATGCGGCGCTCGGTCGGCTCGACCTCGAGTTCGTAGCTGTAGCGCGCGGGGCCGTGTTCGACCGCGGCCGGAGGCAGGGCGCTGAACCAGCGCGAGGCGCTCCACTCGCGGCCGTCGTAGTCCCAGAGCACCGGCCCGCGCCAGTACATCTCCGAAGTCGGCGGTGCGGCGCCGTCGAAGGTGGCACGCAGCGCGGGCCGGTCGTCGGCCATCATGTCGACCCAGTCGCCGGGGCGCATGGTGTCGGACAGGCCGGTGCGGCTGATCGCGCGCTCGGGCACGCCCCACAGCGGCGTCGCCATGCGCGGGAACAGCCAGAACACCGCCAGCGCCAGCGGCAGTCCGATCGCGACCATGGCGCCGACGCGGCGCAGGCGCTCGCGCGGGCGCAGCGTGGCGGTCTCGCCGCTTTCCAGCTCGGCCAGGCGCAGCATGGCCGCCAGCGCGAGCAGGGCCGCGGCCAGGCCCAGCACCAGGCTCACCGGTCCCTGGTCGAGCAGGAAGGTCGCGAACGGCGCGAACAGCGCGAAACCGAGCAGGCTGCGCGCGTCGCGCAGGTTCGTCAGCTCCATCGGCTTGAGCGCGAGCATCGCCGCCAGCAGCGCGCAGCCGGTGTCGCGGCCGAACGAGAATCGCCACTGCGCCAGCACCACCGCGACCAGCGCCAGCGACAGCGCCAGGCGCAGCGGCGCCGGCAGCCGGCGCCACCAGGACAGGGCGCCCACCATCGCCGACACCGCCGCCAGGCCCACCGCCAGCGGCCCGGGCAGCTGCAGCAGCAGCGGCAGCAGGCAGGCCGCCGCCGCGGCCAGGGTCCAGGCGCGTGCCTGGGGATCGAGCGGAAGGCTCCTGCGCGGCTCAGCCATGGCGGATCACGGCGTCGGGGTCGGCCGGCGGCAGCAGCGCCAGCGCGCGCAGGCAGGCGTGGCGGTGCGCCGGACCGCTGGCCGGGCCGATCGCCTGCCGCGGAAGCTGCAGCCGGTAGCGGCGGCCTTCGCGCTCGGCCTCGTCGACCCAGCGCGCCAGGCGGCGGATGCGGTCCTCATGCGCCAACACCAGCGTCGACCAGTCGAGCACGACGTCGGCGCCCTGCGGCTGCTCGTACTCGCGCACCAGCAGCGCGCCGTGGCGCGCGGAGGGTTTCCAGGCGATGGCGCGCCGCGAATCGCCGCGGCGGTAGGCGCGCAGGTGGTGGACGTCGTCGCCCGCGGGATGCAGGCGCGCCTGCGCCGTGTCGCCGGCGCCCAGCGGCAGCGGTGGTCCGCCGGTTTCCGGTCGCGGATACACCAGCAGCGGCGCCGGGGGCCAGGCGTAGGCCCAGGCGCGCGCGATGCCGAGCGGGCGCGTGGTGGACACGGTGATCCGCCCGGGGTGCAGCCAGCCGCGCTGCCGCGTGGGCAGGAGCAGTCGCGCTTCGCCGGCGCCGTCGACCAGCGATGCCGTGGCGACGGCATCGCCCAGCCGCAGCCGCAGGCCGCGGCGCGCACGCGCCGGATCGGCGCGCAGGTGCACGCGCAGCGCCATCGGCGATCCAGCCGCGACCGGATCGGCGTCGACAGCCGTCACCGCCAGCCCCGACAGCTGCAGGTGCGCGGCGAACAGGCTGGTGTTGGCCGCCCCGCCCAGCAGCAGCGCCAGCAGCAGGGCGGGATTGTTGTTGTAGTTGAGCGCGCCGACCAGCATCACCGCCAGCAGCGCGGCGAAGAACGCGCCGAAGGCGGTGGGCAGGACGTAGATGCGGCGGCGGTCGAAGACGACCGGCAGCGGCTCCGGCCCGCGCGGCCGCGCCAGCGCCTCCAGGCGCGCGCGCAGGCCGGACAGCCGCCCGCCCGCCACGGTCAGTCGACCGCGACGGCGTGCAGGATCGCCTGCGCCAGCGCCGCGGCGTCGCCGGCGTCGGCATCGCCGACCAGGCGGTGCGCGGCCACGGCGCCGAACAGCGCCTGGATGTCGTCGGGCAGGACGTGGCCGCGACCCAGCAGCAGCGCGTGCGCGCGTGCCGCGCGCAGCAGGGCGATGCCCGCGCGCGGCGACAGGCCCACGCGCACGCCGGCGTGGTGGCGGCTGCGTTCGAGCAGCGCCTGCACGTAGCGCACCAGCGCGTCGCTGGCATGCACCGCAAGCACCGCTTCGCGCAGGCGCAGCACCTGGTCGGCGCCGAGCACGGGCACCGCCTGCGCGATCAGGTCGCGGCGATCGGTGCCGGCCAGCAGCGCGCGCTCGGCCTCGGGATCGGGATAGCCCAGCTGCAGGCGCAGCAGGAAGCGGTCGAGCTGGGAATCCGGCAGCGGGTAGGTGCCGGCCAGGTCCACCGGGTTCTGGGTCGCGATGACGAAGAACGGCCGCGGCAGCGCATGGGTGGTGCCGTCGACGGTGACCTGGTGCTCGGCCATGGCCTCGAGCAGCGCGCTCTGCGTGCGCGGCGGCGCGCGGTTGATCTCGTCGGCCAGCAGCACGTGCGCGAACACCGGGCCGGGATGGAAGCTGAAACCGCCGCCCTGGGCGTCGTAGACCGACACGCCGACGATGTCCGACGGCAGCAGGTCGGAGGTGAACTGCACGCGCTGGAAGCCCAGGCCCAGGGTCGCGGCCAGCGCATGCGCCAGCGTGGTCTTGCCCAGGCCGGGGAGGTCTTCGATCAGCAGGTGGCCGTCGGAGAGCAGGGCGGTGAAGGCGAAGCGCACCGCCTGCTGCTTGCCCAGTACCAGGGAATTCACCTGCGCCTGTGCATCGTTCAGGGCGTTGCGCAGGGCGTCGGTTAGCATGTCCTGTTTCGCGGACTGGGCGGTCATGCCGGGCTCCGTGTGGCTCCGGCGAAGTGTAGCGAGGTCGTTGCGGGATGCGGGAAAAGATCGATGCGCGCGCGACCTTCGTCGCGCTCTGGTGCGCGCTGCTGCTGCTCAAGGCGGTGGTCGCCGCGCGCCTGCCGCTGTTCGTGGACGAGGCGTTCTACTGGCAGGAGAGCCGCCACCTGGCGTGGGCGTACTCCGATCTCCCGGGCCTCACCGCGTGGCTGATCCGCATCGGCACCACCGTCTTCGGTGAAGGCACGCTGGCGCTGCGCATGCCGTTCCTGCTGCTGGCCTCGCTGGTGCCGTGGCTGGTGGTGCGGGTGACCGCGCGCGAATTCGGCGAGCGCCACGGCTGGCTGGCAGGCATCGCCACGCTGCTGCTGCCGCTGTCGGGGACGCTGGGCCTGATGGCGCTGCCGGACACGGCGATGGTGCTGGCCACGCTGCTGTGCCTGGACGCCGGCGCGCGCCTGCTGCGCGGCGTCGGCTACGGCGCCGCCCTGCAGCTCGCGCTCGGCCTCGCGATCGGAGCGCTGAGCCATTACCGCTTCGCGGCGGTGATCGGCGTTGGCGCGCTCGCGCTGCTGGCGCTGCCGCAGGGCCGGCAGGCGCTGCGCGACCCGCGGCTGTGGATCGCGATCGCCTTCGGCATCGCGGCGTGGACGCCGCTGCTGGCCTGGAACTTCGAGAACGCCGAGGCCGGCCTGCGCTTCCAGCTGGTCGACCGCCATCCCTGGGCCTGGCAGTGGGACGGCGTCTGGTTCATCGCCATCCAGGCGCTGCTGGCCACGCCGCTGCTGTTCGCGGCCCTGCTGTGGGCCGGCGTCCGCGGCGTCCGCGACGACAGCGACCCGGTGCGCTTCATCGCGCTGTGCGGTGGGCTGGTGGTGCTGGGCTTCTTCGTGCTCGGCTTCTTCGCCGACACCGAGCGCGTGAGCTTCCACTGGCCGCTGCCCGGACTGGTCGCGCTGCTGCCGTTGCTGCCGACCCTGCTGCTGCGCTGGCCGCGCTGGCTGCGCGTGCTCACCTGGGCCGGTGCGGGCGTCGGCATGGCGGCGGTGCTGGGGTATTACGCCTTCGTTTCCGTGCCCGACCTGCGTGCCCGCACCGCGGCCATGAAGTGGTACCCGTCCAATTTCGCCGGCTGGGACGTGCTCGCCGATGGCGTGCGCGAAGTCCGCGAGGGCATGCCCGAAGGCACCCGCATCGTGGCCGACAACTTCAAGGTCGGGGCGGAACTGGGCTTCGCGCTGGGCGATGCCGGGATCGAAGTGCTCGAGCACCCGGTCAACCGCCAGCACGGGCGCGCCCCGCAGCTGCGCCTGTGGGGCCTCGAGGCCACCGGCGCCACCGATCCCGGCGGGCCGGTGCTGCTGGTGATCGCCGCCAGCGAGGTCGAATACAAGCACCTGCTGCTGCGCTACCACGCGCTGTGCCGCCGCTTCGGCCCGCTGCCGCCGCCGCGCGTGCTCAACGTCGACCACGGCCGCACCCGCTTCCTGCTGTTCGCCATCGACGGCGGCACGCGTGACCCCGACGCGGCGTGCACGCTGCCGGCGATGGCCTGGGTCGACGCGCCCGTGGCGAATGCCCGGGTCGGCGGCGACTTCAGGGTCGATGGCTGGGCCTTCAAGGACGGCGTCGGCATCGAACGCGTGGAGGTCCTGTTCGACGGCAGCGTCGTCGCCGAGGCCACGTACGGGCTCGCCAGCCCCGGCGTGGCCCGGTACTGGAAGATCTCCACCGATCCGGGCCATCCCGGCGTCGGCTTCTCGGCCAAGGTCGCGCTGCCGCCCGGCAGCGGCGGCACGCACTGGCTCGGCCTGCGCCTGCACGGGCGCGACGGCAGCGTCGAGGACTGGTCGGAGCAGCGGATCGAAGTGCTCGACGCCGCGGCGCACTGAGGCTCAGGGCAGGGCGAGGCCGGCTTCGCGCAGCAGGCGCGCGGTGGCGATCAGCGGCAGGCCCACCAGGGCGGTGGGGTCGCTGGTCTCGATGGCGTCGAACAGCGTGATCCCCAGGCCTTCCGACTTGAAGCTGCCGGCGCAATCGTAGGGTTGCTCGAGGTCGAGGTAGCGCTCGACCTCGCCCCGGGCGAGGCTGCGGAAGCGCACCACGGTGGTGTCCAGGGCGCTGGCCACGCGGCCGCCCAGGGCGATTGCCACGGCGGTGCGGAAGGCCACGCAGCGCCCCGACATCGCCATCAGCTGGGCGATCGCGGCCTCGCGTCCACCCGGCTTGCCGAGCGGCCGGCCGTCGAAATCGGCCACCTGGTCGGAGCCGATCACGCAGTCATGCGGCAGCCGGGCGGCCACCGCGGAGGCCTTGGCCACGGCCAGGCGCAGGGCCAGCGCCTGCGGGGTCTCGTCCGCCAGCGGCGTCTCGTCGACGTCCGGGCGCTCGGTGTCGAAGGGCCATCGCAGCCGCGCCAGCAGCTCACCGCGGTAGCGCGAGGTGGAGGCCAGCACCAGGCGCGGCATCGCGCTCACGGCAGCGGTGCCCGGGCGCGCTCGATGCGGCCGAGCTGGTGGTCGATGCGCGAGCGGGCGGCGTCGATGGACTCGCGCACGGCGTCCAGTTGCCCGCTGGACGCCGAGGCGCCGTGCTGCTGCAGCCACAGGCGCTGGCGCAGCATCTCCTGCATGGCCTCGCGCACCGGGTCGGCGCCGTCCCCGGCCACCGCCTCGATCTCGCTGCGCGCGGTGCGCAGGCGGGCCTCGAGGGCGTCGGCGGCGTCGAGCACGCCGGCCATGGCCCGCCGGTGGCGGTCGTGGCCACTGCGCCGGCGGAAGAGGAGCCAGGCCGCCAGGGCCACGGCGATCGCGATCAGCAGCGCTATCAGGCTCAAACCGGGGGTCTCGCGTGCGGGCCCGCAGTCTGCCGCCGAACCCTCGCGCGAGGCAAATTGCCCGCGGCGACAAGGGTTTGCCGGGATCCCGGCGGTTTGACATGGGTGTGTCCGAGGCATAACATTCCGCGGCTTATGTCCGCAGACGTGCCCGAAGTACTCGACGCCTGGCGCATGGTCGCGGCCCGTCGCGAGTTCGCCGGCCGCCTGCCGTTGTCCGCCATGCCGCGCCTGCGCGAGCTGCTGGTCGATGCCGAGGGCGACGTGGCGTTCACGCTGTCCTTCGACCGCGACGCGCTGCGGGTGCCCTACGTCGAACTGGGGGTCGAGGCGCAGCTGCCGCTGCTCTGCCAGCGCACGCTGCAGCGCTTCGTGCATCCGGTGGCGGTGGTGCAGCGGCTGGGCCTGCTGCGGGCGGGGGACGAGGAGGCCGAGGTCGCCGAGGCCGCGCTGCCGGAGGGCTACGAAGCCCTCGAGGTGGGCGAGGACGGCGCCATCCGCCCCGCGGACCTGCTGGAAGATGAGTTGATCCTGGCGGTGCCGGTGGTGCCGGTGTCGCCCGGATCGGAAAGCGTCGACCGTGACTGGCCGGTCACCGACGACGAGGAGGCGCAGGCCAATCCGTTCGCGGCACTGGCGGCGCTGAAGAAGAACAATTGAGTTGCCCGATCGTCCCGATCACCCCGAATTCGTTGCTGGAGCAATCCCATGGCTGTTCAGAAGTCCCGAGTGTCCCCCTCCCGCCGCGGCATGCGCCGTGCCCATGATTCGCTGAGCGCGAAGCAGCTGTCGACGGACCCGACCTCGGGCGAGACGCACATCCGCCACCACATGACCGCCGACGGCTTCTACCGCGGCCGCCAGGTCATCGTGCCGAAGACCCGCGTCGTCGAAGAAGACTGATTCGCGAAATGAGCGAATCTCCCGTGCCGCGCGTGTATGCGCGCATCGCCGGAACCGGCAGCTACCTGCCGGCCAAGGTCCTGACCAACGACGACCTGGCGAAGTTCGTCGACACCTCCGACGAGTGGATTGCCGCGCGCACGGGCATCCGCCAGCGCCACGTGGCCGCCGAAGGCGAGACCACCGGCGACCTGGCCGTGCATGCCGCCCTGCGCGCGCTGGAAGCGGCGGGCACGGATGCGTCCGAGGTCGAACTCATCGTGGTCGGCACCACCACGCCCGACCTGGTGTTCCCGTCCACGGCCTGCCTGGTGCAGGCGCGGCTGGGCATCGCCGGCTGTCCCGCGTTCGACGTCAACGCCGCCTGCTCGGGCTTCATCTACGCGCTCAGCGTGGCCGAGAAGTTCATCGCCTCGGGCTCGGTGAAGACCGCGCTGGTGATCGGCTCCGAGACGCTCACCCGCATGGTCGACTGGAGCGAGCGCACCACCTGCGTGCTGTTCGGCGACGGCGCCGGCGCGGTGGTGCTCAAGGCCGACACCGAAACCGGCATCCTCAGCACCCATCTCCACGCCGACGGCGCGAAGAAGGAGCTGCTGTGGAACCCGGTGGGCGTGTCGGTCGGCTTCAAGGAAGGCGAGAAGAACGCCGGCGTGCGCATCAACATGGCCGGCAGCGACGTCTTCAAGCACGCGGTCAAGGCGCTGGATGCGATCGTCGAGGAGACGCTCGAGGCCAACGGCATCGACCGCCACGAGATCGACTGGCTGATCCCGCACCAGGCCAACCTGCGCATCATCGAAGCCACGGCCAAGCGCCTGGACATGCCGATGGAGCGCGTGGTCGTGACCGTCGACAAGCACGGCAACACCTCCTCGGGCTCGGTACCGCTGGCGCTGGACGAAGCGGTGCGCTCGGGCAAGGTCGAACGCGGCCAGCTGCTGCTGCTGGAAGCCTTCGGCGGCGGCTTCACCTGGGGCTCGGCGCTGCTGCGCTATTGAGCCGCGCCACATCGCACCACGCAAGGGCCGCGCATTCCGCGGCCTTTTTGCGTTCCGGGCTGTCGAGAGCTTTCTGCCGCGGATGACGCCGATTGACGCGGATTGCGCGGATCCGGCTGAGGCCAGATCGGAGCGATCCCCTTGATTGAAAAGAAAGAATGCTGACCAAGAGACGTGATGCTCCTGGCTTGCCCCGGCCAGATCCGCGCAATCCGCGCTAATCCGCGTCATCCGTGGCCAAAGGCTTTCAAATGCCACATCGCGTCCGCGGTCATGGGCGGTCAATACGGGCGGGTACAGACGGAGCGGGGGGTTCGCGCTTATCATCGCCCGGCTTTTTTCGAATGGATGTGCGCGTGACCGGTTCCCAGCTCGCTTTCGTGTTTCCCGGACAGGGCTCGCAGTCGCCGGGCATGCTCGCCGACCTGGCGGACGTGCATGCGGTGGTGCGCGAGGCGTTTGCCGAGGCCTCCGAAGGCGCGGGCGTGGATCTCTGGGCGCTGTCGCAGGACGAGGGCGACGGGCGCCTCAACCAGACCGAGTTCACCCAGCCGGCGCTGCTGGCCGCGGGCGTGGCCGTCTGGCGCGCCTGGCAGGCGGCGGGCGGCGCGATGCCGTCGCTGCTGGCCGGCCACAGCCTGGGCGAATACTCGGCGCTGGTGGCCGCCGGCGCGCTGCCGCTGGCCGACGCCGCGCGCCTGGTGCGCCTGCGCGGCCAGCTGATGCAGGACGCCGCGCCGGCCGGTACCGGTGCGATGGCCGCGGTGATCGGCGCCGAGGACGCGCTGGTGCGCGACACCTGCGCGGAGGCATCCGGCGACGACGTGGTGGTGCCCGCGAACTTCAACTCGCCCGGCCAGGTGGTGATCGGCGGCCATGCGGCCGCGGTCGACCGCGCGCTGGAGCTGCTCGCCGCGAAGGGCGTGCGCAAGGCGGTCAAGCTGGCGGTGAGCGTGCCCTCGCATACCCCGCTGATGCGCGAGGCCGCCAACCGCCTGTCCGAAGCCATGTCCGGCCTCGCCTGGCGCGAGCCCTCGCTGCCGGTGGTGCAGAACGTCGATGCCGAAGTGCACGACGGCGTGCAGGCCATCCGCGATGCGCTGGTGCGCCAGCTCTACCTCCCGGTGCAGTGGACCGGCTGCGTGCAGGCACTCGCCGCCCGCGGTGCCACCGGCATCGCCGAATGCGGCCCCGGCAAGGTCCTGACCGGCCTGGCGAAGCGCATCGACAAATCCCTTGACGCCCGCACGCTCGGCACCGCCGCCGACTTCGAGGCAGCGCTCGCGGAATGGAAGAGCTGATTTTTTGCCACGGATGAACGCGGATCACACGGATTTACACGGATAGAGCAAATGCGGATGAAACAGCATTGGCGCCGCCGTTGCAGACATGTTTTTCCTGCTTTATCCGTGTGAATCCGTGTGATCCGCGTTCATCCGTGGCAAGGCTTTTGAACTGACACAGGCAAAAACGACATGACCCAGGAACTGAAGGGCGAGATCGCGCTGGTGACCGGCGCCAGCCGCGGTATTGGCGCGGCGATCGCCGACGAGCTGGCCGCGCGCGGCGCGACGGTCGTCGGTACGGCGACCAGCGAGGGCGGGGCGAAGGCCATCGGCGAGCGCCTCGCGGCGCAGGGTGGCCACGGCCGCGTGCTCGACGTCGCCGCGCCCGGTGCGATCGAGGCGCTGATCGAGGGCATCGGCAAGGACATCGGCGCGCTCTCGATCCTGGTCAACAACGCCGGCATCACCCGCGACAACCTGCTGATGCGGATGAAGGACGAGGACTGGCAGGCCATCCTCGACACCAACCTCACCAGCGTCTACCGCAGCAGCAAGGCGGTGATGCGCGGGATGATGAAGGCCCGCCGCGGCCGCATCATCAACATCGCCTCGGTGGTGGGCGTGACCGGCAATGCTGGCCAGGCGAACTACGCCGCGGCCAAGGCCGGCATCATCGCGTTCTCGAAGTCGCTGGCGAAGGAGATCGGCAGCCGCGGCGTGACCGTGAACGTGGTCGCGCCGGGCTTCATCGCCACCGACATGACCCGTGACCTGCCCGAGGACGCGAAGGCGGCGATGTCACAGCAGATCGCGCTTGGCCGCCTCGGCGAGCCTTCCGACATCGCCCGCGCCGTCGCCTTCCTGGCCGGCCCGGACGCCGGCTACATCACCGGCGAGACCCTGCACGTCAACGGCGGGATGTACATGCCGTGATGCACCCGGGCGCCAAGCCCTTGAATCGAAAGGGGAGCCGACGGGCAGTACCGCCCCGGACCGAATCCCTTACACTACCCACCGCAACAGCCTCCACCGGAGCCAACAACACATGAGCAGCATCGAAGAGCGCGTCAAGAAGATCGTCGTCGAACAACTGGGCGTCAAGGAAGACGAGGTCAGCGCAAGCGCCTCCTTCGTCGACGACCTGGGTGCCGATTCCCTCGATACCGTCGAACTGGTGATGGCCCTCGAAGAAGAGTTCGAGTGCGAGATCCCCGACGAGGAAGCCGAGAAGATCACTTCGGTGCAGCAGGCGATCGACTACATCAAGGCCCACGTCAAGGCCTGATCGCCGGCGGCGCGATGCGCCGACCGAATGCACAACCCGGGGCCGCTGATGCGGCCTCGGGCGTTTCCGGCGCGCCGTAGCGGCGCGCTCGCACAGCACGCACAACCGTCCGGAGTTCCCATGTCCAAGCGTCGCGTCGTCATCACCGGCCTCGGCATCCTGTCGCCACTCGGCAATGATCTGGCCTCGTCCTGGCAGGGCATCGTGGACGGCCGCTCGGGCATCGGCCCGATCACCAATTTCGACGCGTCGGCGTTCGCCACCCGCATCGCCGGCGAGGTCAAGGGCTTCGATCCCACGCAGTGGATCGCGGCCAAGGACGTCAAGAAGATGGACCCCTTCGTCCACTACGGCGTCGCCGCCTCGATGATGGCGCTGCAGGACGCGGGCCTGGACGTCGCTGCCGACCCCGAGCGCATCGGCGTGGCCATCGGCGCCGGCATCGGCGGCCTGAAGGGCATCGAGGAAACCGCGATCAAGTGGCACGAGGCCGGCCCGCGCAAGATCTCGCCGTTCTACGTGCCCAGCACCATCATCAACATGATCGCCGGCCAGGTGTCGATGATGACCGGCGCCAAGGGCCCGAACATCGCCGCGGTCACCGCCTGCACCACGGCCACGCACAACATCGGCCTGGCGATGCGCATGATCCAGTACGGCGACGCCGACGCGATGATCGCCGGCGGCGCCGAGTTCGCCACCACCCCGACCTCGCTCGGCGGCTTCTGCGCGATGAAGGCGCTGTCCACGCGCAATGACGATCCGACGAAGGCCTCGCGTCCGTGGGACGAGGGCCGCGACGGCTTCGTGATGGGCGACGGCGCCGGCATCCTCGTGATCGAGGAGTACGAGCGCGCGAAGGCGCGCGGGGCGCGCATCTATGCCGAGCTCGCCGGCTTCGGCATGAGCGGCGATGCGTACCACATGACCGCGCCGAGCGAGAACGGCGAGGGCGGCGCGCGCTGCATGGTGGCCGCGATCCGCGATGCCGGCATCGATCCGTCCGAGGTCGGCTACATCAACGCCCACGGCACCTCGACCCCGGCCGGCGACCTCGCCGAGACCATGGGCATCAAGAGCGTGCTGGGCGAGCACGCGCGCAAGGTGATGGTCAGCTCGACCAAGTCGATGACCGGCCACCTGCTGGGCGCTGCCGGCGGCGTCGAGGCGGTGTTCTCGGCGATGGCGCTGCACACCGGCGTGATCCCGCCGACCATCAACCTCGACAACCCGTCGGAAGGCTGCGACCTCGACTACGTGCCGCGCACCGCGCGCGAAGCGCAGGTGGACGTCGCGATGTCGAACTCGTTCGGCTTCGGCGGCACCAACGGCAGCCTGGTCTTCCGCCGCATCTGATCCACGGCGCCGCCCCGACGGGCGGCGAGGCCCGCACATGACCCACGTCCGCGCGCTGGCGCACGGCTTCGACCTGCTTGCGCTGCAGCAGCGTGCGCCCGCGCGCTATCCGCTGCTGCTGGAATCGGTGGCCTCGGGCACCGCGCAAGGGCGCTGGGACATGCTGCTCGCGTCCGACGGTACGCGGCTGGTGCTGGGGCGCGATGGCCGGGTCCGGCGTGACAGGCTTGCTGACGGCGACTCGGGTTCAGGCGCTGTCGATGGCGGCGTTGCGGGCGAGGGCGCTGCCGCCCATCGCAGCGACGACGTCGACCACGACCACGATTTCCTTCGCGCCCTCGATGCCGACTGGCGCGCGCTGCATCGCCCCCCGGACGCCTCGCCCTGGCCCTTCCAGGGCGGCTGGGCGCTGCTGCTGGGCTACGAGCTGGCGGCACAGGTGGAGCCGGTGCTGCGGCTTCCGGCGTCGCCCGGCGCGCTGCCGGTGGCGGTGGCCTGTCGCTGCCGGGGGGCGGTGCTCCGCGACCGCCTCAGCGGCGAAGTGGTGGCCGTGGCGGAGGAGGGCGCAGAGGCGCTGCTGGACGCCGTGCTGGCGGACATCGGCGGCCTGCCCACCCCGGCCGATGCCGCGGACACCGTCGCGAACCCCGCGGCGGCGCAGGCCGGGTCCGGCGAATGCGGCGCGCTCGGAGCGCTCGGCGCGCGCGCAGCGCAGCCTGCGACCGGCGACACCGGCTGGCCCACGCTGCTGGCGTGCAGCGAAGACCCCGGCGAGACTTACACCGCAGCGGCTGCGCGCGCGCTCGACTACATCCGCGCCGGCGACGTCTTCCAGGTCAACCTGTCCCGCGGCTGGCAGGCGCGCTTCGACGCGCCGCTGGCGCCGGCCGCGCTGTACGAACGCCTGCGCCGCGCCAATCCGGCGCCCTTCGCCGGCCTGTTCGACCTGGGCGAAGCCGGCGCCGTGGTCAGCGCCTCGCCCGAACGCCTGGTCTCGGTGCGCGGCGACCTGGTCGAGACCCGCCCCATCGCCGGCACCCGTCCGCGCCTGCCCGGCGACGACGACGCCGGCCGCATCCGCGAGCTGATCGGCCACGCCAAGGAGCGCGCCGAGCACGTGATGCTGGTCGACCTCGAGCGCAACGACCTCGGCCGCGTCTGCCGCGGCGGCAGCGTCGAGGTCGACGAGCTGATGGTGGTGGAGAGCTACGCGCACGTGCACCACATCGTCAGCAACGTGCGCGGCCGCCTGCGCGACGACGCGACCCCGGGCGCGGTGCTGCGCGCGGTGTTCCCGGGCGGCACGATCACCGGCGCGCCGAAGGTGCGCTGCATGGAGATCATCGCCGAGCTGGAGGGCGTCGGCCGCGGCGCCTACACCGGCGCGATGGGCTGGCTCGACCGCAGCGGCGACCTCGACCTCAACATCCTGATCCGCAGCGCCGAAGTGGCGGGCGACACGCTGCGCTTCCGCACCGGCGCCGGCATCGTCGCGGATTCGGACCCTGCGCACGAACTGGACGAGACCCGCGCCAAGGCCCGCGGCATGCTGCAGGCAATCGGTGCCTGACCGGCGCCACGGTCGGCACGGTATCCTTCGGCGCATGCATCCGACCCCCGATCACCGCCCCGCGCGGCGCGTGCCATGAAGGCGCTCAAGCGCATCGTCCTGGTCCTGTTCCTGCTCTCGGCGCTGGTCGCCGGTGCGGCGGCCTGGTGGGCCTGGACCAGTTACCAGGACTTCGCCAACGCACCGCTGGCGGGCGTCGAGGCCGGCGACAACCTGGTCGTCGAGCGCGGCGACACGCTGCGCAGCGTGGTCGCGCGCCTGCGCCAACAGGGCATCGACGCCGGCCGCGACCTGGAATGGCGCCTGCTCGCGCGCCAGCTCGGCACCGGCGGCCGCATCCAGGTCGGCGAATACGCGCTCGAGCCCGGCATCACCGCCGGCGAACTGCTGCGGCACATGCGCGACGGCAAGGTCGTGCGCCACCACTTCACCATCGTCGAAGGCTGGAACATCCGCGAGCTGCGCGCCGCCCTCGGCCGCGCCACGCCGCTGGTGCAGACCCTGCACGAGGTCGACGACGCGGCGCTGATGGCGATGCTGGGCCGCGAGGGCGTGCATCCGGAAGGCCGCTTCCTGCCCGAGACCTATGCCTACGACCGCGGCGACACCGACGTCGACCTGCTCGAGCGCGCCGCCGACGACCTCGACCGCGCCCTGGCGGCGGCGTGGGAGGCGCGCGCCGACGACCTGCCGATCGATACGCCGGAGCAGGCGCTGGTGCTGGCCTCGATCGTGGAGAAGGAGACCGGCATCGCCGAAGAGCGCCCGCTGATCGCGGGCGTGTTCACCCGTCGCCTGCGTATCGGCATGCGCCTGCAGACCGATCCCACGGTCATCTACGGCATGGGCAGCGCGTATGCGGGCAACATCCGCCGCAGCGACCTGCAGGCCGACACGCCGTACAACACCTACACCCGCGACGGCCTGCCGCCGACCCCGATCGCGATGGCCGGCGCCGATGCGCTGCGCGCGGCGACGCAGCCGGAGGAGGGCGATGCGCTGTACTTCGTCGCCGTCGGCGACGGCAGCGGCCGCCACGTGTTCTCGCCTTCGCTCGAGGCGCACAACGCCGCCGTGCGCCAGTACGTGCAGCGCTACCGCGAACGGCACGGGCCGCGATGAGCGCGCTGCCCCTGCATCCGCGCTTCGTCTCGCTGGAAGGCGGCGAGGGCGCCGGCAAGACCACGGTGCTGGCGGCGCTGCGCGCGGAGCTGGCCGCCTCGGGCCGCGAGGTGGTGGTCACCCGCGAACCCGGCGGCACGCCGCTGGCCGAGAAGATCCGCGCCCTGCTGCTGCAGCCCGACGACGAAGCGGTGGCGGCGGACACCGAGCTGCTGCTGATGTTCGCCGCGCGCGCGCAGCACGTGCGTACGACGGTGCTGCCGGCGCTGGAGCGCGGCGCCTGGGTGCTGTGCGACCGCTTCACCGATTCGAGCTACGCCTACCAGGGCGGGGGGCGCGGGCTCGATGCGGATTTCATCGAGGCGCTGGAGCGTCGCGTGGTCGGCATCCGTCCCGGCCTGACCTTGCTGCTCGACCTCGACGTCGCGCAGGGCCGCGAGCGCATCCAGGGCCGGGATCCACGGCCGGACCGCATCGAGCGCGAGCGCGCGGCCTTCTTCGAGCGCGCGCGCGCGACCTTCCTGGCGCGGGCCGCCGCCGAGCCGCAGCGCTTCCGCGTCGTCGACGCCTCGCGCGCGGTCGAGCAGGTCGTGGCCGACGCGGTCGCGGCCCTGCGGGCCTTCGCGGAGAGGGCATGAACGACGACCTGCCGCTCGCGCCCTGGCAGCAGCGCATGCACGACCATGCGGCCGCGGCGATCGATGCCGGGCGCATGGGCCACGCGCTGCTGTTCTGCGGCCCGGCGATGCTGGGCAAGCGCCTGGTCGCCGAGCGGCTTGCGCAGCGCGTGCTGTGCCTGTCGCCGGACGCCGCCGCGCGCCCCTGTGGCCAGTGCCGGTCCTGCAGCCTGTATCGCGCGCGTGCGCAGAAGGATCCGCTCGAGCAGCGGCCCGACGGCTCGCCCTCGCACCCCTGGGGCCATCCCGGCCATCCGGACGCGATCTTCGTCGGCCACGCCTGGCGGCTGACGCCGTCGCCGCCGCGCCAGCTCTCGGTGATCCCGGTCGACCAGGTGCGCGAGCTGTCGGCGCGCCTGGCTACCACGCCGCAGTACGGCGATGCCAAGGTCGCGATCATCGATCCGGCCGACGACATGAACGATGCCGCCGCCAACGCGCTGCTGAAGACGCTGGAGGAGCCGGTGCCAGGCCGCTACCTGTGGCTGCTCAGCGCGAATCCCGCGCGCCTGCCGGCGACAATCCGCAGCCGCTGCCAGCGCCTGGAGTTCCGCCTGCCGCCGGCGGACGAGGCCGTGGCCTGGCTGCGCGCGCAGGGCCACGCCGACGGCGCCGCCGCGGAGGCTCTGGCCGCCGCCCGCGGCCATCCCGGGCTGGCCGATGCCTGGCTGCGCGACGGCGGCATGGCGCTGCGCCGCGAGGTTGCGGCCGACCTGGCGAAGCTGGCGGGCAACAGCGCTTCGCCGCTCGAGGTCGCCAAGGCCTGGACGGCGGACGAGCAGGCCACGCAGCGCCTGCTGCATGCCGCCGACGTGGCCCGCGACGAGGCCGCCGGCTTGACCGATCCGGCGCGAATCCGGAAGCTGGCCGCCTGGTTCGACAGCGCCAACCGCACGCGCGAACTGCTGCGCAGCACGGTCCGCGCCGACCTCGCGGTGGTGGACCTGCTGCTCGCATGGCGCGACGCCGCGGGCGGGAACGCAAGTGGAGTGACGCGATGAGTGCAACCGGTGGCGGCGCGCGGCAGGGCATCCTGTCGCTGGCGGTCAAGGACAAGGCCCAGCTGTACGCGGCCTACATGCCGTATCTCAAGCACGGCGGCATCTTCGTGCCGACCACGCGGCGCTATTTCATCGGCGACGAGGTCTTCGTGCTGCTGACCCTGCCCGAGTCCAGCGAGCGCCTGCCCGCAGCCGGCAAGGTGGTCTGGGTGACGCCGCCCGGCGCCCAGGGCAACCGCACCGCCGGCATCGGCGTGCAGTTCGCCGACACCGCCGAGGGCGAGAACGTGAAGGGCCGGATCGAGACGCTGCTCGCCGGCTCGCTGAACGCGGACAAGGCCACGCACACGATGTAGCGGGGGAGGTGTCCGCACAGCGGGGATGGCGGCGCTACTTGCGCAGCGCGGGGGAGTCCCAGCCGGGACGAGGCGCGAAGCGGTCGCCGTGGGCGGCCTGCAGGCCCTTCATCCGCAGCAGCACCGCCTCGGCGCCGGTCTCGCGCACGTACTGGATCGGGCCGCCGCGGAAGGGCGCGAAGCCGGTGCCGAAGATCACGCCGGCATCCAGCAGGTCGCCGTCGGCGACCACGCCCTCGTGCAGCGCCGCCACCGCCTCGTTGACCAGCGGCAGGATCAGCCGGTCCTCGAGATCGGCCGGCGCCTGGTAGTCCTTCGGCACCTCGGGCTTCTTCGGCTTGCCGTTTTCCCAGGCGTACAGGCCCTGGCCGTCCTTCTTGCCGCGCCTGCCGGCTTCCGGCGGCGTGGACAGCGAGGGCGGGATCGGCAGCCCGAGGAACGGCGCCAGCTCCGCGCCCACGCCCGCGGCCACGTCCAGGCCGACGGTGTCGATCAGCTCGATCGGCCCCATCGGCATGCCGAACTTCACCGCCGCGCGGTCGATCACCGCGCCCGGGATGCCTTCGGAATACGCGGTCGCGGCCTCGAGCATGTAGGGGAACAGCAGGCGGTTGACCAGGAAGCCCGGCGTGCCGGCCACCGGCACCGGCAGCTTGTCGATCGCCTTGCAGAACGCGGCCAGGCGGCGCTCGGTTTCCGGATCCATCGCATCGTGGCGCACGATCTCCACCAGCGGCATCAGCGCCACCGGGTTGAAGTAGTGCAGGCCGGCGAACCGCGCGGGACGGGCGAGGCCGGTGCGCAGCTCGTCGAGCGGGATCGACGAGGTGTTGGTGGCAAGCAGGGCGTCGGGCTTCAGCGCCGGCTCGATGCCCGCGTACAGCGAGCGCTTGGCCTGCGGCTGCTCGATGATCGCCTCGATCACCAGGTCGGCGTCGGCGACACCGTTGCCGGCCAGGTCGGACTTCAGCCGTGCCACCACCTCGGGGCGCTTCGCGTCGACCTTCACCTTCTTCGCGAACAGTTCCTGCGCGCGCGCCATGGCCTTGTCGATATAGGCCTGCTCGCGGTCCTGCAGCGTGACCTCGAAGCCCTTCAGCGCCGACCAGGCGGCGATGTCGCCGCCCATGACTCCGGCGCCGACCACGTGCACGCGGGCGATGCCGCTGTCCTTGCCACCAAGCCCCTTCAGCCGCTCCTGCAGGAAGAACACGCGCGTCAGGTTGCGCGCGGTGGGCGTGCCGGCGAGCTTCACCACCGCTTTCCGCTCCGCGGACAGACGGTTCTGGATGCCGCCGCCGGTGCGGCGCCAGGTTTCGATCAGCGCGTAGGGCGCCGGGTAGTGCTCGCGGCGGGCCTTGCGCGCGACCTGCTTGACCAGCATCGGCGCCATCAGCTGACGCGCCGGCCAGGTGTTGGTGATCCAGCCCATGAAGCGCTGGCGGAACGGCCGCTCGGCGCCCTTGAGCGCGAGTTCGGCGGCGGCGTCGATGAGCTGGGCCGGCTCGACCACCCGGTCGACCAGGCCGATGGCCTTGGCGACCGACGCCGACAGCGTGCGTCCGGTCAGCATCATGTCCATCGCCGCCGGCGTGCCGACCAGGCGAGGCAGGCGCACGCTGCCGCCCCAGCCGGGATAGATGCCCAGCTTCACCTCGGGCAGGCCGATGCGCGTGGACGGGTCGTTGCTGGCCACGCGGTAGCGGCAGGCCAGCGAGATCTCGGTGCCGCCGCCCATGCAGAAGCCGTGGATCGCGGCCACGGTGGGGCAGGGCAGCTCGGCCAGGCGCTGGAACACCTGCTGGCCGCGGCGGATGGAGTCGCCGATCGTGCCCTTGGCATCGAACTCCGCGAATTCGCGGATGTCGGCGCCGGCGATGAAGCCCCGGGCCTTGCCCGAGCGCAGCACCAGCGCCCGCGGCGGATCCAGGGCCAGGCGCTCGAGCAGGGTGTCGAGTTCGACCAGCACGTCCTGGGCGAAGGTGTTGACCGACTCGCCGGAGCGGTCGAAGGTCAGCAGGACGACGCCGTCGGGGCGCTGCTCGGCGTGCCAGTGGCTGAAGCGCAGACCATCGAGTCCAGCGATCATGCGGAACCATCCGTGCGGGTACGGGAGCCGCCTATGATCCAGAGTCCCTTTCGGCTCCGTCAAATCGGCGCCAGGGCGGGCGGCGGCTTGCGGGAGGCTGAACCCGGCCCCAGATCATCGTGCAGGGCGGAACTTTCCGCCTGCGTGAAGGTCACATCCGGTCCCAGGGCCGGTTCCCAGGAGAGTGCCGGCCCATGGCCGAGATCGACAGCAGCCAGCTTGACCAGGACCTCGTCCGCCGCGTGCAGCGCGGCGACATGGCTGCGTTCGACCTGCTGGTGCGCAAGTACCAGCACCGTGTCGCCGCGCTGGTGGGCCGCTACGTCCGGGACTGGAGCGAGTGCCAGGACGTCGCGCAGGAGACCTTCATCCGCGCCTATCGGGCGATCGGCAACTTCCGCGGCGACGCGCAGTTCTACACCTGGCTGCACCGGATCGCGGTCAACACCGCCAAGAACCACCTCGTGGCCAGCAACCGCCGCCCGCCGACCGACGACATCGATCCCGACGACGCCGAGCACTTCGACGTCGCCACCGGCCTGCGCGACCACGACACGCCGGAACGCGAGCTGATGCGCCAGCAGATGGAACAAACGGTGCTGCGCGCGGTCCAAGCCCTGCCCGAGGAGCTGCGCACGGCGATCACCCTGCGCGAGGTCGAAGGGCTGAGCTACGAGGAGATCGCCGCGCGCATGGACTGCCCGATCGGCACCGTCCGCTCCCGGATCTTCCGGGCCCGCGAGGCGATCGACGTCGAGCTCAGGCCGCTGATGGACAACGAGGCCGCGCCCGAACGCGCGGCGCGATGAGTACGAGATGAGCCACCCCAACGACGACATCGATATCGAATTCCAGCCCGAACCCGACAGGCTGTACGCCCACAACCGCCGGCAGCTGTCGGCGATGCTGGACGGCGAGCTGTCGCCGGACCAGGCGCGCTTCATGCTGCGCCGGCTCCAGCACGACACCGAGCTGGCGACATGCTGGGAGCGCTGGCAGGTCTGCGGCGACGTGCTGCGCGGCGGCGGCCACGCGCTGCTGCCGGCGGACTTCTCGAAGCGGGTGGCGGACGCGATCGCGGCACCCGCGGCCGCGACGGCCTCGGCGCCGGTTGCCGCGCCGCACCGGTCGCACCGGCTGCTGCGCTGGGGGGGCGGCGCGCTGGCCGCTTCGGTGGCGCTGGTGGCGCTGTTCATGGCCCGGCAGATGCCCGATGCCCAGGCCCCGGCACTGGTCGAGGCGACGGACGCGGCGCGTCCGGCGCCGGCGATGGTCGACGCGGCGCCGCGCGTACTGGTGGGTGCCGACGATGGCGCGCTGGCCGTGGCGCCGGAGCCGGAGCCCGGACCGGAGCGGGGCGGTGACGCGGCCGCGCTGCTGGCCGCGGCGGCGCCGGCGGTGATCGCCGTGGCCGAAGTGCCGCGACGTGCCGCCCAGCGTGGCAGTTCCCGCAGCCAGGCCCAGCGCGCCGCGCTGCGGCGGGCCGATGGCGTGGACGGGCCTGCGCGGACCGCGGTCGCCGCGGCGCCGCAGCGGATGGTTCCGGCAGCGGCCGCGCCCGCGGTCGTGATCCCCGACGGTTCGCTCCCGGTCCTGGCAGGCATGCCGGCGGCGGGCACGGACGCGGGTGGCGATGCGCTGTTCGGTGCGCCGGCCGCGGCGGCGAGGCCCTGGCCGCGCGCCGTGCTGCCGGGCCTGTCGCGGGCCCAGCCTTTCGCAGCCGGCTACGGGCTGCCGCAGCAGGAGGAGGCCTTTGCACCGTTCCAGCCGCGCCTGGATGGCGCGCGCGCCGCGTTCCCGGCGCAGGCCGCGCCCCGCCCGGGCGCGCGGCCCGGCTCCGCGCAGCAGGCTGCGGACCAGGCCGCGGCCGACCAGCCTCCCGGCGGCTGATCCCGCTTGCGGGGCACTGCCTGTAGGCCGGACAGCGACCCCACGCCCCTTCTTCTTTCGATCCGATCGTCGAGGTTACCGACTTGATGAAATCCCCTGTCTTTGCCGTCGCCCTGGTCGCCCTCACCGCGGCCGGCACCGCCGCCGTGGTGTTCCCCGCCGCCACCGCACAGTCCCCGCAGGCCCAGGCCGCCAGCGCGCCTCCCGCGGTGCCGCTGGTCACCGGCCTGCCCGACTTCACGCGGCTGGTCGACCGGGTCGCGCCGGCGGTGGTGAACATCGAGGTCATCATCGGCCCGCGTGACACCCGCCAGGCCCAGCAGCAGCTGCCCGACGACATGCCCGAGTTCTTCCGCCGCTTCTTCGGCCCCGGCTCGCCGTTCCCCGGCATGCCGCAGGATCCGGGTGGCCGCGGCGGGCTGTCGATGGGCAGCGGCTTCCTCATCTCGGCCGATGGCTACGTGATCACCAACCACCACGTCGTCGATGGCGCCACCACGGTGCGGGTGACCCTGCCCGACCGCCGCGGCTTCGACGCCGAAGTGGTGGGCAGCGACGAACAGTCCGACGTCGCCCTGCTCAAGGTCGACGCCAGCGGGCTGCCGTTCCTGCGCGCCGGCAAGGCCGCCGACGTGAAGCCCGGGCAGTGGGCGGTCGCCATCGGGTCGCCCTTCGGCTTCGACCAGTCGGTCACCGCCGGCATCGTCAGCGCCGTCGGCCGCGCCAACCACTACGCCAACCAGCGCTACGTGCCCTTCATCCAGACCGACGTCGCGATCAACCGCGGCAACTCGGGCGGCCCGCTGCTCAACACCAGCGGCGAAGTGATCGGCATCAATTCGCAGATCTTCTCCAACTCCGGCGGCTACATGGGCGTGAGCTTCGCGATCCCGATCGACGTGGTCATGAACGTCGCCGACCAGCTCAAGGCCACCGGCCAGGTGCGTCGCGGCCAGATGGGCGTGCAGGTGCAGGAGATCCGCGCCGACGCCGCCCAGGGTCTGGGCCTGCCGGATACCCGCGGCGCGCTGGTCGCCGACGTCATCGCGGGGGGCGCGGCGGCGAAGGCGGGCATCCAGCGCGGCGACGTGATCCGCGAGGTCGACGGCATGCGCATCAACCAGTCCAGCGACCTGCCGCCGATGATCGGCGCCAAGGCGCCGGGCAGCCGGGTGTCCGTGAAGGTCTGGCGCGAGGGTCGCACCCGCGACCTCACCGTGACCCTGACCGAGCTCGACGAAGGCGTCGCGGCGGGTCCGCAGCGGCCGGGCGCCGGTGCCCCGGCGGCGAAGCCGAGCAACCCGCTGGGCATCGTCGGCAGCGAGCTGGGCGCCGAGCAGCGCCGGCGCCTGGACCTCGGGCCGGACGAGGGTGTGGCGGTGGCCCGGGTCGAGGGCCTGGCCGCGCGCAGCGCCGGCATCCAGCCTGGCGACGTGATCCTGCAGGTGGGCCGCGTCAACGTCGCCACGCCGGCCGAGCTCGACCGCGAGCTGGCCAAGGCCAGGGTCGGCGAAACGGTGATGCTGCTGGTGCGCAACCGCAGCGGCGGCACGCAGTTCATCGCGGTGACGCCGAGGAACGAGTCGAAGTAGGGCGAACGGGGCCGGGCGACCGGCCCCGTTTCCTTTCGGGGCGGCTCGGGGCCTGGCGCGCGGATGTGCCGCCGTGGCGGCTTCTCCGGCCTGTGCGACAATATCCCGTTCGACTCCCCCCGGCCGGCCGCCGGCAAACCGACCGCACACATGCCACCCGAATCGATGCGGAACATCCGCAACTTCTCCATCATCGCGCACGTCGACCACGGCAAGTCGACGCTGGCCGACCGCATCATCCAGCTCTGCGGCGGCCTGACCGCGCGCGAGATGGAAGCGCAGGTGCTCGACAACAACCCGATCGAGCGCGAGCGCGGCATCACCATCAAGGCGCAGTCGGTGTCGGTGCCGTACACGGCCCGCAACGGCGAGACCTACCACCTCAATTTCATCGACACCCCCGGCCACGTCGACTTCTCCTACGAGGTCAGCCGCTCGCTGGCCGCCTGCGAGGGCGCGCTGCTGGTGGTCGACGCCGCCCAGGGCGTGGAGGCGCAGTCGGTCGCCAACTGCTACACGGCGGTGGAGCAGGGCCTGGAAGTGGTGCCGGTGCTCAACAAGATCGACCTGCCGACCGCCGACATCGAGCGCGCCAAGGCCGAGATCGAGGCCGTGATCGGCATCGACGCCAGCGACGCGGTGGCGGTCAGCGCCAAGACCGGCCTCAACGTGGAAGAGGTGCTGGAGGCCATCGTCCACCGCATCCCGCCGCCGCAGCCGCGCGACACCGACAAGCTGCAGGCGCTGATCATCGACTCCTGGTTCGACAACTACCTCGGCGTGGTGTCGCTGGTGCGCGTGATGCAGGGCGAACTCAAGGCCGGCGCGAAGATGCTGGTCATGTCCACCGGCCGCACCCACCAGGTCGACAAGGTCGGCGTGTTCACGCCCAAGCGCAAGGAGACGCCGTCGCTGCGCGCGGGCGAGGTGGGCTGGATCAACGCCTCGATCAAGGACGTGCACGGCGCCCCGGTGGGCGACACGCTCACGCTGGCCGGCGATCCCGCGCCGCATCCGCTGCCGGGCTTCCAGGAAATGCAGCCGCGGGTGTTCTCGGGCCTGTTCCCGGTCGACGCCGACGACTACCCGGACCTGCGCGAGGCGCTGGAGAAGCTGCGCCTCAACGACGCCGCGCTGCGCTTCGAGCCGGAAAGCTCGGAGGCCATGGGCTTCGGCTTCCGCTGCGGCTTCCTCGGCATGCTGCACATGGAGATCGTGCAGGAGCGCCTGGAGCGCGAGTACGACCTCAACCTGATCAGCACCGCGCCGACCGTCATCTACGAGATCCTGATGACCGACGGCGAAGTGCGGCCGCTGGACAACCCGGCCAAGCTGCCGCCGGTCAACACCATCGACGAGATCCGCGAGCCGATCATCCGCGCCAACATCCTCACGCCGCCGGACTACGTCGGCAACGTGATCACGCTGTGCGAGGAGAAGCGCGGCAGCCAGGTGGGCATCAACTACCTCGGCAGCCAGGTGCAGGTCAGCTACGAGCTGCCGATGGCCGAGGTGGTGCTGGACTTCTTCGACCGCCTGAAGTCGGTGAGCCGCGGCTATGCCTCGCTGGACTACCACTTCGTGCGCTTCGAGGCCGGCCCGTTCGTGCGCGTGGACACGCTGATCAACGGCGACAAGGTCGACGCGCTGTCGATCATCGTCCACCGCAGCCATGCCGATCGTCGCGGCCGCGACCTGACCGAAAAGATGAAGGATCTGATCCCGCGGCAGCAGTTCGACGTCGCGATCCAGGCCGCCATCGGCTCGCAGATCATCGCCCGCAGCTCGGTCAAGGCGCTGCGCAAGAACGTGCTGGCCAAGTGCTACGGCGGCGACATCAGCCGCAAGAAGAAGCTCCTGGAGAAGCAGAAGGAAGGCAAGAAGCGCATGAAGCAGGTCGGGCGCGTCGAGATCCCGCAGGAAGCCTTCCTCGCGGTGCTCCAGGTGGACAACAAGTGACGGCGGCCCACGGGCCCGCCGCGGACGGGGTGCGCGCATGAAGTGGTTTGAACTCGGCCTGGTCATCCTGACCTTCGCCTCCGGCCTCGTCTGGCTGCTCGACCGGCTGTTCTTCGCCAAGGCGCGCAAGGCGCGCGCGGGCCTGCTCGACGAGGACCGCGAGCCGGTGGTGGTGGACTATGCCCGCGCCTTCTTCCCGATCCTGGCGGTGGTGCTGGTGCTGCGCAGCTTCGTGGCCGAGCCGTTCCGGATCCCGTCGAGCTCGATGATGCCGACGCTGCTGATCGGCGACTTCATCCTGGTCAACAAGTTCGCGTACGGCCTGCGCCTGCCGGTCAACAACAAGAAGGTGGTCGGCATCGGCCTGCCGGAACGCGGCGACGTGGTGGTGTTCCGGCCGCCGCAGTATCCCGACCAGGACTGGATCAAGCGCGTGGTCGGCCTGCCCGGCGACCGCATCGCCTACCGCGACAACGTGCTGTACGTGAACGGCGAAGCCTCGGCGTACCAGCCGATCGGCGCATACGTCGGCAAGGGCCGCGGCGAGGACATGACCGGCGCCAGCCTGCTGGCCGAGGACCTCGGCGGCGACGGCCGCCACGAAGTGCTCGAGATTGACAGCCCGCTGTTCGCGCAGCATGGCGTGGGCGAGTGGACGGTGCCCGAGGGTGAATATTTCGTCATGGGCGACAATCGTGATAGAAGCGACGACAGCCGCTTCTGGGGCACGCTGCCGGAGACCCAGCTCCGCGGCAAGGCGTTCCTGGTGTGGATGAACTTCGACAGCGCCGCCGGCGGCGTCGACTTCGACCGCATCGGCACGCGCCTGTAACCGCGCCGGAAGGGGCCTGGCGCCACAATGACCAACCGCATCGGGGATCGAGGGGAGACGGCAATGAGGAATTCGCAACGCGGCATCACCCTGCTCGGGTTCATCATCGTGCTGGCGGTCGTGGGCCTGTTCGCCTACGTCGGCATGAAGCTGTTCCCGATGTATTCCGAGTACTACAGCGTGCGCTCGGCGATGAAGGGCCTGGCCAGCGAGCCGGGCATCGGCAACACCGACCCGCGCAAGATCCAGGACCTGTTCTTCCGCCGGCTGTACATCAGCTACTCGGAAAACGTGAAGCCCGAACACGTCAAGATCAAGCGCGTCGGCGCCGGCTGGCAGATGGACGTCAAGTACGAGGTGCGCAAGCCGCTGATCGCCAACCTCGACGTCGTGGGCAAGTTCGAGTCCACGCAGATGCTGACCAGGACCGGTGCGGTCGACTGATGCCGATGCGCGCATCGCGGGGCATGTGTTCCGCGATCCCGCGCTGCTTGCACAGGCGCTGACGCACCGCAGCGCCGGGGCGCCGCACAACGAGCGCCTGGAATTCCTCGGCGACGCGCTGGTGGGGCTGATCGTGGCCGAGGCGCTGTACCTGCGCTGGCCCAAGGCCGACGAGGGCGCGATGACCCGCGCCCGCGCCGAGCTGGTGCGCGAGTCCTCGCTGGCGCGGATCGCGCGCGACCTGGACCTGGGCGGCCGGATCACCCTGGGGCCCGGCGAGATGAAGTCCGGCGGCCACCGGCGCGATTCGATCCTGTCCGACGCGCTCGAGGCCGTGGTTGGCGCGATCTACCTCGACGCCGGCTTCGAGGCCTGCCGCAGCGTCGTGATGCCATGGTTCGAGGCGCAGTTCGCCGCGCTGCCGGCCGGCGGCATCGGCAAGGACCCCAAGACCCGGCTGCAGGAATGGCTGCAGGGCCGCCAGCGCCCACTGCCGGCCTACGAACTGGTCTCCGAGAGCGGCGAGGAGCACGCCCGCACCTTCCACGTGCGCTGCCTGCTCTCCGATCCCGCGCTCGAAGCCGAAGGCAACGGCAGCTCGCGCCGTGCCGCGGAACAGGACGCCGCCGCGGCGATCCTCACCCAACTGGAATCCCTCAAGCCATGAACACCCCAGCCGCCAGCCGCAGCGGCGCGGTCGCCGTCGTCGGCCGGCCGAACGTCGGCAAGTCCACCCTGGTCAACGCGCTGGTCGGCGCCAAGGTCAGCATCGTCTCCAACCGCCCCCAGACCACGCGCCATCGCCTGCTGGGCATCGCCACGTTCCCGGCGGGACAGCTGCAGCTGGTCGACACGCCCGGCATCCACCGCGGCGAGCGCAGCCAGTCGGCCACGGCCATGCACCGGATGATGAACCGCGCCGCGCGCGGCGCGCTGGAAGGCGTCGACGCCGCGGTGCTGGTGGTCGAGGCCGGCCGCTGGGACGAGGAGGACACGCTCGCCTACGAGGCCCTGCGCGAAGCGAAGGTGCCGGTGGTGCTGGTGGTCAACCAGGTCGACCGCATCCGCGAGAAGGCGACCCTGCTGCCCTATCTGCAGCAGGTGGTCGAGGGCCGCGAGTTCGCCGGCGTGCACCCGGTGTCGGCGCTCAAGCGCACCGGCCTCGACGCGCTGGTGGCCGAGCTGCTGGCGCTGGTGCCCGAGGGCGAACCGGCCTACGCCGAGGACGAGATCACCGACAAGAGCCAGCGCTTCCTCGCCGCCGAACTGCTGCGCGAGCAGCTGATGCGCCAGCTCGGCGCGGAGCTTCCGTATTCGACCACGGTCGAGATCGAGTCCTTCAGCGAGGAGGCGACGAAGTCCGGCCCGATGATGCGCATCGGCGCGGTGGTCTGGGTGGAGCGCGACGGCCAGAAGGCGATCGTGATCGGCAAGGGCGGTGCGCGCCTGCGCGAGATCGGCACGAAGGCGCGGATGTCGATGGAGCGCCTGTTCGGCAGCAAGGTGTTCCTGGAAACCTTCGTGCGCGTGCGCGCCGGCTGGTCCGACGACGAGGCCGCCCTGCGCAGCTTCGGCTACGACCAATAACCCCGGCGACCAACCCCGTCCAGCCGTCCGCCCCGTCCACCCGTCCATCGGTCCGCCCGTCCGCCCCTCCGCCTCGTCCGCCCGTCCATCGGTCCGCCCGTCCGCCCCTCCGCCCCTCCGCCCCTCCGCCCCTCCGCCCCTCCGCCCCTCCGCCCCTCCGCCCATGTAGGAGCAGCTACAGCTGCGACCCGGGCCCCCACGGCCCCCGACATCCTTCGCGGCTGTAGCCGCTCCTACAATGGCGTGATGCGGATCCTCGGCGAGCACGCCTTCGTCCTCCACGCGCGGGCCTGGCGCGAGACCAGCCTGCTGGTCGAAGTGCTGTGCGCGGAGCATGGGCGGCTGGGACTGGTCGCGCGCGGCGTGCGCGGGCCGAAGCGGCAGGCGCTGCGCGCGGCGCTGCAGCCGATGCAGCACATCCGCTTCGATGCCGTGCTGCGCGGCGAACTCGCACACCTGGCGTCCGCCGAAGCCCTCGATGCCGCCCCGCGCCTGCAGGGTGAAGCGATGCTGTCGGGCTTCTACGCCAGCGAACTGGTGCTGCGCCTGGCGCCGCGCCAGGATCCGCAGCCCGAGCTGTACGCCGCCTACGACCTGCTGCGCGCGCGCCTGGGCGAGGGCGAGCCGCTGGCCTGGACGCTGCGGCGCTTCGAGCGCGACCTGCTCGACGCCATCGGTGTCGGCCTCGACTACGGGCACGAAGGCGATGGCGACCCGGTCGATCCGGCCGCGCGCTACCGGCTGGACCCGGGCCACGGCCCGGTGCGCGTGCGCGGCGAACGGGGCGGCGAACGCGACCGCAGCGCCACCGGGCGCGCACTGCTCGGGCTGGCCGCGGACATCGCGCCGCCCGCGGACGAGCTCGGCGGACTGCGGCGCGTGCTGCGCGAAGTGCTCGAAGCGCACCTGGGCGGCAGGCCGCTGGCGTCCTGGCAGCTGCTGGGCGACCTGGGCCGCATGGCCCGGCCGCGGCCTCAGGGCGGCAGCAGCTCCTGAGTCGCGGCGTCGAAGCCGGCGAGCGCCGCGTCCGCATCCGGCGCGGCCTGCAGTGCCTTCACCGCGGCTTCCAGCCGCGCCGCACCGACGAAGCCGCAGCTCGCGCGCAGGCGGTGCAGGGCATCGCGCAGCGCGTCGTGCCGGCCGCTCCGGGCCGACGCCATGACCTGGCCGTGCGCGACCGGCAGCTCGGCCAGGAACAGCTGGCGCAGCGCCTCCATGTGCGCGCGTTCGCCGTTGAGCGCGCGCAGCGCGGCGGCGTCGTCCCAGGCCAGCGCGCCGGATCCCGCGGGTTCTTCCGGCCCGGCCTCGGCCACGCGCAGCGGCCTGCGTCCGGCCAGGGCGCCGGCCAGCGCCGCGCGCAGCGCCGCCGCGGCCAGCGGCTTGACCAGCACCGCGTCGAAGCCGGCCTGGTGCAGGGTGTGGTGGAGCTCGGCGTCGCGTGCGGCGGTGTGGGCGATGGCCGGGGTGTCGAGTCCGAGGGCGCGCAGCTCGGCCAGCAGTCCGGCGCCGTCGCCGTCGGGCAGGTGGGCATCCACCAGCCAGAGCGCGTAGGCGATGTTGGTCGCCTGGGCTAGCGCCGCCGCGCGTGAGCCGACGGTGTCGACGTTGGCCGGAAGCGCCTCCGCGGCGGCGCACAGGAACGTGGCCGTGGTGTGGTCGTCCTCGACCAGCAGGATGCGTGGCTTCATTCGCGCGTCCCCTCCTGTCGCTACTCTGGCTGCCATGCCCGCGAGGATCTTAACCCTGCTCGTCCTGTTTGCGCTGCTGCACGCCGGCGGGGCGGAAGCGCGCGTGCTGGTGGCGAAGATGGCGAAGGTGTCGACGCCGGTAGCGACGCTGGAAGGGGTCGAGGTGCGGCTGGACTGGCCCGCGGACGCGGCGACCGGCGACCTGCGCATCACCGCAATGCGCGCGGACGCACCGGACCTGGGCCAGCACCACGAATCGCTGGCCTGGCGCTGTCCGCTGCGCCGCGACGGACGCGGCGGCTGGGCCTGCGACGGCGAGCTGAGGGCGGGCCGCGCCGCGCCGCTGCGCCTGGCGCTGGCGCTGCCGCCCGAAGGCATCGAGGCGGCACTGTCCGGCGCGGACGGGGCGCGCCTGGCCCTGCGCCATCGCGACGCCGCGCCCGACCTCTTCGCCATCGACATCACGCGCGTGCCGGTGGCCTGGGCGCAGTCGCTGGCCGAAACCGCGTGGGCGGGCGTGCGCCTCGGCGAGGGCCGCATCGACGGCCGGATCGAGCTGCGCGTTCCGGACGCCGGGCCGATGCGCCTGCAGGGCGAGCTGGGCCTGGCCGGCGGCGCGTTCGACAGCGCCGACGGGACGCAGGCCGGCGCGGGACTGGGTGGGCGGCTCGCCATCGACTGGCTGGCCGCCGACGCGGGGCCGCTGCTGGCGATCGAAGGCCGGCTGCTGGGCGGCGAGCTGCTGTTCGGCAGCGGCTACGTGGTGCTGCCGGAGACGCCGGTCAGCGTCCACGTGCGTGCGCAGGGCCACGACGGCGGCTGGGCGATCACGTCGTTCTCGGCCGAGGATCCCGGCGTGCTCGACGTGCGCGGCAGCGCCGACATCGCGTCGGGCGGCCTGCGTGCGCTCACGCTCGGGCTTCGCAGCGCCGACGCCTCGCAGCTGCCGGCGCGCTATCTGTCGGGCTGGCTCGGACAGGCGGGGCTGGGCGGGCTGGCCATGTCGGGCGGCCTGGACGTCGATGTCGCGCTGGCCGACGGTGCGCTGGCGGGTCTCGATCTGCGCACGCGCTCGCTCGACGTCGCGGCGCCGGACGGGCGCTTCCGCTTCGACGGCCTGGACGGCGACGTGCGCCTGGTATCCACGGGCGGCGCCGTCAGCGAACTGCGCTGGCAGGCCGCGGCGATCGGTGCGATCCCGTTCGGACCGGCGCGCCTGCCCTGGCGCAGCAGCGGCGGCGAGCTGCACCTGCGCGAAGGGGTCGGCATCGACCTGCTCGGCGGCCGGCTCGACATCCCGGCGCTGCGCCTGCGCCCGGCCGGGAGCCACGGCCCGCTGCTGGTGGAAGGCGCGCTGGCCGTGGACTCACTGGACATGGCCACGCTGGCATCGGCACTCGGGCTGCCGGCGTTCCCGGGCATGCTCACCGGCAGCATCCCGTCGGCGCGCTACGTCGGCGATCGCCTCGACTTCGACGGCGGCCTGGTGGCCCGCGCCTTCGACGGCGAGGTCCGGGTGTCGTCGCTGGCGATGGAGCGGCCCTTCGGCGTCGCGCCCACGCTGCTGGCCGACATCGACCTCGAGGGGCTCGACCTGGAAGCCCTGACCGGCGTGTTCGACGTCGGCAGTATCAGCGGCCGGCTGCACGGGCGGATCCACGGCCTGCGACTGGTCGACTGGGAGGCGGCGGCGTTCGACGCCGAGCTGCACACCGAGCCGCGCCGCGGCGTGCGCCAGCGCATCAGCCAGCGCGCGGTGCAGGACATCTCCAGCGTCGGCGACGCCTCGTTCACCGCCAGCCTGCAGGGCCGGCTGCTGGCGCTGTTCGACGACTTCGGCTACCGCCGCATCGGCATCTCCTGCCGGCTCGCCAATGGCGTCTGCACGATGGCCGGGCTTCAGCCTCGCGGCAGCGGGTTTGTTATCGTCGAGGGCGCCGGGCTGCCGCGCCTGGACATCGTCGGCTACAACCGCCGCGTCGACTGGGAGACCCTGGTCGAGCGCGTGGCCGCCGCAGGATCGGGCGAGGTCTCGCCCGTGTTCGACTGACCGTCCGAGGAGGACTGCATGCGCTGGACCGGACTGCCCTTCGTCGCCGCGCTGGCGCTCACCGCCTGCGTCACCATCAACGTGTATTTCCCCGCCGCCGAGGCGCGCGAGGCGGCGCGCGAGTTCGTCGAGAACGTGATCGGCGAGGAGGGCGCGGGCACCGCGCCGGAGCTGCCGGCGGACGATCCCGGCGGCATGCCGGGCGGGATGGCGCTGGAGGGCGGCGCGACCGGCCGCGGCCTGGCGTTCGACCCGTGGATCCTGCTCGGCATCGCCCCCGCGCACGCCCAGACGCCCGACATCACCATCCGCACGCCGGCGATCCAGGCGATCCAGCAGCGCATGGAATCGCGCTTCGCGTCCACGCTGCGGCCGCACTTCGACAGCGGCGCGCTGGGCTTCGGCAGCGACGGCCTGGTGGTGGTGCGCGACGCCGGCTCGCTGCCGCTGAAGGACCGGGTGGCGGTGAACGCCGCCGTCGCCGACGACAACCGCGACCGCAACGCCGTCTACCGCGAGGTGGCGGTCGCCAACGGCCATCCCGAATGGGAGCCCCAGATCCGCGAAGTGTTCGCGAAGCAGTGGATCGCCAGCGCGCGCCCCGGCTGGTGGTACCAGGAGGGCGGCAGCTGGAAGCAGAAATAGCCAGCACCCTGCAATCCCTCTGTAGGAGCAGCTACAGCTGCGACCGCCCCCAGGGATGTCCGCCACGCACGTTTGAGACAATGGCCGGCCCACCGCACCGGCAGCAGCACATTGGCACGCATCGACAAGACGCCCTTCGAGACCGTGATCCTCGGCCTCGGCCATGACGGCCGCGGCGTGGCCCAGCGGCCCGAAGGGCATCCGCACGCCGGCAAGCCGCTGTACATCGCGGGCGCGCTGCCGGGCGAGCGGGTGCTGGCGCGCCAGATCCGGCGCTGCCGCCGGTTCGACGAGGCCGAGGTGCTGGACGTGCGCGAGGCCTCGCCCGACCGCGTCGAACCGCGCTGCCCGCACTTCGGCACCTGCGGTGCCTGCAGCGTCCAGCACCTGGCGCCGGAGCGGCAGGTCGAAGGCAAGGCGCGGATGCTGGCCGACTGCTTCGAGCGCGCCGGGGTGGCGCCGGAGGCCGTGCTGCCGCCGCTGACCGGCGCGGCCTGGGGCTATCGACGCAAGGGCCGGCTCTCGGTGCGTCGCGTGGAGAAGAAGGACCGCACCCTGGTCGGCTTCCGCGAGCGCGACGCGCGCTTCGTCGCCGAACTCTCCGAGTGCCACTCGATCGTGCCGCAGGTCGGCCTGCACCTGCAGGCGCTCTCGGCGCTGGTCGACAGCCTCGAGGCGCGCAGCACCATCCCGCAGATCGAGTTCAGCGCCGGCGACGACGCGACCGCGCTGGTGATCCGCCACCTGGAGCCGCTGGGCGAGGGCGACCGCGCCGCGCTGGCGGCGTTCGCCCGCGAACACGACTTCGCTATCTACCTGCAGCCGGGCGGCCTCGACACCGTCGCGCCGCTGTGGCCGGAGGCGCCGCGGCTGTCGTTCCGGCTCGCGCCCTGGGACGTCGAGCTGGACTTCGAGCCGCTGGACTTCATCCAGGTCAACGCCGACCTCAACGCGAAGATGATCGCGCACGCGCTGGCGCTGCTGGACGTGCAGCCGGGCGAGCGCGTGCTCGACCTGTTCTGCGGCCTGGGCAACTTCAGCCTGCCGCTGGGGCGCCACGCGGCCGAGGTCGTGGGCGTGGAGGGCGACGCCGGGCTGGTGGCGCGCGCGCGCGCGAATGCCGCGCGCAACGGCATGCCGCACGTGCAGTTCCATGCCGCCGACCTCACCACCGATCTTTCCGCCGAGCCGTGGATGGGCGCGGGCTTCGACCGGTTGCTGCTGGATCCCGCGCGCGCGGGCGCGCTGGAGGTGCTGCAGCAGCTGCCGCTCGACGGGCTGAAGCGCATCGTCTACGTGAGCTGCAACCCGGAGACGCTGGCGCGGGACGCGGCGTATCTCGTCGATGAACGCGGCTGGCGGATGCGCGCGGCGGGCGTCATGGACATGTTCCCGCACACCACGCACGTGGAGTCGATCGCGGTGTTCGAGCCCGCCTGACCGCGAGCCGATACGCCGGACCGGGGCCCGATGCGTGTGGGAGCGGCCATGGCCGCGATATGCTGGCGGGCCGCCGGCCACAGGCACGGCGCGATCGCGGCCATGGCCGCTCCTATGGTTGCAGGGCACGTGCTGATGGGCATCGAGATCGAGCGGAAGTTCCTGGTCACCGGCGACGGCTGGCGCGAGGCCGCGCACGCCGTGGTGCCGATGGCGCAGGGCTACCTCAACGACCAGTCGTCGATGGACGAGGGCCGCCAGCGCGCCTCGGTGCGCGTGCGCCTGGAGGGCGACGCCGCCTTCCTCAACATCAAGTCGCGCGAGCTCGGCCACACCCGCCAGGAGTTTGAATACCCGCTGCCGGTGGACGAGGCGCGCGCGCTGCTGGACCTGTGCGTCGGCGGCCTGGTCGAGAAGCGCCGGCACCTGGTGCGCCACGGCGCGCACCTGTGGGAGGTCGACGAGTTCCTCGGCGACAACGCCGGCCTGGTCGTGGCCGAGATCGAACTGGGCAGCGCCGACGAGGCCTTCGAACGCCCCAGCTGGGCGGGCAGCGAAGCCACCGACTGCCCCCGCTACTACAACCTGGCCCTGGCCGCCCGCCCGTACTCGCTGTGGAGCGATGCCGAGCGCGCGGGCCCGGGCACCTGAGGAGAAACACGCATGCTCGTCATCGGCGTCGCCGGAACCGGACTCACCGCGCAGGAGCGCGACTGGCTGCAGCACGACGCCTGCGCCGGCGTGATCCTGTTCACCCGCAACTTCGCCTCGCGCGCGCAGGTGGCCGAGCTGACGCAGGCCATCCGCGAAGCCGCGCCGCGGCCGCAGCTGGTCTGCGTCGACCAGGAGGGCGGCCGCGTGCAGCGCTTCCGCGAGGGCTACAGCGCGCTGCCGCCGCTGGACACCTTCGGCCGCGACTACGCCCGCGACCGCGAAGGCGCGCTGGCCCGCGCCCGCGAGCACGCCTGGCTGATGGCCAGCGAGATCCGCGCCACCGGAGTCGACCTCAGCTTCGCGCCGGTGGTCGACCTCGGCCGCGGCAACCTCGCCATCGGCGACCGCGCCTTCTCCGACGATCCGCAAGTCGTGGCCGCGTTCACCCGCGCCTACGTCGAAGGCATGCACGAGGCCGGCATGGCCGCCACGCTCAAGCACTTCCCCGGCCACGGCTCGGTGCTGGAGGACACGCACTTCGACGATGCCGTCGACGATCGCCCGCTGGAGACGATCCGCGCCGAGGACCTGGTGCCGTTTGCCGCCGGCATCGACGCCGGCGCCGACGCGGTGATGCTGGCGCACGTGGTCTATCCGCAGGTCGCGCCGGAGCCCGCCGGCTACTCGCCGCGCTGGATCAACGACATCCTGCGCCAGGAAATGGGCTTCCGCGGCGTGGTGTTCTCCGACGACATCGGCATGGCCGCCGCGCACGGCGTGGGCGGGATCAAGGCGCGTGTGGACGCCCATCTGGACGCCGGCTGCGACGTGGTGCTGGTCTGCCATCCGGAACTGGTGGAGGAATCGCTGGCCGCGGCCGAGGGCCGCGCACTCAATACCATGGCGCTGGCCGGCCTGATGGGGCGCGGCGCGCTAGGCTGGGACGGCCTGCTGGCGGATGCGCGCCACGGCGCCGCGTCCGCGCGCCAGGGCGGCGGGGTGGCGGCATGACCGCCGCGCCCACGCTGGCGGCTGTGCTTGCCGATGCCGACCTCATCCACGGGCGCGAAGTGCTCGAGGCCGCGATCGGCACCATGGCCGACGCCATCCGCGACGAATACGCTGGCGACGACCGCCCGCCGCTGTTCGTCACCATCATGCACGGCGGCATGCCCTTCGCCGCGCAGCTCGCCTTCGCGCTGGGCGAGCGCGGCCTCGACGTCGAGTTCGACTACCTGCACGCCACCCGCTACCGCGGCGGCACCACCGGCTCGCGCCTGGCCTGGCTGCACCGCCCGGCGACGCCGATGCGCGGCCGCCGCGTGATCCTGGTCGACGACATCCTCGACGAAGGCCACACGCTCAAGGCCGTGACCCGCTGGTGCGAGGACGAGGGCGCGGCCGACGTGCGCGTGGCGGTGCTGGCGACCAAGGTGCACGACCGCTGCGTCGACGGCGTCTGCGCCGACTGGTCGGGCGTGGACGTGCCCGACCGCTACGTCTTCGGCTACGGCATGGACTACAACGAGCAGGGCCGCAACCTGCCCGCCATCTACGCACTGGGGGAATGAACGCCATGGAGCCCATCGCGCTGGCGGTGATCGGCGGCACCGGCCTGTACCGCCTGGCCGGCCTGCAGGACCCGGAGGAACACCAGCCGGTGACGCGCTACGGCGCGCTGTCGGGCCCGGTGCGGATCGGGCGCATCGCCGGCCGGCGCGTGGCCTTCCTGGCCCGCCACGGCGAAGGGCATTCGGTGCCGCCGCACCTGGTGAACTACCGCGCCAACCTGTCCGCGCTGCACGCGCTGGGTGCGCAGCGCGTGCTGGCGCTCAACACCGTGGGCGGCATCACCGAGGCCTATGGCCCGCGCGTGCTCGCGTGCCCCGACCAGCTCATCGACTACACCTGGGGCCGCATTTCCACGTTCTGCGAAGAGCCCGGCACCGAGGTGCTGCACGTCGACATGGGCGACCCCTACACGCCCTCGCTGCGCCGGGAGGTGCTGGCGGCGGCCGCGAAGGCCGGCGTGGCCCTGGTCGACGGCGGCTGCTACGGCGCCACCCAGGGCCCGCGCCTGGAAACGCGCGCCGAGATCGCGCGCATGCGCCGCGACGGCTGCGACCTGGTCGGCATGACCGGCATGCCCGAAGCCGGCCTCGCCCGCGAGCTCGGCCTCGACTACGCCTGCCTGGCGATCGTCGCCAACTGGGCGGCCGGCGCCGGCCCGCAGGTCGACGAGGTGATCACGCTCGACGAGGTGCTCGCCAACGTCGCCGCCGCCACCTCGGGTCTACCCTTGGTCGTGGAGGCGTTGCTGGCCGGATGATTGCGCGGGCCGTTCAGGCTTTGCATACTCGGGCCGCGCGTGCCGGTCCCTTGCAGGCCGGCCCCCGCAATCGCATCCAGACGAGGTAGGAAGAGTCATGCAATACGGCACAGTGAAGTGGTTCAACGACGCCAAGGGTTTCGGCTTCATCGCTCCCGAGGACGGCAGCGCGGACGTGTTCGTGCACTACTCGGCGATCGACGCCAAGGGCTTCCGCAGCCTGCAGGAAGGCCAGCGCGTCAGCTATGAAGTCACGCAGGGCCCGAAGGGCGCGCAGGCGGCAGGGGTGTCGCCGGTCGCGTAAGCGGCGCCGACAAGACAAGTGTTCCCTGTTCCAGGGCTCCGGTTCCGCCGGGGCCCTTTTTTTTGACCCATCTCCCAAGTGAGGGATTGCGCGCTGCGCTGATCCCTGGCGCAGGCCGGCGGGAGGTTGGTCGTGCTGCGGCGCGATGCCTGCTGCCGCTCATGTCCCCCGGCTGCGGCCTGCGGCCACAGCCTCCTCCTTGACTTCCCGTCAGCAGGCATCGCACCGCAGTCCGGAAGGGTGTCGGCCGCTGGAGGGAGGGTGGAAGCGGTCCACCTGGAAACACTCGAGAAAGGCGGCGTAACGTTGCTGCACATTGCGGGTCACGCAGGCAACGACGCGCGCCTGCTCTTCTTGCAACGGGCCGCCGGAACCCTGGCCGGCTTCGGCGCGTGGCCTGCTGATGGTCGAGTTCGACGGCACCGACTACCGCGAGCGGTTCTTCGGCACGCGCCTGGGCGATCGGGGGCAGTGGGTAGACTTCAGCACGCCGGCATTCCGGAACTGGCATCAGACCCTGAACGCCTGGCTGCGACAGCCGGCCGGCGAACGTGACCCGGTCCCGCCGGTGACGACCAACGACCTCCCGGACACCCATGTGTTCACTCCGGAGGACCTGAAGAAGGGGGTCTATGCGACCGTGAACTTCTGGCAGGGTTCGGCTGGTTCGCGGGTCGTGGCGACCATCGACGGCGGCCCCGAGTTGCTGCTTGAACGCACGCAGCAGGGCGTGTGCGAGCCGATCAATGTCGGGGTCGATTACGTGGATCCGTTTGCCGCCCAGCGCATTGCCACGGTGGGTCGCTGGGCCTACGCGAGCCGTTCCGGCGACGATCTCACCCAGGGCCACGTGCGCGGAAAGGGCAACGTCGACGGCCGTGTGCGGCCGCCACAGCCGTATGGCGAGCTGCCTGAGAAGAACCATCACCTGTGGCGCACGCGCTTGGCGGAAGACCTGGCCGAAGGCGTGCATGTGCTGACGGTGACCTCCACCGACCGCAACGGGCAGTCCGGGACCGACAGCACGGTGTTCGAAGTGCGTGCCGTGCTGCCGTTGCCGCACTATCCGCGCGAGCTCTGGGAGTAGGGGGCATCCGCCGGGTGCGTCAGCCGGCGGGGCGCACCTCGATGCCCAGCGCCGGCGCGACCACGCGCATCGCCGCGTCGTCGCGGCTCAGCGTCATCCATCCGGCGACGGTGTCGGTTCCGGTCTCCCAGACCCAGAGCGTGTAGCCATGGGAGCGCAGCGCGTCGTAGGCCACGTGCAGCAGCTCCCGGATGCTGGCCTCGTCCAGGAACGCGTCGTCGGTCGGATCCTCGACGCCCCAGTCGAGGTCGAGGTTCCAGCGCGCCACGAGCTCGGTGATGCTCTCTACGAAGGCCGCCGCATCGTCGTCGTGGACCTGGAAGCCGGAGGTCCAGTCGATGATGTCCTTCAGCACCCAGGCCGGCTCGGTCTCGCCATCGTCCAGGTCGGCGGTGGCGTCCTGCCAGGCGCCGAACTGGCGCAGGGCGGTCTCCTCGTCGCCGGGGTTGATGAGCAGCAGCAGCTGCCAGACCAGCGCCTCGGTGCCGGCTTCGTCGTCGACTTCCATCTCCGCGTCGAAACCGCCGGCGTATTCGTCGTCCGGGTCGAACTCGTGGTCGGGTGCGTGCATGGCGGTGGCCGCGGGGCGGGCGCACAGGATACGCGCGACGCGCCACATTCGCGGAGCAGCCGCTCTGGTTAAGAGCGTTCTTGCCACGGATTTACGCGGATGACGCGGATCGGGCCGAGGCCAGTACCAGCGCCACGCGCTGCCCGAGCGTCTCTTGAAGGGGCTTCTTCGCGGCCTGCTGTGAATAGGCACTGGACCACAATCCTGCCTCGGTCCGATCCGCGTCATCCGCGTAAATCCGTGGCAAAAAAAGCTCTTCAGCCCGTCTTGTTCTTTCAGCGCAAATCCGTGGCTGAAAACGCGTCAAGCCACCGACGAAGCATCCAGGAACTGCAGGCGGGCGAGTTCGGCGTAGAGACCGCCCTGGGCAAGGAGTTCGGTGTGGCTGCCTTCGGCCACGATGCGGCCGTGGTCCATCACCACGATGCGGTCGGCGCGCAGCACGGTGGCGAGGCGGTGGGCGACCACGATCGTGGTGCGGCCTTCCATCAGGCGTTCCAGCGCGTGCTGTACGGCGCGCTCGCTCTGGGCGTCGAGCGCCGAGGTGGCTTCGTCAAGGAGCAGCAGCGGCGCGTCGCGCAGCAGGGCGCGGGCGATCGCCACGCGCTGCTGCTGGCCGCCGGAGAGGCGCGCGCCGCGCTCACCGAGTTCGGACGCGTAGCCGCCCGGCAGCCGTTCGATGAAGTCGTGGGCCTCGGCGGCGCGCGCGGCGGCCTCGACCTCGGCGTCGCTGGCGTCCAGGCGCCCGTAGCGGATGTTGTCGGCGGCGCTGGCGGCGAAGATGGTGGGCCGCTGCGACACCAGCGCCATGGTGCCGCGCAGTTCGACGGGGTCGAGCTCGCGCAGGTCGATCCCGTCCAGCGACACGCTGCCCGACTGCGGGTCGTGGAAGCGCTGCAGCAGGGCGAACACCGTGCTCTTGCCGGCGCCCGAAGGGCCGACCAGCGCCACGGTTTCGCCCGGCGCCACCTCGAGACTGAAGCGGTCCAGCGCGGCGGTGTCGGGGCGGGTGGGGTAGTGGAAGGTGACGTCGCGCAGGGCGACGGCGCCGCGCACCGGGCGCGGCAGCGCGTGCGGCGAGGCCGGCGCCACCACCTTCGGCTGCTCCTCGAGCAGCTCGCCGATCCGGCCCATGCCGCCGGCGGCCTTCTGCAGTTCGTTCCAGACCTCGGCCAGCGCGCCCACCGATCCGGCGCCGAACATCGCGTACAGCACGAACTGGCCCAGGGTGCCGGCGCTCATGCGGCCGTCGGCAACGTCGTGCGCGCCCAGCCACAGCACCAGGGTGATGGCGCCGAACACCACCGAGATCGCCACTGCGGTCACCAGCGCCTGCACGCCGATGCGCCTGCGCGCGACCTCGACCGCGGTGGCCACGGCCGCGCCGAAGCGGCCGCGCTCGTGGTGTTCGCGCGCATGCGACTGCACGGTGTCGATCGCGCCCAGGGTTTCGGTCGCCAGCGCGTTGGCATCGGCCACGCGGTCCTGGCTCTGTCGCGAGATCTTCTGCAGCCGCCTGCCGCCGAGCACCAGCGGCAGCACCGCCAGCGGGATGCCGACCAGGGTCCAGGCCGCCAGCCGCGGGCTGGTCACCACCAGCATCGCGACGCTGCCCAGCACCATCACCGCGCTGCGCAGGGCCACCGACATGCTGGTGGCGACCACGCCGCGCAGCAGCTCGGTGTCGGCGGTCAGGCGCGAGACCAGCTCGCCGCTGCGGCTTTTCTCGAAGAAGGCCTGGTCCAGGCCGACCAGGTGCCCGAACAGCTGCGTGCGCAGGTCGGCCACCACCTTCTCGCCCAGGAGGGACACGAAGAAGAAGCGCGCCGCGGTCGCGACCGCCAGCGCCAGCGTCACCAGGAACAGCAGCATGAAGGCGGTATCGATGCCGGTGCCGCTGGCGAAGCCGTCGTCGATCATGAAACGCACCGCCACCGGCAGGCTCAGCGTGGCCGTGCTGGAGGCGACCAGCGCCAGCAGCCAGGCGACCAGCAGCCCCCTGTGCCGCGCCAGGAATGGCCACAGCGGGCGCAGGCTCGACAGCGGGGCCTTCGACTTGCCGGCCGGGGCGTCGTTGTCGCGGCCGGAGGCGGGCGGTGGCGTGGGCGTGTTCGCGAACTGGACCATCCGCGCATTGTCGCCGATGGACCGCGCCTATGGTTCGCCGACGCGCGCCCGGTCGCGGGTGGCATCGCGCAGGTGCACCGCCAGTGCCGGCAGCCGGGCCGCCGGCAGGCGCAGGGTGAAACGCACGCCGTCGGTGCCGAAGTCCTCGCCCAGCTTCTCCGCGCCGAAGGCCGGCAGGGCGCCGTGCACCGCGGCGATGTCGGCGAAAGGGCACTCGACCTCGACCTCGGCCATCTCCACCACCTCGCGCCGTTCGGCGGTGCGCAGGCATTCGGCCGCGGCGCCGCCGTAGGCGCGCACCAGGCCGCCGGCACCGAGCTTGATGCCGCCGTACCAGCGCGTCACCACCACCGCCACGCCATCCAGGCCCTGGCCGTCGATGGCGGCGAGGATCGGCCGGCCGGCGGTGCCGGCGGGCTCGCCGTCGTCGCTGGAGCGGTAGCCGCTGCCTGCGCCAGGCCCAGCAGTTGTGCGTGGCCTCGGGCACCGAGACCGAGGCGATGAAGGCCGCCGCGGCGTCGGCGTCGGCGACCGGCGCGGCGCTGGCGAGGAAGCGGCTGTGCTTGACGACGAGTTCGTGCGTGGCCGGCGCGGCGAGGGTGATGGTGCTCATTCCCCGCCCAGCAGCATCCGCAGGTCTTCGGGCACCGGGGCGTCCGGGTGGCGGCGGCGGAATTCGGCGTAGCTGTCGCGGGCCTCGGCGTAGCGCTCGGCCGCGACCAGCTCGCGGATGCGCGCCAGCCAGGCCTCGCGCACGGCGGGCGAGTCGACCGAGGCCGGCGGGGTGTCGTCAAGCGGCTGGTCGAGCCAGTCCTCGTGGCCGGTCTCGTCCGCGGCCGCGGCGGTGGTGTCGACCGTGTCCGCCTGGTGGCGGCGGGCTTCGGCGGCTGCGCGCGCCTTGGCGGCGTCTCCCGCGCGCGCAGCGTCCGGGATCGCGGGCAGGGGGGCTTGGAGCGCACGCGGCGCGGCCGTGGACGACGGTGCCGGCGCCGGCGGAGCAGGCGGGGCCGGCGGTGGCGAAAGCGACACCGGTGCGGATGCCGGAGCCGGGGCGGGCGTGTCCATCGGCGAGGGCGCGTCGAAGACGATCGGGGGTGGCTCGGGATCCTGCGCCCTGGCGGCCGCGGACGATTCCGTCATCGCAGGCGTCGGCCTGTCCGCGCTGATGCGCCTGGAACCGTCGGCCGCCGCCGGCGCGGGCGCAGCCACGGCCGGAGCCGGCGGCTCCGCGGGCGGCGTCGTCGCCTGTGGACCTGGATCCGGCCGTGTCCTGGCCGCGGCGTCCGCTGCGGGCGGAGGGGCCACGGCCTCGGCCGCGACCTGCCGCGACGGCGCGGCAGGCGCCGTCACCGCCGTCGCGTCGCCCGCGAGGTCGGGCGCGTCGAAGCGGGGACGCAGCTGCCAGGCCACGCCCACGGCGATCACCAGGGTCGCGGCCAGCGCGCCGCCGCGCAGCCACGCCGGGCTGCGGTGCCGACGATGCCGACCGGTCTTCGCGGTCGCACGGGAAGGGCCGGCCGAGTGGCCCGATGCGCCGGCGCCACCCGCGCGGGCGCCGGCCGCGGCCCGGGCCGACGCGAGGATCGCCGCGTCCAGCGCCGCGGACGGCCCCGTCGGCGGCGCGCCGCGCGCGAGCGCGTCGGCCAGCTGGCGCTCGGCCGGGGACAGGGGGTCGGGGCGGGTCGGGCCCGTCATCGGGCGTCCTCCGGGGCGGGCACGCCCTCCGGCACGGGGCCGGCCAGGGCGGCGCGCAGCTTGTCCATGGCATAGCGCAGGCGCGACTTCACGGTCTCGCGGCCGACGCCGGTGATGTCGCCGATCTCGTCCAGCGTCAGCTCCTGCTCCAGGCGCAGCAGCACGACTTCGCGCTGCTCGGCCGGCAGGGCGTCCAGCGCCTGCTGCAGGCCGCGCTGGCGCTGCCAGGCGTCAAGCCGGCGTTCGGGCGTTTCGGGGTCCTCGAGGCCGGCGGTGCGCGCCTCGGCGTCGTCCGGCGCCGGAGGGCGGTGCTGGCGGGCGCGCCACTGGTCGGCCACGCGGTTGCGCGCGATGCGGTACAGCCAAGCGGTGAACGAGGCCTCGGGGCGCCAGTCACGGCCCGCGGCCACCACGCGCTGCCAGGTGTCCTGGAAGACCTCGTCGGCCAGCCCGGGATCGCGCAGCTGGCGCAGCAGGAAACGGTGGAGGCGCAGGCGATGGCGCGCGTACAGCGCTTCGAACGCCCCGGCGTCGCCGCCCACCCAGGCCTGCATCAGCGCGTCATCGCTGCGTCCGGCGGCTTCGGGCTGCGGCAGGGCGTCCATTGGCGGCAGGTTAAGCGCTGGGCCCGGGCGCGTGAAGCCCGTGCGCGACGTCGCGATGCACGGCATCATGTCGGCGGGGCGCATGGGGGATGGCCGCCCCGGCTTGCCGCTGGTGGCGTGATCCGGCGTTGTTCCCCTGGTGCGGAGTTGTGCGAGGGGGCTTGGCAGGTGCAGGCAATGCTGGACATCCCGGTGGCGTCGCCGCCCCGCAAGGTCGATCTCGCGGGGCTGGCGGGCATGCTCGCGCAGTCGCTGCCGACCGGGTCGACGGTCGCGGTCTGCTGGAACGACGAGCGGCTGGGCGAAGGCGAGTCCATCGTGGACGGCGCGCCCGGCCGGATGCTCGAGCGCGCGCGCAGCCTGGTGGCCGGCGCCTCGCCCGCCCGCGGCGGCGGCCGCACCGTCGAGGACGCCTGGCAGGAAGGCGAGGCCGCCGTGTCGATTGCCGCGCACCTGCCGGAAGCGCTGGCGCCGGGCTCGTGCGACGCCTGGCGCGCGCTGGCGCGCCGGCTGGTCTCGGCCACCCTGGCCTCGGCGCAGGCCGAAGCCCGCATCGAGTCGCTGCGCAAGTCCGAGCGGCTGCAGCAGGCCCTCTACGGCATCGCCGACCTCGCCGGCTCCGGCCTGGACATGGCGCAGGTGCTCAAGCGCATCCACGGTGTGGTCGGCGGGCTGATGTCGGCCGAGAACTTCTACATCGTCGCCTATGACGACATGCGCGCCACGACGCGCTTCCTGTACTTCGCCGACCGGCGCGACACCTGGGTCGCCGATCCGGAGATGGAGATCCCGCTCGAGGACATGCCGGCCAGCCTGACCGTGGCCCTGCTCCGGCACGGGCACCCGCTGCGCGGGCCGTCGGAGCGGCTGCGCGACCAGCTGGGCGTCGAGCGCGCGGCCATCCACGGTCCGGACTCCGCCGACTGGCTGGGCGTCCCGATGCGCCGCGAAGGTCGCGTCTGCGGCGCGATCGTGGTCCAGAGCTACGACCAGCCGGACTGCTACACCGACGAGGACCGCGCGCTGCTGGAGTTCGTCGCGCAGCACATCCTCACCGCGCTCGACCGCAAGCATGCACAGGCCGAACTGGAGCGGCGCGTGGTGGCGCGCACGCGCGAACTGCAGCAGGCCAACGAGGTGCTGCAGGCGGAGATCGTCGAGCGCCAGCGCGCCGAGCGCCTGCAGCGCGCGCTGTTCCGCATCAGCGAGCTGTCGTTCACCGCCGGCAGCGTCGAGGGCTTTTACAACGACCTGCACGCGGTGGTTGGCGAGCTGCTGTACTCGCGCAACTTCTACATCGCGATGGTGTCCAGCGATGGCGACCACATCGAATTCCCGTACTCGGTGGACGAGCGCGACATCGTCCGAAAGCCGCGGCGCATGATCCGCGGCCTGAGCGAATACGTGATCAAGAGCGGCCGCGCGCTGCTGGCCGACCACGCGGTCATCGCGCGCCTGGAGGCCTCGGGCGAGCTGCAGCACCATGGCTCGCTCGCCCATTTCTGGCTCGGCGTGCCGCTGCTGCGCGACGGCGTCGCGGTCGGAGTGATCGCCGTGCAGAGCTATTCGCCGGACATCGCCTTCACCATCCACGACCAGCGGCTGCTGACCTTCGTCGCCCACCACATCGGCGGCGCGCTGGCGCGCAAGCGCTCGCAGGACCACCTGAAGGCGGCCCACGCCGAGCTTGAGAACCGGGTAGAGGCGCGCACGCGCGAGCTGGAGGAGGCCAACCGCGAGCTGCGCGCGCAGATGTCGGAGCGGCTGCGCGCCGAGGAGCGCCTGATCCACCAGGCACGCCACGACCACCTGACCGGGCTGCCCAACCGCATCCACCTGCTGGAGCGGCTGGACGCGGCGATCGCCCGCACCCGTGCCCAGGCGCGCGGGCCGTTCGCGGTGCTGTTCCTCGACCTGGACCGCTTCAAGCTGGTCAACGACAGCGTCGGCCACGCCGCCGGCGACGAGATGCTGGTGGAGGTCGGGCGCCGGATCGCGCGCCTGCTGCGCGAGGGCGACGTGGTCGCGCGCCTGGGTGGCGACGAGTTCGCGGTGCTGCTGGGTGATGCCGGCGACGAGGCCGCGGCGCAGGCGGTGGTGTCGCGCATCCTGGCCGACCTCGGGCGGCCGATGTGGATCGCCGGGCGCGAGCTGTTCCCCTCGGCCTCGGTGGGCATCGCGATGTGGCAGCCGCGCTACCACCACGGCGAGGACCTGCTGCGCGACGCCGACGCGGCCATGTACCGCGCCAAGGCCCTGGGCCGCGATCGCAGCGAACTCTTCGACGAGGAGATGCGCGCCGAGGCCACGCGCCTGCTCGACCTCGAGGCCGACCTGCGGCGCGCGATCCTGTCCGACGCCTTCGAACCCTGGTTCCAGCCGATCGTCGACCTGGCCGACGGCCGGGTGGTTGGCCACGAGGCGCTGCTGCGCTGGAACCACGAGGTGCAGGGGCCGCTGCCGCCGGGCGCGTTCATCGGCGTCGGCGAGGACAGCGGCCTGATCGAGCAGGTCGACTGGCTGGTCTACCGCCGCGCGTTCCAGTGGATGGCGCGGCATCACGAGGGCTACGTTTCGATCAACGTCTCGCCGCGCCACTTCCACTCCGACAATTTCGCCGAGCGCCTGCTGCGGATGCTCGAGGACGTCGGTGCGGACCCGGCGCGGCTGCGCATCGAGATCACCGAGGTGGCCCTGCTCGACGACGCGCCGCGCGCGCTGCGCATGCTGAAGACCCTGCGCGCGCGCGGCGTCTATGCGCTGCTCGACGACTTCGGCACCGGCTTCTCGGCGCTGTCGTACCTGCACCGCTTCCCGATCCATGCGCTGAAGATCGACCAGAGCTTCGTGGCCGGGCTCGACGACGAGATGCACCCCGAAAGCCTGGCCCTGGTGCGCGCGATCCTGGCGCTGGCCGGCACCCTGGGCATCGACACCATCGGCGAGGGCGTGGAGACCGCGGCCCAGGCCGAGACCCTGCGCCAGCTGGGCTGCACGATGGGCCAGGGTTTCCTGTTCGGGCGGCCGATGCCGGCGCCCGCCGCCGGAGACCGCGGCGCGGCCTGAGCGGCGGCGGGACGTGGCCATGTCAGTCGCCGCGTGAGGCGGCCGCGTCGCGCGTGGCCACGCGGCTGGCCTCGACCAGGGTGGCGAACTCCCCGCGCAGGCCCCAGCGGTCGTCGCCGCGCGTGGCGCGTGCGCTGGCCGAGATCGCATCCCAGTCCCAGTCGCCGAGGTGGTGGCCGCCGCGCAGGGCATCGGCGAAGGCGGCGACCGTGGCGGCGAAGCGCAGTGCTTCGCCGGGCTGCGGGCGGATGTCGTCGCGGCGCAGCGGCACTTCGATGAGATGGCTGCGCTCGCCGGCGGGGAGCTTGTAGCGCAGGCGCAGGTGGGCGAGCTCGCCGCGGTGCGCGGCCGTCGCCGGCCTGTCGCCGTAGCGCAGCGGCGGCAGGCGCTCGCCACCGGAGCCGGCCAGCGCGATCTCGTACAGCGCGGTGACCTCGTGCCCGGCGCCGATGTCGCCGGCGTCGACGCGGTCGTTGGCGAAATCCTCCTCGCGCAGCATGCGGTTGGCGTAGCCGACCAGGCGGTACTCGGCGACCACGGCCGGGTTGAACTCGACCTGCACCTTGACGTCGCGTGCGATGGTCAGCAGCGTCGACGACATCTCCTCCACCAGCACCTTGCGCGCCTCGAGCAGGGTGTCGATGTAGGCGTGGTTGCCGTCGCCGGCGTCGGCCAGGCGCTCGGCCATGGCGTCGTTGTAGTTGCCGGTGCCGAAGCCGAGCGTGGTCAGGGCGATGCCGGAGCTGCGCTGGTCGGCGACCAGCGTTTCGAGCGCGTCGCGGTCGACGGTGCCGACGTTGAAGTCGCCGTCGGTGGCGAGGATCACGCGGTTGGCGCCGCCTTCGACGTAGCCCTGCCGGGCCATGGCGTAGGCGAGGGTGATGCCGGCACCGCCGTTGGTGCTGCCGCCGGCCTGCAGGCGCTCGAGCGCGGCGAGGATCTCGCCCTTGCGGTCGCCCGGCGTGGGCGGCAGCACCAGGCCCGCGGAACCGGCGTAGGCGACGATCGAGACCTTGTCCTGCGCGCGCAGCTGGTCGGTGAGCGCGCCGAAGGCCTGGCGCAGCAGCGGCAGCTTGTCCGGCGAGTGCATCGAGCCGGAGGTGTCGACCAGGAACACCAGGTTTGCCGGCGGCAGCTCCGCCTTGGGCACGTCGTAGCCCTTGATGCCGACCATCAGCAGGTGGCGCTTCGCATCCCAGGGCGCGGGCGCGATCTCTGTCGTCACCCGGAACGGCACCTCGCGCGTGGCCGGGGCCGGATGTTCGTAGCTGAAATAGTTGATGAACTCCTCGGCGCGCACGGCGTCCGGAGGCGGGCGCACGCCCGCGCGCAGCATGCGGCGGACGTTGCTGTAGCTGCCGGTGTCGACGTCCACGGAGAAGGTCGACACCGGATGCTCGGACGCGCGGCGCACGGGGTTGTCGTCGAGGTCGGCGTATTCCTCGCGGTTGACCGGCGGCGCGGGCGTCCACGGAGGCGGCATGACCGTGTACGCGGCGGCCGAAGCGGGCGCGGCGGCGCGTGCGGCGAGTTGGCGTCGCGCGCCGGTGGCTTCGATGCGCTCCAGGGCCGCGTCCTTCGCGGCTGCGGGCGGCGGGGGCGGCGCGTGCACGGCGCCGTGTGCCGGCGCGGCGTCGGCCGTAGGGTCAACGGTGGTGGAGGGCGAGGTCTGGCAGGCGGCGAGCAGCAGGCTGGCCGCGAGCGCGGCGGCGAAGGCGGTGCGGTTCATGGCGGGCTCCGTCGAAGGACGGGGATGACAACGCCCGGACCCACCCCACGGGGTTACCCGCCATGCTCCTGCACGGTAGGTCTGGATCTGCTGGTCAGCCGCGGATCACCAGCAGCCGCGGCTCGGTCATGTCCTCGATCGCACTGCGGATGCCCTCGCGGCCGAGGCCGGAATCGCGGACACCACCGTAGGGCATGTTGTCGACGCGGAAGCTCGGCACGTCGCCGACCACGACGCCACCGACCTCGAGGTGGTCCCAGGCGCGCATGGCGTGCGCCAGGCTGGCGGTGAACACGCCCGCCTGCAGGCCGAAGTCGCTGTCGTTCGCGCGCGCCAGCGCCTGGTCGAAGTCGTCGAAGGGTTCGAGCAGCGCCACCGGCCCGAAGACCTCCTTGCGGTAGAGGTCGGCCTCGCGCGGCACGTCCTCCACCAGCGTCGCCGCAAGCATGTTGCCCTCGCGTCCGCCACCGGCCACCAGCTTCGCGCCGGCCTTGCGCGCGGCGCGGATCCAGGATTCGACGCGGATGGCCGCGTCCTCGTCGATCATCGGGCCAATGAAGGTCCGTTCGTCGCGCGGGTCGCCCATGCGCAGCGCCTGCACCGCGGCCTTCATCCGGCGCTTGAGCTTCGGGTACAGCTCGCGGTGCACGAGGATGCGCTGCACGCTGATGCAGCTCTGTCCGGACTGGTAGTAGGCACCGCTGACCAGGCGCTCGACGACGTGGTCGAGGCTGGCGCCGGGGTCGGCGTCGACGATGCAGGCGGCGTTGCCGCCGAGTTCCAGCGTGACCTTCTTCTTGCCCGCGCGGGCCTTCAGCTCCCAGCCGACCAGGCCGCCGGTGAAGCTCAACAGCGCGATGCGTTCGTCCTCGACCAGCTGCGAGGCGTCCTCGTTGCTGCAGGGCAGGATCGAGAAGGCGCCCTTCGGCAGGTCGGTCTCGGCCAGCACCTCGGCGATGATCAGCGCCCCGACAGGGGTCTTGGCGGCGGGCTTGAGCACGAACGGACAGCCGGCTGCGATCGCCGGTGCGACCTTGTGCGCGACCAGGTTGAGCGGGAAGTTGAACGGCGTGATGAAGCTGCAGGCGCCGATGGGCACGCGCTTGACCATGCCGCGGTAGCCGCGCGCGCGTTCCGAGACCTGCAGTTCCAGCACCTCGCCCTCGATACGCGTGGCCTCGCCGGCGGCGATGCGGAAGGTGTCGATCAGGCGCGCGACTTCGCCGCGGGCGTCGCTGATCGGCTTGCCGGCCTCGATGCACAGGGCGAGCGCGAGTTCGTCGGCGCGCTCGCCGAAGCGGCGCACGCAGTGCTCGAGCACGTCGCGCCGGGCATCGGGCGGGAACGCGGCCATCGCCGGGCGCGCGGCGTACGCGGCCACCAGCGCCTTGCGCACGGTGGCGGCGTCGGCGAAGGCGACGCGCGTGGCGACCTGGCCGCTGTACTTGTCCAGGACCTCGAGGTCGGTGTTGGCGGCGACCGGCCGGTTGGCCAGGTAGTAGGGATAGCTGCGCGCAAGTCCGCCAGCCGCGCCGGTGGCCTTCGCCTTCGCGTCCTTCCCGGTGTTCCCGGCTTTGCCGGCCTTCGCGCCGGCCCGGGATCCCGTCGTCGCCTTCACCTGCTTCTTCTTCGCCATCGCCTGCCGTCCTCCGTTGCGCCGCCGTCCGCGGCCGTCATTCCACCGCGGCGCTCAGCCGCGGGATCTCATCGTTCAGGAGCCAGTCGTCCTCGCCGTAGTCCACCGGCACGTCGATCAGGTGCACGCCCGGGATCGCCAGGACCTGCCGCAGCAGCGGGAGCAGTTCGTCCGCGGATGCCGGCCGGTGGCCGCGCGCGCCGTAGCTCTCCGCATACTTCACGAAGTCCGGGTTGCCGAGGTCCATGCCGAACTCCGGATAGTCCTCGTGCGCCTGCTTCCACTTGATCATGCCGTAGGCGTCGTCGCGCAGCACCAGCACCACCAGGTCCAGCTTCAGCCGCACCGCGGTCTCCAGCTCCTGCGAGTTCATCAGGAAACCGCCGTCGCCGCAGACCGCGACCACCTTGCGCGCCGGATGCACGATGCGCGCGGCGATCGCCGAGGGCAGGCCGGCGCCCATGGTCGCCAGCGCGTTGTCGAGCAGCAGCGTGTTCGGCCGCCGGCAGCGCTGGTTGCGCGCGAACCAGAGCTTGTACAGGCCGTTGTCCAGGCAGGTGATGTCGTCCGGCCCCAGCGCCTGCGCCAGGTCGGCGACGATGCGCTGGCAGGCCATGGGGAAGCGCCCGTCCTGGCTGCGCTCCGCGAGCTGGTCGCACAGCGCGGCGCGCACGCGGTCGAAGAACGCGAAGTCCCAGTGCGGCTGCGGCTCGAGCGCTTCGCCCAGCCGCCATACCGCTTCGGCGATGTCGCCCACCACCTCGAGCTGCGGGAAGTACACCGCATCGACTTCGGCGCCGTCGTAGTTGACGTGGATCACCGTGCGGCGGCCCTCGCGCATGAAGAACGGCGGCTTCTCGATCACGTCGTGGCCGATGTTGACGATGCAGTCGGCGGCATCGATGGCGCGGTGCACGTAGTCGTGGTCGGACAGCGCCGCGGTGCCGAGCCACAGCGGGTCGGTCTCGTCGAGCACGCCCTTGCCCATCTGCGTGCTGAAGAAGGGGATGCCGAGTCGGTCGACGAAGCCGCGCAGCGCACGCGCGGTGGTCTTGCGGTTGGCGCCGGCGCCGATCATCAGCAGCGGGTGGCGGGCAGCGCGGATCGCATCGGCCGCGCGCGCGATCGCCTTGTGCTCGGCCAGCGGCCGGCGCGAGTACGACTTCGCGATCGGCGTCGCGTCCGTCGCATCGCCGGCGACGTCCTGCGGCAGCTCGAGGTGGACGGCGCCGGGACGCTCGTCCTCGGCGCGGCGGAAGGCCTCGCGCACGCGCGCCGGGAGGCTGTCGGCCGAGACCAGCTGGCGCGTGTACTTGGTCAGCGGGCGCAGCGTGCCGACGGTGTCGATGATCTGGAAATGGCCCTGGCGGCTGCTGCGGATCGGCTTCTGGCCGGTGAGCATCAACATCGGCATCGCGCCGAGCTGGGCGTAGGCCGCGGCGGTGACCAGGTTGGTGGCGCCGGGGCCGAGCGTCGACAGGCAGACGCCGGTGCGGCCGGTGAGGCGGCCGCAGGTCGCGGCCATGAAGCCGGCGGCCTGTTCGTGCCGCGTCAGGACCAGGCGGATGCGCGAGGTGCGCAGCGATTCGATCAGGTCGAGGTTTTCTTCGCCGGGGATGCCGAAGACGTGGTCCACGCCTTCGGCCTCGAGTGCGGCAACCAGCAGGTCGGACGCCTTGGCCATGGGCAGCGGGTCCTCGGGCAACGAGTGGACCGGCAGTATGGAGCGCGCGACGTTAGCGCCGGGCGAGCATGGCGCGACGGCCAGGTCCTGCGCATGCACGGCGCCTGCATGCGCGGCCACGAGTGGTCGTGGCCGCGGCCGGTCAGCCTTCGTCGCTCTCCACGCGCAGCCGTAGCGCGCCGTCGGCCACGCGCGCCGACAGCCGGTCACCGGCGGCGACGTCGCCGGTGCTGCGCACCACGCGGCCATCCGCATGGCGGAGGATGGCGTAGCCGCGGGCGACGGTGGCCAGCGGGCTCACCGCTTCCAGCGAGCGCGCGACGCCGCGCAGGCGCAGCGCATCGGCCTGCAGCCGGCGCGCGACCGCGGCCTGCATGCGCGGCGCCAGCCGGTCCAGGCGCTCGCGCAGCTGGGCGAGCCGACGCTCCGGGCGCGTTGCACGAAGCACCGCGCCAGCGTGGCGCAGGCGTGCGTGCGCCGCCGCTTCCCGCGCCTGCCAGGCCGCGTGGAGCCGGCGCAGCGCCTGCTGCTGGCGCTCGCCCAGGGCGTGCAGCCGCGCCTGCGGCGCCACCACCTGCAGCCGCAGCGCCGCACGGTCGGTACGCTGCATGCGCTCGCGCATGCCCTGGAGCTGCAGCACGCCCAGGCGCTGGTGCAGGCCGCGCACGCGGGTGGCGACGTCGATCGCGCTGGGCACCAGCAGCTCGGCCGCGACCGACGGGGTGGGTGCGCGCAGGTCGGCGGCGAAATCGGCCAGGGTGAAGTCGGTCTCGTGGCCGATGGCCGAGACCACCGGCACCGGCGAGGCGGCGATCGCGCGCGCCAGGGCTTCGTCGTTGAAGGCCCACAGGTCCTCCAGCGAACCACCGCCGCGGGCCAGCACCAGCACGTCGTAACGGCCGCTGGCGCCGGCGCGCTCGAGCATCGCGCGGACCTGGGCGGCGGCGCCGTCGCCCTGCACGGGCACCGGCAGCACGTCGGCCTCGACCAGCGGGAAGCGCCGCGCCAGCACGCTCAGCACGTCGCGCACGGCCGCGCCCGACGGCGAGGTGATGATGCCGATGCGGCGCGCGTACGCCGGCAGCGGCCGCTTGCGGCCCTCGTCGAACAGGCCCTCGGCCTGCAGCCGCGCCTTGAGCTCATCGAATGCGCGGCGCAGCGCGCCTTCGCCAGCCTCCTCCAGCGAGTCCAGGATGAGCTGGTAGTCGCCGCGCGCCTCGTACAGCGTCAGCCGGCCGCGCGCGAGCACGCGCAGGCCGTCGCGCGGCTGGAAGCGCAGCCACTGGCTCTTGGGCTTGAACAGGGCGCAGCGCACCTGGGCGCGGGCGTCCTTCAGGGTGAAATAGAGGTGCCCCGAGGCCGGGCGGGAGAGGTTGCCGAGCTCGCCCTCGACCAGCACCACCGGGAACGCGTCCTCGAGCAGGTTCCGCGCAAGGGTGTTCAGCTGGCTGGGGGTGAGGACGTTGTCGCGGGCGGGGGCTGGCATGCCGTCAGGATACCGTCCCCCGCCGCCAACCCAATGCCACCCCGCGCGGACTAAAATGGCGGCATGAACGCAACCCCCGACACCACCCACGCCGGCACCCTCCAGAGTCTCCAGGAGTGGGCCTTCGGCCCGGCCCTGCGCCGCGCCACCCGGCAGGTGATGGTCGGCAAGGTCGCCGTCGGCGGCGACGCGCCGGTGGTGGTGCAGTCGATGACCAACACCGACACCGCCGATGTCGATGGCACCGTCAGGCAGGTCGCCGCGCTCTGGCGCGCGGGCTCCGAGATGGTGCGGATCACGGTCAACAACCCCGAATCCGCCGCCGCCGTCCCGCGCATCGTCGAGAAGCTGGCGATGATGGGCGTCGAGGTGCCGATCATCGGCGACTTCCACTACAACGGGCACCAGCTGCTGGCCGGGGAGCCCGCCTGCGCCGAGGCGCTGGCCAAGTACCGCATCAATCCCGGCAACGTCGGCTTCGGCAGGAAGAAGGACCTGCAGTTCGCGCAGCTGATCGAGTTCGCGATGAAGTACGACAAGCCCGTGCGCATCGGCGCCAACTGGGGTTCGCTCGACCAGTCGCTGGCGACCGCGCTGATGGACGAGAACGCGCAGCGCGCCGAACCCTGGGACGCGGGGCGCGTGCTGCGCGAGGCGCTGATCCGCTCGGCCATCGATTCCGCCGAACGCGCGGTCGAGCTGGGCCTGGGCCGCGACAGGATCATCCTTTCGGCCAAGGTCAGCGGCGTGCAGGAACTCATCGCGGTGTACCGCGACCTGTCCGCGCGCAGCGACTTCGCCCTGCACCTGGGGCTCACCGAGGCCGGCATCGGCAGCAAGGGCATCGTCGCCTCCAGTGCGGCGCTGGCGGTGCTGATGCAGGAAGGCATCGGCGACACCATCCGCATCTCGCTCACGCCCGAGCCCGGCGCGCCGCGCACGCAGGAGGTGGTGGTGGCGCAGGAGCTGCTGCAGACCATGGGCCTGCGCGCGTTCACGCCGATGGTGACCGCCTGTCCGGGCTGCGGCCGCACCACCAGCGAGTTCTTCCAGGAGCTGGCCAAGGTGGTGCAGGAGCACGTGCGCGCGAAGATGCCGGAGTGGAAGATCACCCGCCCCGGCGCCGAGCACATGACGCTGGCGGTGATGGGCTGCGTGGTCAACGGCCCCGGCGAGTCGCGCCACGCCGACATCGGCATCTCGCTGCCCGGCACCGGCGAGGCGCCGTCCGCGCCGGTGTTCGTCGACGGTGAGAAGGCGATGACCCTGCGCGGCGAGAACATCGCCCACGAGTTCGTGGCCCTGGTCGACGCCTACGTCGACCGCCGCTACGGCGCGGCGGTGCGTGCCGACTGAAGATCCGGGAACGCCGCGCCCGTCGGCCGCAGCGCGCGGCGGCGGGCAGGGCGCGCCGCCACGCATCGGTCCGGCGCTGCCCTGGCTGGTCGCCGGCGTGCTGCTGCCGCTGGCCGCGTTCGCCGTCCTGGCCGCGATGGTGGCAGCGGGACCGCCCGGCTTCGACCTGTCGCTGGCCGGCATCGCGCAGCGCGGCCTGGGCGGGCCCATGGATCCGGTCTGGCTGCTGCTGTCGCGCTTCGGCCATGAGTGGGGCGTGGTGCCGGTGGACATCGCGCTGGTGGCGCTGCTCCTGCTGCGGCGGCGCTGGCGCGCGGGACTGTTCGCGGCCGTCGCCCTGGGCGGCTCCGGCCTGCTGAACATGGCGGCCAAGCAGCTGTTCGCACGCCCGCGGCCGGACCTGTGGATGCCGCTCGCCCCCGAGCACACCTTCAGTTTCCCCAGCGGCCACGCCATGGGCTCGATGACCCTGGCCTGGGTGCTGGTGCTGCTGGCCTGGCGGACGCCGCTGCGTCGGCCCCTGGCCGTGGGCCTGGCGGTCTTCGTGGCCGGCGTGGGCTGGTCCCGCGTGCACCTCGGCGTGCACTACCCCTCGGACGTGCTCGCCGGCTGGGCGCTCGCCACCGCCTGGACGGTGGCCTGCCGGCTCGCGTTTCGTCGTGGGAACGGCGCCGGCTGATCCGTCGCCGGCCGGCGGCAAGGTGTGACGGCGGCAGCACTTGCGGCGCCCCTTCTTTCGGGAGATGCTCCGACGCGCAGCGACACAAGGCGCTGCGCGTCCGGCACAGGGGCCGGCACGCCGCCACGGCGGTTGCCGGGACCGGATGCACGTCATCCATCCGAGGGGGAGAGAACCCGTGATCATGAAGTCCAGCTTGGCGAAGGCGGTGGCTGCCGCCGTCGTCGTGTCGGCCGCAGGCGCGACCGTGGTGGGAGTGAAGTCGAGGAGCGCGGCGACGGCCGCAGCGCAGCCAGCGCCCGTTCCCGTCTCGATCGCCGCCGCGAAGGCGCCGAAGGAAGCGCTCGAGCCGCATATCGTGCTGTTCGCCGAGCCGTCGCTGGCCGCCTACCGCGGCGGCGTGCGCGGGCTCGCCGCGCCGGCGCGCCACGCCGGCGGGCGCATCGACGTGTCCAGCCGTTCGGCCGGCGCCTATGTCGACTACCTGCGCAGCCGCCAGGCCGCGCGCGAATCCGACATCAGCCGCAGCCTCGGCCGCGGCCTTCAGGTCTCGCACCGGATGCAGCATGCGGTCAACGGCATCGTGGTGGCGCTGGCGCCGTCCGAAGCCGCGAAGATCGCCCGCATGCGCGATGTGCGCCTGGTCGAGGGCTACCGCGAGTACGCGGCCGACACCGACACCGGTCCGGCCCTGATCGGCGCGCCGGCGGTCTGGTCGGGCGCCGCGGCGGGCAGCGAGTACCAGGGCGAGGGCATGGTGGCCGCGATCCTGGATTCGGGCATCAACTTCGGCAGCCCCTCGTTCTCCGCGGTGGATCCCGTCGACGGCTACACGCACGTCAATCCGCTCGGCGCCGGCACCTACCTCGGCACCTGCGCGCCTGGCGGCGTCGACGAGGGCCGCTGCAACGACAAGCTCATCGGCGGCTACGACTTCGTCTGCGAGGCGCCGGGCAATACCTGCGCCAACCCCGGCTTCCGCGAGGAGCCCGGCTTCGGCGACACCAACTCGCACGGCACGCACGTGGCCTCCACCGTCGCCGGCAACCGGCGCACCGTCGGCATCAGCGGCGCGCAGGCGGACATCTCCGGCGTGGCGCCGCGCGCGGGCGTGATCGCGTTCGACATCTGCTACACCAACATCTCCACCGGCCAGGGCCTGTGCCCGAACGTGTCCGCGGTCGCGGCGGTGAACCAGGTCGTCGCCGACGGCGTGGCCGACGTCATCAACTACTCGATCGGCGGCGGCTCGCAGCCGTGGAGCGAGGCGGTATCGCTGGCCTTCCTCGACGTCGTCGAGGCCGGCGTGTTCGTCGCCAGCTCGGCCGGCAACAGCGGTCCGGCGGCCAATACCCTCGGCCACCTCGAGCCGTGGGTGTCGTCCACGGCCGCGTCCCAGCACGGCCGCGAAGGGTTCTCCTTCCTGATGCAGGTCACCGGACCGGGCACCGTGCCGGAGCCGCTCACCGCCATCGAGCTCACCACGGGCGCGAACGGCGTCGGCCACACCCAGCCGTACCCGGCGAACACGCCACTGCGCGTCAGCCCGACCATCGATGCCGTGGACGACGGCTGCGCCGGCTATCCCGCCGGCAGCTTCAGCGGTGCGATCGCGGTCGTGCGCCGCGGCAGCTGCAGCTTCACGATCAAGGTGAACAGCGCGGGCGCCGCCGGTGCCGTCGCCGTCGTGATCGCGAACAACGTCGCCGATCCGCTGATCCCCTCGGTGCCCGACACCACGGTGCCGGCGTTCGGCGTGACCCAGGCGATCGGCAACGCGCTGCGCGACTTCCAGCAGGCGAACCCGACGGCCACCGCCGCGATCGGCTACCCGGCCACGCCGGTGCCGAACACGCCCGATGCGCTGGCGGACTTCAGCTCGCGCGGGCCGGCAGGCAGCTTCAGCATGATCAAACCGGACGTCACCGCGCCGGGCTATGCGATCCTCGCCGCCGTCTCCGGCACCACCCTCACCGGCTCCGAGAACGCCGTCGGCCTGATGAACGGCACCTCGATGGCGTCGCCGCACCAGGCCGGCGCCGCGCTGCTGGTGCGCCAGGCGCGTCCCGACTGGAGCGTGTCCGAGGTCAAGTCGGCACTCGCGATGACGGCGACCAGCGAGGTCTTCCTCGAGGACGAGGTGACCCCTGCGAATCCGTTCGCGCGCGGCTCGGGCCGGATCCGCGTCGACCAGGCCGTGCGCGCGGGCCTCGTGCTCGACGAGTCCGCCGAGAACTACCTGGCGGCCGACCCGGCGGACGGCGGGGACCCCTCGACGCTGAACCTGCCCACCCTGGCCAACCGCAACTGCGAGACCAGCTGCACCTTCACCCGGACCTTCCGCAACGTGGACGGCCGCGTGCAGACCTGGACGGCCAGCCTCGGCGGCATCCGCGGCAAGGTGGCACCGATGGTGGCGCGCGTTCCCGCCAACGGCACGGTGACCTTCCACGTGACCATCGACAGCCGCGGCCTGCCCAACGACGGCAGCTGGAGCTTCGGCAACCTGCAGCTCAAGGCCAGCGGTCTGCGCGGCGGCAAGGCCGATCCGGTGCTCAACCTGCCGGTCGGCATCGCGGTGCAGCCGCCGGTCGCGAGCCTGCCGCCGGTCACCGCGGCCAGCGTCGCCGCGGGCGGCCAGGGCTCGGTCAGCATCCCGCTCGGCAATACCGGCGGCTCGGTGCTCAACTGGTCGGTCGACAACACCGGTGAGGCGATCAGCCGGCTGGTGGAGCGCTGGCGCGGTGCGGTCGGCAGCGGCTTCCGTGCGACCCGCTACACCGACCCGGCGACGGCCGGCCTGCTGGCCCAGTTCTCGGGCGACGACTTCGTGGTGGATTCCGCGACGCGCCTGACCGGGATCTCGGCCGAAGGCTTCGTGGTCAGCGGCGCAGCGCTGGCCACGGCCGCGCAGTCGCTGCAGTGGAGCATCTACCCGGATGCCGCCGGCCTTCCCGCCGGCAATCCCCTGACCAGCGCCGATGCCGCGGTCTGGACCTACTCCAGCGCGCCCAACGGCGCTGGCGTGACCCTGGCCGGCGGTCGCATCAGCATCGACCTGGATGCGGCGGGGCAGGCGGTCACCCTTCCGGCCGGTCGCTACTGGGTGGTGATCAACACCACCGGCACCTTCGCCAACCGCTGGGCGTGGTTCGGCAGCGCGGACGGGCAGGGTGGTTTCGCCGGCATCAACATCGCCACCAACGGCACCGGCGCGTGGGCCGCGAACACGGCGTTCAACAGCCTCGACCTGCAGGTCGACGGCGAAGTGCCGTGCGGCGCGAGCTGGCTCGGTGCGATCGCGCCGTCGTCGGGCGCGCTGCAGCCGGGCGACAGCCAGCCGCTGGTGGCCCAGCTGCTGGCCAATGGCCTGGCGGCGGGCAGCTACTCGGGCTACGCCTGCGTGGCGAGCAACGATCCGGTGGCGCCGCTGAAGGCCACGCGCGTGGCGCTGACCGTCACGCCGTGACCGGCGCAAGCCTGCGGTGATGCAAGCGAAGGGCCCGGGAAACCGGGCCCTTCGTCATTGCGGGGGTACGGCCGGACTCATTCCGCCGGCTTGGCCGCCTCGGCGGGCGCGGTGGTCGCCGCACGCCGCGCCAGCTGCACCTCGCGATGCGCGATGTAGATGTTGGCGGCGAGGATGATGCCGGCGCCTGCCAGGGTCCAGCGCGTGGGCGCCTCGCCGAACAGCAGCCACGCCGCCAGCGCCACCAGCGGCAGCTGGACGAAGCTGATCGGCTGCAGCGCCGAAACCTCGCCGATCTTCAGGGCCCGCGTCCACAGCAGCTGCCCGCCGGTGCCGAAGGCGCCGAGCAGGAGCAGCCAGAGCCACTGGATGCCCTGCGGCCACTGCCAGGCGAACAGCGCCGGCACCAGCGAGATCGGCACCCAGAACACGTAGGTGTAGAAGACGATGGTGTCGGCGGCGTCGACGCGCGAAAGCTGCTTGATCTGGATCGCCACCAGCGCCGCGAGCAGGGCGCCGGACAGGGCGACCAGGGTGCCGAGGCTGAACTCGGTGCTGCCGGGACGCACGATCACCAGCACCCCGACCAGCCCGATGACCACCGCCGACCAGCGCCGCAGGCGCACGGTCTCGCCGAGGATGAACACCGCGGCCACGGTCGCGAACAGCGGCGTGGCGTAGGACAGCGCCACCGCCTGCGCCATCGGCAGGTGGCCAAGCGCCCAGAACCCGCACAGCATCGAGGCGACGCCGATCGCGCAGCGCACCAGGTAGCGCGGCAGCTGCTTCGTGCGCGGCAGCTCCCGGCGGCCGCGGAACAGGAACGGCAGCAGGAACAGCAGGCCGAAGAGGTTGCGGAAGAACGCCACCTCGTAGGTCGACAGGGCCTCGGACGCCAGTCGGATGGTCACCGCCATCGCGGCGAAGAAGCTGGTGCTGCCCAGCATCAGCAGCGCGGCGCGGGCCTGCGGGCTGGATGCGGCGGGGCTCACCAGCTGGCGCCGACGATGCGCGGCTCAGGCTCCAGCGCCACGCCGAAGCGCGCCTGCACCGAGCCGGCGATCCGTCGCGCCAGCGCCAGCAGCTCCGCACCGCTCGCCTGGCCGTGGTTCACCAGCACCAGCGCGTGCCCGGGCGCGACGCCGGCATCGCCATCGCGATGGCCCTTCCATCCCGCCGCGTCGATCAGCCAGCCGGCGGACAGCTTGCGCAGGCACGGGCCCGCCGTGAACGAAGGCATGCCGGGATGCGCGTCGAGCAGGCCCGCGGCCTGGCCTTCCGGCACGATCGGATTCTTGAAGAAGCTGCCCGCGTTGCCGAGCACGGCCGGGTCGGGCAGCTTGCTCCGGCGGATCCGGCAGACGGCTTCGGAGACCAGCGCCGGCGTGGGCTCCACGACGCCCATCGTCGCGAGTTCAGCGCCGATGCCCGCATAGCCGAGCTGCAGCCGCGGCGTGCGCGACAGCGCGAACTCCACCGCCGTGACCACCCAGCGCCCGCTCTCGCGCTTGAAGCGGCTGTCGCGGTAGGCGAAGCCGCAGTCGTCCGCGGCCAGCCGCACCGGGCGTCCGGCGTCGCGGTCCCAGGCCTCGACGGCATGCACGCGCTGGTCGATTTCGACGCCGTAGGCACCGATGTTCTGGATCGGCGCGGCGCCCACGGTGCCGGGGATCAGCGACAGGTTCTCCAGTCCGGACAGCCCCAGCGACAGCGTGTGCTGCACGAAGCCATGCCAGCCGTGCCCGGCCCCGGCGCGCACCACCACGTGGTCGCCGTCGTCGCCCACGACCTCCACGGCGTCGCCGGTCAGGGCCAGCGCAACGCCGTCGAGCGGCGCGGCGAACAGCAGGTTGCTGCCGCCGCCGAACACGAGCAGTTCGGCCCCGGCGATCCGGGGATCGGCGAGCACGGCGGGCAGGCTGCCCGCGTCGGACACTTCGACCAGCCACGCCGCCCGCGCCGGCACCCGGAAGCTGGTGCGCGCGGTCAGGTCGGCGTCGCGCGTCCAGCGTGCGGCGGACCCGGCTTCGGAAGCAGCGGTGCTCACAGGTTGGGCAGGTTGCCGCGGCTGGGGGCTTCCTTGCGGCGGCGGATCGCCTCCACGCATTCGCCGATCAGCGCCGGGCCGCGATAGACCAGGCCGGTATAGAGCTGCACCAGCGAAGCCCCGGCCGCGGTCTTCTTCGCCGCGTCCGCGCCGGACAGGATGCCGCCCACGCCCACCAGCGGGATCGTCTCCGGCAGCCGCGTGCGCAGCATCCGCAGCACCGCGGTGGACTTGTTCATCAGCGGCTCGCCCGACAGGCCGCCGGTCTCGTGCGCGTGCGCGTGGTCCTGCACGGCGATGCGCGACACCGTGGTGTTGGTGGCGATCACGCCGTCCACGCCGAGGTCGCCGAGCACGCGCGCGGCGGCGTCTATGTCCTCGTCGCTGAGGTCGGGCGCGACCTTGACCAGCAGCGGTACGCGGCGGCCATGGCGCGAGGCCAGACGCTCCTGCGCCTCGCGCAGCTCGCCCACCAGGCGGCGCAGCGCCTGTTCCTCCTGCAGCTCGCGCAGGCCGGCGGTGTTGGGCGAGGAAATGTTGACGGTGACGTAGTCGGCCAGCGGGTAGACGCGCTCCAGGCAGTGCAGGTAGTCGGTGTGCGCCGACTCGTTGGGCGTGTCCTTGTTCTTGCCGATGTTGATGCCGAGCACGCCGCCGCCGCTGCGCCTGGCGCGCGCGACGTTGCGCACCAGCGCATCCACGCCGGCGTTGTTGAAGCCCAGGCGGTTGATCACCGCGCGGTGCTGCGGCAGGCGGAACATGCGCGGCGCCTGGTTGCCCGGCTGTGGCCGCGGCGTCACCGTGCCGACTTCGACGAAGCCGAAGCCCAGCGCCAGCAGCGCGTCGATGTGTTCACCGTTCTTGTCCAGCCCGGCGGCCAGGCCGACCGGGTTGGGGAAGTCCAGGCCAAGGGCCTTGACCGGGAACGGGCGCGGCGCGCGCCCGAGCAGGCGCTGCAGCCGCAGGCGGTGCAGCGCCTCGAGCGACGACAGCCCCAGGCCATGCGCGCGCTCGGCGTCGAGGGCGAACAGGAAGGGCCGCGCCAACCCGTACATGGGGGTGTCCTCAGAGGTCGAACTTGATGCCCTGGGCCAGCGGCAGCGCGTCGGAGTAGTTGATGGTATTGGTCTGGCGGCGCATGTAGGCGCGCCACGCGTCCGAACCCGACTCGCGGCCGCCGCCGGTCTCCTTCTCGCCGCCGAAGGCGCCGCCGATCTCGGCGCCCGAGGTGCCGATGTTGACGTTGGCGATGCCGCAGTCCGAACCCGCCGCCGACAGGAAGGCCTCGGCGCGCTTGAGGTTGGTGGTGAAGATCGCCGACGACAGGCCCTGCGGCACGTCGTTCTGCATCGCGATCGCGTCCTCGAGCTCCGAGTACTTCATCACGTACAGGATCGGCGCGAAGGTCTCGGTCTGCACCACCTCGGCGTCGTTGGCCAGGCCGGTGACGATGGTCGGCAGCACGAAGAAGCCCTTGCGGTCGGTCAGCGCGCGGCCGCCGGTCTCGACGGTGCCGCCGCTGGCCTTGGCCTTCTCGATCGCCGCCAGGTAGGCGTCGACCGCCGCCTGGCTGTTGAGCGGGCCCATCAGGTTGGCGGCGTCGGTGGGGTCGCCGATCTTCTTCTCGACCTGCGCGTAGCCGGCCTTGAGCTTGGCCAGCACGTCGTCGTAGATCGACTCATGGATGAAGGCGCGGCGCGTGGTGGTGCAGCGCTGGCCGGCGGTGCCGACGGCGCCGAACACGATCGCCGGGATGGCGAGCTTCAGGTCCGCGGTCTCGTCGACGATCATCGCGTTGTTGCCGCCGAGTTCCAGCAGCGAGCGGCCCATGCGGCGCGCGACGCGCTCGCCGACCTGGCGGCCGACCTTCGTGGAACCGGTGAAGCTGATCATCGCCACGCGCTTGTCGTCGACCATGCGCTCGGCCAGCGAGTTGTCGGTGTCGTTGAACAGGAAGAAGAGGTCGGGGAAGCCGCCCTCGCGCAGCGCCTCGTTGCACACGCGCATCGACGCGATCGCCGACAGCGGGGTCTTGCCCGAGGGCTTCCAGATCGAGATGTCGCCGCAGACGGCGGCGATGAAGGAGTTCCAGGCCCAGACCGCGACCGGGAAGTTGAACGCCGAGATGATCCCGACGATGCCCAGCGGATGCCACTGCTCGTACATGCGGTGGCCGGGGCGCTCGGAGTGCATGGTCAGGCCGTAGAGCTGGCGCGAGAGGCCGACGGCGAAGTCGCCGATGTCGATCATCTCCTGCACCTCGCCGTCGCCTTCCGGCTTCGACTTGCCCATCTCCAGCGCGACCAGCGAGCCGAGCATGTCCTTGTTCGCGCGCAGCGCGTTGGCGCACAGGCGGATGGCCTCGCCGCGCAGCGGCGCCGGGGTGGTGCGCCAGGACTTGAAGGCGCGCTGGGCGCGCTCGACGATCAGCTCGTAGTCGGCCTCGGAGGCGGCATGCACCTGCCCCAGCACCTCGCCGTCGGTCGGGTTGACCGGCTCCAGCACGCCGGCGTCGCGGGTCGACGCCCACTCGCCATTGCCGAGGTAGGTGCCGGATTCGCTGCCGGACAGGCCGAGGGCGGTGAGGACGGGGTGGGTCATGCGGAAGAACTCCTGAGTCTTGGCCGCGGCGGGAACGCCGCGCAGCTTGAAGGGAGCAGCGGCCAAGGCCGCGACGGATGCGTGGAATGCGGATGGCGACCCCGGCACGATTCGAACGTGCGACCTTCCCCTTAGGAGGGGGACGCTCTATCCAGCTGAGCTACGGGGCCCGATCCGGCGATTTTCGCATGGAGCCGCGACTTTCCCAACCTCGCCGGCCCGTGGCAGGCCCGGAAAGGAAAAGCCCCGGGAGCCAGCGCGCCCGGGGCCTTCCTTTGGATCGTGGTGGAGCCAGGGAGGATCGAACTCCCGACCTCGTCATTGCGAACGACGCGCTCTCCCAGCTGAGCTATGGCCCCACAGGGGATCGCATTCTATACGCCTGCCTCGCCGCTCGGCAATTCCCCCGCGGCGCCCGGCAGCAGGGGGGCCAGCACCGGCTCCAGCCGCGCACGGCGCCATGTGCCGAATACCGACCAGTCGCCTTCGTCCTTCAGCGCCTCCAGCTTGCGGCGGGACGCCAGCACCCCGTCGGGCAGGCCGAGTGCCGCGCTTTCGGCGGCCACGGCATCCTGCAGCCGCCGCAGGGCGCGCTTGTCGCGCTCGTCGATGCGTACCGGCGGTGCGTCATCCTCGTCCGGCAGCGGCGTGGCCAGCGCGTCCAGCAGCTCCGCGGCCAGCTTGCGCGGGGCCTTGGGGTGGCGGTCGAGCACCGCTTTCAGCGCCGGCAGATCGGCCGGCGCGCTGCGCGCCAGGGTGGTCGCGAGCTCGTTGTCGAGCACCCAGCTGCGCGGGCGGTCGTGTTCACGGGCCCAGGCGTCGCGCCAGCGCAGCAGGCGCAGCAGGCGGAGCTGGGCGGCACGGTCGAAGTGCTGCGCGCTGCGGATCGGCAGGTGCGGCCAGCGCTCGAGCCCGCTGTCACGGGCGGTGGCGATCATGCGCGCGCAGTCCTCGCGCAGCCAGTCCATGCGGCCGAGCGCCTCGAGCTTCGCGGACAGCGCGTCGTGGAGCTCGAACAGGTGGCGCACGTCGTCGGCGGCGTAGGCGAGCTGGGCGTCGGACAGCGGACGGCGCGACCAGTCAGAGCGGGTCTCGCCCTTGTCCAGGGTGACGCCGGCGATGTCGGCGACCAGGCGCTGGTAGCCGGCACCGGCCGCGATGCCGGCGATCGCCGCCGCCACCTGGGTGTCGAACAGTGGCTCCGGCACCGCCCCGCAGGCGTGCTGGAGGGCGACCAGGTCCTCGCTGGCGCTGTGCATCACCTTGGTGATGGCGGGGTTGGCCAGGATGCCGCGCAGGGCCTTCGCCATGCCCGCAGCCTGCACGTCGACCAGCAGGATTTCGTCGCGCACCGCCACCTGCACCAGGGCCAGGTGCGGCCACCAGGTGCGCTCGCGGATGAACTCGGTGTCCAGGCCGATGCGGGAGGGCGGGGTGTCGAAGCGTGCGAGGAGGGCGGCGGGCTCGGCCACCCAGGTGAAGTCGGGTTCCATCGGCGCCAGCGTACCGGCCGCCGCGGGCCGGGGGCAACGGCGGCGGGGCCATGTGGCTGCGCGGGCAGGGCGGCTTGCCGTACTCTGCCACCGTGACCGACTGCCGATTCCTCCACCTGACCTCCGCCCGGGCGCGCCGCGCGGGCGCCGCCGCGGCGCTGGCGCTGCTGCTGGCCGCCGGCTGCGGGCGCGATTCCGGGTCCGGCGATGCGGCCCCGGACGCTGTCGCCGACAAGGCGCGCGGCGACGGCAGCGTGACCATCAGCGGTGACGACCGCCTCGCCGACACCCTGACCTGGCGCGCGCCGAAGGTGGAGCTGGACAACAACGAGGTCGCGCTGGAAGACGCCCTCGAGCGCGCGGATGCCGCGCTGGAAGCGGGTGACCTGGATGCGGGGCCGGGCTCGGCGATCCCGCTCTACCAGGCCGTGCTCGCGCACGTGCCCGACAGCGCGCCCGCGCGCGAGGGCCTCGAACGCGCCTTCACCGCGCTTCTCGCCGAGGGCCGGCAGGCACTGGCGCGCGCCGGCGATGACGATGCCGCGCTCAGGCGCGCGCGCGAGGTCGCCGCGGTCGCGCGCAGCCTGCGCCCGGGCGGCGACCAGGTCGTCGAGTACCTGGCCGGCGTCGACCGCGCCGAGGAAATGGCCGAGATCAACCGCGCCGCCGAGGTCGAGCTGCGCGAGGGCCGCCTGGGCGAGGCCGGCGGCGGGGCGCTGGCCAAGGTGCGCCAGGCGCTGGCGCTCGATGCGGACCAGCCGCGTGCGCTGCAGACCCTCGCGGCCGTGGAGAGCGCGATGATCCGGCGCGCCGAGGAAGCCGCGTCGGAGGGCGATTTCGAGACCGCCGGGACCTGGCTGGCCCACGCCGGCGAGGTGCGCGAGGACGTCGATACGGTCGACGACGCGCGCGCCCGCGTCGATACCGAGCGCCGGCGCTGGATAGAACGGCTGCGCGACGACGGCGTCGCCGCGCTGTCGAAGCCCGACGGCATCGAGCGCGCCCGTACCCTGCTGGCGCGCATGCTGACGCTGGCGGAGCCGGGCGATCCCGCCGTGGCCGAGCTGCGCGAGCGCATCGACCTTGCGGTGCACTACGGCAGCTTCCGCCCCGGCCAGCGCTTCACCGACGCTGCCGCCGGTGGCCGCGGGCCGCGGATGGTGGTGGTCCCGCACGGCGGCTTCACCATGGGCGCGGTCGACGGCGACCGTGACGCCGGGGACAGCGAGCGCCCGCGCCGCAACCTGCGCTTCGATCGCGGCTTCGCGCTGTCGCTTCACGAAATCACGGTGGCGCAGTTCCGCCGCTTCGTCGAGGCCACCGGCTACCGCACCCGCGCCGAGCGCCGCGGCTTCTCGATGGCCTACGACGAGCGCAGCGGCAACTTCGTCCGCCGCAGCGGCGTGGACTGGAGGTCGGATTTCGCCGGCGCACCGGCCGCGGCCAACCTGCCGGTGGTCCACGTCAGCGCGCGCGATGCGCAGGCCTACGCGGACTGGCTGGCCGAGGTCAGCGGCGAGCGCTACCGCCTGCCCAGCGAGGCCGAATTCGAGTACGCGCTGCGCGCCGGCGGCCGCGGCCGTTATCCCTGGGGCGACGACGCGCCGCCCGCGGGCACCGGCAACCTCACCGGTGGCAAGGACCGCTCGCCCGGCGGCCGCGGCTGGAGCAATGCCTTCGACGGCTACGGCGATGGCCATTGGGGGCCGGCGCCGGTCGGCAGCTTCACGGCGAATGCATTCGGCCTGCACGATCTTGAGGGCAATGTCAGCGAGTGGGTGGCCGACTGCTGGCACGACAGCTACCGCCGCGCGCCGACGTCCGGCGCCGCCTGGGTCAACCCGGGCTGCCGGATGCAGGTGGTGCGCGGAGGTGCCTGGGCAAGCTCGCCGCCGCAGACGCGCAGCTCGTGGCGGGCGCCGTCGCCGGTGGACAACACCAACGCGCGCGTCGGCTTCCGGGTCGCGCGGGACATCTGAAGCACACACTGAGGACAGGCAAGCGCATGCGCCAGGATCCGTTCGGACGTCAGCGTCAGCAGCAGTCGAGGCCGCGGCGCGGCTTCAACCCGAGGATCCTGGTCCTCGTCGCCTTCATGGCCTACGGCGCGTACTACTACTTCTCCAACCAGACGCTGGATCCGGTCACTGGCGAGAAGGTGCTGATCGACCGTTCGCTGTCGGTCGAGGACGAGAAGGCGCTGGGCCTGCAGGCCTACGAGGAGATCCTGTCCACCGAACGCCCGGTCGATCCGAACACCCCGATCGCGCGCGAGATCCGCGAGATCGCGCGCCGGCTGATCGAGCGGGTGCCCGACATCGAAGCCGCGCTGGCGGCCGAGAACGGCCAGCAGCCGACCGGGTTCTCGTCGAGCTTCGACTGGGACGTGAACGTCATCCAGTCCGACCAGGCCAACGCGTTCTGCCTGCCCGGCGGCAAGATGGCCGTCTACACCGGCCTGGTGCCGGTGGCGCAGAACGAGAATGCGATGGCCGTGGTCATGGGGCACGAGATCGCGCATGCGCTGCTGCGCCACGGCGCCCAGCGCATGGCCCAGCAGAAGCTGTCGCAGGTGGGGCAGATGGCTGGCGCGATGAGCGGCATGGATCCGCAGCAGCAGCAGATGGTGATGGCCGCGATGGGCTACGGATACCTGCTGCCCTACGCCCGCAAGCACGAGACCGAGGCCGACTACGTGGGCCTGATGCTGGCCGCCGCCGCCTGCTACGACCCGCGCGAGGCGGTGCCGCTGTGGGAGCGCATGAGCGCGGCCAGCGGCGGCCAGTCGCCGCCGGAGTTCCAGTCCACGCACCCCAACCCGGGCACGCGCATCCAGAACCTGGAGTCGCTGATGCCGAAGGCGCTGGAATTCTACGAGCGCTACTGCCCCGAACGCGCCCTGTAGCCGGGCTGTGGCGCCGGCGGGCAGAAAGCAGTTTTTGCCACGGATTTACGCGGATTACGCGGATTTGTCCGGGGCCAGGCCAAGGCTTTGGGGCTTGGTCATGACACATTGTCCATAAGGATCTGGACGAGAAGGATCTGGACGAGAAGACCAGTGCAGGGCACAACACCGGCACTGGCCTCGAACCGATCCGCGTAATCCGCGCAAATCCGTGGCAAAAAGCTCTAGAGCTTCTACAGCAAACGCAGGACTACTTGCGCTTGCCGCTGCCGGCGGAGTCGCGCGGCTTTTCCGCAGGCGTGGCCGTCGAGGCCAGGTTGCGCTGGAACTCCTGCCACATCGCCATGTTGCGTTCGGTCAGCTCGGTCATCATCGACCACGGCGTCTGGCCGAGCATGCTGCCCATCTGCTGGCGGAACTGCTGCTGCTGGTCGAGGAAGGTCTTCATCGAGCGCTCCAGGTAGGAGCCCATGAAGCCCTGCAGGGAGTCGCCGTAGAAGCGGATGATCTGGCTGAGCAGCTCGGTCGACAGGATCGGCTGGCCGTCCTGTTCCTGCTCGGAAATGATCTGCAGCAGCACCTGGCGGGTCAGGTCCTCGCCGCTCTTGGCGTCCAGGACCTCGAACTCCTCGCCGTCGACGATCAGCTGGCGCACATCCTCGATGGTGATGTAGCTCGAGATCTCGGTGTCGTACAGACGGCGGTTCGGATACTTCTTGATGACGCGCATGGCCATGCTGCGGTGCCCGTTTTTTTCTCTCCTGACCGCAGCATGACGCAGCGCAACAGTGCTTGCAACCGGCCCCCCGGAAGGGCCGCGGGGCTCACCAGCCCATGTACTGGCCGCCGTTCGCGGCGAGGTTGGCGCCGGTGATCCAGGCGGCTTCGTCGGCGACGAAGAAGGCCACCGAGTAGGCGATTTCCTCGGGCGTGCCGAGTCGCCCGGTGGGGATCTGCGCGACGATCTTGTCGCGCACCGCCTCCGGCACCGCCATCACCATGTCGGTGCCGATGTAGCCGGGCGAGACGGTGTTGACGGTGATGCCGAGCTTCGCGTTCTCCTGCGCCAGCGAGATGGTGAAGCCGTGCATGCCGGCCTTGGCGGCGGCGTAGTTGGCCTGGCCGTACTGGCCCTTCTGGCCGTTGATCGAGCTGATCTGCACGATCCGCCCCCATTTGCGCTCGCGCATCCCCTCGATCACCGGGCGGGTGACGTTGTAGCAGGCATTGAGGTTGGTGGTGATGACGTCGGTCCACTGCTGCGGCGTCATCTTGTGGAAGGTGGAGTCGCGGGTGATGCCGGCGTTGTTGACCAGGACCTCGACCGGGCCCAGGGCCTCTTCGACCCTGCGCACCATCGCCTCGGCGTCCTCGGGGGAAGACACATCGCCCGGCACCAGGGTGAACTCGAAGCCCTCCGCGCGCATCGCCTGCTCCCAGGCACGCGCCTTCTCCTCGTTGCGATAGTTGGTCGCCACCCTGTGGCCGGCCTTGGCCAGGCGCTTGCAGATGGCGGTGCCGATGCCGCCGGTTCCCCCGGTCACCAACGCAACCCGTGACGTCATGTCGTCGCTCCCGATGCGCGGACGCGGATTGCGCCCCCTGGACTCGATTCTAGGCATGGCGCATTGCAGGAGCATTGTGCAGTGCGATGGCCGGAACCGGCCCGGATGGAATGCGCCGCGGATCGAAGCCGGCCACCGCCGCGGCCAGGGTCGCACGCAGCGGTCCACGTGCCGGCAGGAGGCTTGCGTGCTGGCCGAGCGCGTGCCAGGCGGCGCGCAGGGCGGGCAGCGGGTCGCCCGCATCGACCGCGAGCGACCGGTGCGACTTCGACAGCTTGCGCCCGTCGTCGCCGAGCACCAGCGGCAGGTGCAGGTAGCGTGGCCGCGGCAGGCCGAGCGCGTCCTGCAGCAACAGCTGGCGCGGCGTGGAGTCGAGCAGGTCGGCGCCGCGCACGATGTCGGTCATGCCCTGGTCGGCGTCGTCCACGACCACCGCCAGCTGGTAGGCCCACCAGCCGTCGGCGCGACGCAGCACGAAGTCGCCGACCTCGCGGCCGACGTCCTGGGCCACATGGCCATGCACGGCGTCCTCGAACGCGGCGCGGCGGCCGTCGGGCACGCGCAGTCGTATCGCCGGATCCGGGCGGCGCGCGCCGGGGCGGCAGGCGCGGTGCACGCCGCCGGTCGCGGCGACGTCGGCGCGGCTGCAGTGGCATTCGAAGGCGTCCCCGGCCGCGAGCAGCCGCTCCAGCGCCGCGGCATACAGGTGGCCACGCGCCGACTGCCAGGCCACCGGGCCGTCGTGCTCCAGGCCGAAGGCGGCGAGCGTGCGCAGCTGGTCCAGCGCCGCCCCGGGCACCTCGCGGCCGCGGTCCACGTCCTCGATCCGGATCCACCACTCGCCACCGGCGCTGCGCGCGGCCAGCCAGCTGCCGAAGGCGGCGAGCAGCGAGCCGAAGTGCAGGGGGCCGGTGGGCGAGGGCGCGAAGCGGCCGCGGACCCCGCCCGCGGGCGGCCCCTGGGCGATGGACGGCATATCAGGCGGGAAGGACGGACTCATCGCGTCACCTTGAATTCAATGCCGGGCGTGCACACTTGATGGCTGAACCGTGATCCCGCAGGAATCCTGTCCCATGCTCAAGCGCGTCGCACTCTTTCTCGCCACGAACCTGGCGGTGCTGGCATTGCTCAGCATCATCATGTCGGTGTTCAACATCAATCCGCAGGGCATGGGCGGCCTGCTGGTCATGGCCGCGCTGTTCGGCTTCGGCGGCTCGCTGATCTCGCTTCTGTCGTCGAAGTGGGTGGCCAAGCGCGCCGCCGGCCTGCACGTGATCGAGCGCCCCAACAGCGACGTCGAGCGCTGGCTGGTCGACACCGTCGCCCGCCAGGCGCAGGCCGCCGGCATCGGCATGCCCGAGGTCGCGATCTACGACGCGCCGGAGATCAATGCCTTCGCCACCGGCGCCAGCCGCAACAACGCGCTGGTGGCGGTGTCCACGGGCCTGCTGCGCTCGATGGACCAGGACGAGGCCGAGGCGGTGCTGGCCCACGAGGTCAGCCACGTCGCCAACGGCGACATGGTCACCATGGCCCTGCTGCAGGGCGTGCTCAACACCTTCGTGATCGTGCTCGCACGCCTGGTCGGGCGCGTGGTCGACGGCTACCTCAGCGGCGGCCGCGACAACGGCGGCGGCGGGCTCGCGTACTTCGCCATCGTGTTCGTGCTGGACATGGTGTTCGGCCTGTTCGCGAGCATGATCGCGATGTGGTTCTCGCGCCACCGCGAGTTCCGCGCCGACGCCGGCGGCGCCGCGCTGGCGGGGCGCGACAAGATGATCGCCGCGCTCAAGCGCCTGTCGCTCAACCAGGGCCAGAACACCCTGCCCAAGCAGATCGCCGCCTTCGGCATCAGCGGCGCGATGGGGCATGGCCTGCGCCGGCTGCTGCTGAGCCACCCGCCGCTGGAGGAGCGCATCCGCGCGCTCGAGGCCGGCAGAGTCGACGGCGAAGCGGCCCTGCGCCAGGGCCTGCTGGCCTGAGTCCGGCCGCGACGATGTCACGGGGCGACGCGCCTGCGCCGCCCCGCCGGCATCACTCGAAGTCGTAGGTCATGTCCGGCCCCGACGGGGCCAGGAAGTTGCCCGACACGTAGTCCACGCCGGTGCCGAACAGCACCGACATCGTGGCCGCGTCGGAGATGAAGTCCGCCATGGTCCGGATGCCGAGCTCGCGCGCCTTGGCCGCGATCTCGCGAACCCGCGTCTGGTTGTCGGCGTTGCCGGTCAGGTCCTCGGTGAAGCCGGGATCGATCTTGAGCATGTTCGGCTTCAGGTGCGCGAGCAGCTGGAACGAATCCAGGCCGGCGCCGAAGTTCTCCAGCGCGATGCGGCAGTCCAGGCGCGCGGCTGCCGCCGCGAAGGCCTGCGCCGCCTTGAGATGGGTGAACACCTTGGCCTCGGCCAGCTCCAGCACCAGGTATTCGCCCGGCACGCCGTGCGCCAGCAGCTGCTCGCCGATGTAGCGTGTCAGGCTGTCGTCGGCCAGCGAGGCCTGGCTGACCTTGACCAGCAGGGTGGTCGGCTGGTTGGTGCGGATGCGCTCGCCGATCACCGCGATCGCGCGCCCGACCACGTAATGGTCGATCTCCCACAGCAGCCCGTGTTCCTCGGCGATCTGCAGGAAGCTCAGCGGCTTGATCAGCTCGCCGTCGGCGCCCTTCAGGCGCAGGAAAGCCTCGTACACCGGCCCGGTGTCGCCGTGCAGGCTGATCACCGGCTGGTAGTGCAGCACGAAGTTCTGGTGGTCGAGCGCGTCGCGCAGGCGCGTCACCCAGGCCTGGATGTGCTCCTCCTCGGCGCGGTCCACCGCGCTCGGGTCGAACAGTTCGAAGCGGTTGCCTCCGGTGGCGCTGGCCGATGCCACGGCCTCGGTGGCCTTGGCGAGCACCTGGCTGACGCTGGCGATCTTCTCGCCGACCTGGACCGCGCCGATGCTGGCGGTGATCACGCTCGAGCGTGCGCCGATCTCGAACAGGTCGGCGGCGAAGGCGGCCAGCACGCGGTTGGCGGCCGCCTCGGTGCCGGCGTGGTCGGTGTTGCGCACCAGCAGGGCCAGCGTGTGCTCGCCGAAGCGCGCGGCGACCGCGTCCAGGCCCTGGGCGGCCGCGGTCAGGCGCGCGGCGGCCGACGCCAGGAGGTCGTCGGCGGAGTCCAGGCCGATGTCGGCCAGCAGGTGCTGGTAGTGGTCGGGCTCAACCAGCAGCAGGCCGTGCTGCGTGCTGCCCCGGGCCGCAGAATCCACCGCGCCCTCGAGCGCGTGCAGGAAGGTGGCGCGGTTGTACAGGCCGGTGGCCTGGTCGCGCTGGCGCAGCTCCTCGATCTCCTGGGCGAGCTCGGGATCGAGCTCCTGGCGGCGGATCACCACCTGCACGCAGGGCTCGCCCTCGTACTGGGCCTGGGCGAACTCCATGGCCGCGGGGAAGGCGTTGCCGTCGATATCGCGCGCCTGCAGCTCGTGGCGCGGCGGCGGCGCCTCGCCCTGGGCCAGCGACTTCAACAGCTGGCGGAAGCCCTCCACGTGCTGCGGCGCCACCATGTCCAGCAGCGACATGCCTTCGATGTCCTCGAAGTCGTCGTAGCCGAACATCTCCAGGTAGGCCTGGTTGGCGCGGATGTGCATGCCTTCGTGGACGTAGGCGATGGGGTCGCGCGAGGAGTCGATCAGGGCGTCGCAGCGGCGCTCGGTCTCGCGCAGCCGGGCCTCGAGCCGGCGCTGGGCGCGGCGCGCCTCGAGGTCGGTCCAGGCGTCGCGGACCAGGGCGAGCAGCAGCGGCGCCGGCTCGCGCGCGGCCAGGGCGCGGGCGCCGGCGCCGATGGCCTGGACCCAGGTGTCGTGGTCGATCGCGTCGCACACGGCCAGCACCGGCATGTCCTTGCCGGTCGCGGTGACCTGCTGCACCACGGTGGCGAGCGGCAGCACCGCCGAGTCGACCTGCGCCACCACCACATCGACCGGCTGCGCGGCGAGCATCGCGGTGAATTCGTCCGCCGACGCCGGCCGCAGCGGACGCACCGCGATCCCGGCGTTGCGCAGCGTGCTGACGATGGCCTCCGCCGCCTCAGGGCTGTCGTCGACGATCATCAGCCGCAGGGCGGCGTCCTGGCTCTTGGACATGGGGTTCTCCGTGATGCGGCGTTATGCCATGCGTCGGCGCGTGGCGTCCACGGCGCGGTGCCGGCAGCGGGCAGGGTGTACAGCCGCGGCGGCGACCGCGGTCACAGTGCGCGCTTGGAGGTGTCGCCCGGCAGCTCGCGCACCAGGCGCGGCACGAGATAGCCCGGCAGCCGCGCCACCAGCGCGGCGTGCAGCGCGCGCGCGCGCGCGTCGTCGACCTCGAAGTGGGCGGTGCCCGCGACGCGGTCGAGCTGGTGCAGGTAGTAGGGCAGCACGCCGGCCTCGAAGCCGCGCTCGCAGAGCTCGGCCAGCGCATCGGCCGAATCGTTGACGCCGGCCAGCAGCACCGCCTGGTTGAGCAGGCTGGCGCCGGTGCCCCGCAGCGCGGCCATTGCTGCGTCGACCGATGCGTCGAACTCGCGGGCGTGGTTGGCGTGCACCACCACGGCCACCGGCCAGGGCAGGCCGCGCAGCCAGTCCAGCAGCTCGTCGTCCACGCGCTCGGGCAGGACCACCGGCAGGCGGCTGTGGATGCGCAGGCGGCGGACGTGCGGGATATCGCGCAGCCGGTCCGTCAGCTCGGCCAGCTTGCGGGTGGCCAGCGACAGCGGGTCGCCGCCGGACAGGATGACCTCGGTGATCCCGGGGTCGTCGGCGATCGCCGCCACCGCGTCGGCCCAGCCGCCGGCGGCGGCGGTCTCCTCGGCATAGGGGAAATGGCGGCGGAAGCAGTAGCGGCAGTTGATCGCGCAGCTGCCCGTGGCCACCAGCAGCGCCCGGCCCTCGTATTTATGGATGACGCCGCGGGCCTTCTTCGCGGCCGCGTCGCCCACCGCGTCCAGGCCGAAGCCGGGCACGCTGCGCAGCTCGTCGGCCAGCGGCAGGACCTGGCGGAGCAGGGGGTCGTGGGGGTCGCCGGGCCGCATCCGGGCCACGAATCCGCGGGGCACGCGCAGGGCGAAGGCCTCGAGCGCGGCCGCAGGCACCGCGTCGGCCTCGGCCTCCAGGCCGACCAGGCGCAGGAGCTCGCGCGGATCGCGCACCGACTCGCGCCAGGCCTGCTGCCAGCCGCGCGGCTGCATGGAAAGGGGGGCTGCGGGTATCATTTCCGCCACATTCTAGCCGCTCCGGCGGCCCAACCCTGCAGGAGCACGCATGGCCAGCTATGGCATGAACGACGTCAAGAACGGGATGAAGATCCTCGTCCACGCGGAACCCGCGATCATCACCGACACCGAGTACGTCAAGCCGGGCAAGGGCCAGGCGTTCACGCGCGTGAAGTACCGCCTGATCAAGTCCGGCCGCGTGCAGGAAATCACCATGAAGTCGACCGACTCGGTGGAAGCTGCCGACGTCATCGACACCGACATGCAGTACCTGTACGCCGACGGCGAGTACTGGCACTTCATGAACCCCGAGAGCTTCGAGCAGGTCCAGGCCGACGCGGCCGGCATGGGCGGCGCCGAGAAGTGGCTCAAGGGCGAGGAGGAATGCGTGGTCACGCTGTGGAACGGCACGCCGATCCAGGTCACCCCGCCGAACTTCGTCGAGCTGAAGATCACCGAGACCGACCCGGGCGTCCGCGGCGACACCTCGGGCGGCGGCGGCAAGCCGGCCACGCTCGAGACCGGCGCCGTGGTGCGCGTGCCGCTGTTCGTCGGCCAGGACGAGGTGATCAAGGTCGACACCCGCTCCGGCGAGTACGTCAGCCGGGTCAAGTGATGGCGGTCGACGCGGGCGCGCCCGAGGCCTGCGACCTGCTGGTCGAGGCTGGATACGTTGTACCGGTGGAGCCGCACGGCGTGGTCCTGGAGGACCATGCCGTGGCGGTGCGCGGCGGCGCGATCGTCGCCGTGCTGCCGCGGGCCGAGGCGCGCGCGCGCTTCGCGCCGGCCGAGGTGGTGTCGCGGCCCGACGGCGTGCTGCTGCCGGGCTTCGTCAATGCCCACACCCACAACCCGATGACGTTGATGCGCGGCATCGCCGACGACCTGCCGCTCAAGGTCTGGCTGCAGCAGCACATCTGGCCGATCGAGGCCGCGGTGATGGCGCCGGACTTCGTTGCCGAGGGCATCGCGCTCGCCATCGCCGAGATGCTGCGCGGCGGTACCACCTGCTGCAACGAGAACTATTTCTTCCCCGACGTGCAGGCGGCCGTGTACAAGCGCCACGGTTTCCGCGCCCGGGTCGGCCTGCCGGTGATCGACTTCCCGACCGCCTGGGCGGCGGGCGACGACGAGTACTTCGACAAGGCCGGCGCCGTCCACGACCAGTGGCGCGGCGACCCGCTGATCGCCATGGCCTTCGCGCCGCACGCGCCGTACACGGTCAACGACGCCAACTTCGAGCGCGTGCGCATGCTGGCCGACCAGCTGGACGTGCCGGTGCACCTGCACCTGCACGAGACCGCGCAGGAAGTGGAGCAGTCGCTGAAGGAGCACGGCCAGCGCCCGATCGCGCGCCTGGACCGCCTGGGCCTGGTCAACGACCGCCTGATCGCGGTGCACATGACCCAGCTCACCGAGGCCGAGATCCACCTCTGCGCGGAGCGCGGGGTGAGCGTGGTGCACTGCCCGGAATCGAACCTGAAGCTGGCCTCCGGCTTCTGCCCGGCCTGCGCGCTGGAACGCGCGGGGGTGAACCTCGCCATCGGCACCGACGGCTGTGCCAGCAACAACGACCTCGACATGGTCGGCGAAACCCGCACCGCGGCGCTGCTGGCCAAGGCCGTGGCGCAGGACGCCGCCGGCTTCGACGCCTTCACGGCGCTGCGCGCGGCGACCCTGGGCGGCGCCAAGGCGATCGGTTTCGACGACCGGATCGGTTCGCTGGAGCCGGGCAAGCAGGCCGACATGGCCTGCATCGACCTCGGAGACCTCGAGACCCAGCCGCTGCACCACGTGGTTTCGCAGCTGGTCTATGCAGCCGGCCGCCACCAGGTGTCCGACGTCTGGATCGCGGGTGCGGCGAAGCTGCGCGCGCGTGAACTGGTCGACATGGACCCCGCCGCCCTGGTCGCCAACGCCCGCCAGTGGCGCGCGCGCATGGCCGGCGTCCGCACCGGCGCCTGAGGCGCCGGTGTTTCCCCCCAACTCCGAGCCGCCCATGACCACCTCGCCCCACGGCACCAACTTCCGCCAGTCCGAGCTCGACAAGTTCGCCGAGCTGGCCAACCGCTGGTGGGATCCGGAAGGCCCGCAGAAGCCGCTGCACGCGCTGAACCCCGTGCGCCTGGACTACGTCGCCGCGCGTCGGCCGCTGGCCGGCGCGAAGGTGCTCGACGTCGGCTGCGGCGGCGGCCTGCTGAGCGAGGCCATGGCCCGCGCCGGCGCCGGGGTGACCGCGATCGACCTGGCCGACGACCTGGTCCGCGTGGCGCGGCTGCACGCGCTGGAATCCGGGGTGAAGGTCGATTACCGCGTGCAGTCGGTCGAGGCGCTGGCGGCGGAGGCCGCGGGAAGCTTCGATGCGGTGACCTGCATGGAGATGCTCGAACACGTGCCCGATCCGGGCGCGATCATCCGCGCCTGCGCGGCGCTGCTGAAGCCGGGCGGCAAGCTGTTCGTGTCCACGCTCAACCGCACGCCAGCGGCCTTCGCACTGGCCATCGTCGGCGCCGAGTACGTGGCGCGCCTGCTGCCGCGCGGCACCCACCAGTACCGCGACTTCATCCGCCCGTCCGAACTTGCTGCCTGGCTGCGCGAGGCCGGCCTGCAGCTCGACGACGTCGCCGGCCTGGCCTACGAGCCCTGGGCCAACCGTGCGCGCCTGTCCTCGCGCACCGACGTCAACTACCTCGCCGCGGCGACGAAGCCGGACGCGCCGTGAGCGGCGCGGATGCCGCGGCCGGCGCGGGCCACGGAGGTGCCGGCGCGCGTCGCGGGCGCTTCCCGCGCTGCGTGCTGTTCGACCTCGACGGCACCCTGCTCGACAGCGCGCCGGACATGGCCGCCACCGTGAACCGCATGCGCGCCGCGCGCGGCGTGCCGCCGATGCCGCTGGCCGAGCTGCGCCCGCACGTCTCCAAGGGCGCGCGCGCGATGAGCGCGGCGGCGTTCCCTGAACTCGGCGGCGAGGTGCCGCCGGAGCTCATCCGCGAGTTCCTGGACGTGTACGCGGAGGAGCTCGGCCGCCACGGCGCCGCCTTCGACGGCATCGAGGCGATGCTGGCCGCGCTGGAAGCCGACGGCGCGCGCTGGGGCATCGTCACCAACAAGCCCGAGTACCTCGCGCGCGGCCTGATGCCCGCGCTGGGCTGGGAGACGCGCAGCGGCGTGCTGATCGGCGGCGACACCCTGGCCGAGCGCAAGCCGCATCCGCTGCCGCTGCTGCACGCGGCCGAGGCGATGGGCTTCGCGGTCGCCGACTGCGTCTATGTCGGCGACGACGAGCGCGACATCCTCGCCGCTCGCGCCGCCGGCATGCGTTCGCTGGTCGCGCTCTGGGGCTACCGGCTGCAGCACGACGATCCGCTGGCCTGGGAGGCCGACGCGATGGTGGAGGCGCCCGCCGACCTCCTCGATCCGGACGCCTGGCCGTGAGCATCGACGTCGACGTCCGCGACGACACCGGCAGCTTCGTCGCCAAGTGGCGCGCGCGCTGGCCGGAGTGGGAGCTGGCGATGGTGTTCGTGCCGGCCGCGCGGCGGCCGCTGGTCGAGGCCTGGTTCACCCTGCTGCAGGAACTGGCCGATGCCGCCTGGGGCGGCGGCGATCCCACGCCCGGGCTGGCCAAGCTGGCGTGGTGGCAGGAGGAGCTGGTCGGGTGGGGCAAGGGGGCGCGCCGCCACCCGCTCGGCGCGCTGCTGCAGCCGCGGGCGGCGCCGTGGCAGGCGCTGGGACGCGCGCTGCCGGACCTGCGCGCCCTGCGCGGTGACGCCCCTGACGACGCGGTTGCGCGGGACGCACATGGCGACGCCGTGCCCGGCCAGGCCTTCGCGACCGCGGTCGCGGCCTGCGAGGCGGCGCTGTTCGACGGCCGCGACGATGACGCCGCCCGGGCCGCGGTGCTGGCCAGCCTGCTCGGCGAGCGCAGGCTGATGCAGGCGGCGTCGATGGACGCGATCGACGCCGACGATGGCGAGGCGGTGCCGGCCCGCGCCGGCAGCCGGCCCCGCGGCATCGCCGCCGCCCTGGTCGCGGCCCGCCAGCTTCGGCCTGCCACCCCGGTGCCACCACTGCGCGCGCTGTTCGCGGCCTGGCGCGGCGCGCGTTCGGCGCGCTGAGCCTGCCTGCAGCCTGCCTGCGTGGAAACTCCATGCGGCATGCAGCGTTTCGCCGGGCCACGGCCGATGCACGGGTAGAATTGCGCACCGCTTCCGTTTGCAGGTTCACGCGTGACTTCTTCCAAGCAGCCTCCGGCATTGCCCGACGTCGCCTACGACCGCGCCGCGGCCGCGCGGCCGCTCGACTGGGTCGGCATGCGCCGGATCGCGCTGCCGCTGTGCGTGGCGGGCGAGGGCGGGGAGCCGCAGCGGGTGCCGGCCTCCGCCGACATCGGCGTGGACCTGGCCAGCGCCGAGACGCGCGGCATCCACATGTCGCGGCTGTACCTGCTGGTGCAGGACGCGCTTTCGGCGAAGCCCCTGGCCGTGTCCGGCCTGCGTGGGCTGCTGCGCGAATGCATCGATTCGCAGTCCGGGCTGGCCACTACCGCGCGCCTGACGCTGCGCTGGGACCAGCTGCTCAGGCGCCGCGCGCTGGCCAGCGACAACGCCGGCTGGAAGGCCTATCCGGTCGAGGTCGACGCGACCCTCTCGCCCGCGGGCACGGAGATCGTGCTCGCCTTCGGCGTCGACTATTCCAGCACCTGCCCGGCCTCGGCGGCGCTGTCGCGCCGGGCCAACGCCGACCGTTTCGAAGCCGACTTCGCCGGCGACGATGCGCCGTCGAAGGTCGACATGCGCGAGTGGCTGTCGTCCGGCCGCGGTCTGGCCGCGACCCCGCACGCCCAGCGCAGCCGTGCCGACGTGCGCGTCACCCTCCGCGACGACGTCGAGGCGCTGCCGCTGCTCGAACTCGTCGATGCTATCGAAGCCGCGCTCGGCACCCCGGTGCAGACCGCGGTCAAGCGCGAGGACGAGCAGGCCTTCGCCCGCGCCAACGCCGAGAACCTGATGTTCTGCGAGGACGCGGCCCGCCGCGTCGCCGCCGCCATCTCCGCCAGCCCCGCCGTCGCCCGCTTCGACGCCACCGTGTCGCATTTCGAGAGCCTCCACGCCCATGACGCCGTGGCCCGGGTGACCGGGCAGCTGGAGTAGCCCGCCATCCCGCACCGGTCGGAGCCTGGGATACGATGGCGCGATGGGGATGGGGATACGCAGGCATCGTGCGTACTGGAGCGGCGTCTGGCTGCTGCTGGTGCTGTGCGCGTGGCCGCTCGCCGCCGCGGCCACGTCCGCCGGGTTTCCCCTGGTGCTGCAGCCGCTGGAGGTCGCCGACGCCGCGGGCGTCGATGTCGCGGCGCTGCGTGCGGGGCGGCTGGACGGAGGCCTGAAGCCCGCGGTCGCGCCCGTGATCCAGCTGCGCCAGGGCGAGGTCGGCTGGTGGCGCATCACCTCGCCGGTTCCGGTGCCCGCCGCGGAGCGGCCTCAGCTGCTGCTGCGCTCGCCGTTCGTCAATCGCGTGCAGGCCTGGGTTCCCGGGCGCGACGGGCCCGTTCACGCGGCCCTGTACGGCGAGCACGCCGCTCCCACCCATGCGCACCGTGCCCTGGTCATCGAGCTGCCGCAGGGCCTGCCGGCGGGCGCGGCGGTGTGGCTGCGGATGGAGGGCCGTTCCGCGCTGCCGATGCAGCTGGCGATCGAGCCACTGGCCCAGGTGCACCGCGACGACCTGGCCTATGTCGCTTGGCGCACGCTGGTGTTGTCGGTGCTCGTGCTGCTCGCCGTGCTGGCCTTCATCTTCCGGATCGGCACCGGCGAATCGAGCTTCGCCTGGTTCGGCGGCATGCTGTGCTTCGCGGTGCTCTACCTGGTGGCGGTGGGCGGGGACGCGCGGCTGCTGCCGGGCGCCGAATATCTGTTCTCGACGACGCGCGCGCACGTGCTGGTCGGCGGCTTCGGCGTGGTCTGCAGCAACCTGTTCCAGCGCAGCTATCTCGACCTGCCCGGCAAGCTGCCCGGCATCGACCGCCTGCTGTGGCTGGGCACGGCGCTGTCGGCGTCCTGCGGCATCGGCGCACTCGTGGCCAGCGCCCGCTGGCAGATCCTCGCGGGCAACCTCGGCCTGATCCTGTCGTCCATCCTGCTGCTGGCCGGGAGCACGATCCTGGCGCTGCGCGGTGACCGTCCCGGGCGCGTGGTGATGGCCTCGTGGCTGCCGCTGATGGTCTTCACCACGCTGGTGGCCACGGGCCACATGGGGCTGTGGGACGCGCCGCCGTGGCTGGCGCAGGGGCTTGCCGGCAGCTTCGCGCTCGCCAGCCTGCTGCTGGCCATCGGCCTGGCCGACAAGCTGCTCGAGCTGCGCCGCGACCGCGACCATGCCAGCGCGCTGGCGGTGGCCGACAAGCTCACCGGCCTGCTCAACCGCTCCGGCATCGAGGCCGGGCTGCGGCAGGCCCTGCAGGCCAGCGGCGGCGGTGGCCTGTGCATCGCCTTCGTCGACCTCGACGACTTCAAGCCGGTCAACGACGAATACGGCCATGGCGTTGGCGACCAGTGCCTGCGCATCGTCTCGCAGCGCGTGCGCAACCAGCTGCGCGCCGGCGACCTCATCGGGCGCTACGGCGGCGACGAGTTCCTGGTGGTGCTGCCGGCGACGCCGCTGGCCGAGGCGCTTGCCGTGGCCGAGCGGATGCGGGTCTCGGTCAGGGGCCGCCCACTGACGATCGACCAGCTGCGGCTGCGCGCGAGCCTGAGCATCGGCGTGGCCGAGTCCATGCCCGGCGACACCGTGGAATCGCTGGTCGAACGCGCCGACGCCGCGCTGTACGTGAGCAAGCAGGGCGGCCGCAACCGGGTGTCGGGCGCGGCGCGGGAAGAGGCGGGGCTGGCAGGGGCATCGGCATGAACATCGCGCACGACGGGAGTGGCATGAAGGCGATCGGCGTCGACGCGCTGCAGGAAGGCGACATCCTGCTGATGATGGGCGATGGTCCGCTGTCGGACCTGATCGCCTGGGCCAGCGACGGCGTGTACAGCCACGCCGGCATCGTCGTCGACGGCGGCGAACTCGTCGAAGCCTCGCTGGGCGGGGTGCGACGCTATCCGCTCGCGCGCCGCGCCACCGAGCACGCGCACTTCCACTTCATCGACGCCTGGCGCCCGCAGGGCCCCGATGCCCGCCCATTCGCGGCGGCCGAGCTGGTGCTGGTGTGCGACCGCGCCGGCGAGATGCTGGGCGCGCCGTACCCGGTCGACCAGCTGGCGCTGTTCGGCGCGATCATGGCGGTGCGCGGCAAGTGGCCGCTGCAGCCGCTGCTGCGCAAGCTGGTGCGGATCGCGCTGGACCACGCGGTGCCGTCGACGTCGCCGGCGATGGTCTGCAGCGAGGTCGTCTATCGCGCCTGGGCGGAATGCGCCGTCGATCCGCGCGGCCGCCTGGCGCCGCCGATCGTCGAGGGCGAGCGCGGCACCGCGCCGTTCCCGGACATCGACTGGAAGCGCCTGGCCGCCGAGATCGGCCCGCTGCTGTTCCCCGGGGCCGCCGGCGACCGGCTGCGCACCGGCGCGCCCGATGGCGGCAGGCTCATGGAAACCGGCGACGTCCCGACCGACGAGGCCCTCGACCAGGCGCGCCAGCGCGTCCTCACCCACCTCGATGCGCCGGGCCTGCTGCGCACCGGAGGCCAGGCCGAGCGCCTCGCCCACCGCCCCAACCCCCGCCTCGTCTCTCCGCAGGACCTCGCCAATTCACCCGGCACGCGGCTGCTCGGGCGGCTGATGGGCGGAGGGGTGTAGTAGCTTTTTTGCCACGGATGACGCGGATGGACGCGGATTTACACGGATAGAGCAGAAAAGGCAGAGAGAGGAAGAGCGAAGAGCTTTTTTGCCACGGATTTGCGCGGATTATGCGGATCTGGCCGAGGCAAGACTGATACCAATGATTCACCCGGAGAAGAAGGCTTGTGCAGCGCGCGGTGCTGGCACTTGCCCCTGCCAGATCCGCGTAATCCGCGCAAATCCGTGGCCAATGAGCTTTTTTCCTCTTTTCGCTCTATCCGTGTAAATCCGCGTCATCCGTGGCAAGTCTTCTGCGCTTACTCCCGCTCCAGGACGAGCAAAGGATCCACGCGCACGTCGAACCAGTTCATGCCCCAGTGCAGGTGCGGGCCGGTGGCGCGGCCGGTGGCGCCGACGGCGGCGAAGGCCTGGCCCTGTTCGACGCGGTCGCCGACCTTCACGTCGATGCGTGAAAGGTGCAGGAAGTTGGAGCTGACGCCGTGGCCGTGGTCGATCACCACGGTGCCGCCGGTGAGGTAGAGGCCGGGGTCGGCGAAGGTCACGATGCCGGCGGCGGGGGCCTTCACCGGCGTGCCGGTGGGGGCGGCGATGTCCATGCCGGAGTGGCCGGCGCCGGGCTTGCCGTTGTAGATCCGGCCGCTGCCGAAGCGGCCGCTGATGCGGCCCTCGACCGGACGGATGAAGCGCTGGGCGAAGTCGGCACGGTCGTCGTCGCGGGTGCGGGCCTCGGTCACGCGCGCCTGCTCGCGGCGGATGCGCTCGGCGATCGCCGGCGGCGGCTCGACCGTCTTCGGCGGCACGCCGTCGACGCGCTCCATCGGCCAGTCACGCGGGTCGACCGCGATGCTGGCCTCGGCACGGCTGCCGTCTGGGCGGGTCACCGCCACCCGCAGCGGTCCAGTGGCGTCGCGACCGACGCCGAACACCACCGTGCCGTAGCCGGTGGCGCGCAGCACGCGGCCGGCGTATTCCACCCGGCTGCCCGGCGGCACCTTGCCCAGCACCAGCGCGCCCTGCTGCACGCGTTCGGGAAAGACCACGCGCGCATCGGCAGTGGCGGCGGCATTCGCGGCACTGACGGCGGGAGCCGCCTGCGCGACCGCGAGCGCCCAGGGCAGGGCGGACAGCAGGGCGACCAGGAGCGCACCGGCCGTGGTCACCGCAGCCCCTCCCTCACGCGGGTGCCCTCACAAGAGCAGCCGCCCTCACCCGTGCAGCCGCCCCCGCCGATGCAGGCGATGGCCGCCCGGCAGGCGCTCATCGCGCGAACTCCAGGCGGCGGCCGACGGCCGGGCCGACGATCCGCGAACCGTCCCAGGCGAGCTCGCCGTTGACCCAGGTCGAGGCGATCCGCGAGCGGAAGGTGGTGCCCTCGAACGGCGACCAGCCGCACTTCGACAGCACGTCTTCGCGCTTCACGGTGAACGGCGTGTCCTCCACCAGCACCAGGTCGGCCCAGTAGCCCTCGCGCAGGAAGCCGCGCTCCTTCACATCGAACAGCTGCGCCGGCGCGTGGGCGAACTTCCGCACCACGCGCGCGGTGTCGAAGCGGCCCTCGTGCACGCATTCCAGCGCCGCCACCAGGGCGTACTGCACCAGCGGCAGGCCGCTGGGCGCGCGCGTGTACGGCGCCTGCTTCTCCTCCCAGGTGTGCGGGGCGTGGTCGGTGGCGAGCACGTCGATGACGTCGTCGGCGAGCGCCTGCAGCAGCGCCTCGCGGTCGCTGGCGTCCTTGATCGCGGGGTTGCACTTGATCTGGTGGCCGAGGCGGGCGTAGTCGGCGCGGTCGAAGCGCAGGAAGTGGATGCAGGTCTCGGCGGTGATGCGCTTGCGCAGCTTTCCGTCCGCGTCCACCAGCGGGCCGGGCTCGAACAGCGCCAGCTCGTCGGCGGTGGAGATGTGCAGCACGTGCAGGCGGGTGTCGTGGCGGCGCGCCAGCTCCAGCGCCAGGCGGGTGGACTTGATGCAGGCCTCGCGCGAGCGGATGTCGGGATGGCAGGCGGCCGGGATGTCGTCGCCGTACTGCGCCCGGTAGCGGGCCAGCTCGGCGTCGATCATCGGGGTGTCTTCGCAGTGGGTGATGATCGGCACCGGGGTGTCGCGGAAGATCCCGTCGAGCGTGTCCGGATCGTCCACCAGCATGTTGCCGGTGGACGCGCCCATGAACACCTTCAGGCCGGGCGTCGCGCGCGGGTCGATCGCGCGCACGGCCTCGAGGTTGTCGTTGCTGGCGCCCATGTAGAAGCCGTGGTTGGCGCGGGCGCGGCCGGCGGCGCGGGCGTACTTGTCCTCCAGCGCCGCGGCGTCGAGCGTCGGCGGGCTGGTGTTGGGCATGTCCATGAAGCTGGTCAGGCCGCCGGCGACGGCCGCGGCGGACTCGGTGGCCATGTCGGCCTTGTACTCCATGCCCGGTTCGCGGAAGTGCACCTGGTCGTCGATCATGCCCGGCAGCAGGCGGCGGCCGGCGGCGTCGACCACGGTCTCGCCCTCGCGCGGCGAGAGGCTGCCGATGGCGTCGATGCGGCCGCCGCGCACGCGCAGGTCGGCGTCGAACTCGCGGCCCTCGTTCACCAGGCGCGCGTTGATGATCAGGGTGTCGGTCATGGCTGGGGGGATCCGTCGTCGCGGGGCGGCACCGGGTCGAAACCGCCGGGGTGGAGGGGATGGCAGCGCCCGAGCCGCCGGGCCGCCAGCCAGCTTCCGCGCAGGGCGCCATGCGCCGAGATCGCCTGCATCGCGTACTCGGAGCAGGTCGGCACGAAGCGGCAGCGCGGCCCCAGCAGCGGGCTGAGCCAGCGCTTGTAGCCGCGGAGCAGGGCGATGAGCAGGCGGTCGATCAAGCGGCGGGTCGAGCGGTCGGGCGAGCGGTTGATCGCAGGCTTCGGCGAAAGGGCGCGGGTACGGTGCGCCGCGGTTGCCGCTGCAGTCAGGGCAGGGTATAACACCCCGCTTTCCCGTCCAAGCAACGGGAGTGTGGCGCCGGCCACTCGCGCGCCCTCCGGGGCGCTCCCGGTGGCCGGACACGTCAATCGTCGCCGCCATGCGGCCACGTCGGTGAATGCCCCGCTCCCGCTGCATGGCCGGCGGCCGGCCGCGTGTCAGCGCGCCGGCGCCCACTTGTCCCAGAAGGATCGCCGAACGTGGCAGTGAAGAAGACCGTCAAGAAGGCCGCCAAGGCGGCCAAGCCCGCAGCGAAGAAGGCCACGAAGGCCGCCCCGGCCAAGGCCGCGGTGAAGAAGGCCGCCGCGAAGAAGGCAGCCGCGAAGAAGGTGGTGGGCAAGGCCCCGGCCGGGAAGACGGCCGCCCCGGCCAAGGCCGCGGCGAAGAAGGCGCCGGTGAAGACCACCGCGAAGAAGGTCGCGACGAAGAAGGCCGCGCCCGCGAAGAAGGCGGCGGTGAAGAAGGTGGCGGTGAAGAAGGCCCCGGCCAAGGCGCCCGTGGCGAAGAAGGTCGCGGTGGCCAAGGCGCCGGCGCCGAAGGCGACCGCGAAGTCGCCCGTGCCCGCCGCGACGCTGAAGAAGGCGGTGGCCAAGGCCCCGCCCGCGCCGGCCAAGGCGTCCGCGCCGGCCCGCAAGGCCACCGCCAAGCCCTCGACCAAGGTCGCGCCGGTGCCGACGCCGGCGCCGCGCCAGGCGCCCGCCCGTCGCGGTGCCAAGGTGGCCAAGGCCGTGACCAGCCGCCAGCCGCAGGCGCCCGCGCCGAAGCCGCGCTACAAGACCATTCCCTACAAGACCGACGAGGCCACCGGGCGCCCGATCCTGCCGGCGGGCTACAAGCCCGGCGCGGACGAGGAGTACATGAGCCCGCTGCAGCTGGAGTACTTCCGCCAGCGCCTGCTGGACTGGCGCGCGGACCTGGTGGAGGAGTCCAAGCAGACCATCGAGAACCTCAAGGACGAGGTGCGTGACGTCGGCGACGACGCCGAGCGCGCCACCCGCGAGACCGAGAACTCGCTGGAGCTGCGCACCCGCGACCGCTACCGCAAGCTGATCGGCAAGATCGACAGCACGCTCAAGCGCGTCGACTCCGGCGAATACGGCTACAGCGTCGACTCCGGCGAGGAGATCGGCCTGGACCGCCTCGAGGCCCGCCTCACCGCCGAGCGCACCATCGACGAGCAGGAGCGCTGGGAGCACCTGCAGAAGCAGATCGGCGACTGAGCCATCGGCTCGCGCGACGCCAGGAAAGCCCCGCCCGCGCGGGGCTTTTCCGTTTCCGCGCCCACTCCGACCACGCCTCGCTCTCCATTGTAGGAGCAGCTACCGCTGCGACCCGGACTGCGGAAACGGCAGGTCGCAGCGGTAGCTGCTCCCACAAGGGGAGCGCGGGCTTTCGAGGGATCAGTGCAGCTCGCGGAGGTCCAGCGTCCGCAGCCTGGGCGCGCGCCAGGCGGTGACCGCGGCCGCGGTCATGGTCACGCAGCCGCCCAGCACCACGGCCGGCACCAGTCCCAGCAGCCGCGCCATCGAGCCGGCGTAGAACGCGCCGAGCTCGTTCGACGAGCCCACGAACAGTCCGTTGATCGACGACACCCGGCCGCGCATCTCGTCGGGCGTGGACAGCTGCAGGATGGTCGAGCGCAGCACCACCGAGACGCCGTCGCACATGCCCGACAGCAGAAGGAAGGTCGCCGAGAGCCAGAACGAGGTCGACAGCCCGAAACCGATGATGCACAGACCGAACCCGACCACGGCGGCCAGCAGGATGCGCCCGGCGTGGCGGGTCGGCGGATGCCGCGCCAGGACCACGCCCATCGCCACCGCGCCCAGCGCCGGCGCGCTGCGCAGGATGCCCAGGCCCTCGGGCCCGTAGTGCAGGATCTCCCGGATGAAGGCCGGTGCCAGCGAGATCGCGCCGCCGAACAGCACCGCGAACATGTCCAGGGCGAGCGCGCCGAGCAGGATCTGGTTGGAGAACACGAAGCGCGCGCCCTCGGCGATGCTGGCGAAGATCGGCGCGCCCTGCAGGGTGATCGCCGGCTCGGTGACCCGCAGCCTGCGGATGGCGAACGCCGCCACCAGCGCGAACGCCGCGGCCAGGGCATAGGACACCCACATGCCCGCGGCTCCCACGATCACGCCGCCCACGGCCGGCCCCAGCACCATCGCCGACTGGAACACGATGCTGCCCAGGCTGGCGCCGCGCGCGAACTGCGGGCGCGGCAGCACGCGCGCGAACAGCGCGTTGTAGACCGGGCCGAGGAAGGCGCGCACCGCGCCGGTGAGCACCAGCGCGGCGTAGATCCAGCCCACGCGCACCTGGCCGAGGACGCCGGAGGCGATCAGGGCCAGCGCGACTGGGGTCAGCGCCAGCCCGATGCAGGCCACCATGCCGAGCTTGCGCCGCGGCAGGTGGTCGACCAGGTAGCCGGCGAAGGGCGCCACGCAGAAGTAGGGGATGAGCTCGGCCAGGCCGATCAGGCCGAGCATCCACGGATTGCGCGTGAGCTCGTAGACATGCCAGCCCACGGTCACCGCCACGATCTGGTAGCTCATGATCGTGCAGATGCGGTAGGCCATCAGGCCGCGGAATGACCCGTTGCGCAGCGGCGCCAGGCGGTCGTCGTCCACCGGCGCAGGGAGCGGCGATCCTCCGCCCGCGGCCGGGCTGGCCGGCGCGTCGCCTCCGGGCGCTGGCGTGCTCACGCCGGCATGCTCACGCCAGCGCGCGCTGCGCCGTGTCGCGGATGAAGGCGAGCAGCGAAGCGAGTCCGTTGCTGCGGGTGGGCGACAGGTGCTTCGCCAGGCCGATGTCGGCGATGTAGGCCGGGTCGGTGGCGAGGATTTCCTGCGCGCTGCGGCCCGAATACACGCGCAGCGCCAGGTAGACCAGGCCGGAGACGATGGCCGAATCGCTTGCGGCGGCGAAGTCCAGGCGGTCGGCGTCGCCCGAGGGCACGATCCAGACCATCGACTGGCAGCCGTGCAGGCGGTGGGCCTCGGTGCGGAATTCGTCGGGGAACTCCGGCAGCTTGCGGCCGAGGTCGATCAGGTACTGGTAGCGCTCGGACCAGTCGCCGAAGAAGGCGAACTCGTCGCGGATCGCGGCCTGGGCCTCGGCGGCGCTGGCTTCGAGCGGGAACAGGGTGCGGGTGTCCATGGGTGTCAGCCTCGCTTCCAGCGCACGCCCTGCGGCGTGTCTTCGAGCAGCACGCCTTCGGCGGCGAGCTGCTCACGGATGGCGTCGGCGCGGGCGAAGTCGCGGGCCTGCTTGGCCGCGGCGCGCTCCTCGACCAGGGCCTGGATGCGGGCGTCGTCGTCGCCCGACGCGCCCCGGCCGAACCACGCCGCGGGAGCCTGCTGCAGCAGGCCGAGCGCGCGGCCGCCCGCGCGCAGGCTGGCGGCCAGCGTGGCCAGCGCCTGCAGCGGGCCGGTGCCGGAGGCTTCGCCCTGGGCGATCGCATTGCGCAGCACGCGCGCGTTGCCGGCGATCGACGCCAGCTCGGCCAGCGCCTGCGGGGTGTTGAGGTCGTCGTCGAGCGCGGCTTCGATGGCGTCGGGGATCGCGGCGTCCGCGGAGGCGACGGCCGCACCGTCCGCAGTCGCACCGTGCTGTGCCAGCAATGCGTCGACGTCGCGCAGCGTGCCGTACAGCCGGTCCAGGGTGCGCACGCTCTGTTCGACCAGGGCGTCCGACCAGTCCAGCGGCTGGCGGTAGTGCGCCGACATCAGCGCGTGGCGCAGCGCCTCGGGCGGGTGCTTGCGCACCAGGTCGTGCACCTTCTCGATGTTGCCCAGCGACTTCGACATCTTGGCGCCGCCGAAGTTGAGCATGCCGTTGTGCAGCCAGAAGCGCGCGAAGGGCGCGCCGCCGTGGGCGCACTCGCTCTGCGCGATCTCGTTCTCGTGGTGCGGGAACTGCAGGTCGACGCCGCCGGCGTGGATGTCGATGGTTTCGCCGAGGTGGGCGGCGGCCATGGCCGAGCACTCGATGTGCCAGCCCGGCCGGCCGCGGCCCCAGGGCGAGTCCCAGCCGGGCAGGTCGCCGGTGGAGGGCTTCCAGAGCACGAAGTCGCCGGGATCGCGCTTGTAGGGCGCGACGTCCACGCGTGCGCCGGCCAGCATGTCCTCCAGCGCGCGGCGCGAGAGCTTGCCGTAGCCGTCGAAGCTGGCTACGGCGAACAGCACGTGGCCTTCCGCGGCGTAGGCGTGGCCGCTTTCGACCAGCCGTTCGATCATGGCGATGATCTCGGCGATGTGGGCGGTGGCCTCGGGCTCGATGTCCGGCGGCGCCACGCCCAGCGCGGCCATGTCCTCGCGGTAAGCGGCGGCGAAGCGGTCGGTGATCGCCGAGATCGGCACGCCCTGCGCGGCGGCGGCGGCGTTGATCTTGTCGTCGACGTCGGTGATGTTGCGCGCGTAGGCCAGCGCGCCGAAGCGCCGGCGCAGCAGTGCGGCCAGCACGTCGAACACCACCGGGCCGCGTGCGTTGCCGATGTGCACGTAGTTGTAGACCGTGGGGCCGCAGACGTACATCGTCGTGCGCGCGGGGTCACGGGGCTGGAAGTCCTCCACCCGGCGGGTGAGGCTGTTGAAGAGTCTGAGGGTCATGCCTTGGGGCCACTGGGCAGGCCGTCGATTCTACCGGCGGGGGCGCGTGACAGCCACGATTCAGCCCTTTGCGGCGGCCAGCGCCTACACTCCCGGATCGCCATGCATTCCTTCCTGTCCGCCAAGCGGTGGCTGCCGCTCCTCCTGGCTCCGTCGCTGGCGGCGGCACCGGCGTGGGCCCAGCACACGGTCATCCAGGCGGAGAACGTGCGCTACGAGTATGCGCAGGTGCTGCGCGCCGAACCGGTGTACCAGACGCTGCGCGCCACCAGCATGGTCGAACGCTGCGAGCAGTCGTCGATGGTCGCGCCCGAGCAGGGCGAGGAGCGGCGCGGGCTGTCGCGCGTCGTCGGCGCGGTGCGCGACGTGCTGACGCCGGGCCGCGGGAACCAGGCCGCCGAAGGCGACGAGGACTGCCGCATGGTGCCGGTGGAGCGCGAGTTCCGGCGTCCCATCGCCTACGACGTGGATTACGTGGTGCGGGGGGTGAAGTACCGCTCCCGCCTTCCGAACGACCCCGGCAACCGGCTGCGGGTCAAGGTTGCGGTCACCCCCGTGGTGCCCGGCGGCGGCGCCGAGTGAGCCGGGCCGCCGGCCGCTTGCGGGCCGCCGTGGCCCATGGGAAGATTGCCGCGATGCAACACGCCTGCGCCACCGTCCACGGTCTGCTGACCTCCGCCTACATGGCGGCAGGCATGACCTCGCGCGCGCGCCGACCGGAAGCCCACCTTTCCCTGGGTTAGGACCGGACTGCGCCTGTATTCCGTTCTTCCGAAGCCCGGCCCGCGCCGGGTTTTTTTGTTTCCGATTCCACGGATCACGTCATGACCACCACGCCGCAGCACTTCCTCAACACCCAGGACTGGTCCCGGGCCCAGCTTGACGCCGTGCTCGCCGAGGCCGCGCGCCTGAAGCGCGACCCGCTCGGCGATGCGCTGAAGGGCAAGTCCATCGCCCTGGTGTTCTTCAATCCGTCGATGCGCACGCGCACCAGCTTCGAGCTGGGCGCCTTCCAGCTGGGCGCGCACGCGGTGGTGCTGCAGCCGGGCAAGGACGCCTGGCCGATCGAGTTCGAGCTGGGCACGGTGATGGACGGTGAGGCCGAGGAGCACATCGCCGAGGTCGCGCGCGTGCTCAGCCAGTATGTCGACATGATCGGCGTGCGCGCCTTCCCGAAGTTCGTCGACTGGTCCGTCGACCGCGAGGACCGGGTGCTGAAGGGCTTCGCGAAGTACGCCACGGTGCCGGTGATCAACATGGAGACCATCACCCACCCCTGCCAGGAGCTGGCGCACGCGCTGGCGCTGCAGGAGCATTTCGGCAGCAGCGACCTGCGCGGGAAGAAGTACGTGCTGACCTGGACCTACCACCCGAAGCCGCTCAACACCGCGGTGGCGAACTCGGCGCTGACCATCGCCACGCGGATGGGCATGGACGTGACCCTGCTGTGCCCGACGCCGGAGTACGTGCTCGACGAGCGCTACATGGACTGGGCGCGCGACAACGTCGCCGAAAGCGGCGGCTCGCTGACCGTCAGCCACGACATCGACAGTGCCTACGCCGGCGCCGACGTGGTCTATGCCAAGAGCTGGGGCGCGCTGCCGTACTTCGGCAACTGGGGCCCGGAGAAGCCGATCCGCGACCAGTACCGGCATTACATGGTCGACGAGGCCAAGATGGCGCTGACCAACGACGGCGTCTTCAGCCACTGCCTGCCGCTGCGCCGCAACGTCAAGGCCAGCGACGCGGTGATGGACTCACCGCGCTGCATCGCCGTGCAGGAGGCCGGCAACCGCCTGCACGTGCAGAAGGCGGTGATGAAGGCGCTGGCCGGGCGCTGAGTTCCCGGCGTCCATTCCTTTCCCGTCACCCCGTCACCCCCCTGTAGGAGCAGCTACAGCTGCGACCGCTCCTCCGACGCCGTCCTGCTCTTGTGGTCGCAGCTATAGCTGCTCCTACAGGCGATTGCAGGCGATTTCCAGAGAACCCAGACATGAACGCTGCATCCGAATCCAAAGACATCGTGCTCGCATTCTCCGGCGGGCTGGACACCAGCTTCTGCGTGCCGTGGCTGATGGAGCGCGGCTGGGCCGTGCACACCGTGTTCGCCGACACGGGCGGCGTCAGCGCGGCCGAGCGCGAGACGATCGAGGCACGCGCCGCCGAGCTGGGCGTGGCCAGCCACCTCACCATCGACGGCGGCCCTGCGATCTGGGAGGGCTTCGTGAAGCCCTTCATCCACGCCGGCGAGGCCTACCAGGGCCAGTACCCGCTGCTGGTCTCCGACCGCTATCTGATCGTCGACGCCGCGCTCGCGAGGGCGAAAGACCTGGGCACCAACGCGATCGCGCATGGCTGCACCGGCATGGGCAACGACCAGGTGCGCTTCGACCTGGCGGTGAAGGCCAGCGGCGACTACCGCATCGTGGCGCCGATCCGCGAGATCCAGAAGGAGCACACCCAGACCCGCGCCTACGAGCAGGCCTACCTGGAAGAACGCGGCTTCGGCGTGCAGTCGAAGCAGAAGGCCTACACCATCAACGAGAACCTGCTCGGCATCACCATGTCCGGCGGCGAGATCGACCGCTGGGAAGCCCCGGGCGAGGGCGCGCGCGGCTGGTGCGCGCCGCGCAGCGCCTGGCCGGTCGAGCCGCTGCAGGTTTCGCTGCGCTTCGTCGAGGGCGAGGCGGTGGCGCTGGACGGCGAGGCGATGCCGGGCGCGAAGCTGCTGGCGCGGCTGAACACCATGTTCGCCGCCTACGGCGTCGGCCGCGGCATGTACACCGGCGACACCACCATCGGCTTGAAGGGCCGCATCGTGTACGAAGCGCCGGGCCTCACCGCGCTGCTGGCCGCGCACCGCGCGCTGGAGGAGGCGGTGCTGTCCAAGCAGCAGAACCGCTTCAAGCCCGAAATCGGCCGCAAGTGGGTGGAGCTGGTGTACGAGGGCTTCTACCACGACCCGCTGAAGACCGACCTGGAAGCCTTCCTCGCCTCCTCGCAGCGCATGGTCAACGGCGAGGTGGTGCTGGAGACCCGCGGCGGCCGCGTCGACGCGGTGGCCGTGCGTTCGCCGCACATCCTCAACGCCAGCGGCGCGACCTACGCGCAGTCGGCCGACTGGGGCGTGGAGGAGGCCGAGGGCTTCATCAAGCTGTTCGGCATGAGCAGCACCCTGTGGGCGGAAATCAACAAGTCGTGAGCACGGGTGCGGCCAATGGCGGGGTACTGCTGGATGCGGTGCTGAAGCACCTGGCGGCGCTGGTGGGCTTCGACACCCGCAACCCGCCGCGTGCGATCGGTACCGATGGCATCTTCGACTACATCCGCGCCCAGCTGCCGGACTTTGAAGTCACCGTGACCGACCACGGCGCCGGCGCGGTGTCGCTGTTCGCGCGCCGTGGGAATCCCGCGCGGCTGTTCAACGTGCACCTGGATACGGTGCCGGATTCGCCGGCCTGGAGCGCGGATCCGCACCTGCTGCGCGTCACCGGCGACCGCGCCATCGGCCTCGGTGCCTGCGACATCAAGGGTGCGGCCGCGGCCCTGATCGCCGCCGCGCAGGCGGTCGAAGGCGACGCCGCCTTCCTCTTCAGCAGCGACGAAGAGGCCAACGACCCGCGCTGCATTGCCGCCTTCCTGGCCAGCGACCACGGCTTCCGCCAGGTGCTGGTGGCCGAGCCCACCGGCTGCGAAGCCGTGCTCGCGCACCGCGGCATCGCCGCCGTGCAGCTGCGCTTCCACGGCGAGGCCGGCCACGCTTCCGGCGCGCAGGCGCTGTCGGCCAGCGCCGTGCACAAGGCCATGCGCTGGGGCGTCGATGCGCTGGCGCTGGCCGAAAGCGAAGCCCACCAGCGCTTCGGCGGCCTGACCGGCCTGCGCTTCAACATCGGCCGCGTCGAGGGCGGCATCAAGGCCAACGTGATCGCCCCGGCGGCCGAAGTCCGCTTCGGCTTCCGCCCGCTCCCGTCGCACGACGTCGGCGACCTGCACGCCCGCTTCGCCGCCCTGGCGCCCGAAGGCAGCGACTACACCGCCACCTTCCACGGCCCCGCGCTCCCGGCCGGCGACACCGCCGCCGCAGAGGACCGCCGCCTCGCCGCCCGCGACCTGGCCGAAGCCCTGGAGCTGCCGATCGGCAACGCCGTCGACTTCTGGACCGAAGCCTCGCTGTTCTCCGCCGCCGGCCTCGACGCCATCGTCTACGGCCCCGGCGACATCGCCCAGGCCCACACCGCCGACGAATGGGTGGCCCTGGAGCAGCTCCAGCGCTATGCCGATTCGGTGGCGCGGGTCATCAAAAGCAAGAGATCTGCCACTGATGAACGCGGATGACGCGGATCCAGCCGAGGCAAGTCCGATGCGAAAGATCTGATTGAAAGAAGAATGTTGTGCCTGTGCGCGGCGCTGGCGCTCGCCTCAGCCAGATCCGCGTGATCCGCGCAAATCCGTGGCCAAAAAAGCTGTTGCTCTATCCGTGCAAATCCGCGTTCATCCGTGGCAAAAACAAAAGCAACCTACGAAGCAAAGACCATGCAAGCACATGCGCAGACACGCCAGACCATCGTCCGACTGCTTTCGAGCATGGGCAGTGCGAAGGAGATCAGCCAATACCTGAAGCGGTTCTCGCAGCTGGACGCCAAGCGCTTCGCCGTGGTCAAGGTCGGCGGCGCGGTGCTGCGCGACGACCTCGAGGCGCTGACCTCGTCGCTGGCCTTCCTGCAGCAGGTCGGGCTGACGCCGATCGTGGTGCACGGCGCCGGGCCGCAGCTCGACGAGGCCATGCAGGAGGCGGGCATCGCCAAGCGCACCGTCGACAACCTGCGCTACACCGACCCCGAGGGCCTGGCCATCGTGCGCCGGGTGATGCGGCAGCAGAACCTGCGCCTGGTCGAGGCGCTGCAGGTGGAAGGCGTGCGCGCAACCTCGATCCAGTCCGGCGTGTTCGAGTGCCGGTTCCTCGACCGTGACCGCTACGGCCTGGTGGGGCAGGTGGTGCGCGTGGACACCGACGGCATCGGCGCGGCGATCAAGGCCGGCTCGATCCCGGTGATCACTTCGCTGGGCGAGACCGCCGACGGCCAGATCGTCAACGTCAACGCCGACTGGGCCGCCAACGAGCTGATCAAGACGCTGCAGCCCTACAAGATCGTCTTCCTCACCGGCACCGGCGGCCTCCTCGGGCCCGACGGCCGGGTGATCGACTCGATCAACCTCAGCACCGAGTACGACGACCTGATGGCGCAGCCCTGGCTGCACTCGGGCATGCGGGTCAAGATCGAACAGGTGCACGACCTGCTGATGGCGCTGCCGCCGTCGTCGTCGGTGTCGATCACCAGGCCCGACCAGCTCGCCCGCGAGCTGTTCACGCACAAGGGCTCGGGCACCCTGGTGCGCCGGGGCGAACGCGTGCTGCGGGCCACGTCCTGGGACGCGCTCGACCTGCCGCGGCTGCGCACGCTGGTGGAGTCGGCCTTCGGGCGCGCGCTGCTGCCCGACTACTTCGAACGCACGCCGCTGCTGCGCGCCTATGTCAGCGAGAACTACCGCACCGCGGTGATCCTCACCGAGGTCGACGGCGTTCCCTACCTGGACAAGTTCGCGGTGCTTGACGATGCCCAGGGCGAAGGCCTGGGGCGCGCGGTGTGGCAGGTGATGCGCGAGGATACGCCGACGCTGTTCTGGCGCTCGCGCCACGGCAACGGCGTCAACGCCTTCTACCACTCGGAATCCGAGGGCTGCTTCCGCCAGGCGGCCTGGCGGGTGTTCTGGTACGGCATGGACGGCTTCCCGGCGATCGAGCGCGCGGTGGCGCACTGCGCCGAGCGGCCGGCCACGCTGGCCGATCCAGTGGAGGAGGCGAAGGCATGAAGAAGACCGTCGGCATCGTCGGCGCGCGCGGGCACACTGGCGCGGAGCTGATCCGGCTGCTGGCCGGGCATCCCGGCTTCGAACTGGCCGCGGTGTCCTCGCGCGAGCTCGACGGCCAGCGCGTGGCCGACCACGTGCCCGAGTACCGCGGCGGGCTGCGCTACCGCAGCCTCGCGCATGACGACCTGGCCGACCTGGGCCTGGACGCCTGGGTGCTGGCGCTGCCGAACGGCAAGTCGGAGGCGTGCATCACCTCGCTGGCCGCAGCGGACGGCTCCGTCGAGCCGGCCGCGGACGTTGCCGCGGCACCGCCGGCGGGGCCGGTGATCGTCGACCTGTCCGCCGACCACCGCTTCGACGGCGACTGGTACTACGGCCTGCCCGAGCTCACGCGCGGCGGCTACACGGGCCAGCGCCGCATCGCCAACCCCGGCTGCTATGCCAGCGCCATGCAGCTGGCGCTGGCGCCGATGCTGGGCCTGCTCGACGGCCCGGTGCAGTGCTTCGGCGTATCCGGCTATTCCGGCGCCGGGACCACGCCGTCCGATCGCAACGACGCCGACAAGCTGCGCGACAACCTCATGCCCTACGCGCTGGCCGGCCACGTGCACGAGCGCGAGGTCACCCGCCACCTCGGCCACGACGTGGAGTTCATGCCGCACGTCGCTCCGCATTTCCGCGGCATCACCCTGACCGCGAACATGCACCTGTACGAGCCGGTGACGGCCGAGGCGGTGGAGGCGGCGTACCGCGCGCGCTACGAGCACGAACCGCTGGTGCGCGTGAGCACCGAAGCGCCCTGGGTGAGCCGCATCGCCGGCAGGCACGGCGTGGAGATCGGCGGCTTCACGGTGTCGGAGGACGGCCGCCGCCTGGTCGTCGTCGCCACCCTCGACAACCTGCTCAAGGGCGCGGCGACGCAGGCGCTGCAGAACCTCAACCTCGCGTTCGGCTACCCCGAGATCGAAGGCATTCCCTCCGATTCAGCGCCCACACCCACCCTGTAGGAGCGGCTACAGCCGCGACCGGATCCTGCGCAAGGCTACATCGGTCGCGGCTGTAGCCGCTCCTGCAGGGAGAGGGCTGCGGCCGCCAGCCCATCACCGACAACCATCCCGGAGACCACCATGTCCGACCTCCTCTGGCAGAAGCCCGGCGTCACCGTCGACGCCGACATCCAGGCCTTCCTGGCCGGCGACGACGTGGTGCTGGACCGCGAGTTCTTCCTGCACGACATCGCCGCCAGTCGCGCGCACGCGGAAGGCCTCGAGCGCATCGGCATCCTCTCCGGCGACGAGCGGTCGGGCATCGCCCGCGAGCTCGACGCGCTGGCCGACGATTTCAGCGCCGGCCGCTTCGTACTCGATGCCCGCTACGAGGACGGCCATTCCGCCATCGAGGCGCGCCTGACCGAGCGCCTGGGCGACGCCGGCCGCCGCATCCACACCGGCCGCAGCCGCAACGACCAGGTACTGGTGGCCACCCGCCTGTGGCTGAAGGAACAGCTGGCGCGCACCCGGGCGCTGTGCGTCGAGATCGCGGGCATCGCGCTCGAACGCGCGCAGGCCGAAGCCGACGTGCCGCTGCCGGGCTACACCCACCTGCAGCGCGCCGTGGTGAGCTCGCTGGGCATGTGGTGGGCGGCGTGGGCCGAGGGCTTCATCGACAACGCCGCGCGCGCCGCCGACACGCTCGCCTGGGTCGACGCCAACCCGCTCGGCAGCGCCGCCGGCTACGGCGTCAACCTGCCGCTGGAGCGCGACCACACCACCGCCGCGCTGGGCTTCGGCCGCCTGCAGCTGGCCGCGACCTACGCGCAGCTTTCGCGCGGCAAGTTCGAAATGGCCGCGCTCGAGGCCCTGTCCAGCGCGATGCTGGACCTGCGCCGCCTGGCCTGGGACCTCAGCCTGTTCACCTCGAGCGAGTACGGCTTCGCGACGCTGCCGGCGCAGTACACCACCGGCAGCTCGATCATGCCCAACAAGCGCAACCCCGACGTCATCGAACTGATGCGCGCGACCTACGCCAGCGTCGCCGCCGCGCGCTGCGAGATCGAACAGCTGCTGTCGCTGCCCTCGGGCTACCACCGCGACCTGCAGGTCTCGAAGGGCGCGCTGTTCCACGGCTTCGGCAAGGGCCTGCAGGCGCTGGCGCTGCTGCCCGACCTGCTTCGTAACCTCGACTGGGACATCGCGCGCATGCGCGCCGCGCTGGAGCCGTCGATGTATGCCACCGACCTCGCGGTGGACATGGCGCGCGAAGGCGTGCCCTTCCGCGAGGCCTACCGCCAGGCGGCTGATCCGGTGCGCTGGGCGGAAGGCGATCCGGCGGCGAGCCTGGCGGCGCGCACCTCGCCGGGTGCGGCCGGTGCGCTGCGCCTGGACGCGCTGGCCGCGCGCCTGCACGCCCTGGCGCCGCCCTGAGCCCGCGGCGCCAGGCGTTTCCGCGACCGTCACGGCCGGGCTTCACCGGGGCCGCATGCCCGCGCGGGTAGCGTCGGCCACCGGTTCCGGCAGGCGGCGATGGCCAAGACTTCCGACATTCCCCCGTTCTTCGCGCGGCTGTTCCGGCAGGGTGAACCGCAGGACGTGGCGCTGGAGTCGCTCGGCGGCGAACCCGGCGAGCAGGCGCTGCTCTGGATCGACCTCGCCGATCCTTCCGAGGAGCTCATCGACCGGGTCTGGGCGCAGTGCGGCTTCCCGAACGCCGCGCGCCGGTTCCTGGACGCGGGAACCACGCCCGAGGTCGCGCAGGAGGGCGAGTGGCTCTGGGTGCGCAGCGTGGCGGTGGTCGAGGACGGCGCGGCGAAGGAGGACGTCGCCGGCGCGGTGCTGGTCTGCGTGGCCGGCTGCAACCGCGTGCTGTCGTTCCGGCGGCGCGGGATTCCCTTCCTCGATGCGATGCGCAACGGCGAAGGACAGCGCGCCGCGCTGGGTCGCCTCGACGCCGAGAGCTTCGTCACCACGCTGCTCGACCGCCAGCTGTCGACCTATTTCGAGGCGGTGGGCGACTACGAGAACGCGATCGAACGGCTGGAGGTGTCCATCCTCGACCGCAGCGAGCGCCGCTGCCTGCCCGAGCTGCAGCGCCTGCGCAAGTGGTCGTCGCGGCTGCGGCGCATGCTGGCCCCGCACCGCAACGTCTTCGGCGTGATGTCGCGGCCGGACTTCCGGCCCGACGATGGTCATTCGGCCGACCGCCACTTCGTCGCGCTCGACACCCGCTTCGAGCGCGCCATGGACGTGGTCGAGAACGCGCGCGAGCTGGTGATCGGCAGCTTCGAACTCTTCAGCAACCAGACCGCGCTGCGCACCAACGACTTCATGCGCGTGCTGACCTTCGTCACCGTGATCACCGGCGTGCTGGCGACCGTGGTCGGCGCGCTGGGCATGAACTTCCAGGCCGACCTGTTCGGCACCCGCGACATGGGCTTCTGGACGGTGGTAGCGGGGCTGGCGGCGCTGGCGCTCGCATCGCTGCTGCTCGGCAGGTGGCGCGGCTGGTTCTAGCGTCCCGCTCGGCGCAGATGGCGGCCGGCGTCAATCACCGCTGCAGGCCGCGAGCGGGAAGGCATCATCATCCAGCGCGACCTGCACGATGCGCCCCTGCTGCAGACGGTGCGCCAGGGCGTCGCTCGCGCGCAGCGCACGGCGTACCGCGGCCTCGTCGATCGCGGCGCGGCGCCGGCGCCGGTCCTCGCGCGCGAAGCGCATGCGGTTGTACTCCGCCCAGCCGATCAGCACCGCCGCGCAGCCCAGCGCAATCAATGGCAGCGACAGCAGCAGGAACAGGTCGGCGCCGTTCTCGTCGAGGTACAGGCGCAGCCATGCGGTACGGATTCCGGCCAGCCACGCGAGCGCCGTGACCACCGGCGCCCACAGCCAGGCGTACACCGCCCAGGCCGCCGCGGTCATCGCGCCCGCTGCCAGTCGCCGGCGCGGCGGTCGCGCACGCCGGTGGTCGAGGTCGGGCCGGATCATGCGGCGCTCCCGCGGTCGGGACTGATCCAGCCGGCGCGCACGCCACGGCGGCGGAACAGGGTGCGCGGGACCGCGACCACGGCGGTGAGCATGCCGATGGTCCAGAACGCCACCGGATACCAGATCACCCAGTAGAAGTGCCGCGCCAGCCCGTGTTCGTAGCGGCGCTCGACCACCAGGCCGGTCGCGAACTGCAGCATGCACACGATGCCGAGCACCACGCCGTGCCAGCGCGGCAGCAGGGTGTCCACGTGCAGTGCCGACGGCAGTGCGATGAACTTTGCGGCGGCCCACAGCACGATGATCGCCAGCATCGCGTAGGCCCAGACCAGGCTCAGCAGGTACTCCGCCAGCACGCCCCACATGCGTCGGTGACGCCAGCCCAGCACGCCGGCGCCATGGCCCAGCAGCACCTCCACGCCGCCGCAGGCCCAGCGCAGGCGCTGCGACCAGAGCCCGCGCAGGGTTTCGGGCATCAGGATCCAGCACAGCGCGTTGGGTTCGTAGCGGATGTCCCAGCCGGCCAGCTGCAGCCGCCAGGAGATGTCGATGTCCTCGGTGACCATGCGGTCGGACCAGTAGCCGACGTCGTGCAGCGCGGTGCGCCGGAACGCGCAGATCACGCCGGAGACCGTGAACAGGCGGCCGTAGGTCCGCTGCGCGCGCTTGATCAGGCCGATGATCGCGGAAAATTCGCCCACCTGCATGCGTCCGAGCAGGGTGGTGCGGTTGCAGATGCGCGGGTTGCCGGTCACCGCGCCCACGCGCGGGCCGGTGGCCAGGTGGCCCACCATCCAGCGCACGGCGTGGGGGTCGAGTGTGGCGTCGGAGTCCACGCAGACGATGTAGTCCGAGGTGGCGGCCAAGGTGCCGATGCGCAGCGCGTTGGCCTTGCCCTGGTTTTCCGCCAGGTGCACCACGCGCAGGCGCGGATGGTCGGGCACCAGGCCGTTGAGGAGCTCGCCGGTGCGGTCGCGGCTACCGTCGTTGACGGCGATGATCTCGAAGTCGGGCCAGGCCTGCGCCGAGAGCGCGAGGATGGTGCCGACGATACAGCTCTGCTCGTTGTAGCAGGGCACCAGGATCGAGACGAAGGGCGTGTCCGGCAGCGGCGGCGGCTGGTCCGGCGGCGGCGCGCGGTGCTCGCGGCGGGCGTAGAAGTAGAGGCCGCCGGTCATCCACAGGAAGGCCATCACGATCGGGTAGTAGAAGGCGAAGTTGAACAGCCACGCGGCGAACGGACCGGTGTCGCCGCTCATTCGGCGCCCTCCGCGTAGGGGAAGCGCCGCGCCGACATCGCCGCGCGCGCGGCGGGCAGCGGCGGGTGGTCGCCGATGAAGTCGTCCGGATACCAGCCGAGGTGGCGCACGCCCGCCGCCTGCAGCGCGCGCACCTGGGCAAGCAGTACCGGTGGCGGGACGCGCCGGCCGCTGCGCCAGTCCACGGTCTGCAGTTCGAACAGGGTGCGCGCCAGGCCGTCCGGGTGCCGGGCCACCGTCTCCACGAGCGCGCGCAGCCAGCGTCCGGGGTCGTCGGTCCCTTCCAGCGCGGGCATCGCCATCAGCGCGGTGTGGTCGTAGGCGGCGAGGAAGGCGTCCAGGTCCTGCGCGAACCAGGCCTCCGACGCGGGTTCGAGCACGGGGCGCGCGAACAGGTTGCGCGCGGTCGCGAGCTTCGGCCGCCAGCGCTCGGCGGCCGCCTTCAGCGCCAGGGTGAAGTCGACCAGCCCGGCGGTGCGGCGCCGCGGGTCGCCGCCGCCGTAGCCGGGCAGCTCGTCGTCGCGCAGGTAGGCGTCGTCGTGGAACAGCAGGCCGTCGAAGGCGGCGTTGCGCGCAAGGTCCTCGTACAGGTCGGAGACCAGGGCCTGCGTGCGCGCGTCGCCTGGATCCAGGCGCGGGATGTCGGCCGGATCGGCGGCGGCGATGCGCAGTTCGCGCTGCAGCCGCGCGTCGGGCAGCACGTAGCCCAGCACCGGCATCCAGGCGTACACGCGCACACCGGCGCGCGTGCGCAGCTGCCAGGCCACGCGGTTGAACAGGTCGGCGCGCACCGGCAGGTGGCGGTTGGGGAAGTACAGGGCGTCGGCGGCGCCATCGCCGTCGGGATCGGCGAAGGCCTGCAGGAACACGTGGCTGGGGCGGACGTCGCGCACGCGCTGCACCAGGGTGTCGAGGTTGCGCGCCTGCTGTTCCGGGTCGGCGTCGTGCACGTGGTCGAGGTCGATCTGCAGCGCGCGCACGCCGTCCAGCGCAAGGTCGCGGCGCAGCTCGCCGGCGAGGTCGCGCACGTCGGGGTTGTCGTGCATCAGCAGGCGCGCGAGGCTGGCCAGCGCGTGCTGTTCGACGCGTGCCTCGCCCTGCAGGCCGAGGTCCGCCTCCTGCGCGCGGCCTTCGAGGTCGAACGAAAGCGGCATGCCCAGCCCGCCGGCGATGGCGTTGGCCTCGTGGCTGTAGGCGGCGTAGGGCCAGACCATCACCCGCGGCGCGGCGCCGGTATGGCGCAGGATCAGGTCGCGGCTGGTGGCGAGGTCGGCATGGATGCGTTGGCGCCAGGCCGCGTCGGACTCGTAGCCGCCGCCGTCCCACAGACGGGTGGTGGCCGCCGGCAGCAGGTTCCCGAACGGATTGCCGGGGACGCCGCGGTGCAGGTCGTGGCTGTGCGAAGCGATCTCGACCAGGCCGCTGTCGCGCATCTCGCGCAGCTGCGCCCAGGTGAGGAAGTCGTCGCGGCCGAAGTCGCGCGCGCCGTAGGCGACGCGGCGGTCCGCGCCCATCTCCATCCAGCCGGTCACCGGGGCGACCAGGGCTGGCCAGCCGTACGCCTTCAGCAGCGGAAACACGTGGGTGTAGGCGCTGCGCAGACCATCGTCGAAGGTCAGCAGCACCGCGCGCCCGGGCAGCGGCTGCAGTCCCGCGCGCGCATCGAGCACCTGCTGCACGCTGACCGGCACGTAGCCGTGCGCGCGCAGCCAGTCCAGGTGCATGGCGAAGTTGGCGGTGGAAACGGCGTAGGGATCCGGATCGCCCTTGGGTGCGACATCGTCGCGGACGTCGTGGTAGCTCAGCACCACCAGCGAGGCGCGCAGCGGCGCCGCCGACAGCGCCAGCCACAGGGTCATCAGCACCAGCGCGAACCGTCTCATGGCGCGGCCCCCCAGCTCAGCACCGCGTCGAAGGCGATGCGCTGTTCGCGCGCGCCGTCGTAGACCGGGCGCGACCAGGCCACGCCGTACTCCAGCGACGGCCCGCGGCCGCTGTCCCAGACGTGCCGGTAGCTGACGGCGGGGGTCCAGTGCGTGCCGTAGCCGCGCTGCCGGTACGGCCCGGCGGTGACCTCCAGCCGCTGGCGGAAGGAGGCCTCGTAGCGTCGCCAGGCGATGTGGTCGACGCCGACGCCGACCCGCATCGACGCGTCGCGCGAAGGATTGAAGTACGCCGCGCGCTCGCCGAGCGAGGCGCGGCCCGCGGCAGCGCCCGCGAGCGCGTCGACCAGCAGGTGCGGTCGGGACATCAACCGCTGGCGCAGGTCGAGGCTGGCCTGGTCGCGGCGATTGCCGTCGTCGTAGCGGTATCGCGCCAGTCCGGCCTGCAACGACGTCAGTTCGTGCGGCGTCCATCGCGCCGAGACCGCGAGGCTGTCGGCGCCGATGCCGTGGCGGCGCGCCTGCATCGACGCCTCCGGATCATCCGCCGCCAGGCGCGCGTCGAAGCGCCAGGCATCGTTCGCGCGCCAGCCGGCTTCGATCGTCCAGGCAGTGCCTTCGCGTCCGTCGTCGTCGCGCTGGCGTGACGCGGTCGCGGCCAGCGCCAGCCGGTCGTGGCGGTACCAGGCGCCGATGCCCGCGCTGCGCAGGCGGGTGCGCTCCGGGTCGAAGTCCACCCGGCTGTCGCGGCCCACGACGCCGAGGCGCAGGCGGTCGGCGAGCAGCGGCGAGCGCAGCTCGACGGTGGTGACGGCATCGCGGCTGCCCATCGGCGCGGGCGATGCCGCGTCGCGCGGCGTGCTGCGCGCCCAGGCGTGCGCGACGACCGCCTGCGGGCCGCGATGGCGCTCCAGGCGCTCGACCAGCCGCTGCTGGCGCGGATCATCCGGCCAGGCTCGCTGCAGGGCGGCCGCCGCGTCGCGCGCCCCGTCGACGCGGTCGAGCGCGAGCAGGGCGTCTGTACGCCCGGCGAGTGCGTCGCGGTCGTCCGGCGCCAGTGCCAGCGCCATGTCGTGCCGCTGCAGCGCGGCGGCGGGCTGCCCGCGGCGCGCATGCACCGTGCCAAGCGCGGCCTGCAGCGGCGCATTGGCCGGGCCCATGGCGACCAGGTCGGACAGCAGGGCTTCGGCGCGGACGTTGTCGTTGGCCTGCGAATGCGCCATCGCCAGGGCGAGGTCGGCCTGGAAACGGTCCCAGTTCTCGTAGGGCTCGAGCGCGCCATCGCGGCGCGGCCACGCCGGCTGACCGGCGGCCACGGCCTCGAACTCCGCAAGCCCCAGGTCGAAGCGCTCGCGTTCCAGCCATGCGTAGCCAAGCAGCACGCGCGCGTCGACGTGGCCGGGCTGGTGCGCGAGGGCCTCCTGCAGCACTGCGATCGCCTCGCGCGGGCGCCGCAGTGCCAGGAACGAATCGCCCACCGTGGGCAGGATGTAGGCGGGAACGTCGATGCCTTCGGCGCGCAGCGCCTGGTAGCCGGCCACGACCTCCTCGTGTCGCTGCAGGTGGTTGAGCGCGTCCAGCGCGTCCACCCGCAGGCGCGTGGCTTCCCAGCGTGTGCGCCGTGGTGTCCCGGACTGCAGCGCGCGCAGCCGCTGCAGGGCGTCGCGCGTCTCGTCCAGGCGCCGCTCGGGTGTCGTCGCCAGGGCTTGGCCCCATCCGATACGGCGGGCGATCGCATCGCCCTCGATGCGCTCGCGCTCGTGGTCGGCGAACAGCGCCGGGCGTTCTGCGACCGCGTCGGCTGCCAGCACCGACGCGCCCAGCTCGGCAAGGCTCAGCGCGCGCAGCCGGAAGGCGTCGTCGTCGTGCGGTGAGTCGCCCAGGCGGCGCTCGGCCGCCAGCAGCGCGGCGGAAGGGTTTCCGGCCTCGTGCAGGTGCGCGAGCCCGTCGCGGGCGGATGCTGTTGGCAGCGCGGACGCCGCTGCGCCATGTGCACGCCCAGGGTCCGCGGCGACAGCGGCGGACGCGGATGAGAACAGCAGCGCGAGGAACAGGAGGCGGGGCGTCGTATTCGATGGCGGCATGTGCGAAAGCGGAAGGAAGGGAATGCACTCAGGCAATCCTTCGCCTCGCGTGTCGGAGACGGAATGTGCCGCGCGAAAAGTTCAGGCGGCGTATACGCGTTCGCCGGTCTTGCACGCGGTGTTCAGATGGCGGACGTCAGCCGCGCGCGCGGACGTCTTCGAGGTACCGCGGCCGGCACGCCTGCCAGGCACCAAGCAGCATCACCACCACGCTCGCCGCCAGCATCGCGAATGGCCAGGCCAGTCCGCCGGTCGTGTCCTTGAGGATGCCGAACAGCAGCGGCCCCAGGCAGGCCAGCGTGTAACCCAGGCCCTGCGTGAACCCGGACAGCGCCGCCGATCCGTCGGGCGTGCGCGTGCGCAGGTTGATCAGGGTCAGGCCCAGCGGGAAGGTGCAGCCGCCGATGCCGACCAGGGTCGCCCACAGCCACGGTGCCGCCATCGGCGCCTGCCACAGGCCGTAGAAACCGGCGAACTGCGCCAGCGCGCAGGCCAGCGCCATCGGGAAGCTGTTGCGCATGCGCACGGCCAGCCCGGGGATGACCAGGCCGCCGAGCAGGCTGAAGCCGGTGTACAGCGCCACCATCGCGCCGCCGAAGGCGGGCGAGGCGCCGGCGTCGGTGAAGATCCGCGGCATCCAGGTGAACATGGCGTAGGTGGCCAGCGAGGTCATGCCGAACATCAGCGCCATGCCCCAGCCCAGCGCGGTGTGCCAGACGCGATGGCGGGTCACCGGCGTGGAATCGAGCCCGGTGGCGCCAGCGGCGGGAATCCCGTCGTCGGGGTCGGGGGCGGACACGTCGGCGCCGGTGTGCGCTGCAGTGGCGGTGGCGCCGGGAGTCTCTCCCAGCCCCCGGCGCAGCAGCACCAGCCAGGGCAGCATCGCCGCCACCGCGGCCAGCGTCCACGAGCCCATCGACAGCCGCCAGCCGAAGGCATCGGCCATCGGCACGGCCATCAGCGCGGCCATGATCGTGCCGCCCTGCAGTGCGGTGATGTAGACCACGCTCAGGGTGCCGACGCGGTGCGGGAACCAGCGCTTCACCAGCGGCGGCAGCACCACGTTGCCGATGCCCATGCCGGCCAGCGATACCAGCGAGGCGCCGATCAGCAGCCAGGTGCCGCCGGCGAGCGAGCGCAGCACCAGGCCGATCGCCGCCAGCGCCATGGCCAGCAGCACGGTGCGTTCGAGCCCGAGGCGGCGGGCGGTCGCGGGCGTGGCGGCGCCGAAGGCCGCGAAGGCCGCGGCCGGCAGCATGCCGATGACGCCGGCCATGGCGGCGCCGAAGCCGAACTCGCGGCCGACGACGTCGAGCAGCGGCGTGATCGAGGTGACCGCGGTGCGCAGGTTGAAGGCGGCGAGCGTGATGCCGGCGAGGGCGAGCAGCCAGCTGCGGGCATGCGTGCCGCCGGCGGGTGTGGGGGAGGCCGGCATGGTCGGTCCTGGCGCCCGGGGCCGCGCGCAAGCTGGGTGCGGAAAGCAAAAAACCGGCCGCGGGGCCGGTTTCTGCGGGTCACCTTTGGTCGGGGAGACAGGATTCGAACCTGCGACCTCTACGTCCCGAACGTAGCGCTCTACCAGACTGAGCTACACCCCGACAGGCGAGCTGCGCATTGTAATGACCCCGGGGCGGGGGAGGCAAGCACCCCGCGCGCAGGCGGCGGCGTGGCGGGTCGCTGCCGCTAGAATGTGCGGCCCACCGCGGCGTCGCCCCGCACCGGAGACCGATCTTGATCAAGCCCCGCACGCCCCCGGGCGTCCTCGAGCTGCTCCCGCGCGAGCAGGTCGCCTTCCAGCGCATGCTCGACACCATCCGCCGCACCTTCGAGGCCTGGGGCTTCCTGCCGGTGGAGACGCCGGTGTTCGAGCTGTCCGAGGTGCTCCTGACCAAGACCGGCGGCGAGACCGAGCGCCAGGTGTATTTCGTGCAGTCCACCGGCGCGCTGGAGAAGGCGGCGGGCGGCGATGCCGGCACGGTGCCCGAAATGGCGCTGCGCTTCGACCTGACCGTGCCGCTGGCGCGCTACGTCGCCGAGCACGAGCACGACCTGGCGTTCCCGTTCCGCCGCTACCAGATGCAGCGTGTCTACCGCGGCGAGCGTGCGCAGCGCGGCCGCTTCCGCGAGTTCTACCAGTGCGACATCGATGTGATCGGCAAGGACACGCTGTCGCCGCGCTTCGAGGCCGAGGTGCCGGCGGTGATCAACGCCGTGTTCGAGGCGCTGGGCATCGGCGAGTTCGTCATCCAGCTCAACCACCGCAAGCTGCTGCGCGGCTTCTTCGCCGGCCAGGGCATCGGCGACGAGGCCCAGCCGCTGGTGCTGCGCGAGATCGACAAGCTCGACAAGCGCGGCGAGGACGCGGTGCGCGCGACGCTGGAAGGCGAGGGCTTCGGCCTGGCGCCGGAGGTGGCCGAGCGGCTGCTGGCGTTCTCGCGCATCCGCTCCGAGGGCCATGACGACGCGCTGGCGAAGCTGGCCGCGCTGGGTCACGGCACGCCGCTGTTCGAGGAAGGCCGCGACGAGCTGCGCGCGCTGCTGGGCATGCTGAAGGCGATGGGCGTGCCGGAGTCTCGCTATGCGATCAACCTGTCGATCGCGCGCGGGCTCGACTACTACACGGGCATGGTCTACGAGACCACGCTGACCGCGAACCCGGCCATCGGTTCGATCTGCTCCGGCGGGCGCTACGACGATCTGGCCGGGCACTACACGAAGTCGAAGCTTCCCGGCGTCGGCATCTCCATCGGCCTGACGCGCCTGTTCTGGCAGCTGCGCGAGGCCGGACTGGTGCAGGCCGCCGAAGGCACGGTCGACGCGCTGGTGGCGCTGTTCGACGACGCCGGCCTGGACGATGCGCTGGCACTCTCGCAGCGACTGCGCGCGGCCGGGCTCAACGTCGAGACCCAGCTGGAAGCGCGCAAGCTCGGCAAGCAGTTCCAGTACGCCGACCGTGCCGGCATCCGCCACGTGGTGGTGCGTGGCGAAGACGAGGTCGCACGCGGCGTGGCCACGGTGAAGGACCTGCGCGGCGGCGAACAGTTCGAGGTGGCGCTGGATGCGCTGGGCGCGGCGCTGCTGACGCGGCGTGGAACCAACGCGCACGCGGAGAGGGGCGAGGGCGCGGCCAGCGCCGGCACGCCCACGCCCACGCTTGGCGGCGCGGTGGCGTCGTCCCGCCCCGATTCCGAAGGAGGCACGCCATGAAGCCGGTCCTGCTCGACGGCCGTTCGCTGACCCGTCCGCAGCTGGTCGCGGTCGCCCACGGCGCGCAGGTGTCGCTGGACGAGGGCGCGCTGCAGGCCGTGGCCCGCGCCGCGGACTTCCTCGCCGAACAGGTGCGCCGCGAGGAGCCCATCTACGGCGTCTCCACCGGCTTCGGCAGCAACGCCGACAAGCTGCTCGGCGCGCATCCGCTGCGCGACGAGGTGCCGGGCGCGGCGCCGTCGGGGCGCTCGCTGCACGCCGAACTGCAGCGCAATCTGGTGATCACCCACGCCGTCTGCGTCGGCGAGCCGATGTCGGCGCCGGTGGTGCGGGCGATGATGTGCATCCGCCTCAACACCCTGCTGCGCGGGCATTCCGGCATCCGCGTGTCCACGCTGCAGGCGATGGCGGCGCTGCTCAACGCCGGCGTGGTGCCGGTGGTGCCGCAGCTGGGCTCGGTCGGCGCCTCGGGCGACCTGGCGCCGCTGTCGCACCTGGCGATCGTGCTGCTGGGCGGCGGCGAGGCTTTCGTCGATGGCGAACGCGTGCCGGGCGCCGATGCGCTGCGCCGAGCCGGACTCGCGCCGGTCGAGCTGTCGTACAAGGAAGGCCTGGCGCTCAACAACGGCACCGCGCAGATGCTGGCGATGGGCGTGCTGGCGCTGGCGAAGCTGGAGGACCTGCTCGACACCGCCGACCTCGCCGCGGCGATGACGCTCGACGCGTTTGCCGGCCGCCTGGGCGCCTATGCCGAGGACGTGCATGCGCTGCGTCCGCATCCGGGTCAGGTGTCCGCCGCCGCGCAGCTGCGCGCGCTGCTGGACGGTTCCACGCTCGCCGACATCGCCTATCACCTGGTGCCGCGCTTCCGGCAGTGGCTGCCGGGCAGCTGGGACGAGGCCGGCGCGCAGGCGCTGCCCTTCGACATCGGCTGGGACTGGGTGCCGGCCGGCCAGCGCCACGGCCGCGAGAAGTTCTACCAGCGCTTCAAGCCCTTCCGCGGCGGCAAGAAGCACCAGCCGCAGGACAGCTATTCATTGCGCTGCGTGCCTCAGGTGCACGGCGCGGTGCGCGATGCCGCGGCCCAGGCCGCGCGCGTGCTCGAGGTCGAGCTCAACGCGGTGACCGACAACCCGCTGGTGTTCCCCGATCGCGCCGCGGAACACGTCGAGGAGCAGGTGATTTCCGCCGGCCACTTCCACGGCATGCCGCTGGCGCTGGCGATGAGCTACCTCAAGGCGGCGATCCCGGTGCTGGCCTCGATCAGCGAGCGCCGGCTGAACAAACTGGTCGACCCCGCCACCAACGACGGCCTGCCGGCCTTCCTGATCGGCAACGAGGACGGCACCGAGTCGGGCTTCATGATCGTGCAGTACACCGCCGCGGCCATCGTCAACGACCTCGCCAGCCGCGCGCATCCGGCCAGCGTGTACTCGGTGCCGACCAGCGCGAATGCGGAAGACCACGTGTCGATGGGCGCCAACGAGGCGCGCCACGTGCTCGCCATGGCCGACGACCTGGGGAAGGTACTGGGCCTGGAGCTCTACACCGCCGCGCAAGCGCTGGACCTGCGCCGCGACATGATCAACGCCGCGCGCGACCTGGCGCGGCGCGGCGATGCGGCGGCGCTGGCGGCCAAGGTGTCGGGTGCGCCGGCTGCGGGTACGCCGGAGCATGCGCGCTTCATGGACGAGGTCGAGGCGCTGCGCGTCGAGCTCGCGGACAGCGAGCCCTTCCATCCCGGCCGCGCCGTCGACGTCGCGCACGCGGTGATCCGCGCCCGAATCGCCGGCATGGATCGCGACCGCGCGATGGACGGCGACGTGGCCGAGGCCTTGCGCCTGGTCGGCGACGGCGTGCTGCTCGCGGCCGTGCGCGACGCGGGGCAGGGCGCTTGAACCTGCCCCTGCACCTGGGCTGGCCGGGTGCGCTGGAGGCGGGCCTGATCGCGCTGGTGGTCGGCCTGCTGGCCTTCGCGCTGTTCCACGCCATCGGCACGCGCGCGCGCTGGCCGCACGGACACGCGATCGGCTGGGCCAGTCTGGTCGCGGTGGCGGTCGGCGCCGGCATCGATGCCTGGCACTTGTTCTACATGGGCGTGGTCAGGCTCGAGTCGCCGGTTTACGCGCGCATCGCGCTGTCGAAGATCCACGATCCGGACGGGCTTGGCATCCGCGTGCTGATGGAAGTCATCGGCGCGCTGGCTGGCGTCGCCTTGGCCTGGCTCATCGCCGAGCGCAAGCGCCACCCCCGCCCCCGCCTGTAGGAGCAGCTACAGCTGCGACCGCTGATCCGCATGGCCGGCCGGTCGCTGTTACGCATGGCAGGCAGGTCGCAGCTATAGCTGCTCCTGCATCCAACCGGCGGTCGCAGCTGCAGCGGCTCCTGCAGGGCGTGTGTGTCAGGCCGCCGAGATCGAGGTGCGCACGCAGTCGCGGCCGTTGGCCTTGGCGGCGTACAGCGCCTGGTCGGCGACCTGCAGCGCGTCTTCGATGTCGTCCACGGTGCCCGGCACCACCGTGTGCACGCCGACGCTGGCCGACACCCTGACCGGCGGGCCGTGCTGCGAATCGCAGGGCGCGGCGGCGATCGCGCGGCGCACCGCCTCGGCCACCGCCACCGCGCCGTGCAGGTCGGTGCGCGGCAGCACGATCACGAACTCCTCGCCGCCGAAGCGCGCCAGCAGGGCTTCGTGCGGCCGCAGCGCCGTGCCGATGCGCTGCGCGGCGGCGCGCAGCACGTCGTCGCCCACCAGGTGGCCGTGCGCGTCGTTGATGGACTTGAAGTGGTCGAGGTCGACCATCAGCAGCGACAGCGGGCGCCGCTCCGCGTTGCACTCCAGCAGCAGGCGCTCGAAGGCGTCGTGGAAATGGCTGCGGTTGCAGAGGCCGGTGAGGCCGTCGAGCCGGCTGGATTCGTGCAGGCGGGCATGCGCCTGCTCCAGCTGCTCCAGCGTGCCGCGCAGTTCCTGCGTGCGTTCGGCGACCTCGCGTTCCAGGCGCACGTTGGCCTCGCGGACGATGCGCCCGTTCTCGTTGCGCAGCGCGGCGTAGCGGTAGCTGAGCGCCACCGACAGGAACAGCATCTCCAGCGCCGAGCCCAGCTGCACGCCGTACTCGGTGAAGAAGGTCTTGGGGATCATGCCGAAGGCGACCAGGGTGAAGACCGCCGTGCCGGCCAGGAACATCGCCCAGGACAGCAGGAACAGCCGGGCCGGGGCGTAGCGCTTGCGCACCGAGTCGATGCTGGCCACGGTGATCCAGACGATGCTGGCCAGCACCGCCAGCGACACCGCCGGCGTGATCAGGCGGTAGGGCACGAACACCGCAGCGATGCCGAAGCAGACGAAGGCCGCGATCGCGACGATGCTCACGCGGTTGCCCAGCGGCCAGCGTTCGTGCAGGCCGAGGAACACGCGCGCGAACTGGTGCATGCCGATCAGCGCCAGGCTGATCGACAGCGGCACCGACTTGTCGGCCAGCCAGGTGTTGTCGGGCCAGAGGTATTCGAAGCCCAGGCCGTTGAGGCAGAACAGCACCAGGCCGAAGGCGCCGATGTGGAACAGGTACCAGAAGTAGCTGGCGTCGCGCAGCACCAGCCACAGCACCAGGTTGTAGAAGAACAGCGCGACCAGGATGCCGTAGTACAGGCCGATCGCGAACTGCGCGTCGCGCGAGAGCTCGGTGAACGCGCCTGGCGTGTACAACACCAGCGGCAGCTGCATCGAACTCTGGCTCTGTACCCGGAGCAGGATGTCGACGGGCTGGCCGTCCGGCAGGTCGAGCAGGAAGTTCGGGTGCCGGTAGCGGATCGCGCGCTGGCCGAAGGGCAGGGTGTCGCCGCCGGCATGGTGGACCACGCGGCCGTCGGGATAGCGCAGGTAGAGGTCGAGGTGGTCGCTGAGCGGATAGGTCTGCACCAGCAGCCAGCGCGGCTCGTCGGGGTCGCGGTTGACCACGCGCGCATGCACCCAGAAGGCGCCGTCCTGGAAGCCGAAGGCGGGATTGCCGCCGGGCAGCGGTGCGAAGGCGTCGGTGCCGACGCGCGCCCATGCGTCCTGCACCGTGTCGCGGCCGTCGGTGTCATGGAGGTAGGTGACATGCGGCGAGAGCGCGAGTTCGCCGGTGCCCGGGGACAGTTCGATCACATCGGCCGCGGCCGCGGCCGGGCCGGCCGCCGCCAGCAGCGCGACGAAGACGAACGCGATCCAGGCCATCCAGGGCCTTGCGATGATCATCCTGACGTCCCCTCAGACGCGTCCACGGCACCCCGCCCGGCCATCGCCAGACCAGATCATATGCCTGCCGGCAACCCAAGGATCAACGCGATGGGGCAGGATAAGCGGCCATTCCACGCCTTGCGGAGCCACGATGTCCCCGTCCCTGCGCGTCTTCTGCATGCTGTGCCTGCTGGCGGCGGCCGGAACGGCCGGAGCGGCCAGGTGGGAAGGGCGGGTCTTCCATGACATCGACGGCAATGGCGCCGCGGACGCGGGTGAGCCGGGCGTTGCCGGCGTCGTGGTTTCCGACGGCCTGGCCATCGCGCGGACCGACGCCGACGGCCGCTACAGGCTCGACGCCCGTGACGACGCGCCGGTGTTCGTGGTCAAGCCGGCCGGCTGGCGCCTGCCGGCACGCGCGGACGGACTGCCCGCGGCATGGCACGCGCCTCGGGCGGGCGGGCGCGGGGATGGCGCGGTCCGCGGCGACTTCGCCCTGCAGCGCCCGTCGATGCGGCGGGACGGCGCGCTGTCGGTCCTCGTCTTCGCCGATCCGCAGGTGAAGTCGCTGGCCGACGTCGACTACTACGCGCGCGACATCGTCGACCCGCTGGCCGCCGCCGGTGGCCGCGAGGCCGACCTCGGCATCAGCCTGGGCGACATCGTCGACGACGTCGTCGGGCTCTATCCCGAGGTCAACGCCGTCACCACGCGCCTGGGCGTGCCGTGGCTGCACGTGCCGGGCAACCACGACCTCGATCCGGGCGCGCGCGCGGACGACGCGTCGCTGGCCACATTCCGCGCCAGCTACGGGCCCGACACCTTCGCCTGGGAGGAGGGCGCGGCGACTTTCCTGATGCTCGACGACGTCGTGCTGCAGCCGGGCGCGCGGCCCGCCTACGTGGGCGGCCTGCGCGAGGACCAGTTCGCCTTCCTCGAAGCCTGGCTGCCGACGCTGCCGCAGGACCGGCTGCTGGTGCTGGGCGTGCACATCCCGCTGTTCGACACCGCGGCGCCGGGGCGGCCCGCCACCTTCCGGCGCGCCGACCGCGAGCGCCTGTTCGCGCTGCTGGCGCGCGTGCCGAAGCTGCTGGTGCTGAGCGGCCATCGGCACACGCAGCGGCATTACCGGCACGGGCCTGCCGATGGCTGGCATGGCGATGAACCGCTGCACGAGTTCAACGTCGGCGCGGCCAGCGGCGCGTTCTGGTCGGGCGCGCCGGACGCCGAAGGCATCCCCGACGCGACCATGGCCGACGGCACGCCCAACGGCCATGCGCGGCTGGAAGTCGACGCCGATGGCGGCTACCGCCTGTCCTGGCATCCGGCCCGCCGGGCGCAGGACGATCCGGCGCGCACGGACGCGATGCACCTGCATGCCCCGCGCGTGCTGCGCCGCGGCGCGTACCCCGCGTGGGCGGTGTACGCCAACGTCTACATGGGCGAGGCCGACACCCGCGTGGAGTACCGCGTGGGCGACGGCGAATGGACCGCGATGCAGCGTGTGGAACGCCCGGATCCGTGGCTTGCGGCCGAGAACGCGCGCGACGACGCGGCCGCCGCGCTGCGCGGCTACGACCGCTCGCCGGAGGCCGAGCCGTCCCCGCACCTGTGGCGCGGCGCGCTGCCGACCGACCTCGACGCCGGCGAGCACGCCGTGGAGGTCCGGGCCTTCGACCGCTGGCAGGGCGAACAGCGCGCCTCGACGCGCTATCGCCTGCAGGAATGGAGAGAGGCCGACGCCACCCCCACCACGTGAACCATCCCTGTAGGAGCGGCTACAGCCGCGACCAGCCGCCTGGACAAGCGGTCGCGGCTGTAACCGCTCCTGCAGAAGCGTTCGGCTTCGTGTTACGGATCGATCGCGTCGAAGCTGTCCACGCGCGCGTGCCCGTTGCACTCGGCGGCGCTGCGCGGCTGCGGGTAGTCCTCGAGGCGGTCGACCAGCACCGTGCGCATCCCGGCTTCGCGCGCGGCGTCGAGTTCGGCGACCACGTCGGACAGGAACAGGATCGCGCCGGGATCGGCGCCGAGTTCCGACGCGATGCGCGCATAGCTCGCCGCCTCGCGCTTGCCGCCGACCTCGGTATCGAAGAAGGCCTCGAACAGCGGCAGCATGTCGCCGGCGTCGGAATGCCCGAAGAACATCCGCTGCGCCGGCACCGAGCCCGACGAGTACACCGCCAGCCGGTGACCATCCGCATGCCAGCGGCGCAGCGCCGCGACCGCATCGGGATACACGTGCGCGGTGAAGTCCGCGCGCCGGTAGCCGTCGGCCCAGATCATGCCCTGCAGCGCCTTGAGCGCGGTGTGCTTGCGGTCCTCGTCGATCCAGCCCTGCAGCACTTCGACGATGACCGCGTCGTCGCACATCGCCCCGTGTTCGGTCGCCACCTGGTCCAGCCAGCGCCGCACGTCCGGCTCATGGCCGCGTTCGCGCACGAACCGCGGCAGCTCGCGCCGCGCATACGGAAACAGCACCTCGCGCACGAACGAGATGCTTCCGGTGGTGCCTTCGATGTCGGTCAGGATGGTGGTTGTCATAAAAGCTCTTTTGCCACGGATGAACGCGGATGACGCGAATTTACACGGATAAAGCACTTGCTTTTTGTAGGAGCAGCTACAGCTGCGACCTTCGGCGACTGGCGACTGGCGACTGGCGACTGGCGACTGGCGACTGGTGGTTGGCGGTTTGCGGCCGGCGGCTCGCTGCAGGTCGCAGCTGTAGCTGCTCCTACAGGGCGCTTTCCCGCATGACGGCTTCTGCTCTACCCGTGTGAGTCCGCGTCATCCGCGTGATCCGTGGCAAGAGCTTCTGACTTCCGTCAGCGCGCGGACTTCTCGTAGCGCGGGAAGCGCCGGGCGATGTCGGTGCCGGTGAAGTGGCCGACCCAGCCGTCGGGCTGCTGGAAGAAGCGGATGGCGACGAATTCGGGCTCGGGGCCCATGTCGAACCAGTGCGTGGTGCCGTCGGGCACCGCGATCAGGTCGTCCTTGACGCACTCGATCTCGTACACGCGGTCGCCCACGTGCAGGGTGAACAGGCCGGAGCCGGCGACGAAGAAGCGGACCTCGTCTTCCTTGTGGAAGTGCTCGTCGAGGAAGGTGCGGCGCATGTCCTCGCGCTTCGGGTGGTCGGGCGCGATGCTGACCACGTCGACCGTGGTGAAGCCGCGCTCGGCGCTGATGCGCGCGATGTCGTCGGCATACGCGGCCAGCACCTCGTCCTGCGAGGCGCCGGCGGCGACCGGCTGGCTGGCCTGCCAGCGTTCGAAGGTGACGCCGATGGCGTCGAGCTCGCGCGCGATGGCGTCGCCATCGCGGGTGTCCAGCAGCGCGGTGCCGGGGGCGTCGTCGGCGAAGATGCGCAGGCGGCTCATGGCGGATCTCCAGGGCGGATGCGGCGGGCCAGCGTAGCAGGCGCCGGCGGCCGCGGGGTTGCGGCCGCGGAACGCTGCGCGTCGTCGCGGCGTGGAATCGGGCTCAGTGGCCGGCGGTGAGCCGGCGCAGCTCCAGCTCGCAGTCGAGCAGGAACTCGAAGGCGTCCAGGTGGCGGCGCGCCTCGGCCATGTCGCGGCCCCAGGCATAGAGGCCGTGGCCATCGATCAGGTAGCCCCACAGCGGCCCGCGGTCGAACAGGGCGTCGACCTGGGCGGCGAGCGTGGGCATGTCCTGCGAGTTCGGCAGCACCGGCACGTCGACCGCGGCCTCGTGGGTGTCGTTGCCGCGGAAGGCCTTGAGCAGCTCGTAGCCCTCCAGCCGCACGTGGCCGGCGCCGGCAAACAGCCGCGAGGCGATGGTCTGCGCGCGTGAATGCGTGTGCAGCACGCAGCCGACGTCCGGGAAGCGCGAATAGAGCTGCGTGTGGAGCAGGGTCTCGGCCGAGGGGCGATGGTCGCTGCCCACCGCGCGGCCGGCCATGTCGACCACCATGATGTCGCCCTCGCGCAGCTTGCCCTTGTCGCGCCCGGACACGGTGATCGCCGCGTGGGCATCGTCGAGCCGGTGCGAGAAATTGCTGCTCGTCGCCGGCGTCCAGCCCAGCGCCGCCAGCTCGCGCACGTTGATGATGATCTCCCCGGCCAGCTCGCGCAGCCGGTGGACGTCATAGGGCAGTGTCTCGTTCATCGCGCAAGTCTAGCCCCTAAGCCGATCGCCGGGACGGGCGAGGAAGAGCATTTTCTGCCACGGATCACGCGGATAGGAGCAGATAGTGGATGGCGGCGCGTTCGCCTCGGCCCATCTGCTTTGATCTGCGTGATCCGTGGCAAAAAAGCTCTGCGAGCCTCGTTCAGGGCGCAGGGGCCCGGCGTCGGCCGAAGCCGCGATAGGCGGCCAGGGCGAGCAGGGCGATGATCACGGCGCCGATCAGGGTGTCGATCGGGGTCGACCAGGCCAGCAGGCCGCAGGCGACGAGTGCGCCCATGCCCAGCAGGCGGTCGGAGGTGGTGGCCGGGCGCGCGGGGCTGCCGAGCAGCAGGCTCAGGCCGGCGGCCACGTAGGCCATGACCACCAGCGTCACCGCCATGTTGATGATCACTTCGAACTGCGAGGACACCGAGTCCGACAGGGTGGTGAGCGCGATCAGGGTCATCGCCAGCACGATCAGCAGCAGGCCGGTGGATGCGGCGCCGTTGCGGCGGACGCGGCCGAACACCGCCGGCAGGAAGCCGCGCTGGGCGGCGCGCGCGCCGGATTCGCCGGTGACCATCATCCAGCCGCCCAGGGTGCCGGTGGCCTTGAGCGCGGCCGCCGCGGCGATCACCGGGATCGCCCATTCACCGAACATGCGGCCGGCCACCAGCGCGAACGGCGCGCTCGAGCCTGCCAGCTCCTGCACCGGCACGATGCCCATCATCAGCACCGACGAGGTCAGATAGACCACGCCCGCCAGCAGGATGCCGCCCAAGGTCGCGATCGGCACGTTGCGCTCGGGGTTGCGCACCACGCCGGCCACCATCGCCCCGGTCTCCAGGCCGATGAAGGCCCAGAACACCACGGCCAGCGAGCCGAAGGCCACCATCGCGTCGGACTCGCCGCTGACGTTCCAGCCGGCGCCGAACAGCTCCGGGTTGAAGTGGGTCCAGCCGGCGACCAGGATCGCGGCCACCGGCAGCAGCCCGAACACCACGCAGAACGACTGGAAGCGGGCGATGCTGCGCGGTCCCAGCAGGTTGAGCCCGAACATCGCCCAGATCAGCAGCACCTGGCCGGCGAGGCGCACGCCCAGCGTGTCCTCGATCGGCAGCAGGATGATCAGGTAGCCGAAGGCCGCCACCGCGATGGCGTTGTTGCCGATCCACGACGACAGCCAATAGAGGGTCGAGGCCAGGAAGCCCATGTCGCGGCCCAGCGAGGGGCGCACGTAGTCGTCGGGCGAGGTCAGGTCGGGGTGCTGGCGGGCGATGCGCGCGAAGGCAGCGCCCAGTGCCACTGCCAGCAGGGTGCCGAGCAGCCACGACAGCGCGGTCACCGTGCCGGACTTGGCCAACGTGGCCGGCAACAGGAAGAAGCCGGAGCCGATCATGTTGTTGGCGACCATGAAGGTCGCCAGCACCGGGCCGATCTTCTTGACGGCGGTGGTCGTGGACATCGCGTGGATCCCTGGTCGGCGTCAGCGCGCCCTGTTGAGCTTGCTGTTCCGGTAGCCGTAGCCGAAGTAGATCACCTGGCCGAGCAGGGTCCACAGCACGAAGATCAGCCAGTGCTCCATGAACGACTGGAAGAACAGGAACAGGCAGGCGATCACGCCCAGCGGGCAGATCAGCCAGAACATCGGCACCCGGAAGGGGCGGGTGAGGTCCGGCCGGGTGTAACGCAGCACGAACACGCCCAGGCAGACCGTCGCGAACGCGATCAGCGTGCCCATCGACACCAGTTCGCCAAGCACGCTCAGCGGCATGAAGCCGGCCAGCAGGCAGGCGATCGCGCCGACCACGAGCGTGCCGACATAGGGCGTCTGGTGCTTCGGGTGCACCTTGCCGAACATCTTCGGCATCAGGCCGTCGCGCGACATCGAATAGAAGATGCGCGGCTGCGCCATCAGCATCACCAGGATCACCGAGGACAGGCCGGCGATCGCGCCGATCTCCACCGCGGTCTTGAGCCAGGCGAGGTTGGCGCCCGGGTCGGCGCGCATGGCCAGTTCCAGCGCGGTGGCCACCGGCTTGGCGGTGTCGAGCTCGCGGTAGGGCGCCATGCCGATCAGCACCGCGCACACGGCGATGTAGACCAGGGTGCAGATCACCAGCGAGCCGAGGATGCCGATCGGCATGTCGCGCTGCGGATTCTTCGCCTCGCCCGCGGCGGTCGAGACCGCATCGAAGCCGATGTAGGCGAAGAACACGATGGTCGCGGCGCGGAACACGCCCTCCATGCCGAAGCGGCCGGGGCCTTCGTTCGCCGGGATGAAGGGCGTGAAGTTGGCCGGGTCGATGTACTGCAAGCCGAAGCCGAGGAAGGCCGCGATCACCGCCACCTTGATCGCCACCACGATGGCGTTGACGAAGGCCGACTGCGTGATGCCGACATAGCACAGGCCGCTGACCGCGGCGACGATCGCCACCGCCGGCAGGTTGATCATGCCCGCGGTGCGCACGAAGCCGGAGCCGTCCCAGGTGATCGGCGCCGACGCCAGTTCGGCCGGGAACGGCAGGCCGAGCGTGGTGGTGAGGAAACTGACCAGGTAGCCCGACCAGCCCACCGCCACCGTGCTGGAGGCGAACAGGTATTCGAGCACCAGGCACCAGCCGATGAACCAGGCGACGTATTCACCCAGGGTGGCGTACGAGTACGAGTAGGCGCTGCCGGAGACCGGCATCATCGCCGCGAACTCGGCATAGCACAGGCCGGCGAAGGCACAGGCCAGGCCGGCGAGCACGAAGCTGAGCATGATCGCCGGGCCGGCGTGGTTGGCCGCCGCTTGGCCGGTGAGCACGAAGATGCCCGCGCCGATCACCGCGCCCACGCCCAGCAGCACCAGGTGGCGCGCGGTCAGCGTGCGCTTGAGGGTGGCTTCGCCCTGCAGGCTGCCCTCGACGGGTTCGCCGGCATCGACGTGCGGAGCCGGCTCGACCGGCTTGACCCTCATCAGCGCTTTCAGCATCCGCGGCTTCTCCCCTCGTTGGTCTGTTGCCGCGGCACGCCTTCCCCTCAGCCGTGCCGCGATGGATGGCGCGTCGCGCCACGGCCGCCGTACCTTGCCAAAGCGGTCGGACATGCACAAGCGGCAGTGCAGCGCCGCGCGGCGATAATGGGCATCCTCCCGAACCGGTGCCGCGCGTGCGGCCATGCAGCATGTCCCAGGATCCGATCGCCACGCTCGAAGCCGCATTCACCGCACACGCCGCGGCCTGGCCGGAGGAGGCCGCCGAGGCCCGGCTGTTCATCGACCTGCTGGGCGAAGGCGAGCACGCGTTCCTGCGCGAGCGGCTGAAGGGGCATTTCACCGCCTCGGCGCTGCTGGTCAGCGCCGACGGACGGCGCACCCTGCTGACCCACCACCGCAAGCTCGACCGCTGGCTGCAGCCCGGCGGCCACGCCGACGGTGACACCGACCTGGCGCGGGTGGCGCTGACCGAGGCGACCGAGGAAAGCGGCCTGACGGGCCTGCGCGTTGAGGGCGGCATCTTCGACCTCGACCGGCACTGGATCCCCGAGCGCAAGGGCGTGCCCGGCCACTGGCACCACGACGTGCGCTATGTGGTCCGCGCAGGCGACGACGAACGCTACGTGGTTGGCGAGGAGTCCAACGACCTCGCCTGGCTGGACATCGACGCCGTCGCCGCCGACGCGTCGATGGACCCCTCGCTGCGCCGCATGGCCCGCAAGTGGCTTGGCCGTGGTGCTCCGTAGGAGGGGGCATTCAAAAGCTTTGCCACGGATTACGCGGATGACGCGGATTTGCACGGATAGAGCCGCGCTGCCCTGTAGGAGCAGCTACAGCTGCGAAACGGTGTGCGATACCGGAGGTCGCAGCTGCAACTGCTCCTGCAGGAGAAAAGTGCGGCGCCAGGGGGGCGCAGGTATAGCTGCTCCTACAGGAGAGCATGAACAGCGCTCTGCTCTATCCGTGCAATCCGCGTCATCCGCGTGATCCGTGGCAAAAAAGCTTCCGCTCTCCCGACCGAAGCGAACTAGTAAAGGACCCGCGCGCGCAGAGTCTCCGGGATCGCCGCCAGTCCGGCCTTCAGCGCGACGGCCTGCTCCGGCGTGGCGCCGACGTCGATCACCACGTAGCCCACGTTCGCATCGGTACGCAGGTACTGGCCGTCGATGTTGAGGCCGGCCTGCGAGAACACCTCGTTCACCCGCGACAGCACGCCCGGCACGTTGCGGTGGATGTGCAGGATGCGCTGGCTGCCCTCGTGGCCGGGCAGGGTGACCTCGGGGAAGTTGACCGCCGACAGGGTGCTGCCGTTGTCGCTGTAGCGCACCAGCTTCGACGCCACTTCGGTGCCGATGTTGTCCTGCGCCTCCAGCGTGCTGCCGCCCACGTGCGGGGTCAGGATCACGTTGTCGAAGCGGGTGAGCGGCGATGCGAAGGCATCGTCGTTGCCCTTGGGTTCGACCGGGAACACGTCGATCGCGGCGCCACCGACGTGGCCGCTGTCCAGCGCCGCGGCCAGCGCATCGATGTCGACCACCGTGCCGCGCGAGGCGTTGACCAGGTGGGCGCCGGGCTTCATCGCCGCGAGCTCCGCCGCGCCGAACATCATCCGCGTGGCCGGAGTTTCGGGCACGTGCAGCGTCACCGCGTCCGCACGCGCCAGCAGGTCGTCGAGGCCGGCGGCGGCGCGCGCGTTGCCCAGCGAGAGCTTGGCCTCGATGTCGTGGAACAGCACGCGCATGCCCAGCCCTTCGGCCAGCAGGCCGACCTGGGTACCGATGTGGCCGTAGCCGACGATGCCCAGGGTCTTGCCGCGCACCTCGCGGCTGCCCGCGGCCGACTTCAGCCAGCCGCCGCGCAGGCAGGCGGCGTGGCGCGCGGGCACGCCGCGCATCAGCATGATGATCTCGGCGATGACCAGCTCGGCCACGCTGCGGGTGTTGGAGTAGGGCGCGTTGAACACGGGGACGCCCGCGCGGGCGGCGGCCTCCAGGTCGACCTGGTTGGTGCCGATGCAGAAACAGCCCACGGCCATCAGCCGCCGCGCCTCGGCCAGGACGTCGGCGGTGAGCTGGGTGCGCGAGCGGATGCCGACGATGTGCGCCCCGGCGATGCGTTCGCGCAGCGCGTCACCGGACAGGGAGCCGGCATGGGTCTCGATGCTGGAGTAGCCGGCGCTGCGGAAGGCGTCCACCGCGCTCGGGCTGACGCCCTCCAGCAGCAGTACGTGGATGTCCTTGCGCGGGTAGGAGGTCTTCATCGTCGGCGCCTTGGTGGGATGCCCGCAGTGTGCCAGCGGCGCCGCGATGTTGCACTGCAGCGGTGGACGCTGGCGCGCGCCGCTGGCAGGCTGGTCGCCCGGCAATGGCAGGCACCGACATGCCCGATCCCCGACTTGATTCGCTGCGCGCCGCGGCGCCCGGGCTGCGCCTGGCCACCGCGCCCGCGGAGCTGGAACACTACGGTCGCGACTGGACCCGGCGCTGGACGCCGGCGCCGCTGGCGGTGGCGCTGCCCGCCAATGCCGGCGAAGTGCAGGCCGTGCTGCGCTGGGCCAGCGCCGAAGGCGTGCCGGTGGTGCCTTCGGGTGGACGCACCGGCCTGTCCGGCGGCGCCGTCGCCGCGAACGGAGAGCTGGTGCTGAGCCTGGAACGCATGCGCCGCGTGCTGGCCTTCGATCCGGTCGACCGCACGCTGACCGTCGAGGCGGGCGCCCCGCTGGAGGCCGTGCAGGCCGCGGCCCGCGAGCACGGCCTGCAGTACCCGGTCGACTTCGCCGCGCGCGGGTCGTGCACCATCGGCGGCAACATCGCCACCAATGCCGGCGGCATCCGCGTGCTGCGCTACGGCAACACCCGCGAGCAGGTGGCCGGCCTGAAGCTGGTCACGGCCACGGGCGAACTGCTCGACCTCAACCGCGGCCTGGTCAAGAACTCCAGCGGCTACGACCTGCGGCACCTGGCGATCGCGTCGGAAGGAACGCTGGGCGTGGTGGTGGAGGCGACCCTGAAGCTGGCGCCGCCGCCGCCGCCGGTGGCGACCCTGCTGCTGGCGCTGCCGTCGTTCGAGGTGCTGATGCAGGTGTTCCAGGCCCTGCGCGAGCGGCTGGCGCTGGAGGCCTTCGAGTTCTTCACCGACGTCGCGCTGCGCCACGTGCTGGCGCACGGCGCGCAGGCGCCGTTCGACCAGGCCTATCCCTACTACGTCGTGCTCGACGCCGCGGCCGAAGGGCCGGACGACGCGCGGCTGCTCGACGCCTTCGGCCACTGCGCGGAGCAGGGCTGGGTCGAGGACGGCGTGGTCGCGCAGTCGCAGGCGCAGGCCGCGCAGCTGTGGCGCCTGCGCGAGGGCATCACCGAGGCGCTGGCACCGCACCTGCCGTACAAGAACGACGTGGCGGTGCGCGTGTCGGCGATGCCGGCGTTCCTGGCCGAAGCGCAGGCGCTGCTGGCGGCGGAGTACCCGGAGTTCGAGGTGGCCTGGTTCGGGCACATCGGCGACGGCAACCTGCACATCAACGTGCTGAAGCCGGCGGCGCTGGGGCAGGACGCGTTCGTCGAGCGCTGCGGCGCGGTGACCGCGCACCTGGCCGGCCTGGTCGAGCGCCATGGCGGCACCATTTCGGCCGAACACGGGATCGGCCTGGTCAAGAAGCCCTACCTCGGCTGTACGCGGAGCAACGCCGAGATCGCGGTCATGCGCGCGCTGCGCGCGGCGCTGGATCCGGCGGGTATCCTGAACCCCGGAAAGCTCTTCGATCCCTCTCCCCGGTAGACCTGCCCATGATCCGATTGGCCATCGGCTGCGCGCTCGCGCTGGCCTTCGCCGCCCCCGTCCACGCCTCCAGCTTCGCGGGCACCAGCGCCGGCGCGGGCTCGGCATCCAGCGGGGCCAGTTCCGGTTCGACGTCCGGCAACGACAAGGTGGTGCTGCAGGCGCGTGAGGACGCGGCGGGCTTCGTCGCCAGCGACGGGCGCATCCGCGGCGCGCGGCTGGAGGCGGCGCTGCGGCAGCTGCGCGAGGGTTCGGCCGAAGCGCGTGCGGCCAGCGACCTGGAGCTGGCGCGGGCGATCCTGGCGCGCTGAACGCCGCGCGCGTTCCCGCGACGGGCGGCGACATGCCCCTCGATCGAGCCGGACGGGCGCCCGGCGTGACGCGGAATGCGCCGGCCAGCGCCAGCGCCAGCGCCGCGCGGCTGACCTGGCTGGCGGCGCTGACGCTGTTGCTGGCGTTCGCCGCCTCACCGGCCGCCCGCGCGGAGCTCCGCATCGAGCCGGAGCCGGCGCCGTCCGCGCCCGAAGGGCGGTTCACGCGCGCGCTCGTCGACGAGGTGCTCGGCAGGCTGCCACCGCGGTGGCGGCGGCAGGAGCGGACGCTGCGGCTGGCCTGGCGCGACGATCTGCCCGACGGCGTGCACGGGCGTATCCGCGGCCACCGGATCGGGCTGTCGCGAGCGCTGCTGCAGGCGGAACCAGCAGCGGAATTGGCGGCTGAGGCGGTGGTCCCCGGCGAGGCGGCCGTTGCCGCCCTGGTGCACGAACTCGCCCACGTCTGGGACCGCGAGCACGGGCTGTCGCGCGATCCTCGCCTGCTCGACCTGGCCGGCTGGCAGGTGCGCCCGCTGTGGCCGGGCCGGACGCGGCGCAACCCGTTCGGCGCGCGCAGCCCGGATCCCTACGAGCTGCACTCGCCGGCGGAGTTCGTGGCGGTGAACCTCGAGCACTTCGTCCTGGATCCCGGCTACGCCTGCCGACGGCCGGCGCTGCACGCGTGGTTCGCGGCGCACTTCGGCTGGACGCCGCCGGCCACGCCGTGCGCGGACACGCTGCCCTGGGTCGATGGCGGCGCGCTGGCCGATGCCGCCGCCCCCGCGCTGCTGGAGCTGGATCCGGCGCGCGTGTACGCCGTCGACTACCTGCTGGCCGGCGACGGCGACGCGCTGATGAGCCGCTGGGGCCACAGCATGCTGCGCCTGGTGGTCTGCGCGCCGGGGCGCGAGCCCGGGCCCGACTGCCGCCTGGACCTCGACCATCACCGCGTGCTCTCGTTCCGCGCCTTCGTCGACGACCTGCAGCTGTCGAGCTGGCGCGGCCTGACCGGCGGCTATCCCTCGCGGCTGTTCGTGCTGCCGCTGCAGCAGGTGGTCGACGAGTACACCCGGGTGGAGATGCGGCCGCTGGACGCGATCCCGCTGGCACTGTCGCGGGAGGAGATCCAGGCGCTGCTGCAGCGCGCGGCGCGCGTGCACTGGAGCTACGACGGCCGCTACCGGTTCGTCGGCAACAACTGCGCGGTCGAGACCTGGAAGCTGCTGCACGACGGCGTGCCGCGCGCGGCGTCGGCGCGGCTCGACAGCATCACGCCGAAGGGGCTGCTGCGGCGCCTGCGCCGCGCCGGCCTGGTGGACGACGCGCAGGTGCCGACGGAGCCGTCAGAGGCGCTGCGCCTGGGTTACCGGTACGAACCCTGGAGCGCGCACTACCAGGCGCTGTACGACACCGCGCGCGCGGCCATCGGCTCGGGCCCGGCGGACGTGGAGTCATGGCTGCGCATGCCGCCGTCGACGCGCGCGCCTGCGCTGGAACGCGTGGACATGCGCGCGACCGCGGCCCTGCTGCTGCTCGAACAGGCCGCGCTGCGCCGCGAAGAGCAGCAGGCGCGCGACGTGCTGAAGCGGGCGGTGTTCCGCGCCGACGCCGGCGGGGCGCTGCCGGCACTGCTGGCCGAGGCGCTGCGCGAGGGCGGTGCCTTCGCCAGCCCCGCGGAGCTGCTGCCGATGGACGGCTACGGGTTGCCGCAGGCGCGCGAGCGCGAGGATGCGCGCGCGGGCGCCGAAGCGCGCGCCGCGCGCCTGCGCACGCTCGACCAGCGCGTGGAGGCGGCCGCGCACCACTGGCTGCCGTCGGCCAATCGCCACGCCCTCGAACAGACCCGCGCCAACATCGCCACCCTCGGCCGCCGCCTGCGCGAACTCCACAACGCCGCGGGCGGCCTCGCGCTGCCCGTCACCCCCGAAACCCCCGATCCCCTGTAACCCCTGTAACCCCTGTAACCCCTGTAACCGCTGTAACCGCTGTAGGAGCAGCTACAGCTGCGACCCGGTGCTGCCCTGCGCGGAGGGAGAGCCTGCCCACGCGGAAGAGCGGTCGCAGGCTGTAGCTACTCCTACAGGCAGGGATGCCCGCAGACTCAGTCCGCGCGGCCCGAGAACTCGCCGCTGGTGGTGTTCACCAGCACGCGTTCGCCGTTGACGATGTATTCCGGCACCTGGATCTCGATGCCGGTCGACAGCCGCGCCGGCTTCGGGCGCTTGGTCGCGGTGCCGCCCTTGAGCTCCGGCGGCGTTTCGACGACTTCCAGCGCCACCGTCTGCGGCAGCTGCACCGCCACCGGCAGCTCGTCGATGATCTGCACGTAGCAGCCGGTCAGGCCGTCGGTGATGTAGCCCGCGGCCTCGCCGACGACGTCGGCATCCAGCGTGTAGGGCGTGTAGTCCTCGTCGTCCATGAACACGAAGGCCTCGCCGTCCTTGTAGGAGAAGCTGACCTGCCGGCGCAGCAGTTCGACCTCCTTCAGCTCGTCGTCGCCGTCGAACGAGGCGTCGGTCTTGTTGCCGCCGGGCACGCTGTACATGGTGAAGCGGAAGCGCACGTTGCCGCCGCGGCCCTGCGGCGAGCTGCGCTCGATGTCGCGCACCTGGTAGACGGTGCCGTTGTGTTCGACCACGTTGCCCTTCTTGACGTCGTAAGCCTTCATCGCGTGTTCCTTACTTGGGGGCCAGGCGCACGGCGCCGTCGAGGCGGATGGTCTCGCCGTTGATGTAGCGGTTGCCGGCGATGTAGGCCACCAGGTCCGCGAATTCCTCGGGGCGGCCGAGCCGCGAAGGGAAGGGGATCGAGGCCGACAGCGACTGCTGCACGTCGTCCGGCATGCCGTCGACCATCGGCGTCCAGAAGATGCCCGGCGCGATGGTGTTGACGCGGATGCCGAAGCGCGAGAGTTCGCGCGCCATCGGCAGGGTCATGCCGACCACGCCGCCCTTCGACGCCGAATACGCCGCCTGGCCGATCTGGCCCTCGTAGGCCGCGACAGATGCGGTGTTGACGATCACGCCGCGCTCGCCGTCCTCGCCGGCGTCGTTGTGCTGCATCAGCTCCGCGCCCGCCTTGGCGACGTTGAAGCTGCCGACCAGGTTCACCATCACCGTGGACTGGAAGCGGCCCAGCGGCATCGAGCCCTCGCGGCCGAGCACGCGGCCGGCGCCGAGGATGCCGGCGCAGTTGACCACCATGTTCAGGCCGTTCAGGAAGTCCTTCGCGGCGGCCATGTTCGCGGCTACGGCGGCCTCGTCGGTGACGTCGGTGGCGAAGTAGCGGGCTTTGTCGTCGCCCAGCGCGGCGACGGCGGCCGCGCCCTTGTCGTCGTTGACGTCGAACAGCGCGACCCTGCCGCCGTCGGCGACGATGCGGGTGGCAACGGCGAGGCCGAGGCCGGAGACGCCGCCGGTGACGACGGCGCGGATGGAATCAGCTTGCATGGCGGTCCCGTAACCAGCGAAAACCCCGATTTTACTGGCCCGCCTGCAGGAGCGGCTATAGCCGCGACCGAGGCCGCGATCAGGGCCTCGATCAGGGCCGTGGCGAGGGCCAACCGCGGCTGTAGCCGCTCCTACAGGCGTTTCGCGAAGTCGGCGGGGGCCAGCCCCGGCGCGAACAGGAAGCCCTGGCCCACCGGAACGCCGAGCTCGAGCAGGAAGCGGCGCTGGGCCTCGTTCTCGATGCCCTCGGCCACCAGCGCCAGCCGCAGGCTGCGAGCGATCCCGGCCACCGCCTCGCACACCGCGACGTCGGACTGGTTGTCCGGGACCCCGGACACGAACATCGGACTGAGCTTGAGGCCCTGGATCGGCAGCCGGCGCAGGTAGTTCAGCGCGCTGTAGCCCTCGCCGAAGTCGTCGATGGCCAGGCTCACGCCCAGCGCGCGCAGCGCGGCGAAGTTGCCCAGGGTCTCCGGAGCGTCCTCGATCAGCACGCGTTCGGTGAACTCCAGCTCCAGCGCATCGCCGGGCAGGTCGAACTCGCGCAGCAGGCCGCGCACCGACGCCATGAGGTCGCTGCCCAGCAGCTGCCGGTACGACACGTTCACCGCCACGCGCACGATGCCCAGGCCGTCGTCGTGCCAGGCCGCGACCTGCCGGCAGGCCTCGCGCAGCACCCAGTCGCCGATGCGCACGATGTCGCCGGTGCCCTCGGCCTGGGCGATGAAGTGGTCCGGGCGCATTTCGCCCAGGCGTTCGCTGCGCCAGCGGATCAGGGCCTCGGCGCCAACCAACCGCCCGCTGCCGAGGTCGACCTGCGGCTGGTAGACCAGGTGGAATTCCTGATTGTCGGCGGCGTGGCGCAGCTGGGTCTCGAACTGCAGGCGGTCGCGCTGCGACTGCGCCAGCGCCGGCGTGTAGGCCAGGCGGCCGTTGCGGGTGCGGCGCTTGCTCTCGTACATCGCCGCATCCGCGTGCTGGATCAGCGTCTGCGCGTCCACGCCGTCCTCGGGCGAGCGCGCCAGGCCGATGCTGGCGGTGACCACGAACTCGTCGTTGCCGAAGCCGAAGCCGACCGCGAACGCGTCGAGGATCGCATCGGCCAGCCGCTCGGGGCGCGCCGGATCGTCGCCGCAGCCGCACACCACCAGGAACTCGTCGCCGCCGAAGCGCGCGATCTGGCCATCATCGCCCACCGCGCGGATGAGGCGCTGGGCGGCCGTGGCGAGCAGGTCGTCGCCCGCGGCGTGGCCAAGCACGTCGTTGACCAGCTTGAAGCGGTCGAGGTCGATGTACAGCACCGCCACCGGCTGCGCGCCTGCCAGCAGCCCGTCGATCTCTGCGAGCATGGCGTCGCGGTTGAGCAGGCCGGTCAGCGGATCGCTGCGCGCCGCCACGCGCAGCGTGTGTTCGCCGTGCTTGCTGACGGTGATGTCCTGCAGGGTCCCGGTGACCAGCGCGGAGCCCGCCACGCCGCGGCCGCGCTCGCCGATCACGCGCACCCAGAACGCCCGGCCGTCGGCGCGCTGGCCCTGCAGGTCGAGGTCGAAGCCGGTGGCTTCGCCGGCGTCCGCGAGTGCCTGGCGCAGGCGCGCGGCGTCGGGCGCCTGCAGGCAGGCCAGCATGGCGTCCATCGAATCGGGCGCGCGCGCGCGGTCGAGGATGTGCGCGGCTTCGCGGGTGAGGTAGAGCTGGCCGCTGGCGCGGTCCCACTCCCAGCCGCCGATGCTGGCCAGCGCCTGGACGCGGTCGAACAGCGCGCTGTCGCGCTTGAGCCCGGTGACGTCGGAGAACATCGACAGCACCTGGTCGGGGCGGTCGCCGCCGGCGGAGTAGTGCGGGATGGAGGTCACCGACAGCCACAGCAGTCGGCGCTGCTCGCGGTGGAACAGGCCGAGCACCGTGCTGCGCACGACGCGGCCCTCCTGCAGCGCGCGCATCGACGGGTATTCCTCCAGTGGCAGCTCGCTGCCGTCGGCGCGCAGCGCCATCCACTGTGCAGGCAGGCTGCCGTCGCGCGGCACCGCGGTGCCTTCGCCCACGCCCAGCATCCGCAGCGCCGCGGAGTTCGCGTGCAGCAGGCTGCCGTCCGCGGCCTGGATCACGATGCCCTTGTCGATCTGCTCCAGCAGGTCGTGGTAGCGCACCTCGGCTTCGCGGCGGCGGCTGAGGTCGCGCGCCACCGCCACCACGCAGCGCCGGCCGTCGTAGTCGACGCCGGCCGAATGCACTTCGACCGGGAAGCGCGTGCCGTCGGCGCGCATGTTGCTGACTTCGATCACGTAGGTCTCGCCGCGGTCGAGCGCTTCCAGCACCGGCCCCATGTGCTCCTCGGGAAGGTCCGGATTGAGCACGTGGATCGGCTGGCCGACGATCTCGTGCCGCGGCCGCCGGTAGGCCGCCATGCCGGCCCGGTTGAGGTCGAGCACGGTGCCGTCGGCGGCGATCACGCTGACCGGGTCCGGCACCGCGTGGAACAGCGCGTGGTAGCGCGTCTGCGCGTCCTTGACGTCGGCGCTGGCCGCGCGCAGCGCGTCGGCCGCCCTTGCCAGCAGGCGGCGGATGTCCGCCGGCAGCGATCCGTCGCGTGCCGCCGCTTCCAGTTCCGCCGGTACCGTGCCGCCGCCTTCGCCCGACGCCTTCGACAGCGGGTCCGGCGGCGGTCCGTTCACGCGGTGGCCCTGGCCCGCGTGACCCGGCTGCCGGTGGCACGCCCGAGGATGCCGGACAGCCACGCCCCGGTGTCGACCAGGGCATCGAGGTCGACGCCGGTCGCGATGCCGAGCCCATGCAGCATGTAGACCAGGTCCTCGGTGGCGAGGTTGCCGCTGGCGCCACGCGCATAGGGACAGCCGCCGGTGCCCGACACCGCGGCGTCGACTACCGCCACGCCCTCCTCGAGGCAGGCCAGCACGTTGGCCAGCGCCTGGCCGTAGGTGTCGTGGAAATGGATCGCGAGCGCCGGCATCGGCACCTCGGCCGCCACCGCCCGCAGCATGTCGCGGGCCTTCGCCGGCGTGCCGACGCCGATGGTGTCGCCCAGCGAGACTTCGTAGCAGCCCATCGCATGCAGCGCGCGCGCCACCCGCACCACGTCGGCCAGCGGCACCGCGCCCTGGTAGGGGCAGCCGAGCACGGTCGAGACGTAGCCGCGCACGCGCACGCCGTCGACGCGGGCGCGTTCGAGCACCGGCGCGAAGCGCTCCAGCGACTCGTCGATGCCGGCGTTGGTGTTGCGGCGGTTGAAGGCATCCGACGCCGCGGTGAACACCGCCACCTCGTCGGCGCCCACGGCGCGGGCGCGCTCGTAGCCCTGCAGGTTCGGCACCAGCACCGGATACGCCACGCCGGGCCGGCGCGCGATCCCGGCGAACACCTCGGCGGCGTCGGCCAGCTGCGGCACCCACTTCGGGCTGACGAAGCTGGTCGCCTCCACCGTGCGCAGCCCGGTGGCCGACAGCCGGTCGACGAGTTCGATCTTGGCCGCGGTCGGCACCATCGCGGACTCGTTCTGGAGTCCGTCGCGCGGGCCGACCTCGACGATGCGCACCATGGACGGAAGCGCCACCTCAGTCCTCCAGCGTGACCAGCACGGCGTCGGCGTCGACGAAGTCGCCTTCGCGGGCGCGCACCTCGCCGACCACGCCGTCGCGCGGCGCCTTCAGCGCGAGTTCCATCTTCATCGCTTCCATCACCAGCAGTTCCTGCCCCTCGCTGACACTGTCACCGGCCTGGACCCGCGTGACCACGATACGCCCCGGCATCGGCGCCGCAACCCGGTTGCCGCCGCCGGCGCCTTCGCTGCGCTCGGGCTCATAGGCCCCGACGCGCTCGAAGCGCCAGTGGCGGCGACCGTCGTGCAGGCGCACGGTGCCGCCTTCAGTGTCCACCTGGAAGCGCAGCCCCCGGCCGTTGAAACGTGCCTGGAGTGCGCCTGCGGCCATCGTCCCGCCTTCGACCGTCAGCGGTTCCGCGCCTTCGAGCTCGATCCGGTAGTCGCCGCCGGCGCCGTGCGCGACCGCGACGTGGCGGGCGTCGCCGTCGCCCAGGACCACCCGGCGCTGTCCGGCATGACCCAGCCGCCAGCCATCGGCGGCGGCCCAGGGCGAGCCGGGATCCCCGCTGCCGGCGGCCGCGCAGCGCGCCTCGGCCTCGGTGGCCAGCAGCATCGCGACCACCGCCGCGGCGCGCGCGTCGTCGCCAGCGCCGGCCTGGGCGCCGTCGTCGCCGATGAACTCGTCCAGGTGCCGGTCCAGATAGCCGGTGTCGATGCGGCCCTCGACCACCGCCGGATGCCGCGCCAGGCGCTCGAGGAAGGCGATGTTCGACTTCGGGCCCTCGATCACGCAGGCCGCCAGCGCCGCGCGCAGCCGCGCCAGCGCGCCGGTGCGGTCGGCGGCATGGACGATGAGCTTGGCGATCATCGGGTCGTAGAAGATCGTGACCACGTCGCCCTCGACCACGCCCGAATCGATGCGCACGCCCTCGGCATCGGCCGGCAGGCGCAGGCGCTGCAGGCGGCCGGAACCGGGCAGGAAGCCGGCGTCGGGATCCTCGGCGTACAGACGCACCTCGATCGCATGGCCGCGCTGCGGGATGTCGGCCTGCGCCAGCGGCAGCGGCTCGCCGGCGGCCACGCGCAGCTGCCATTCGACGAGGTCCAGCCCGGTCACCATCTCGGTCACCGGATGCTCCACCTGCAGGCGGGTGTTGATCTCCATGAAGAAGAACTCGCCCGAGGGCGCGACGATGAACTCAACCGTGCCCGCGTTCTGGTAGCCGATCGCGCGCGCGGCCAGCACCGCCGCCTCGCCCATGCGCGCGCGCAGCTCCGGCGTCAGGAACGGCGAGGGCGCCTCTTCCAGCACCTTCTGGTAGCGCCGCTGCGCCGAGCATTCGCGCTCGTTGAGATGGATGGTGTTGCCCTGCGAGTCCGCGAACACCTGGATCTCGATGTGCCGCGGCGACTCGATGTAGCGCTCCAGCAGCACCCGGTCGCGGCCGAAGGCGTTGCGCGCCTCGCGCTGGCAGCTTTCCAGCGCCGGCAGGAACTCTTCCGCCGAGCGCACGATGCGCATGCCCTTGCCGCCGCCGCCGTAGGCCGCCTTGATCATCAGCGGGAAGCCGACGCGCCCGGCCTGGCGGGCGAGCAGCTCCGGCGACTGCTCCTCGCCGGTATAGCCCGGCACCACCGGCACTCCGGCCGCCGCCATCAGCTCCTTGGCGCCGGCCTTGCTGCCCATGCGCCGCATCGACTCCGCCTTCGGCCCGATGAAGACCATGCCCGCCGCCTCGACCGCATCGGCGAAGTCCGGGTTCTCGCTCAGGAAGCCGTAGCCGGGATGGATGCCCTGCGCCCCGCTGGCCAGCGCTGCCTCGATGATGGCGTCACCGCGCAGGTAGCTGTCCTGCGGCCGCGGCCCGCCGATCGGATACGCCTCGTCGGCCAGCCTGACGTGCTGCGCATCCGCATCGGCCTCCGAGTACACCGCCACCGTGGTGATGCCCATACGGCGGGCGGTGCGGATGACGCGGCAGGCGATTTCGCCGCGATTGGCGATCAGGATCTTCGAGAGCATTTTTTTGGCCACGGATGAACGCGGATGGACGCGGATTTACACGGATAAAGCAGGGAGAGTCTAAGAGAAAACGCGGCGGCGGAATTCCGGGCGGGGGCCGAAGTTGAAGAGAAGCCCGAGGTGCACGCGGGTCGCCTTGAGGTAATTCAGGAGCTGGGCTTCGTGGGCGGGGGCGATCTGGACGGCTGCCTTGATCTCGATGAGCAGCCGACGCTCGACCAGCATGTCCGCGCGGAACTGGCCGACGACATGACCGTGAAAGCGGACGTCGATGGGCACCTGCTGCTCCACCCGCAATCCGCATTCGCGCAGCCGGACGGCCAGCGCCGCCTCATACACACTTTCCAGGAAGCCGTGCCCCAACTCGTTGTAGGTATCGAAAAACGCCCCGATCACCCGATCACTCAGCCGCCGAAGCACCAATGAACCGCGATCCGCATCCATGCGAAGTCCTCATCCATCAATCCAGCTTTTGCTCTATCCGTGAAAATCCGCGTCCATCCGCGTTCATCCGCGGCAAAAAATGCTCTTCCGTCATTCCACCCACGAAGCCGGACGCTTGTCGAGGAAGGCGCCCAGGCCTTCCTGGCCTTCGGGGGAGACGCGCAGGGCGGCGATGAGGGCGGCGTTGTCGTGGTCGAGGCGGTCGCGGTCGGGGGCGGCGGCGACTTCGCGGACCAGGCGCTTGGCGTCTGCGGAGGCGAAGGGCGCGGCCTTCAGCAGCAGGGCGATCTGGCGGTCGACGGCGGCGTCCAGCTCGTCCGCGGCCACCACGTCGTGCAGCAGTCCGATGCGCTGCGCTTCGGCGGCGTCGAAGATCTCGGCCGTGGCGAAATAGCGTCGGGCATTGCGGGCGCCGATCGCATTGATGACGTAGGGCGAGATCACCGCCGGCAGCAGGCCCAGGCGGCTCTCGGTCAGGCCGAACTTCGCCGCGGGCACGCCGATGGCGATGTCGCAGCAGGCCACCAGGCCGACGCCGCCGCCGAAGGCCGCGCCGTGGACGCGGGCGATTGTCGGCTTCGGCAGCTCGTCCAGGGTGCGCATCAAGCGCGCCAGGCGCAGCGAGTCCTCGCGGTTGGCCTCCTCGCTGGCGGTGGCCATGCCGCGCATCCAGTTCAGGTCGGCGCCGGCCGAGAACGAGGCGCCGGCGCCCTCCAGCACCACCGCGCGCACGGTGGGGTCGCGGCCCAGCGCCTGCAGCGCATCGGTCAGGCCGGCGATCAGGGCGTCGTCGAAGGCGTTGTGCAGGGCGGGGCGGTCCAGGCGCAGGCGCGCGACCGCGCCCTCGCGGGCCACCGTGAGGTTTGCCGACATGGGAAGGCCTCGAAAAAAGAAGAGGCGGAATGATAGCCGCCGGCCCGCATGCCCCTATAATGAGAACCATTCCCAAATGGATCCGCCCAGTGAGGCTTTCCGAACTTCCCCGCCGCGTCCGCGGCGTGGTCGAGCGCGTCGAGGCGCGCTCGGAGAACGATCCCATCGCCCGCCGCCTGCGCGAACTCGGCTTCGTTGCCGGCGAGGACGTGCAGGTCACCGCCGCCGGGCCGTTCGGCGCCGAGCCGCTGCTGGTGCAGGTCGGCTACACCCGCTTCGCACTGCGGCGCGATGAGGCCGCGCGGGTCGTGCTGGCGTCGCCGGGCGAAGCGGCGGACGCCGCCGGTGCCGCGGAACGCCGGGCCGGAGGTGCCGCCGCATGAGCGAGGCCACCGCTCCGGTCATGCGCCTGGCGCTGGTCGGCAACCCCAACTGCGGCAAGACCGCGCTGTTCAACCAGCTGACCGGCAGCCGGCAGAAGGTGGCGAACTACGCCGGCGTCACGGTCGAGCGCAAGGAGGGCCGGCTGCTCGCGCCCTCGGGCCGCAGCTATGCCGTGCTCGACCTGCCGGGCGCCTACAGCCTGGTGCCGTCGAGCCTGGACGAGGCGATCACCCGCGATCTCTGCCGCGGCTTCTATCCCGGCGAGCCGGCGCCCGACGTCATCGTCTGCGTGGTCGATGCCACCAACCTGCGCCTGCACCTGCGTTTCGCGCTGGAAGTCCGCGAGCTCGGCGTGCCGATGGTGCTGGCGCTGAACATGGCCGACGTGGCGGAGCGCCGGGGCATCCGCATCGACCGTGCGGTGCTGGAGGCCGAGCTGGGCGTACCGGTGGTGGAGACCGTCGCAGTGCGCCATGACGGCGCGGCGGCTCTGGTCGAAGGCATCGAGGCCATGGCCCGGGCGCCGCGGCCGCCGGCCGGGCGCCTCCACGGCGACGACGCGCTCCACGCCGAGACCCGCCGCTTGCTCGACCTCGCCGTCACCATGCCCAGCCGCACCGCGCACGTCGACGACGCGCTCGACCGCTGGCTGCTGCACCCGGTGTTCGGCCTGCTGACGCTGGCGGTGGTGATGTTCCTGATCTTCCAGGCGGTCTACGCCTGGGCGACGCCGGTGATGGACCTGATCGAGGCCGGCACGGCGTGGCTGGGCGAGGCCGTGGGCGGGGCGATGCCCGACGGCCCGCTGCGGAGCCTCGTCGTCGACGGCATCATCTCCGGCCTCGGCGGCGTGATCGTGTTCCTGCCGCAGATCCTGGTGCTGTTCGCCTTCATCCTGGCGCTGGAGGAGTCGGGCTACCTGCCGCGCGCGGCCTTCCTGCTGGACCGCATGATGGCGGCGGCGGGGCTGTCGGGGCGCTCCTTCATCCCGCTGCTGTCGAGCTTCGCCTGCGCGGTGCCGGGGATCATGTCCACGCGCTCGATCCAGGACCCGCGCGACCGCATCGCCACGATCATGGTCGCGCCCCTGATGACCTGTTCGGCGCGGCTGCCGGTGTACGCGCTGCTGATCGGCGCCTTCATCCCGGCGCGCACGGTGGCCGGCGGCTTCAACCTGCAGGGCCTGGTGCTGTTCGGGCTGTACATGGCCGGCATCCTCAGTGCGCTGGCGGTGTCGTGGGCGATGAAGCGCTGGCGCCGCGACAGGAGCGAGCATCCGCTGCTGCTGGAGCTTCCGTCGTACCGCGTGCCGCATCCGCGCGACCTGGCGATCGGGCTGTACGAGCGCGGCATGATCTTCCTGCGCCGCGTGGGCGGCATCATCTTCGCGCTGACCGTGCTGCTGTGGGTGCTGCTGACGTTCCCGGCGCCGCCGGCGGATGCGGTCGGGCCGGCGATCGACTACAGCTTCGCCGGCCGCATCGGCCACGCGCTGGCGGCGGTGTTCGCGCCGGTTGGCTTCAACTGGCAGATCTGCATCGCGCTGATCCCGGGGCTGGCGGCGCGCGAGGTGGCGGTGTCGTCGCTGGCAACGGTGTACGCGCTGTCGGCGGCGGACGACGAGGCGGCGAGCCAGGCGCTGCTGCCGATCATCAGCGACGGCTGGTCGCTGGCGACGGGGCTGTCGCTGCTGGTGTGGTTCATCTACGCGCCGCAGTGCATCGCCACCTGGGCGGCGATCCGTCGCGAGACCGGCTCGTGGAGGCTGATGGCGGCCAATGCCGTCGGCCTGTTCGCGCTGGCCTACCTGGCGTCGCTGGTGACCTACCAGGTCGCGACCGCGCTGGGAGCGGGCTGATGGATGCCGGGCTGGCGCTGCAGTACGCGGTGGTCGCGGCGGTGGTCGCGCTCAGCGCGTGGATGGTGCTGCGCCGGCAGTTCCCGGCCGCGGCGCGGCGCCTGCGCGTGGCGCTGGCGGTCCCGTTGGTGCGCGACGGCCGACCGGCGTGGATGCGCACGCTGGGGCGCAGGATCGCCCCGCCGGTGGCGGGCGGCGGCAAGGGCTGCGGCGGCTGCAGCGGCTGCGACTGAGCGCCGCAGCACCGCAGCACCGCATGCACATGACCGCATGCGCATGCCCATGTAGACACTCTGTTCTCGGTCAAGCCTGCAGGGTGGCGAAGAGCTTGGCACCATCGTAGGGGGCGGGGTTGCGGATGAGCGC
>NZ_BMZT01000004.1 GCF_014652935.1 Luteimonas padinae | reverse complement strand
GTGCTCGCGAATGGGGCGGGGGGCCGCTCTACAGACGAGGTCAGGCCAGAGGCTGCCTCAAGGAGCATGCGACCTCCCCGGGAAATCCCACCACCCGGCCAGATGGTCAGGCAGGGATAACGTACAAGGAGCAGCTACAGCTGCGACCATCAGGCCCGGACGTGCGAGGCATTGGCGCGGTCGCAGCTGTAGCTGCTCCTACAGGGAGCGCGAGGTGAGAGCGTGCGGTGGGGGCGTGCGGCGAGGGCGCGATGAGTGAGTGCGCGCCTGCGGGTGCAGCGCTTCAGTCCGCCGTCACCAGGTGTGCGTGCTCGGCGCGGAGTTCGCCGTAGATCTCGTCGGTTTCGGGGCGTGCGCCGTGCCAGCGCGCGAACGACAGCGCCGCCTGCTCCACCAGCATGCCCAGGCCGTCGACCACCGCGTAGGCGCCACTCGCGCGGCCCCAGGCCAGGAACGGCGTGGCGGCTTCGCCGTAGTTGAGGTCGACCGCGGCCATGCGCCGTCCGACCAGCGAACGCGGAAGCGTCGGCATCTCGCCGCCGCGTGCGGCCGAGGTGGCGTTGACCACCAGTTCGAACTCGCCCAGCGTGCCGATGTCGGCGAGATGGCGCGGATGCACGCGTCCGGGCTGGCCGAGCAGGTCGGCCAGGGCGTCGGCGCGGCTGGAGGTGCGGTTGACGATGTACAGGTCGCCGATGCCGGCGTCGAGCAGCGACGGCGCGACGCCGCGCGCGGCGCCGCCGGCGCCGATCAGCAGGGTCCTGCGCGCGCGCAGGTCGAGCCCGTGGCGGCCGGTGAGGTCGCGCACCAGGCCTTCGCCGTCGGTGTTGTCGCCGTGCCAGTCGTCGCCGTTGCGCACCAGGGTGTTGACCGCGCCGGCGCGGCGGGCGCGCTCGGTGACGTCGGCGCACAGCGCCAGCGCCTCCTGTTTCAATGGCAGGGTGACATTGGCGCCGGCGCCGCCGCCCGCGGCGAATTCCTCCAGCCTCGCGCGGAAGCTGCCGACGTCGGCGTCGATGGCCAGGTAGTCGATGGGAATGCCGGTGTCGCGCCCGAAGGCGGCGTGGATGCGCGGCGACAGCGAATGCGCCACCGGATGGCCGAACACGGCGTAGTGCTTCATGACCGTCTCCCGGACGCGTGCGGCGCGCGATGCACCACACTTTCGCGCCAGTCTACGCCTCCGGACCCGCCTTGCAGGTGCGGCTGCCGCGGTCAGCCGGAAAAACGCAGCGCCAGCCGCTTCCGCACCACTGATGCCGGGCCGCCCTTGTTGGAGCCGACGCCTCAGCCTTCGCGCAGCCAGCGTGCGGCGTCGAGCGCGAAATAGGTCAGCACGCCGTCGGCGCCCGCGCGCTTGAAGCCCAGCAGGGCCTCCATCGCGCACGCGCGGCCGTCGATCCAGCCGTTGGCGGCGGCGGCCTGGAGCATCGCGTACTCGCCGCTCACCTGGTAGGCGAAGGTCGGCACGCCGAAGGTCTCCTTCACCCGGCGCACCACGTCCAGGTAGGGCATGCCCGGCTTCACCATCACCATGTCGGCGCCCTCGTCGAGGTCGGCGGCGACTTCGCGCAGTGCCTCGTCGGTGTTGCCGGGGTCCATCTGGTAGGTGCGCTTGTCGGCCTTGCCGAGCGCCGAGGCGCTGCCCACGGCGTCGCGGAACGGGCCGTAGAAGCTGGAGGCGTACTTGGCCGCATAGGCGAGGATGCGGGTGTGGACGTGGCCGTCCTCCTCCAGCGCCATGCGGATCGCGCCGATGCGGCCGTCCATCATGTCGCTGGGCGCGACCACGTCGGCGCCGGCGCGCGCGTGCGAGAGCGCCTGCCTGACCAGGGCTTCGACAGTGACGTCGTTCTGCACGTAGCCGGCGTCGTCGACGATGCCGTCCTGGCCGTGGCTGGTGTAGGGATCCAGCGCCACGTCGGTGATCACGCCGAGCTCGGGGAAGCGCTGCTTGAGCGCGCGCACCGCGCGCTGGCACAGCCCGTCGTCGTCCCAGGCGGCGGTGGCGTCGAGCGACTTGGCCTCTGGTGCGGTGACCGGGAACAGCGCCAGCGCCGGCACGCCGAGGGTCGCGGCCTGCTCGGCCTCGCGCAGCAGCTCGTCGATCGACATGCGCGAGACGCCGGGCATCGAGGGCACCGCGGTGCGGCCATCGGCCTCGTGCACGAAAACCGGATAGATGAGGTCGTCGACGGTGAGCGTGTGCTCGCGCATCAGGCGGCGCGAGAACGCGTCGCGGCGCATGCGCCGGAAGCGGGAATCGGGATAGGTCATGGGGACATTCTACGCCCCGGAAAAAAAGCCGGCGCCACGTGGGCGCCGGCTCGCTCAACAGTGGAGCAGGATCAGCGCTTGGTGCAGAGCGTCACGGCGCTGGCCCTGGACTTCGGCACGAAGCCGAGGTCGCGCAGGCGGCTCACGAACGGCGCGATGCAGCTGCGGTACGCCGCCGTGCCGCCGCCATGAGCGTTGCGGCACATCGAGTCGGCGGCCTGCAGGTTGGCGCCGCCGATCAGGCCCACGCCTTCGGTGACCGCGATGCCCGTGTTGCAGGTGCCGCCGTTGGTGGTGGCATTGCCGCTGTTCACGATCCAGCCCAGGTCCTCGTACAGCGCCGGCGTCAGGTCCAGGCGCAGGTTGCCGTCCAGGTCCTGGTTGATCGACGGTTCCATCAGCGCGTTGGGGCTGTGGCTGATGTCGAAGTGCGAGAACGTGGAACCGGCAGCCAGCGTGGCCGGCGCATACAGGAGCGCGCGACCCTCGGCATCGGTGCCCGCGAAGCTGCCCTCGACTTCCGCCAGGGCCACCGTCGCGCCGGGAATGCCGGCCTTCAGGATGGCGCCGTCGGCCTGCGACACGCTGATCGTCGGCACCGTCGCGGCGACCGTCGGGTCCTCCGCCATCTGGATCACGCCGGTCGTGTTGTTGGCCACGATCACGGCGATGGCGCCGGCGTCCTGCGCGAACTTCGCCTTGATCTCGAAGGCGCAGGTGCCGCGGTCGACCACCGCGACCTTGCCCGCGTAGGCGTTGGCCGGCGAGGCCGCGCAGCCCTGCGACCCGGTTGCACCGCTGCCGTCGTTGACCAGCACCAGCTGGCCGCTGAAGTTGGCCGGCGTGGCTTCGGCGCCGAACTCCGCCGTGCCGTACTGGAACTCGCCGCTGGCGGTGCCTCCCGCGGTCAGCAGGACCTTCGGGGCCAGCGCCATCGGGACCTGGGTGGCCACGTTGGCACCGGTCCAGACCAGGCCGCCGCCCTTCGCCGCCGCCACGCGCTGGGCGTTGGTCATCTGCGGCCAGGCCTGGCCCGAGACGTTGTCGAACACGAAGCTGGAGTAGATGTCGGTATAGCCGGGAGCGATCGGGGCGCCCGTGGCCAGGGTGTAGAAGCCCTGGAAGTTCAGGCCGTGGCCGATCTCGTGCATCACCACGTCGAGGAAGTTGATCATCCCCGTCGGGGTGTTGCCGTCCAGGCCGTAGTACCAGCCCGAGGTCTCGAGGCAGCCCGGGGTGCCCAGGTTGGCGTTGAAGTTGCTGTTGATCTCGTCCTCTTCGGGATCGAGGTCCTCGCCCGCGAGCGCGTTGGCCAGCGCGCCGCCATAGGCGGTGGCCGCGACTGCGTTCGGGAAATCGCCGAAGATCTGGCGGGCGCCGGCCGAACCCAGCACGCCGCTGGTGGCGTCGCAGTTGAGCGCGGTGAACTGCGCGCGGACGTTGATGTCGACGTCGCTCTCGAGCACCGCACCCCACAGGTCGGCGGCGAAGCGGTAGGCGATCTGGCGCTGCTCGCCGACGGTGGTGCCGGGGTTGCCGCCGGCGGGCGTGGCCGGGGTCGGGTCGTTGAGGCCCACGCCAGGGCCGTTCATGTTGACCAGGACGATGTTCGCGGCGTCGGCGCTGCCGATGGCGAAGGTGGTGGCGGCCGCGAGGGCGCAGGCGAGGAGGGTCTTATTCACGGACGGCCTCCACGGTGCTTGCCGGTGCGGCGTGGGCGTCGCCGTGGCCGATCGCGATCGAGCCGTCGTCGAGCTGGTGGGCGGTCATCTGCGACATCAGCTCCTCCGGAACGTGCATCGACATGGTCCCGTTGGGAAGGCGGCGCAGGGTGCGGCGCGCTTCGGCCACGGTCTTCGGACCGGGCTTGGCGATGGACATCGGGTCGGCGGTCCGCAGGCGCGAGGACACGGCGGTGCGCAGCTTCGCCTGCTCGGCCGCGGTCGGCGCGCGCAGGCGGCCGGTGGCGGGGTCGATGGCGACGGTGACGCCGGCGTAGGAGCCGGACGCGGTGGCCTCGTCAGCGACGGGCTCTGCCGCATGCGCGGCGAAGCCGGCGGACAGGCCGGCAAGCAGGAGCAGGGTGGTGCATTTCATCGGGTGTTTCCTCGAAAAACGGGACACCCGGAGACGTCGTGGCCGAAGCCGCGTCCCCCCCGGACGGTGCCTCCAAGATCAATGCAAGGGTGGTGTTGCCGATGGGCCGTGTCGCGGTTGGCCCGCCCCGAGTCTGCAACGTTTCGGGCGCTCCGCTCAATTTTGCGGTGCAGCAGGACCTGCCTGCATGCTGGGCGGCTCAGTCGGCCGGCCGCCCGTGTACGCCGTCGATCTCGACGGCGAGTTCGCGGCGGCAGATCGCGGCGTGCAGCAGCAGGCGCGGTACCGCGTCGCCGAAGCGGCGCTCCAGCGCGTCGGCCACCAGCGCCAGGTCGTCGCGGTCGCGCACGTAGACCTTGAGCCGGGTGCCGGCGCCGAAGCGCGGCGGCAGCGACGGGTCGTGCATGCGGGCGGCGCCGACCAGGGCATCGAAGTTGTTGAAGGTCTCGTCCAGCTGCGCCAGCACTTCGCCGTCATGCATCGACACGTGGCCGACGACCGCGGCGGTGCCCGAGAGCATCAGCGGCATCGCGCTGCCCGCCGGCGGCAGCATCGCGCGGGCGAAGCTGGGAGGCTGCGGCCCGTAGCGGCGCGGGTAGCGGTAGGCGCTGACCTGGCGCGGGTTCTCCACCGGCGTGCCCGCCGCGACCGACGCCAGCCAGTAGACCTGCACCACGCGTTCGCCGTCGCAGCGGCCGATGGCGGTGGCCGCCGGCAGGCTGCGCACGTCGAAGTCGCCCAGGCCCTGCGCACGGCCGACGCAGAACGCGCGGTAGCGCTCGTCGTCGCCTTCGCCGAAGGTGATCGCGTCGACGTAGTTCCAGATCCGCAGCAGCCGCGGCGTGCGGCTCCCGGCGGTGAAGGCGGCCATCCGCGCATAGGCGGCGCGTGCGGCCTCCTGCACGTCGCCCTCGCGCTCGGCGATCTCGATCACGCCGAACATCAGCTCGCCGTCGCTGGCCCAGCGCACGCCGTCGTCGCAGCCGCGCATCACCGGGGCGTTGGCATGCCAGACCTCGTAGGGCGCATCGCCGTGCGGCTCAAGCGGCACGCGCAGGTAGCGCGGGTCGTCGAGCGACCCGGGTGCGTTGGCGCCGAAGCCGAACACCGCCTGCACGTCGTCGCCGTCCAGCAGTCGCGCAGGGTCGTCCGCGTGGACGTACTCCACCGCAAGCCGCGCCGCGCCGCCCTGCGACGCATCCCGCATCGCGCGGCTCATGGCTCGTCCGCCTGCAGCGTCTCGCCGCTGAAGCCGACGCGTGACTGGCGCCGGCGGCGCAGGCCGTTGCGCAGCGAGCGCGGCAGCATCGCCAGCGACGCCACCGCGTACAGCGCGCGGAACACGCGCAGCCGGCGGCGCACGCGCGGGTTGTCGAACACGTCGCCGGCCAGCATCGCGACCACCGCGTCCTCCACCTGGAAGATGTTCTTCGGGTTGGCGAACAGGTGGCGCATCGCCGGCGAGGTGAAGCGGTAGATGAACCACTTGAACTCGTCGGTGCCGGCGTCGATGTGGCGGCGCAGGGCCCGCTGCAGCGCCGCTTCGCGCGCGGGTTCGCGCAGCGCCGCGTCCACCATGTCCGCGGCCTTCTCGGCGCCGTGCATGGCCAGGAACACGCCCGACGAAAACATCGGGTCGACGAAGCAGTACGCGTCGCCCACCAGCACCCAGCCCGGGCCCGCCATCTCGGTGCATTCGTAGGCGTAGTTGCCGGTGGCGTGCACGTCGGCGCAGCGGCGCGCGCCGGCCATGCGCCGGGCCACCTCGGGCACGGTCTGCAGGGTGCGCATCAGGAAGCCCTCGCTGTCGCCGCGGCGGGTCTTCATGTAGTCGGGATAGCAGACCGCGCCGACGCTGGTGACGCCGTCGGGCAGCGGGATCAGCCAGATCCAGCCGTGCTCGTGGCGGTAGATGCTGACGTTGCCGGCATCCGTGCCCTCGCGGCGCTCCACGCCCTCGAAATGGCTGAAGACCGCGGCCGACTGGTGGCGCATGTTCTTGCGCTTGATCCGGCGCTTGCCGCCGAGGAAGGCGTCGCGGCCGCTGGCGTCGACGATGTAGCGCGCGCGCCAGCGGCAGGGGCCGTCGGGGCCGGCCGCGCCGACCAGGCTGCCGCCGCCGGGGAGGGGGTCGACTGCGGTCACGCGCACGCGCTGGCGTGCGTCCACGCCGCACTCCGCGGCGTGGTCGAACAGCACCCGGTCGAAGTCCGAGCGGCGCACCTGGAACGCGTGGTCGCAGCGGGCGTCGAGCGCGCGCTCGAAGCGGAACACGTTGTAGCCACCTTCGTCGGCCGGGAAGTCCGCGCCCGACTTGTGCACGCCGATCGCCGCGACCTTGTCGAAGGCGCCCAGGCGCTTGAGGATCGGCATGTTCATCGGCAGCAGCGACTCGCCGATGTGGAAGCGCGGGTGCGCGTCCTTCTCGAGCATCACCACCCGCCAGCCGCGGCGGGCCAGGAAGGTCGAGGCCGTGCTCCCGGCCGGGCCGCCGCCGATCACGAGGACATCGCAGTCCTCCACGGGGGCCTGGTTCGTGCTGTCTTCGGCGGGGCTCTGCATTTCGCGGCGTACGTCGGCCATGCGATCATCGGGGCCGCGAATGATAGCGCGCAGACGGCCGCGGGCCGGCCTGCCGCCATCCGTGCCCACAGCCGCAATGGAAGCCGCCAGATGTCCACCCAGTCCGCAGCCGAACGTGAACTCGCCGAACTCCTGGTCGAGGCCCTGAACCTCGACGACGTCGACGCCGCCGCCATCGATCCCGAAGCGCCGCTGTTCAACGCCGGCCTGGGTCTGGATTCGATCGACGCGCTGGAGCTGGCGCTGGCGGTGGGCAAGCGCTACGGCTTCCAGCTGCGTTCGGACAGCGAGGAGAACCGCCGCATCTTCGCCTCGCTGCGCGCGCTGTCGGCGCACGTCGAAGCCAACCGCGCCTGACGCCCGGCACGGAGCCGGCCATGGGCCTGGCCCTCACCATCGCGATGGCGGTGGCCTACGCCGCCTTCGCGCACCTGGCCAGCGCCACCCTCGACGATCGTTATGCCTACGTCGCCCTGTTGGCGCTGGTGGCGATGATGCTCGCCGCGGGCCTCGTCGCCCGGCGGCCCTGGGCCTGGGTGGCGCTGCCGCTGTCGCTGGCGGCCTGCCATGCGCTCTACCGCACCGGCCATGCCGGGCTGCCGCTGCTGCTGGCCCCGGTGGCGTTCGTGGCCGCGATCGCCTGGCTGTTCGCGCGCAGCCTGCGCTCCCCGCACGGCGCCCTGATCACCCGCATCGTCGCCGCCCTCGACGGCGCGACGCCGGCCACGCTGGCGCCCGAGCTGGTGGCCTACAGCCGCGGCCTGACCGCCGCCTGGGCCATCGCGCTGGCCGTGCTCGGCCTGGCCAACCTGGCGCTGGCGCTGGTGGCTTCGCCCGGCGGGCTGCTGGCCAGCCTCGGCCTGCAGCCGCCCGTCACCATCACCCGCGAGCAGTGGTCGCTGTTCGCCAACATCCTCAACTACGGCATCGTCGGCGGCTTCTTCCTGGTCGAGTTCGCCTGGCGCAAGCGGCGCTTTCCCGGCCGCTACCACAGCTTCGCGGGCTTCCTGCGCCAGATGGCCGGGCTCGGGCCCGCGTTCTGGCGCGATTTCCTCCGCTGAACGGGAAGCCGCCTGCTTCCATTGAGTATGCTTCGCCGATGCACCAACGCGTCGACAACATGGATGAGGCCGAATCGGCCGCGCGACGACTGGCCTGGGGCGTGCACAACGCCGTCGGCTTCGTGTTCACGCTGTTCTGGACCGCCGGCTGGATCAGCCTGGCGCTGCTGGTGCTGCTGGCCACCCGCCGCCGCGACGTCGCGCTGCGCATGGCCGCGCGCTGCTGGGCGCCGGGCCTGACCGGCGGAGCCGGGGCGCGCCTGGTGGTCGAGGGCGCCGACGCCGTCGACTGGTCGCGGCCGTACCTGCTGGTGTCCAACCACCAGTCGGTGATCGACATCTGCGCGCTGTTCCAGGCGGTCCCGGTGCCGCTGCATTTCCTGCTCAAGCAGGAGATGGCGAAGGTGCCGTTCGTGGGCTGGTACGCCCGCGCCTGCGGCATGCTGTTCATCGAACGCGACAACCCGCGCGCCGGCCCGCGCCTGCGCCGCGAGGCCGCGGCCCTGCTCGGCGCCGGCCACACGCTGTGCCTGTTCCCCGAGGGCACGCGCAGCCGCACCGGCGTGGTGGCGCCGTTCAAGGGCGGCGGGTTCCAGTCGGCCATCGACGCCGGCGTGGACGTGCTGCCGGTGGCGATCGACGGGGCCGGCGACGTGCTGCCGCCCGAGGGCTTCCGCGTGCGCGCGGGGGTGATCACCGTGCGCTTCGGCGCACCGCTGGCAACCGGCGACGCCTCCGGCGCGGCCGGCCGTCAGGCCCTGGCCGACGCCGCCCATGCGTCGGTGCTGGCGCTGCTGCGCCGGTCCGCCTGAGGAACGCGCGCGGCGCCATGGAGTTCGTGGTCGAGCACGTCCATCCCTGCCTGCCGGGACATTTCCCCGGCCGTCCGCTGGTGCCCGGCGTGGTCGTCGTCGACCACGTGCTGGCCGCCATCGAGCGCGGGCACGGTCCGCTGGGCGCGCTGCGCCTGCCGCAGGTGAAGTTCGCCAGCCCGCTGCTGCCCGGCCAGGCCGCGCGCGTCGAGCTCGAAGGAGCGGCGCCGCGCTGGCGTTTCCGCGTGCTGAGAGGCGACGCGGCCGGCGCCGACGTGCTGGTGGCCTCGGGCGAGGTGGCGCTGGCATGACCGGCAGCTGGAAGCAGCGCCGGGAAGGCGGCGGACTGTTCGCGCTCTGGCTGCTGCGCAGCGTCAGCCTGCGCGGCGGCCGCGGCCTGGCGCGCCTGCTGCTGGTGCCGATCACCGCCTACTTCCTGGCCCGCCGCGGCGAGGAGCGGCGTGACTCGCGCGCCTACCTGTCGCGCGTGCTCGGCCGGCCCGCGCGGCTGCGCGACGTCGCCCGCCACATCCACACCTTCGCCGCCACCATCCTCGACCGCGTGTTCCTGCTCGGCGGCGACATGCAGCGCTTCGACATCCGGGTGTCCGGGCTGGAGTCGCTGCACGCGGCGCTCGACCGCGGCCAGGGCGTGCTGGTGTTCGGCTCCCACCTCGGCAGCTTCGAGGTGCTGCGCGTGCTCGGCCGCCAGCGGCCGGAGCAGAAGATCCGCGTCGTGCTCGACAAGGCCCACAGCCCCGCGGTCACCCAGCTGCTGGACGCGCTCAACCCGGAGATCGCGGCCTCGGTGATCGACGCCTCGCAGGACGGGCCGGCGATCATGTTCGCGATCCAGCAGGCGGCGGCCGAGGGCGCGCTGGTGGCCCTGCTGGTCGATCGCACGCAGCCGGGCGAGGCCTCGCTGGCGGTGCCCTTCCTCGGTGAGCCGGCGGAGTTCCCGGTGGCGCCGTGGCTGCTGGCCTCGGTGCTGCAGGTGCCGGTGCAGCTGGCCTTCGGCCTGTACCGCGGCGGCAACCGCTACGATCTGGCGTTCGAACCGTTCAGCGACGGCCTGGCGATCCCGCGCCGCGAGCGCGCGGCGGCGGTGCCGGCGCTCATCGCGCGTTATGCCGCGCGCCTCGAACATCACGTGCGCGATGCGCCGTACAACTGGTTCAACTTCTACGACTTCTGGGGCGACCGTGAGCACAGCCGAAGCCAGCAAGACCCCGCGCCGGGCGCGACCACGCACGGGCCGACGATTGCGCCACAGCCCGGCCCTGCTGCTGGCGATGCTGCTGGCGACGGCGGCGCTCCCGTCCGTCGCGCAGCCGGCGGCGGTTGATCCGGCCTGGATCCTCGAGCGGCTGGCGCGCCCGGCGCCGGTGTCGACGCCGTTCGTCGAACTGCGCGGCTCGGCGCTGCTGAAGGCGCCGCTGCGCATCCAGGGCGAGTACGCGCGGCCCGACGACGACACGCTCGTGCGCCGCGTGCAGGCGCCCTACGCCGAAACCACGACCATCCGCCACGGCGAGGCGACCATCGCCCGCGACGGCCGCAGGCCGCGCACGTTCGCGCTGTCGCGGGCGCCGGAGCTGGCCGGGCTGCAGGCGAGCTTCGGCGCCCTGCTGGCCGGTGACGCGGATGCGCTGGCGCGCGATTACCGCATCGAATCCCGTGGCAGCCGCGAGGACTGGACCCTGGTGATGCAGCCGCGCGCGCCCGCCCTGGCCGCCAGCGTCCGCGACATCACCCTGCGCGGCCGCGGCGCCGAGCTGCGCTGCATCGAGACCCGCCCGGTCGAGGGCGCGCCGCAGCGCACCCTGCTGGCCGGCGCCGCGCGCGCCGCGGTGGCGGCCGGTGACGCCGCCGACGATGAGGCCCTGTGCCGCGAGCCCGGCGCCGCGGCGCAATGACGCCCGCGCGCCGCACCGCCCTCGCGCTGCTGTGGCTGGCGGCGCTGCTGGTCGCGGGCTGGCTGGTCGGCCAGCGGCTGGAACTCAGCGGCGACCTGCGCCGCTTCATGCCCGAGCCGCGCACGCCGGCGCAGAAGCTCTTGGTCGACGAGCTGGGCGACGGCCCGGGGTCGCGCCTGCTGCTGCTGTCGCTGTCGGGCGCTGCGCCCGAAGCGCTGGCCGACCAGTCGCGCGCGATCGCGGCGGCGCTGGCCGCCAACCCGGACTTCGAGTTCGTCGCCAACGGCACCGATGCCGGGCTGGAGGCGGTGCCGGAATCGCTGCGCCCCTACCGCTACCTGCTCTCGCCCGCGCTCGACGGCCGGCGTCTCGACGCCGACTACCTGGGCGGGCAGCTGGACGAGCGCCTGCAGGACCTGGGCTCGCCGATGGCCGCGCTGGTCGAACCGCTGCTGCCCTCGGACCCGACGCTGGAAATGCTCGCGCTGGCCGACGCCTGGCAGCCGAAGGCCGCGCCGCAGCGCCTGCACGGCGTCTGGTTCGACCGCGCCGGCCGCGAGGCCCTGCTGCTGGCGCAGACGCGCGCCGGCGGCTTCGACCCCACCGCGCAGCAGCGCGCCTACGACGCCGTGCAGTCCGCTTTCGCCGATGCCGCGGGCGGCAGCGGCGCGCGGCTCGGCATGACCGGCCCCGGCGCGTTCTCGGTCGAGATCGGCGGCCGCACCGCGCGCGAGGCGCAGTGGATCGGCACAATCGACAGCGTCGCCCTGGTCCTGCTGCTGCTGGTCGCCTACCGCAGCTGGCGCGCGCCGCTGATGGGCGTGCTGCCGCTCGCCACTGCGGGCCTCGCCGGCCTGGGTGCGGTGGCGCTCCTGTTCGAGGCCGTGCACGGCATCACCATCGCCTTCGGCTTCACCCTGATCGGCGTGGTGCAGGACTATCCGATCCACTTCCTCAGCCAGCAGCGCGCCGGGATCAGCCCGCGCGACAACGTGCGCGCGCTGTGGCCGGCGCTGCTGACCGGCGTGGTGGCCACCTGCATCGCGTACCTGACCTTCCTGTTCTCGGGCGTGGACGGACTGCGGCAGCTGGCGGTGTTCACGATCTCGGCGCTGGCGGCGGCCGCGCTGGCCACGCGCTTCGGCCTGCCGTCGCTGGTCGATCCGGCCCCGCGCGACCTGGCGGAGTCGCCGCGGCTGCAGGCGCTGTGGCGCGGCATCCAGCGCCTGCCGCGGCCGCGCTGGTCGCTGCTGCTGGTGGCGGCGGCCTGCGTGGCGGTGCTGGCCACCGCGCGCGGGCCGTTCTGGGAGAACGACCTGTCGAAGCTGACGCCGGTGCCCGAGGACGGCATGGCGCTCGACGCCCGCCTGCGCGAGGAACTGGGCGCGCCGGACGTGCGCTACGTGGCGGTGCTGCGCGGCCCGGATGCCGACGCGGCGCTGGCGGCGACCGAAGCCCTGCATCCGCGCCTGGACGCGCTGGTGGCCGACGGCGCGCTCGACGGCTGGGACAGCGCCGCCCGCTACCTGCCGCCGGTTGCCACCCAGCGTGCGCGCCAGCAATCGCTGCCGGCGCCGGCCGAGCTGCGCGACGCGCTGGCCGACGCACTGGCGGCGTCGCCGTTCCGCGCGGACGCGTTCGCCCCGTTCCTGGCCGACGTCGAGCGCGCGCGCACCGCCGCGCCGCTGCGCCCGGCCGACCTCGCCGGCACGCCGCTGGCGGCGACGGTGGACGGCCTGCTGCTCGACGCCGCGGATGGCAGCATCGCCCTGGTTTCGCTCAGCGGCATCACCGACGTGGCGGCGGTGGAGCGCGCAGTGGCTGCCGGCGGCGGCGAGCTGATGGACATGAAGATGGCCTCGGAATCGCTGGTGGCCGAGTACCGCGGCCGCGTGCTCGCCGCATTGGCGATGGCCGCGCTGCTGCTCGCGGCCACCGTGTGGCTGTCGCTGCGCGCGCCCGGCCGCGTTGCGCGCGTGCTGCTGCCGATGGCCCTGACCACGCTGGTGATCCTGGCGGTGCTGCGTGGCTTCGGCGTCGAGCTCAACCTGTTCCACCTGGTCGCGCTGATCCTCGCCGCGGGCCTGGGCTTGGACTACGCGCTGTTCTTCGAACACGCCGGCGACCGCCGCGACGACCAGCTGCGCACCCTGCACGCGGTGCTGGTGTGCAGCCTGATGACGCTGCTGGTGTTCAGCCTGCTGGCGCTGTCGTCGATCCCGGTGCTGCGCGCAATCGGCAGCACCGTGGCGATCGGCGTGGCCTGCAACTTCGTCCTCGCGCTGCTGGTCTCGCGCCACGACGCCGGCTCCGACACCCCCACCGGCGCCACCGCCACCCACGCCGGCGGCGCCGAAACCCCACCTGTAGGAGCAGCTACAGCTGCGACCGCCCCCCCGGCAAGACCAGGCCGGCACCCATGATCGGGCGCGACGACATCCTCGCCCTGGTCCCCCACCAAGGCGCCATGTGCCTCTGGGACGAGGTCGTGGCCCACGACGCCGGGCGGATCACGCTGCGCGCCTGGAACCACCGCGACGCCGCGCACCCGCTGCGCAGCGGCGGCCTGCTGCGTGCCGTCCACCTGTGCGAGTACGGGGCGCAGGCGATGGCGGTGCACGGCGGGCTGCGTGGCCGCGCCTCCGGCGTTGCGGTGCGTCCGGGCATGCTGGTGGCGCTGCGCGGCGTCGCGCTGCATGTGGCGCGCATCGACGACCTGCCCGGCGCCCTCGAAGGCGAGGCTGAGCTGCTGATGGAGGGCGAGGCCAGCCAGCAGTACGCGTTCCGGATCTCCCACAGCGGCATGCTGCTGGCCGAAGGCCGCGCCGCGGTGGTGCTGGGCGACGCCGCGGCCATGCCGGGATAATCACCGCATGAACCAGCCTTCCACGCCCTCGCCCGCATCAAATCCACGCGCCGCCGCCACGCAGAGCCGTCGCGCCCTGGTCAGCGGCGGCAGCGGCGACCTTGGCGGCGCGATCTGTCGCCAGCTGGCCGCCGACGGCGTCCACGTCATCGTCCACGCCAACGGCAACCTCGCGCGCGCCGAGGCGGTGGTGGCCGACATCGCCGCCGCCGGTGGCAGCGCACAGGCGGTCGCCTTCGACGTGGCCGACGGCGACGCGGCCGCGGCCGCCATCGCCGCGCTGCTGGAGGACGGCCCGATCCAGGTCGTGGTCAACAACGCCGGCATCCACGACGACGCGCCGATGGCGGGCATGTCCCCGGAGCAGTGGCGCCGGGTCATCGACGTCTCGCTGCACGGCTTCTTCCACGTCACCCAGCCGCTGCTGCTGCCGATGGCGCGCGCGCGCTGGGGGCGCATCGTCAGCGTGTCCAGCGTGGCCGCGGTGCTCGGCAACCGCGGCCAGTCGAACTACGCCGCCGCCAAGGCGGCGCTGCACGGCGCCTCGAAATCGCTGGCGCGCGAGATGGCCAGCCGCGGCATCACCGTCAACGTGGTCGCGCCGGGGGTGGTCGCCGGGCGCATGGCCGAGGCGGCGTTCCCGCCCGAGGTCGTGAAGCAGATCGTGCCCGCCGGGCGCGCCGGCAGCCCGGACGAGGTCGCGGCGGTGGTGCGCTTCCTGTGCTCGGACGCCGCCGCCTACGTCACCGGGCAGGTGATCGGCGTCAATGGCGGAATGGGCTGAAGGCGGTGCCTGCCGCACGCGGCGCCGGGTGCCCGCACCGCCAGTGGTGACGCCGGGTTCATGGCTGGCGGAGGATGATCCGGAGCCATCGCCTCCGGGGTTGACGCCATGACCGCCTCACGCCTGCTCCGCCTTGCCGCCGCCAGCACCGTGCTGCTGCTGGCCGGCTGCGCTTCGTCGCACATCCTGACCGGCACGCCGCGCGCGCCGATCGATCCTGCCCAGGTGCGCGTCTACTACGGCGCGCCCGGCGTGCCCTACGAGGAGATCGCGCTGCTGGAGACCTCGAGCGGCGCCTTCACCTATGGCGAGCAGAACAAGACCAACTCGGTCATGCGCAAGCTGCGCGAGGAGGCCGCCTCGCTCGGCGCCAACGGCATCCTGTTCCAGGGCACGGCCGACGGCTACGGCGGTGGCGGCGTCAGCGTCGGCGCCGGCACCGGCCGCTTCGGCGGGCGCAGCTACACCAGCGGCGGCGTGGGCGTGAACATCAGCCCGAGGCAGAAGCAGGGCCGCGGCGTGGCGATCTGGATGGCGAACCCGCCGCCGGAGCGCGCTCCGCTGCCGCCGCCGGCGAACTGACGCCGCTTTAGCTGACGCCGTTCCAGGCCGTCAGCCTTCGGGCAAGGCCCCGCCCGAAGGCGCGGCGGCCCGGCGCCGCCCCAGCGACAGGCTCATCAGCGGGCCGGTCATCACCGTGGTCAGGATCGCCATCACCAGCAGCATCGTGAACAGGTCCGGGCCGATGATCCCGGCGTCCAGGCCCACCTTCATCACGATCAGCTCCATCAGCGCGCGCGCGTTCATCAGCGAGCCCACCGCGAAGCTCTCGCGCCATCCGTGGCCCGACAGGCGCGCGCCGATCGCGCCGCCCAGGACCTTGCCGACCACGGCGACCGCCAGAATCAGCAGCATCGCACCCAGCGCGGCGCCGGCGAAGGCGTCGCGGGTGGTGCTGAGGCCGGCCAGCGCAAAGAAGATCGGCATCAGCACCACGATGGCGAGGTATTCCACGCGCTCGATCAGTGACTTCAGCAGGCGGTCGTCGCGCGGCAGGCAGGCGCCGAACAGGAAGGCGCCGAACACCGCGTGCACGCCCAGCCATTCGGTGACCGCTGCGCAGGCGAAGGCCCCGATCAGCAGCGCCGCCAGCACCATCAGCGAGGGCGCGCCGCCTGGCGCATTGGTGCGCAGCAGCCATGCGTAGAGCGGCCGCAGCAGCACGAACACCACCACCGCCAGCAGTGCAAGTCCGGCGGTCGCGCGCACGAAGCCGCCGTAGCCGTTGCCGGCGCCGACCAGCGCCACCACCAGCGCGAGCATGATCCAGGCCAGCACGTCGGCGATCGCCGCGCCGCTCAGGGCCAGGCGGCCGAGCGGCGTGTGGGTCATCGCGCGCTCCTTGAGGATGCGCGCCAGGATCGGGAAGGCGGTGATCGACATCGCCGCCGCCATGAACAGCCCGAACGGCGCCAGCCCCACGCCGTCGGGCGCATAGGGATGCAGCAGGGGCGAGACGGCGAAGCCCAGCCCCATCGGCACCAACACGCTGGCCACGCCGACCAGGCCGGCGGACTTGAGCTGCGCCTTCACCCCGTTGGGCGCGCGCAGCTCGACGCCGACGATGAACATGAAGAGCACCAGGCCCAGCTCGGCCAGCGACGCCAGGCCGGGCAGCGATTCCGGCGCGAACACGGTGGCGTGGAACTCCGGGAACCAGGCGCCGAACACGATCGGGCCGAGCACCAGGCCGGCGGCCATCTCGCCGATCACCGGCGGCTGGCCGACATGGCGCAGCAGCAGGCCGCAGGCGCGGGCGGTGGCGAGGATGATGACGAGCTGGAGCAGAAGCGGGCTGTGGTGCATCGGGATCCCCGGTGGGGTCAGGCGGCGGCGTACCAGACGGCCTCGAGCGACGGCACCGGCGCGGGCAGCCCGGCCAGCAGGCGATCCAGACCGTGGTCGCCGATGTCGGCATGCGACTCGCGCGCCCGCGCGAGGATCTCCGCGGCGAGCGCGTCCATCCGCGCGACGTTGCCGGCGATGCGTGCGTCGAAGGCGGCATCGTCGGCCGGGTCGCGCAGCTGGCGGTTGAGTTCGTGGAACCAGTCGATGCCGTGCTGGTCGAGCGAGCGGCCCGGCGCAGCCGCGGCTCCGACGCCGCGCGCCGCGTTGCGCTCGCCCCATTCGCGCAGCAGCGGCTGCATCGCGGCATTGAGCGCGCTGCCGCGCTCGAACATTGCACGCAGGCGCCCGTACATGCCGACGTCGGCGATGCGCCCGGCGAAGAACACCGGCGCCAGCAGCGCCCAGTAGAAGGTGTAGTCCCAGATCACCTTGACCGGCATGACCTGTTCGTCGCCGAACAGCGCGTACTGGTCCTGGTAGAGGGTCATGGTGTTGTCGTAGAACGAGCGGTACAGCTGTCCGTAGATCGCCGCGTGCGACGCGAATGGCGATCCGGCGCGGTCGCGCAGCACCAGGTCGGTGATGTAGGTGTTGGAGATCGCGATGAAGTCGCTGCCCGGCGAATAGAACGGATCCAGGAACAGCCCGGCCTCGCCGGTCAGCGCCCAGCGCTCGCCGAAGACCTCGCGGCAGCCGTGCGAGAAGTGGCGCAGGAAGCGGAAGTCCATCACCGCATGTCCTTCGAGCGCCGCCGCCACGCGCGGCTGGTGCCGGCGCAGCCAGTCCATGGCCTTGTCGTGGGTGTCCATGGTCTCGAGCGGATGCAGCGTGGCGTCGCAGACGATGCCCAGCGAGTGCGCGCCCGAGGCCAGCGGGATCAGCCAGAACCAGTAGCCGGTGCCGCACATGTGGTTGGTCGAGCGCCAGCGGTCGGGCGGCGTGCAGCGGTCGCGCCAGGCGGCGTCATCGGACCAGTCGTTGGGGTCGACAAGGCCTTCCACGCGCCACCACACGGCGTTGGCGTCATGCGCGTTGGCCTCGGCCAGCCCGAGCTTGCGCTTGAGCACGCCGGCGCGGCCGCTGGCGTCGACGACCCAGCGCGCGTCCACGTTGCCCTGCGCCTCGCCGCGCGACCAGCCGACCCGGTGGTCGCCGTCGTCCCCGGCCAGCTCGACGCCGCGCACCATCGTGCCGTCGCGGAAGTCGATGCCCTGCGCGCGGGCGCGCTCGCCGAGCATGGTCTCGAAGCGGCCGCGGTCGATCTGCCACGACGGCGTCGGCAGCAGGCGGCTGACGCCGATCTCGGTGCAGCGGTCGATGTCGTCGCGGCCGTCGGAGAAGAAGAAGCGGAAGCCGAACTTGCGGATCTGCTCCTCTTCGAGGTGTTCGCGCAGGCCCAGCACCTCGGCGAAGTAGTGCGCGCCGATCTCGACCGTGGATTCACCGACCTTGAACGCCGCTTCCGGCGCCGGGTGCGTGCGCCGCTCGAAGATGGTGATGGCGAGGGTGGGGTCCGCCTGGCGCAGCTGCAGTGCGAGGGTGAGGCCGGCCAGTCCGCCGCCCAGGATCGCGACATCCACATGCTGCGCGTTGTCCATCAACCATGGCCTCCCTTGGCCTCTTCGATGCGATTGCCCGCCACCACGGTAGCCGAACACGCGCGGTCGTCGTCGATGACCGGCGGGTTCCGCCTGACGCGTGTGTATTCAGCGATGACGTCGCCGTGCCGCAGCACCTGCCCGACCACGTGCGAGGTGATCGCCCACAGGTCGCGCACCAGGCGGAAGTGGCTCTTGCGGAACTGCTGGTCCGGCTGGTTGCAGGCGTAGCGGGTCTCGATCGGCACCGCGACCACGCGCGCACCGGCGCGGCGGGCGGCCGAGATCAGCATCTGCGCCTCGAACACGAAGCCCTCGCCCGGCACGTCGCGCAGCGTGAACACCTCGCGCGGATACAGCCGCTGCCCGCTCTGGGTGTCGACCACGCGGAAGCCGCAGCCCCAGCTGATGCCCCAGTCGCCGAAGTCGTTGCCCAGGCGCCGGTGCGGCGGCTGCGACGCGCGCTTGCGCAGGCGCGCGCCCACGATCACGCAGCCGGGATGGCGGTTGGCCGCGGCGATCAGCCGCGGGATGTCGGCGGCGTCGTGCTGGCCGTCGCCGTCCATGGTCGCCACCGCGCGCATGCCCAGGCGCTCGGCCTCGGCGAAGCCGCGGCGCAATGCCGCGCCCTTGCCCATGCGGCGGGCGTGGCGCAGCACCCGCACGGGCAGGTCGGCGATGCGGGCCACGGTGTCGTCGTCGGAGCCGTCGTCGACCACGATCACGGTCGCGACCTGCGCCAGCGCATCCTCGACCACGCCGCGGATGCGCAGGGATTCGTTGAGCGCCGGGATCACCACGGCGACGTCGTCGTGCTGCAGCGGCGCGCGCTCAGCCATGCGCGAGTTCCACGCGCAGGGTGCGGCCGTGGCCCGCGTGCAGCAGCGCGAGGTCGCCGCGGCCGGCGAGGGCATCGAACAGCGGCAGCATCGGCGCCATCGCATTGCCGGCACCGTGCCGCGCCAGCGGGCCGTGGCGCTCGGGTGCGTCGGCATCGAGCAGGGTGGCGCGCAGCAGGGTGCCCGGCCCGGCTCCGGTCGCGTCGGGGCCCTGACAGGCCGACAGCACCAGCGCGGCGCCCAGCAGCCCCCGGCTTCGCGAGATCGCGCCCAGCGGCCCGGTGCCCTCGGTGTCGTAGGCGACCAGCAGCACGGCGTCGTCGCCGCAGGCCAGCTGCGCCAGCGCTTCGACGAGGCCCTGCGCGAAGCTCGCCCGGTGCGCGCTCAGCGCCGTGGCCGGGCGCACGCAGCCGGCGCCGATGGTCCAGTAGCCGGCGGCGGCGTTGTGCACCGAGTTGTGGAACTTCGTCGGCGAGATCGCGCGCGGATCGTCGGCCAGCGTGGCGCACATGTAATCGGTGATGGCGAGGTCGCCGTGGGTGGTAGCGAACACCGACGGCAGCGCCGCCGGGTCGCGGCCGGCGGCCTCGCAGGCGGCCAGCGCCACGTCCAGCGCCACGGCCACCGATGGCGGTGCGCGCCGGCGCTCGTTGGGTGCCAGCAGGGCCGGCGAGGGCTTGCCCGGCTCGCCCGGCGGCGTGCCGTCGCGGACGTGGTCGAGGGCGGCCTGCCAGGACGGCAGCCCGGCGGCCCAGAAGCCGATGCCTTCGATGCGCGCGGTGAGCGTGTTCATGCGCGCCCGAACACCAGGGCGGCGTTGTTGCCGCCGAAACCGAAGGAGTTGTTCATGGCGTAGCGGATGTCGGCCCCGGTGGCGTTGTCGAAGCGGATCTGCGGGCCGCAGGCGGGATCGGGAACCTCGCTGTGCAGGATGCCCGGCAGCAGCCCGTGTTCGAGTGCGATCAGCGCGAACACCGATTCGACGATGCCCGCCGCGCCCAGCGTGTGCCCGGTCCAGCCCTTGGTGGAGCTGGCGTGCAGCGTGTCGGGGAACAGCGCCGCCACCGCCGCCGCCTCGACCGCGTCGTTGGCCGGCGTCGAGGTGCCATGCAGGTTGAGGTAGCCGACCTCGACCGGCGCGATGCCGGCGCGGGCGAGCGCGTCGCGCATCGCCAGCGTCGCGCCGAGGCCGTCGGGATGCGGCGCCGACATGTGGTGCGCGTCGCTGGACTCGCCGTAGCCGCGCAGCTGCAGGCCACCGGCCCCCGCCTGCGCGCGCTCGAGCACGGCGAAGCCGCCGGCCTCGCCCAGCGACAGGCCGTCGCGATCGCGGTCGAACGGCCGGCAGGGATTGGCCGACACCAGCCCCAGCGAATTGAAGCCGAACAGCACGCTGCCGCAGAGCGTGTCGACGCCGCCGACGAGCGCGGCGTCGACCAGGCCGGCGTGGATCAGCCGCGCCGCCTGCGCGAACACCTTGGCGCTGGACGAGCAGGCGGTGGCCACGGTGATGCAGGGGCCGCGCAGGCCGGTGGCGGCCTGCACGAAGTCGCCCAGCGAGTGCGGCGTGTGCACGATCGGCCGCGCGAGGTCGGCGGGAAAGGCGGGCACGCCGTCGGTGCCCGGCTGCAGCCGGGCATAGGCCTCTTCGCTGGCGCCGATGCTCGAGGTCGAGGTGCCGATCACCACCGCCACGCGCTCGGCGCCGTGGCGCGCGCGCACCGACGCCACCGCGTCCATGAGGCCGTCGTGCTGGAGCGCCATCCACGCCAGCCGGTTGTTGCGGCAGTCCCACTGCGCGAACTCCGCCGGCAGCGCCCCGTCCTCGAGGCCGTCGACGCGGCCGATCCACGCCGGCAGCGGGTCGGCGCCGAAATCATTGGGCCGCAGCCCGCCGCGCCGCGCGCGCAGCGCCTCGACCTGGGCCGCAAGGCCGCGGCCGAGCGCGGTGGTGGCGGTATGGGCGGTGATCGCCAGGGCCGGCATGGGCGGCAACGACTGCGATGACGGCAAGGCGCGGGTCCGGCGGTGGAAAGGGGGCGAGTATAGCCACGGCGCCCGCAGCCCCGGATGATGGCCGCCGGGCACGTCGACATCCCCGCCGGACGCCCCTGTCAGTCCCCTGCCCGCAACCCCGTCCGCAACACCCTGTGCGCAACACCCTGTAGGAGCAGCTACAGCTGCGACCCCGGGCTTGCGAATCCTCTCCTCCGACCTCCAACCCGGTTTTCCGGGATACCGGGTCGCAGCTGTAGCTGCTCCTACAGGGACGGGGAAAGGGACGAGGACTGGGACGGGGAGGGGGTGAGGCAGTCGGCGAAGAACCGCTCCGCCATCCGGTAGCGGTGCAGCGCATCGCCGCCGCGCAGGCCGTGCTTGGCGCCGGGATAGGTCATCAGCTGGAAGCGGGTGTCCTGCGCCTGCAGCTTCGACATCAGCGCCGTGGCGTTGCTGAAGAGCACGTTGTCGTCGGCCATGCCGTGCACCAGCAGCAGCGCATCGTCGCGGATGCCGTCGAGGTGGGTGAACACGCTGGCGGTGCGGTAACCCTCGACGTTGGCCTTCGGCAGGCCCATGTAGCGCTCGGTGTAGTGGGTGTCGTAGAGCGCCCAGTCCGCCACCGGCGCGCCGGCGATGCCGCAGCGGTAGTCGTCGGGCGCCTGGCCCAGCAGCATCAGCGTCATGTAGCCGCCGTTCGACCAGCCGTGCACGCCGATGCGGTCGCCGTCGATCCAGGGCTGGCTGCGCAGCCACTCGACGCCCTTGCGCTGGTCTTCGACCTCCACCGTGCCCTGCTTCCCGTACAGTGCGCCGCCGAAGTCGCGGCCGCGCCGCGGGGTGCCGCGGTTGTCGAGCGAGAACACCACGTAGCCCTGCTGCGCCAGGTACTGGTTGAAGAAGGCGTCGGCGCGGCCGGGCCAGGCGTCGAGCACGGTCTGCGCGGCGGGGCCGCCGTAGACGAAGACCACGGCCGGGTAGCGCTTGGCGGGATCGAAGCCCGCCGGCCTGATCACACTGTAGTGCAGCGGCGTGTTGCCGTCGGCGGCGGTGAGGGTGCCGAACTCCGTGGGCAGGTGCGCGCCCAGGTGCCGTGCGTAGGGATGCGCGGGATCGGCCGGGTCGTTGTCCACCAGCGCGGCGATGCGCGTGCCGTCGGCGCGGTACAGCTCCAGCTGCGGCGGCGTGCGCGTGTTCGACCAGCTGTCGACGTAGACGCTGGCGTTGCCGGCGAAGGTGATGGCGTGCGTGCCGGGGGTGGACGTCAGTTCGACGATGTCGCCGCCGTCCAGGGGCACCGAATACAGCGCGCGCTGCGTAGGTGATTCGCGGCCGGCGGTGAACCAGGCCAGCCCGCGCGCCTCGTCCACCGCTTCCAGCGCGTCCACCGGCCAGTCGCCGCGGGTCAGCTGTCGCAGGTCGGAGCCGTCCTCGCTGGCGATGTAGAGGTGCTCGAAGCCGTCGCGCTCGCTCGACCACAGGAAGCGGCCGTCGGCGAGGAAGCGCAGGTTGTCGTGCAGCGGCACCCAGGTGTCCGAGGTTTCGGTCAGCAGGGTGCGCTGGCGGCCGCTGGCCAGCTCCACCTCGACGAGGTCCAGGCGCTGCTGCTCGCGCGACTGCCGCTGGAACGCCAGCCGCTGCGGGTCGCGCCAGTCGACGCGGGCGAGGTAGATGTCCGGGTTGCCGCCGAGGTCGATGCGCGTGGGCGCGGCGCGCGGGCGGTCGGGACGGGCGACGAACAGCTCGACCCGCACGTTGTCGTCGCCGGCCGCGGGATAGCGCTGCTCCACCACCTCGGTGCGGTCGGGATAGACCTCGTAGCGCTTCTGCACCGGCACCGGCGACTCGTCGATGCGCGCGTAGGCGATGGCGGAATCGTCGGGCGCCCACCAGTAGCCGGTGTGGCGGGCCATCTCCTCGTCGGCCACGAACTCGGCGACGCCGTTGCCGATCGTGCCGCCGCCGTCGCGTGTGAGCTGCACTTCGTCACTGCTGGCGAGGTCGACCACCCACAGGTTGCGGCCGCGGATGAAGCTGACGTAGCCGCCCTTCGGCGAGACCTTGGGGTCGGTGGCGAAGCCGCCGCCGGAGGTCAGCCTGCGCACCGCGTCGCGGCCCGGCGTGGCCAGGTCGTAGAGGTAGAGCTCGCCGCCCAGCGGGAACAGCAGGCGCTGCGAGTCCGGCGCCCAGTGGTAGTCGACGATGCCCGAGAGCGCGGCGATGCGCTGGCGCTCGCGGCGCGCCTTCTCCTCGTCGCTGAGCACCTCGTCGCCGGGCAGCACCACCGCCGAATCGACCAGCATCGCGGTCGTGCCGCTTGCGACGTCGTAGGCCCAGAGGTCGAGGCGGTTGCGGTCGCCGTCCTTGCCGCGCAGGAAGGTCACGCGCGAGCCGTCCGGCGCGACCTTCGGCTTGAGCAGGGTCGGGCCGGACAGCGCGGCGTCGCCGGTGATGGCTTCGAGGGTGAGGGGCTCGGCGTGCGCGGTGCCGGGCGTGGCGGCTTGGACGGTCGGGAGGGCAAGGGTCATGAGGGCTGTAGCCAGGAGCAGTCGCATGTGGCGGTCCGGAAAAACGATCCAACCCCCATGATGCCGCAGCCTCCCTTGTAGGAGCGGCTACAGCCGCGACCCGGGCCACCGCGTGGCAACGGAATTGCCGGGATCCGGGTGAGCAGGTCGCGGCAGTACCCGCTCCTGCAGGGAGGCATCCCGCAGCGACTGGGGCATGGTTCAGGGCGGCCACCGCGGTTTACCGGTTCAGGCTGGCCGCGCGCCCTGGCCGAACAGCACCGCCTTCTCGTCGTCGCTCATCGGCTTCCCGGCGTCCGGGTTCACCTGCTTCGAGAGCGCATAGGCGCGCTGCGTGGCCGGGCGCGCGGCGATCGCGGCCTGCCAGCGCTGCACTTCGGGGAAGGGCGCCATGTCCAGCGGCGCGCGGTCGTAGACGTTGATCCAGGGATAAGCCGCCATGTCGGCGATCGTGTAGTCATCGCCGGTGATGAACGCGCGGCCGGCCAGGCGCTTGTCGAGCACCCCGAGCAGGCGCTGCACCTCCTTCGTGTAGCGCTCGGTGGCGTACGGGATCTTCTCCGGCGCGTAGACGTTGAAGTGCCCGTATTGCCCGGTCATCGGCCCCAGGCCGGCCATCTGCCAGAACAGCCATTCCAGCGCCTCGATGCGCCCGCGCGGCTCGGCCGGCAGGAAACGGCCGGTCTTTTCCGCGAGGTACAGCAGGATGGCACCCGACTCGAACACGCTCTGCGGCGCGCCGCCGTCGGCCGGCGCGTGGTCGACGATGGCCGGCATCTTGTTGTTGGGCGAGATCGCCAGGAACGCCGGTTCGAACTGTGCGCCCTTGCCGATGTCGACTGGATGGATCCGGTATTCCAGCCCCGCTTCCTCGAAGAACAGGGTGACCTTGTGGCCGTTCGGGGTGGGCCAGTAGTGGAGATCGATCATCGCAGTGGCTCCTCGGGTGTGGGGGCTCCGAGTCTAGGCGCGGGCGGTCGGCGGTGGGCGCGCGCGCCCGCAACGCTGTGGTCGCAGCCATGGCGGTGGCCGCGAAAAACCGCTTGGCGGCCGCCGGCCACGGCCTTTACGCTTCACCGGTTTTTCCGCCCGCAAGGATCCCCGTGTCGAATCCGCATCCGCCCGCCCCGCGGCTGGGCCCGCTGCCCGCCCTCATCTTCAGCTCGCGCTGGCTGCAGCTTCCGCTCTACCTGGGCCTGATCGCCGCGCAGTGCGTGTACGTGGTCCTGTTCGGCAAGGAGCTCTGGCACCTGATCCACGAGACCCCGTCGCTGGGCGAGCAGGACATCATGCTGATCGTGCTCGGCCTGATCGACGTGGTGATGATCTCCAACCTGCTGGTGATGGTGATCGTGGGCGGCTACGAGACCTTCGTCTCCCGCCTCGGCCTCGCCGGCCATCCCGACCAGCCGGAATGGTTGAGCCACGTCAACGCCAGCGTGCTCAAAGTGAAGCTGGCGATGGCGATCATCGGCATCTCCTCGATCCACCTGCTCAAGACCTTCATCGAGGCCGGGACGCTGGGCAGCGGCCTGCCGCACTGCAGCTCCGCCGACGGCATCGCCGCCGCGGTGGCCGCCACGGCGGCGGGACTCAAGGGCAAGGCCTGCACCAACGCCACCGAGATGGGCGTGCTGTGGCAGACCATCATCCACTTCGCCTTCATCCTGTCGGCGATGGGCATCGCCTGGACCGACAAGCTGATGACGGGCTCGGCGAGCCGGCGCGAACACGCGCACTGACGCAGCAGGCCGGGCCCCATGGCTGCGGGGCCGCCGGGTGGGGCGGCCCTGCCTCGCGTAAAATGCGCCAATGGATGTCTCCCACCTGCTCGACGGGCTCAACGACGCCCAGCGCGAGGCTGTCTCCGCGCCACCTGGCAACTACCTGGTGCTGGCCGGCGCCGGCTCCGGCAAGACCCGCGTCCTCACCCACCGCATCGCCTGGTTGAACGAGGTCTTCGGGGTGCCGGTGCACGGCATCTTCGCGGTCACCTTCACCAACAAGGCCGCGGCCGAGATGCGCCACCGCGCCGATGCGCTGCTGCGCAACGGCGCGCGCGGGCTGTGGATCGGCACCTTCCACGGCCTCGCCCACCGGCTGCTGCGCCTGCACTGGCGGGACGCGAAGCTGCCCGAGGGCTTCCAGATCCTCGACTCCGACGACCAGCTGCGCCTGGTCAAGCGCGTGGGGCAGCAGCTGGAGCTCGACGAGGCGCGCTTCCCGCCGCGGCAGATCGCCTGGTGGATCAACGCGCAGAAGGACGAGGGCCGGCGCCCGGCGCACATCCAGGACGGGCAGGACGAGTGGGGCTCGGTGATGCTCAGGGCGTACGCGCTCTACCAGGAGCGCTGCGACCGCGCCGGCCTGGTCGACTTCGCCGAGATCCTGCTGCGCGCGCACGAGCTGCTGCGCGATACGCCGGTGCTGCTTGCACATTACCGCCAGCGCTTCGCGCACCTGCTGGTCGACGAATTCCAGGACACCAACGCCATCCAGTACGGCTTCATTCGCCTGCTGGCAGGAGATTCGGGCCAGGTGTTCGTGGTCGGTGATGACGACCAGGCCATCTACGGCTGGCGCGGGGCGAAGGTCGAGAACGTGCAGCGCTTCCTGCAGGACTTCCCCGGCGCGCAGACCATCCGCCTGGAGCAGAACTACCGCTCCACCGCGGCGATCCTGGACGCCGCCAACGCGGTGATCGCGCACAACCCCGGACGGCTGGGCAAGAAGCTCTGGACCGACAGCGGCGCCGGCGAGCCGATCGACCTGTTCGCCGCCTACAACGAGATCGACGAGGCCGACTACATCGTCGGCCGCATCCGTGAATGGGTGCGCGACGGCGGCAGCCACGGCGACTGCGCCGTGCTCTACCGCAGCAACGCGCAGTCGCGGATCATCGAAGAGAAGCTGCTCGAGGCCCAGGTGCCCTACCGCGTCTACGGCGGCGTGCGCTTCTTCGAGCGCGCCGAGGTGAAGGACACCCTGGCCTATCTGCGCCTGGTCGCCAACCGCGACGACGACGCGGCCTTCGAGCGTGCGGTCAACACGCCCACGCGCGGGATCGGCGGCAGGACGCTCGACGAGGTGCGCATGCGCGCGCGCGAGGACGGGGTGTCGCTGTGGGAGGCCTCGCTGCGCTGCGCGCAGGGCGGCGGGCTGGCCGGGCGGGCGCGCAATGCGCTGGCCGCCTTCCACGCGCTGATCGACGCCATCGATCGCGAACTCGTGGATCTGCCGCTCAAGGACAAGATCGACCACGTGCTGGAACGCTCCGGCCTGCGCGAGCACTACGCCCGCGAGTCCAAGGGCAGCCTGGATTCGCGCGTCGACAACCTCGACGAGCTGGTCTCGGTGGCCTCGCGCTTCGTGCGCGGCGACGACGACGAGTCGGCCGCGCTCACCGAGCTGGTCGCCTTCCTGGCCTACGCCGCGCTCGAGGCCGGCGAGGGCCAGGCGCAGGCCGGCGAGGACGGCGTGCAGCTGATGACGCTGCACAGCGCAAAGGGGCTCGAGTTTCCGCTGGTGTTCCTGGCGGGACTGGAGGAAGGCCTGTTTCCCAACGCGCGCTCGATCGACGAGAGCGGGCGGCTGGAGGAGGAGCGGCGCCTGGCCTACGTCGGCATCACCCGTGCGCGCCAGAAGCTGGTGCTCAGCCACGCGGAAACGCGCCGCCTGCACGGCCAGGACATGTACGGCATGCCCTCGCGCTTCCTGCGCGAGGTCCCGCCGGCGCTGCTCAACGACGTGCGCCCGAAGGTGCAGGTGTCGCGCACCCGCTACGCCCAGGCGCCGCGGCGCGACCATGGCCACGCGGTGGTCGACGAGACCCCGGGCATCGCCGTGGGCCAGGGCGTGGTGCACGCGAAGTTCGGCGCGGGCGTGGTCACCGACATCGAGGGCGCGGGCGCGCACGCGCGCGTGCAGGTGAACTTCGACGACGCCGGCAGCAAGTGGCTGGTGATGGCCTACGCCAACCTGCAGCCGGCCTGAGGCTTCAGTCGCGCAGCTTGAAGCCCGGCGACTCGTTGAGCGAGCCGTCGGGCTCGAGCACCGCCCAGCGTTCCCCGGTGCGGTCGAACACCACCGGGACCGGGTCCAGGAACATCGGCCGGCGCACGAACTTCAGCGTCCACTTGAACTGTTCCAGCGTCTCCAGCGCCTTGAGCTGGCCCGGCGTCAGGCCGGCGCGCAGGGCGGCGGGGTCGGATGGCGTGTCTCGGCGGCGTTCGCGTCCGTACATCGGGGGTCTGGCTGGTGGTGGTGCAACACATGATGTTGGCGGGCGCGCCGGCGCAGCGGTGTGAACCCGCGCCGGTTTCCGGACGTCCGCCATCGCGTCGATGCTGGTCGTGAAGCCGGTGGCCGCCAGCGCCCAGGCGCCGTGTCGCCGCGGGCGCCTCTTGCGGAAGCAGGCTACTCCCCGACGGGAACTTCGATTTTACCCCGCGCCGACGCGGCCGCTCCGGGGCGCGGCGGGGTGATGCCCATCGACAGATAGACGCTGGTCAGGGTGTCGATGCCGATCTCGGCCGGCTTCACCCAGTCGATCGGTACGTACAGCAGGCCGCCGCCGACCGGGATCGGCGCGGTCGGCACCAGCACGGTCAGGTGCAAGCGGCCGTCGATCTCGATCGGCTCGGGGTTGGGCAGGAGCCCCAGCACGGCCACGCCGTCGCCGCCGAAGAAGCACCACACCGGGCTCATCGCGGCGATGTCGGCGTGCTGGCGGTCGCCGATCACCGACACGAAGCGCTCGGCCAGCGCATAGACGCTGCCCACCAGCGGGATGCGGCGCATCGTGTTCCCGACCAGGGTCTTGAACGGCGCGGTCAGGCGCGAGCGCACCAGCAGGCCCAGCAGGTAGATCAGCCCGAGCGTGAGCAGGGTGCCCAGCAGCCAGGCGACGATCGGGTTCGCCTCGAACCATTCGCCGAACACAGTGAACGAGCGCCCGAACAGGCTGCTCGGGCCGAGGAAGCGGTTGACGATGCCCACCGCCCAGCCCAGCAGCACTAGGGTGAGCACCAGTGGCAGCACCGCCAGCAGGCCGGTCAGCCAGGTGGTGACGACCGGCTGCAGGTGGCGACGCAGCCCGACGTACTCGCTGTCGCCGCCGCGGTCGTGGCCGGGTGGCGTGATCAGTTCCACTCGAAGAGCTTGAAATAGACCGGGGACACGCCGTCGCGCTCGTTGTCGACGATGCCGTCGCCGTCGCGGTCGTAGAGGTAGTAGGTCGGGCCGCGCGAGGGTTCCACCTTGAGTGCGCGGACGCGGCCGTCGACGCGGTACTCGGTGACGACGTCGCCGTTGGCCTCGGTGCGGACGGTTTCCTCCGCGCCCTCCGGGATCCCGGCCTGGACGAGCGGATCGGCGGAGGTGGCGCAGGCGCCCAGCAGGAGGGCGGCGGCAAGCGCGGGCACGAAGCGGTTCATGGCGGTCTCCCTGGAGGGTGCGTGGATTATGCGCCAGCGGCCCGGCCGCAGGCGGTGAGGACGTAGAATCCGGGGCATGACACGCCTGGTCCTGATCGACGGTTCCTCCTATCTCTACCGCGCCTTCCACGCGCTGCCGCCGCTGACCAATGCCGGGGGCGAGCCCACCGGCGCGCTGTTCGGCGTGGTCAACATGCTGCGCGCGACCCTGAAGGAGCGGCCCGAGTACGTCGCCTTCGTGGTCGACGCGCCGGGGAAGACCTTCCGCGACGAGCTGTATCCCGAGTACAAGGCCAACCGCCCGCCGATGCCCGACGACCTGCGCGCGCAGGTGCAGCCGATGTGCGAGGTGGTCGAGGCGCTGGGCATGCCGATCCTGCGCGTGCCCGGGGTCGAGGCCGACGACGTCATCGGCACGCTTGCGCTGGCCGCGGCGGCCGAGGGCATCGACGTCACCATCTCCACCGGCGACAAGGACTTCGCGCAGCTGGTGCGGCCGGGCGTGGCGCTGGTGAACACGATGAGCGGCACGCGCACCGATTCCGACGAGGCGGTGATCGCGAAATTCGGCGTCCGCCCGGACCAGGTGGTCGACCTGCTGGCGCTGATGGGCGATAGCGTCGACAACATCCCCGGCGTGGAGAAGTGCGGGCCGAAGACCGCCGCCAAGTGGCTGGCCGCCTACGACAGCCTCGGCGGTGTGATGGCCTCGGCCGGCGAGATCAAGGGCAAGGTCGGCGACAACCTGCGTGCGGCGCTCGACCGCCTGCCGCTGAGCCGCGAGCTGGCGACCATCCGCACCGACGTCGAACTCGAGGTCGGTGTCACCGATCTCGCGCTGCGCGAACCCGACGTGGACACGCTGCGTGCGCTGTACGCGCGCTACGGCTTCGTGCAGGCGCTGAAGGAGCTAGATGGCGGCAGCGCTGCGAACGGGAATGTGCCGGCGAAGGCGACGATCGCGCGCGCGGGCAGCGGCTTCGTCGCGCCGGCGGCGGACGCGGATGGCACCGCGCCGGATCCCGCGCTGGCGATCGAGGGACGTTACGACACCATCCTCGACGCCGCGGCGCTGGAAGCGTGGATCACACGGCTGCGCGAGGCCGGCCTGTTCGCGGTCGACACCGAGACCGATTCGCTCGATCCCCTGCGCGCCAACCTGGTCGGCATCAGCTTCAGCTGCGAGCCCGGCCGCGCCGCCTACCTGCCGCTGGCGCACGACTATCCTGGCGCGCCCGCCCAGCTCGACCGTGCCGTGGCGCTGGACCTGCTGCGCCCGCTGCTGGAGGACCCGGCGGTGCGCAAGGTCGGCCAGAACGGCAAGTACGACCTGCACGTGCTGCGCCGCCACGGCGTGGCCGTCGCCGGCTATTCCGACGACACCCTGCTGGAAAGCTTCGTGCTCGACTCCGGCCGCGCGCGCCACGACATGGATTCGCTGGCGAAGCGGGAGCTGGGCTACCAGACGGTGGCCTACACCGATGTCGCGGGCAAGGGCGCAAAACAGATCCCGTTCTCGCAGGTCGCCATCGACGACGCGACCCGCTACGCCGCCGAGGACGCCGACGTCACCCTGCGCCTGCACCGCGTGCTCGCGTCGCGCCTGGAGGCCGAGCCCGGCCTGCGGCCGGTGTACCGCGACATCGAGATGCCGCTGGTGGAGGTGCTCGCGCGCGTGGAGGCGAACGGCGTACTGCTCGACGGCGACGAACTCCGCCGCCAGGGCGCGGCGCTGGGCCGGCGCATGCTGGAACTGCAGCAGCGGGCGACGGAGCTCGCGGGCCGGACCTTCAACCTCGATTCGCCGAAGCAGGTCTGCGCGCTGCTCTACGACGAGCTGAAGCTGCCGACCCTGGTGAAGACGCCCAAGGGCCAGCCCTCGGCCAACGAGGAGGCGCTCGAGGCCATCGCCGACCTGCACGAGCTGCCGCGGGTGATCCTGGACTACCGCAGCCTGGCCAAGCTGCGCGGCACCTACACCGACAAGCTCCCGGAAATGGTGAATCCGGAAACCGGCCGCCTGCACACGAGCTACCAGCAGGCCGGCGCCGCCACCGGGCGGCTGGCGTCGAGCGATCCCAACCTGCAGAACATCCCGATCCGCACCGAGGATGGCCGCCGCATCCGCACCGCCTTCGTGGCGCCGCCGGGGCGGAAGATCGTGGCCTGCGACTACTCGCAGATCGAGCTGCGGATCATGGCCCACCTCTCCGGGGACGCCGGCCTGGTCGCGGCCTTCGAGGCCGGCGCCGACATCCATCGCGCCACCGCGGCGGAAGTGTTCGGTCGCAAACTCGACGAGGTTACCGGCGACGAGCGCCGCGCCGCCAAGGCGATCAACTTCGGCCTGATGTACGGCATGGGCGCCTTCGGCCTGGCGCGCAACCTCGGCATCTCGCGCGCCGAGGCACAGGACTACATCGCGCTGTACTTTTCGCGCTATCCCGGCGTGCGCGACTTCATGGAGCGTACCCGCGCCCAGGCGCGCGAGCAGGGCTACGTCGAGACCGTCTTCGGCCGCCGCCTGTATCTGGAGTACATCAGCCGCGGCACCCAGGCCCAGCGTGCGGGCGCCGAGCGCGCGGCGATCAACGCACCGATGCAGGGCACCGCCGCCGACATCATCAAGCGCGCGATGGTGTCCGTGGACGCCTGGCTGGCGGGACAGGCGGGGCGCGCGCTGATGATCCTGCAGGTGCACGACGAGCTGGTGTTCGAATGCGAGGCCGGCTTCGTCGACACGCTGCTGGCCGAGGTGGTTGCCAGGATGACCGGGGCGGCCGAGCTGAAGGTCCCGCTGGTCGTCGACAGCGGGGTCGGAGACAACTGGGAGCAGGCGCACTGAGGCGATGGCCGGGGCCTGAATGGGCGCCATCCACGATCGAAAACGGCGCTGGCATGGGCCAAGATGGAAAGGGCTAAATGCCCGCTGAATCCAACAAAAAGTTAACGGGGATCTTCACGAACCATCCATGTTCACGGTGGTCATATAGGTCGCGACAGATGCAAGGTCTGTCGCAGATCACTCCCCTCCCCTGGAGATGATCGACCCCGGAACGACGGCTTCTCCCCGAGCCCCGTTCTCCAGCCCCGCCGGCCCCCCCTGCCTGCGGGGCTTTTTACTGTCCGATGCATTCGTACGCATCCGCCACATGGCTGCGCCGGCGCCCAGTCGCACCGGCACGGGCCGCGAGCTGTTCGCGCCCGACGCCCTGGATGCGGCAGGATCATGCCCATGGATACGACCGACGGACTGGCCCTGATCGCCGACATCGGCGGCACCAACGCGCGCTTCGCGCTGTGCGACCCGACGGCTGCCGTGCCCGCGCTGCTCGAGTCGCAGTCGTTGCGCAACGCCGGGTTCGCCAGCCTGCAGCACGCGGCCGAGCACTACCTGGCGGCCGTCGGGGCGCGGCCGCGGCGCGCGGCGATCGCGCTGGCCTGCCCGGTGGGCGGCGACGAGATCCGGCTCACCAACCGCGCCTGGTCGTTCAACCGCCACGAGCTGCGTGCCTCGCTCGGCCTCGACGAGCTGCGCCTGATCAACGACTTCGGCGCCATCGCGCAGGCGGTGCCGGCTCTGGCCGCGGACGAACGCGTGGCGCTGTACGGTCGCGACCACGACATCACGCGCGGCCCGGTGAGCGTGATCGGGCCGGGCACGGGCTTCGGCGTCGGCCTGCTGGTGGGCAGCGCCGCGCGCGGCTGGGACGTGGTGGAGACCGAGGGCGGGCACGTCGGCTTCGCGCCGTTGGGCGACGAGGAGCGCGCACTGGCCGACTGGGCGGTTGCGCGCCACGGGCGGGTGTCCTGGGAGCGGCTGCTGTCGGGCAGCGGGCTGTCGGCGATCGACGCGGTGCTGCGGGCGCGCGACGGCGTGCAGGATGCCGGCCTGCGAGATCCGGCCGACGTGGTCGCGGCCGCGCTCGATGGCCATGACGTGGTCGCGCGCCGGGCGCTGGCGCGCTTCTGCGCGATCCTCGGCAGCGTCGCCGGCGACGTCGCCCTGGTGCACGGCGCGCGCACGGTGGTGGTCGCCGGCGGCATCGTGCCGCGCTTCCTGCCGTTCCTGCGTGCCAGCGGCTTCCGCGAGCGCTTCCTGGCCAAGGGCCGCTTCGCCGCCTACCTGGAGCCGGTGTCGGTGCAGGTGGTCACGCATCCGAACCCGGGCCTGCTCGGCGCGGCGGTCGCGCTGCGCGACGGAGCCGTGGCGGCGTGAGCTTCCCGTTGCCCGCATCATCGCCGTCCGTTCGCGGGTGGCCGCGTTGACCAAGGGCGAATAGTTCCCGGTACGGACGACGCGCTGCAGGAAATGACGGCCCCGCGTGGACAACGCAATGCCTTCACGGGACGCTTGGCTTCATGGTGGCCTGTCGCTGGGAGGCCGAGGCCATGTCGGGACTGTTCGAGCTTGCGATGCCGTGGTGGGAGTTCGTGCTCCGCGCCACGGTGGTCTATTTCGTCGTGCTGGCGATGGTCCGCCTGTCGGGCAAGCGCACCGTCGGCCAGTTCACGCCCTTCGACCTGCTCGTCGTGGTGCTGCTGGGCACGGCGGTGCAGAACTCGCTGATTGGCGAGGACGTGTCGCTGGTCGGCGGCCTGATCCTCGCGGGCACGCTCATCGCCTGGAACTGGCTGGTGGGCTTCGCCACCGCGCGCAGCCGGACCCTGGATCGCATCGCGGAAGGCAGCCCGGTCCTCCTGGGCCGCGACGGCGAGCTGTTCGACGCGGTCATGCGCCGCCAGAACATCAGCCGCCTGGACGTCGAGGAAGCCCTGCGCGACAACGGCCTGGGCAAAGTCTCCGACGCCGCCCTGATCACCCTGGAAGTCGACGGCACCATCACCGTGATACCGCGGAAGTAGCGGACTGGGGTGGGAGTTCCCGCCACGGATTCGCGTTCCTGGAACAGGAGCGTTTTCACCGCGGATGACGCGGATTGCGCGGATCTGCGCGGATCACTTCGTGGCAATGGCATGGGCCACGGCCAAGGCACGGCGACGTTTCAAAAGGGGTGTTCAGCAGGTCCCGCCTCGGTCTGATCCGCGTGAATCCGCGCAATCCGTGGCAAAGCTTACCGCTCTATCAAAGCTCCGCAAGCCAATCGCGTGGCCGCAGGTAGTCGGCCAGACGTGATTCGGCGCTGCCGGGTTCGGGCTGCCAGCCGTATTCCCAGCGCGCCAGCGGCGGCATGCTCATCAGGATGGATTCGCTGCGGCCGCCGGACTGCAGGCCGAAGTGGGTGCCGCGGTCCCAGACCAGGTTGAATTCGACGTAGCGGCCGCGGCGGTAGAGTTGGAATTCGCGCTCGCGCTCGCCGTACTGCGTCGCCCGGCGGCGCTCGACGATCGGCAGCCAGGCGTCGAGGAAGCCGTCGCCGACCGCGCGGGTGTAGGCGAAGTCGCGCTCGAAATCCTCGGCCAGGTCGTCGTAGAACAGGCCGCCGATGCCGCGGGTTTCGCCGCGGTGCTTCAGGAAGAAGTACTCGTCGCACCAGGCCTTGTGCGCGTCGTAGCGCGCCTGGCCACCGAAGGGTTCGCACAGCGCGCGCGCGGTGCGGTGCCAGTGCAGCACGTCCTCGTCGAAGGGGTAGAAGGGCGTGAGATCGAAGCCGCCGCCGAACCAGGACGCGACCGTCTCTCCGTCGCGCTCGGCGCGGAAGTGGCGCACGTTGGCATGCGTGGTCGGCAGGTAGGGATTGCGCGGGTGGAACACCAGCGACACGCCCACTGCGCGCCACGAAGCGCCGGTGAGCTCCGGGCGGCTGGCGGTGGCCGAGGGCGGGAGCCTTGAGCCGCGCACGTCCGAGAAGCCGATGCCGGCCTGCTCGAACACCGCACCGTCGCGCATGACGCGGGTGCGGCCGCCGCCCGACAGGCCGCCGCTGGCGCTCTCGTCGGGGCGCGTCCAGGCGTCCTCGTGGAAGCGGGCGGCGCCGTCGGCGCCCTCCATCGCGGCGCAGATGCGGTCCTGCAGGCCGGTGAGGTAGTCGCGTACGTCGTTGAATTCGTTCATGACGCGATTGTAGGACGCCCGCGGCGGATGGTCCGCACCGGGCCTGCCCGGTCCCACATGGACCCGCTTCGGACCCGCCCCGTACACATCCTGTAGGAGCCGCTACAGCGGCGACCGGCGTGCAGCCGCGCTTGGGCACGGTTCCGGGCGAATCCGGGTCGCCGCTGTAGCGGCTCCTGCAGAATGAGTCCGGGTGGGGCGGGATGCGGCGGGAATCAGGGCTTCAGCGCGCGCTCGAACAGTTCGTGGATGCGGCGGTACTGGTCGTACCACGAATCGGAGTGCACGTAGCCGTGCCGCTCCAGCGGGTAGCTCGCCAATTCCCACTTGTCCTTGCGCAGTTCGATCAGGCGCTGCGCCAGCATCACCGAGTCCCGGTAGAACACGTTGTCGTCGATCATGCCGTGGGCGATCAGCAGGTGATCCTGCAGGCCTTCGGCATATTCCATCGGCGATGACTTCGCATAGGCCTCGGGGTCCAGTTCCGGCGTGTTGAGGATGTTGGCGGTGTAGGCGTGGTTGTACTGCGACCAGTCGGTCACCGGGCGCAGCGCGGCGCCGGCCTTGAACACGCCCGGCTCGCGGAACAGCGCCATGAAGGTCATGAAGCCGCCGTAGCTGCCGCCGTAGATGCCGACGCGGTCGCGGTCGCCCTGGCGGTTTTCCACCAGCCAGTCGATGCCGTCCAGATAGTCCTCCAGCTCCGGGTGGCCCATCTGCCGGTAGATCGCGGTGCGCCAGTCGCGGCCGTAGCCTTCGGAGGCGCGGAAGTCGAGGTCCAGCACGATGTAGCCCTGCTGCACCAGCATGTTGTGGAACATCTGCTCGCGGAAATAGTTCGGGTAGCGGTCGCTGACGTTCTGCAGGTAGCCGGCGCCGTGCACGAACAGCACCACCGGGTACTTGCGCCCGGGCTCCATGGTGGCCGGACCGTAGTACTTGCCCCAGACGGTGCCGGCGCCGTGCTTCGAGGGCACCTGCACGGTCTCGGGCTGCAGCCAGTCGTAGGCCTTGAACTCGGCCGTGCGCGTGTCGGTGAGCTGGCGCGCACCGCCGCCGGCGGCATCGAGCACCGATAGCTGCGGCGGCATGTAGCTGGTCGAATGCCGCACCAGCACGCGGCGGCCGTCGGGCGAGGCGACGAAGTCCTCGACGCCGTCGAGCGCGGTCAGTTCGCGCACTTCGCCGCCGTTGGCACCGACCTGGCAGACCTCGTAGTCGCCAGGGCGGGCGCGGTTGCACAGGAACAGGAAGCTGGCGCCGTCCGCGGCCAGCACCGGCTGCGAGGCTTCCCAGCGGCCCGAGGTCAGCGCGCGCGCGCGGCCGCCCGAGGTGGTGTACAGGTGCGACCAGCCGGATTCCTCGGACAGGAACCACAGCGTGCGGCCATCGGGCATCCAGCCGAACTCGTTGAAGCTCCAGTTGATCCATGCCTCGTCGGTCAGGCGGTGCACGGGCTGCAGCTTCGCGACGGCGAGGTCGACCGTCGCCAGCCAGCGGTCCTTGTTGTCGACCGAGTGCAGCATCAGCGCAAGCCCGCGGCCGTCGTCGCTCCAGCGCGCGCCGCCGGAGACGTCGCCGCCCCAGCCCTCGACGCGCACCGGGCGGTTGCCCTTCAGCGCGTCCTTGCCGGCGGCCTTGCGCAGTGCCGCCAGCGGATCGGTGGCGATGCCGGGCAGCGCTTCGGTCTTCAGTTCGCGCACTTGGCCGTCGGCCACCGAGACCAGCCAGAACGACTGCGGCGCCGGATCGTTGCGGCCCACGCGCGTGCGCACGTCCTCGAACTCCTCGTAGCCGGACTCGGTGACGTACTTCGGCATCTTCCCGGCCTGGCCGCCGTCCGCGCCCTTGGCCTGGGTGACGACGAGCAGCCAGCGGCCGTCTGGCGACATCGCGCTGCCCTGGATCTCGACGTCCTTGCCCAGGTACGCCGGTGCCGGCGCGCGCGAGGGATCCTCGCTGCGCCAGGCCTCGGCCTGGGTGCGCAGCTCCTCGCGGCGCTCGCGCTCGGTGCGCAGGGTTTCGATGTAGCGCAGCTGGCGCTCGCGCAGGGCGTCGGGCTTCGGCGCGGTGCCGGGCGCGTCCTCGGCCTTCAGGCTTGCGGCCTGGCCGACGCCGGTGGCGGCGGTCCAGCGGAACCAGTCGTTGCCGCTGCGCCAGGACAGCGAGCCGTCGCGACCCCACTGCAGCTGGGATTCGCCGCCTTCGGTGCGGGTGAGCTGGGTCAGGCCGCCGCTGCGCAGGTCGCGCACGAAGACGTCGCCGTTGCGCAGGAAGGCCATGCGCGCGCGGGTGGCGTCGAACAGCGGGTCGGCCGCATCGATGCCGCCGCGCGCCGCGCCCTCGACCACGCGCGCCGCGCCGCCGGCCACCGGCTGCGCCCAGGTGTCGCGCACGTTGCTGCCGCTGCGCTTGGCCAGGTAGTACGCCGTGTCGCCGTCCCAGGACCACCACATGCGCTCCACCGGCGCGCCGATCCAGTCGGGGTCGGCCATCACCCGGTGCAGGTCGAGCGCCTGCGCGGGCTGGGCCGAAGCCGGCAGCGCCGGCACCGTCGCGAGCAGCAGTGAAAGCGACAGCAGGGAAGCAGCGGAACGGTCGTGCATGGTGCGATGGCCCCGGAAACGTGACGCGCCAGCGTATCAGCCGCGGCCGCGCCGGCTCTGGGCCGGTGGTCATGGCCGCGCCCGCCGGCGCGCGTTCACGCCGCCTGAACCGCAGCGCACGCGTGCAGGCGCAGAATGGCGTGCATCCCTGCACCTGAACGCCGCGGAGAACTGCGTGGATGCCCTGCTGCTGTCGAGGATCCAGTTCGGCTTCGTCATCACCTTCCACATCCTGTTCCCGGCCTTCACCATCGGCCTGGCGCACTGGCTCGCTTTCCTCGAATGGCGCTGGCTGCGCACGCAGGACGGGAAGTGGCGCGACCTGTACTTCTTCTGGCTGCGGATCTTCGCCATCAGCTTCGGCATGGGCGTGGTCAGCGGCATCGTCATGAGCTTCCAGTTCGGCACCAACTGGGCGGTGCTGAGCGAACGCGCCGGCGCGATCCTCGGCCCGCTGCTGAGCTACGAGGTGCTGACCGCGTTCTTCCTCGAGGCCAGCTTCCTCGGCGTGATGCTGTTCGGCTGGAACCGGGTGTCGCCGAAGCTGCACTTCCTGTCGACCTGCATGGTCGCGCTGGGCACGCTGTTCTCGACCTTCTGGATCCTGGCCGCGAACAGCTGGATGCAGACGCCGCAGGGCCACGAGGTGGTCGACGGGATGTTCGTGCCCGTCGACTGGTTCGCGGTGATCTTCAATCCCTCGTTCCCCTACCGTCTGGCGCACATGGTGCTGGCGGCGTTCATCACCACCTGCTTCGTGATCGGCGGCGTCAGCGCCTGGTACCTGCGGCGCGGCGTGCACGTCGAGGAAGGGCGCCGGATGCTGAAGCTGGCGGTGGCCTTCGCCGCGATCGCGCTGCCGCTGCAGGTGCTGGTCGGCGACCTGCACGGGCTCAACGTCGGCGAGCACCAGCCGGTCAAGCTGGCGGCGATGGAGGCGCACTGGGAACACGGCGGACCCGGCGCCGGCGTGCCGCTCATCCTGTTCGCGATCCCCGACGCGGAGAACGAGACCAACCACTACGAGGTCGCCATCCCGCGCCTGGGCAGCCTGATCCTCACCCACAGCTGGGACGGCGAGATCGAGCCGCTGACGGCGGTGCCGCGCGACGAGCGCCCGCCGATCGCGCCGGTGTTCTGGGGCTTCCGGATCATGGTCGGCCTGGGCGTGGCGATGCTGGTGCTGGCGCTGGCCTCGGCCTGGGCCTGGTGGCGCGGCTGGCTGTTCGGATCACGCTGGCTGCTCGACGGCTGGCGGCTGCTGAGCCCGGCGGGCTTCATCGCGCTGCTCGCGGGCTGGTACGTGGTCGAGATCGGCCGCCAGCCCTGGGTGGTGTACGGGCTGCTGCGTACCAGCGATGCGGTGAGCCCCAACATCACCGCGGCGGCCGTCATGACCTCGCTGGCCACTTATGCGGTGGCCTACGCGGTGATCTTCGGGGCCGGCATCTGGTACCTGCTGGGCCTGGTGCGCAAGGGGCCGCAGCCGTTCGAGGAGCCGCCGCGCACCGAGGGCGGCGACAAGACCCCGGCGCGCCCGCTGTCGGTCGGCGAGCGCGAGCATGCCAGCACTGAGCCCTCCAGCACGGCGCCCGCGGGCACGACGTCCACGCGCATGGAGGGCCCGTGATGGAAACCGCGGCCTGGCTGCCGGTGGCCTGGTACTTCGTGATCGGCTTCGGCGTGATGATGTACGTGCTGCTCGACGGCTTCGTGCTGGGCCTGGGCATCCTCGCGCCCTTCGCCGAGGACGGCGACCAGCTCGACCACATGATGAACACCGCCGCGCCGATCTGGGACGGCAACGAGACCTGGCTGGTGCTCGGCGGCACCGGACTGCTGGCCGCCTTCCCCAGGGCCTACGCGATCCTGCTGTCGGCGCTGTACCTGCCGGTGCTGGTGATGCTGGTGGCGCTGATCTTCCGCGGCGTCGCCTTCGAGTTCCGCTTCAAGGCCCGGCGCGGGAAGCGCTTCTGGGGCGGCGCGTTCGCGGCCGGCTCGATGGTGGCGGCGTTCGCGCAGGGCGTGATCCTGGGCGCGCTGGTCGAAGGCATGCCGCTGGAGGAGGGCAAGTACCTCGGCGGCGCGCTCGACTGGTTCAGCCCGTTCTCGATGCTGACCGGCGTGGCGGTGGTGTTCGGCTATGCGCTGCTCGGCGCGGGCTGGCTGATCCTGAAGACCGAAGGCCGCCTGCAGCAGGTGGCGCGCACGGTGACCCGGCCGCTGGTGCTGGTGGTGGTCGCGTTCATGGGCCTGGTCAGCACTTGGCTGCCGTTCCTGGATTCCCAGGTCATGGCGCGCTGGTTCGAGGGCGGCAATTTCTGGTGGCTGGCGCCGGTGCCGCTGCTGGCGCTGGTGAACGCGTTCTGGCTGTGGCGCGCGGCGATGCGCGAAGGGCGCGACGCGCGCCCGTTCCTGCTGACGCTGAGCTTCTTCGTGCTCGGCTTCGCGGGGCTGGTGGTCGGGATCTGGCCGAACATCATCCCGCCGTCGCTGAGCATCTGGGATGCGTCCTCGCCGCCGTCGTCGCAGGGCTTCACCCTGGTCGGGCTGGCCATCCTGCTGCCGATCATCCTCGGCTACACCGCGTGGTCGTACTCGGTGTTCCGGGGCAAGATCCAGGCCGACGCCGGCTACCACTGAGCCTCCGCCGCGCCGTCCACGCGCGGCGCCGGGGCGCCGCGGCGCGCTTGCTTTATGCTTCATCCCTGCACGCGTGCGCCCGCGCGCTGGAACCGCCGATGCAAGCCTTCGTCTACAAGAGCCTTCGAAAGGCCGATACCTACGTCTACCTCGCCGGCCGCGACGACTTCGGCCGCATCCCCGACCCGGTCCGCGGCGAGCTCGGCGAGCTGCGCTTCGTGCTCGAGGTCGCGCTGGTCCCCGGCCGCCGCCTTGCGCGCGAGGACGCCGACGTCGTCCGCGCCAACCTCGCCGGCCGCGGCTTCCACCTGCAGATGCCGCCCCGCGCGGGCGTGGATCCGCTGACCGGCGACTGGGGCACCGATGCCTGAGCGCGCGTCCATGAAGACCTGGCTGCCGCTGGTTGCCGGCGTCCTGCTGGCGCTGCTGGCCGGCGTGCCCGAGGCCGCGGTTGCGGCGCTGGCGGCCTGCCTCGCGCAGCCTGCGCTGGCGCTCGGCCTGCGCGCGCGTCTCGGCGGCGGGCTGCCCGCCGGTGCCGCGCTCCGCCGCGACCTGCTGGCGCTGCTGCTGCTGTGGAGCCTGGCGCTGGCCGCGGGCGCACTGCTGGTGGGCTGGCCGCTGTCGGCGCTGGTTGCCAGCCGCGGCGCCTCGCCCGGCCCGGCGCTCGCGCTCAGCGCCACCGCCGGCCTGGGCGTGATCGCGCTCTGGCGGCTGTGGCCGCTGTGGCAGCGCGCCGAGGCCGAGGGCGGCCGGACGCTGGCCGGGCACTGGCATTCGCTCGACGAAGTCGATGGTTCCAGCTGGCGCGGGCTTGGCGCCGCGCTCGCGCTCGCCGCCATCCTCGCGCTGGCGCTGGCGCTCGCCTGGCCGGGCCTGGTGGCCGGTGGCGCGCGCTGGATCCTGGCGGTGCTGGCCGCCATCGCCTGGCCGCTGCTGCACCTGGCGCTGCTGCGCACGCCGCTGGCGCAGGTGGCGCTGGACGTGCTCGAGATGCCCGAGCCGGCGCACCCGGCCGCGCTGGACGATGCCGAGGCGGCGGCCGCCGATCCCGTCGCGGCCCTGTATGCCGCGGCGCGCGGCGGCCGGGTCGAGCGGGCCCTGGACCTGCTGGCCCAGGGCGCCGATCCGCACGCCCTGCCGGAGCCGGAGAGCCGCGACCAGCGCTCGCTGGCGGTGCTGGCGGCGGTGCTGCCGGACCTGCGCCTGCTGCGCGACCTGATCACCCGCGGCGTCGACCTCAACCACGCGCACGCGGGCCTGACGCCGCTGCTGGCGGCGACCCGCGACAGCTGGCACGGCCGCCCCGAAGCGGTGATGACCCTGCTCGCCAATGGAGCCGACCCGCGCGCCGCCGACCGCGACGGCAACACGCCGCTGCACCACGCCGCGCGCAGCTCCGATCCCGGCGTAGCCGCCCTGCTGCGCGACGCCGCCGCCGAGCTCGATGCCCGCAACGCCGACGGCGTGACCCCGCTCGGCATCGCCTGCGGCTGCGGCAACTGGCGCCTCGCCCGCTTCCTGCTCGAACGCGGCGCGCGCACCGAGCCCGAAGGCGGCTCGCCGCCGCTGCTGGCCGCGGCCGGCGGCGATGACGACGATGCCGCCGGCGTCGCCCTGCTGCTCCGGCACAAGGCCCGGGTCGACGCCCGCGACGCCCGCGGCCGCAGCGCGCTGCACGAGGCCGCGCTCGCCGGCCACGTCGAGATCATGGCCGCGCTGCTCGAGGCGAAGGCGGACGCCGACGCCCGCGACGCCGTCGGGCGCACGCCGCTGCTGGACGCCGCCGCCGGTGGCCACGCGGCCGCGCTCGACCTGCTGGCCGGCCGCGCCGACGTGCACGCCGTCGACGCGGAAGGCCGCAACGCCCTGCACCTGGCCTGCCTGTGCGGCAGCGGCAGCGCGGCGCTGGCTACGCGCCTGCTCGAACTGGAGGTCGACGCGCAGCTGGCCGACGAAGGCGGCAAGCGCCCGGTCGAGCATGCGGCGTCCGGCGGGCGCTGGGCCATGGTCGCCGTGCTCGACCCGGCGCATCCGCTCCCGGCCAGCGTCCTTGGCGGCGACAGCGAAGCGCCGGTCGACCGCGCGCCGCTCGAGGTGCTGCGCGAACAGCTCGCCGAGGGCCGCTTCGAGGAACTCGAGCCGCTGGCGCAGCTTGTTTCTGCCGCCGAACTCGGCGGGCTGCTGCTCGACGGCGAAGCGCCGCCGGCGCCGGCGCGCATCGAGTGGCTGCTGCTCAACGGCGCCGACCCGGATGCGCGCGCGGAGGGCGAAGACACCGTGCTGCTGCAGCTGCTGGGCCGGGGCACGGCGGCGCTGCCCGCCGCCCAGGCGCTGCTGCGCGGCGGCGCATCGCCGGCCGGCGCCGGCGGCCTGGCGCGCTTCCTCGAGGCCTGCGTGCGCGAGGACCAGGCGGCGCGCGGGCTGGAGCAGTTCGCGCTGGAGCTGGTCGAGCGCGGCGCCGACATCCTGGCCCCGTCGCCTGGCGGCGATCCCGCGGCGGGGCTGGCGGTGCGGCTGGGCTGGATGCGCCTGCTCGAGCGCCTGGTCGCCGACGGCGTCGACCTCGACCGCCGCGACGGCCACGGCATGACCGCGCTGCACCTGGCCGCCGCGCTCGGCCGCGAGCCCGCGCTGCGGCTGCTGGTGAAGGGCGGCGCTTCGCCGGCGGTGCGCGCCGCCGACGGCCAGACGCCGCTGGGCGTGGCGCTGTCCGCCGGCCGCCGCGACCTCGCCGACTGGCTGGACTGGACCGGCTGGACGCTTCCCGGCCGCCCGTTGCGCGAAGCCGACGTGCCGGCCGCTGCGATGGCCGGCGATGCCGGCGCCGTGCGCCGCCTGCTCGATCTCGGATTCGCGGTCGACGCCGTCGACGACAAGGGCTGCACCGGCCTGCTGCGCGCCGCCGGCGGCGGCCACGCCGAGGTGCTGGAGCTGCTGCTCGAGCGCGGCGCCGACCCGCAGCGCGCCGCGCACACCGGCGCCACCCCGCTCTCGGCCGCGGTCAGCATGCGCCACGGCGTCATCGTCGAACGCCTGCTGCGTGCGAAGGTCGCGCTCGAACACCGCCTGCCCGGCGACGTCACCGTGCTGATGATCGCCGCCGCGCTCGGTATGCCCGACATCTGCGCGCGCCTGCTCACCGCCGGCGCCAACATCCAGGCCGCCGACGCCCAGGGCCTGACGCCGCTGCACTGCGCCGCGCTCTACGGCTTCACCGCGCGCGACCGCCCGCGCCTGCTGGCCCTGTTCGACACCCTGCTGCTGGCCGGTGCCGAGGCCGACGCCGAGGCCGCGGGCGGGGTCACGCCGCTGCTGCTGCTGCTGGGCGCGCGCGCCGAGCCCGGCACCGCCTGCGACGAGGACGTGGTGCAGGCCGCGGTCGACCGCCTGCTCGACGAGGACACGCGCCTGGACGCGCAGGACCCGCGCGGCTTCGGCCCGCTGCACCTGACCGCCCTGCACGGCCTGTTGCGCCTGGCCCGCCACCTGCTGCGCGCCGGCTGCGATCCCGATCTGCGCGACGCGCTCAACCGCACGCCGCGCGAGGTCGCGGTGATGCGCGGCTTCATCGACGTGGCCGCCGAGTTCGCACCGCCGCCGTCTGGCGTGTCGATGGCGCGGTTCCTGCGCGACCGGGGCTGAGCGGGCCCCCGCGCAGAGACGCCTTGACCCGGGTCATGGCGTCGCGCCGCCGCGGCGCGCGACGATGGCGGCATGGGCCACTACGCCGTCATGCACGTCCTGCACCTGTTCGCCGCGTTCGTGTTCGTCGGCACGGTGTTCTTCGAGGTGCTGATCCTCGGGCGCGTGCGCCGGCACGTGCCGCGCAACGCCATGCACCTGGTCGAGGCCGGCATCGGCCGCCGCGCAAGCCGGCTGATGCCGTGGGTGCTGCTGGTCCTCTACGGCAGCGGGCTGGGCATGGCCTGGCGCTACCGCGCGCTGCTTGCGGACGCGCTGGAGGGCGACTTCGGCCTGCTGCTGGCGCTCAAGATCGTGCTCGCGCTCAGCGTCGCCGGCCACTTCATCGTAGCGATGTCGCTGCGCCGCAGGGGGCGCCTGGTGTCGTCCGTGTCCAGGCGCCTCCACCTCAGCCTGTTCTGGCACATGGTCGGCATCGTGCTGCTGGCCAAGCTCATGTTCCACTTGGGCTGAGGCCTCACTCCGCCGGCGAGAGCACCCAGGCCTGGCTGTCGATGCCGGTGCAGGTGGAGGCCTGGACCGCGCGGCGCATCGTGCGCGAATGGTCCATGCACAGTCCGGCCACGCGCAGTTCGCCCGCCTGCGTGGCGGTGAAACGCTGGGTGGCCGTGCCGCTGCAGGCCTGCAGCCGCAGCGCCGCGCCGTGGGTCGTGCCCGAGGCGGCTGCGCAGCGCTCCGAGGCCGGGTTGTACAGCGAGCCGTCGCCGCGCAGGATCCAGCGCTGCCCGGCGGCGCCGCTGCAGGGCCAGGCGGCGAGCGCGGTCCCGGCCGCGGGCGATGGCGCGTGCAGGCACTGCCCGGACAGCGTCGACACCCGGGACTCCACCGTGTCGCCGGTGCCGACGATGCGGTAGAGGGTGCCGGTGAGGCTGGCCAGGTACAGCTCGCCGTCGACGTCCTCGCCGAAGGCCACCGGCTGGCTGATGGTGCCGGCCGGGATCGGGTCCTCGATGCGCGGCTGGCCGGCGTCGAAGGTGATCGTGCGCACGGCGGTGTTGCAGTAGTCGGTGAAGAAGTAGCGCCCCGCCAGCGACGGGTAGGCGGCACCCCGGTAGACGCGGCCGCCGGTGATCGAGCAGTTGCCGGCGGAGTGGCTGGTGGTCACCAGCGGCTCGAAGTAGGCGCCGCTGCAGCCGGAGCTGTTGTACGGCTGGTCGCCCTCGTAGCAGCGCCAGCCGAAGTTGAGGCCGCCGCCGGTGCCGGCCGGGATGAAGTTGATCTCCTCGTAGGCGTTCTGGCCGACGTCGGCGATCCACAGGTCGCCCAGCAGCGCGTCGAAGGCGATGCGCCAGGGATTGCGCAGGCCCAGCGCGAAGACCTCGTCGCAGCCGGCGCCACCGGGGCCGTCGGCGTAGGCGTTGCCGGCCGGGATGCCGTAGTGCGCGCCGCCGGCGATGCTGCAGTCACGCCCGCCGCTGCCGTCGACATCGATCCGCAGCAGCTTGCCGAGCAGGCGGCCGGGGTTCTGCGAATTGTTCTGCGGATCCCCGCCGCTGCCGCCGTCGCCCGAGGCGATGTAGAGGTAGCCGTCGGGGCCGAACTGGATGTCGCCGCCGTTGTGGTTGCTGTAGGGCTGCTCGAACTCCAGCAGCACCAGCTCGGACGCGGGGTCGGCCACGTTCGCGTCCGTGCCCACCTTGAAGCGCGAGATGCGGGTGCGGTCGAGGCCGCTGCCGGGTGGGTCGAAGGTGTAGTTGACGTAGAACCAGCCGTTCTTCGCGTACTGCGGATGGAAGGCGAGGCCGAGCAGGCCCTGCTCGTTGCCGGAATCGTCGACCCGGTCCTGGATGTCCAGGAAGGGCAGCGGGCGCAGCGTGCCCTGGTCGATCACGCGGATGCGGCCGGGCTGCTCGGCCACGAACAGGCGCGCGTCGCCGGCGTGGGTGATGACCACCGGCTGCGACAGCCCGCTGGCGAACGGCTCCAGGGTCGCTTCCGACGGCGGCGGCGCGGGCGGCTCCGGCGGGCCGCCGCTGCCGTTGCGCACGGTGATCGCGAGCTGGCCGGCGCCGATGCCGTCGCCCAGCAGGTCGAGCTGCCCGTTGCTCGAATTGCCCGCGGCGTACAGCGTGACCGGGCCGTTCCAGGTCGGCGCGCGCCAGCGGAAGCCGAAGCTCACCGAGCCGCCGGAGAAGGCCTTAGGCTGCGTGTGCGAGATCTCGCCGCCGATCACGTGCACGTCCTTGCCCGCGGCATGGAAGCTGCCAGCGGCGCCCGAGGACGACACCCCCAGGCCGCCGGTGGCGCCGGGGCCGCCGCTGATGGTGACCGTGAAGTCGGCAATGGTGCCGGCATCGAGCACCTGCGGCCCGCTGATGGTGACCGTGGGCGTGCTGGCACCGGGCGCGTGGCAGGCGGCACAGGTGGCGCCGTTCTGCGTGGCGGGGTTGCCGGAGAAACCGTTGCGCCCGTGCAGGCTGGCATCGGCGCTGCCGAAGGCGAGGAGGGCGGCGACTGCGAACAGCGGGCGGGACAGGGTCTTGCGCATTGCGGAACCCCCGGGGCTGGCCGTGGCGAAAGGATCGAGTATTGCGCAGGGACCGTGCATCGTGAAACCGGGTTCACCACCAGCTTGTGCAGACTGCGCCGGGTTTCCTCCCCGCGGACCCCGGCACATGGACCTGAAGAGCGGCTACCCCTGGTGGGCGGTGAAGAACGGGCTGATGCACGCCTTTCCCCCGCTCGAGCGCGACCTTCGCTGCGACGTCGCGGTGGTCGGTGGTGGCGTCACCGGCGCGCTGATCGCCGACGAGTTCGCGGCCCACGGGCACGAGGTCGCCGTCCTCGAGCAACGCGACGTCGGCTGGGGCAGCAGCGCGGTGAGCACGGCGTTGCTGCAGTACGAGATCGACACGCACATGGTCGATCTGGCGAGGCGACACGGCGAGGCCGCGGCACTTCTCGCCTACCGGTCCTGCGTGGAGGCGATCGACCAGCTCGCGGCACTGGCCGCGCGCGTGCGCGACGTCGGCTTCCGGCGCTGCGGCAGCCTGTACTACGCGAGCAAGCGCCGGCATCGCGGCGCCCTGCGCGAGGAGTTCGAGGCCCGCGCCGCACGTGGCTTCGCGGTGGCGTGGCTTGATTCCGGCGACGTCCGGGACCGCTACGGTTTCGACGCGCCCTGCGCGATCCTCAGCCGGACCGGTGCCCAGGTCGACAGCTATCGGCTGGCGTTGCGCATCTTCGCGAAGCTCCGGGCCGCCGGCGTGCACGTGCACGACCGCACGCGGGTCGAGGACATCGTGCCCGACGCCCGTGGCGTGACCCTGCGCACCGACGCCGGCGCCACCGTGCGGGCACGCCACGTGGTCCTCGCCGCCGGCTATGCCGGCCAATCGTGGCTGCGGCAGCGGGTCGCGCGAAACCGCAGCAGCTACGCCTTCGTGACCGATCCCATCGCGCCGGAGCGGTTGGGCGCGCTGCGCCGCACGCTGCTGTGGGAAACCGCCCGGCCCTACCTCTACATGCGCAGTACGTCCGACGATCGCCTGCTGGTGGGCGGCGAGGACGATGCGATCGACGTCGCCGCGCGGCGCGACCGGCGGGTCGATGCCAAGGCCGGGCGGCTGCGGAAGCAGGTGGCGGCGCTGTTCCCCGACCTGCCGCTGGCGCCGGCCTTCGCCTGGGCCGGCACCTTCGCCGAGACCGCGGACGGCCTGCCGTTCTTCGGCCCGCATGCCCAGTACGGGCCGCGCGTGCACTTCGCCATGGCCTACGGCGGCAACGGCATCACCTACAGCATGCTCGGTGCGGGCCTGCTGCGGGCGCTGGTGGAGCGCCGGCGGCATCCGCTGGCGGAATTGTTCTCGTTCGCCAGGCTGGAGTGAAGCGCGAAGTCCCGGGCAGGCACCGCAATGAAAAGCCCCGCAAGTGCGGGGCTTTCCGTACGGCGACCCGGGCGGGTCAGCGCCGCATCGAGGCGAAGAACTCGTCGTTGGACTTGGTGGTCTTCATCTTGTCCAGCAGGAACTCCATCGCCGCCAGCTCGTCCATCGGATGCAGCAGCTTGCGCAGGATCCAGATCTTCTGCAGCAGCTCCGGCTCGATCAGCAGGTCCTCGCGGCGGGTGCCGGACTGGTTGACGTTGATCGCCGGGTAGACGCGCTTCTCGGTGATGCGGCGGTCCAGGTGCACTTCCGAGTTGCCGGTGCCCTTGAACTCCTCGTAGATCACCTTGTCCATCGCGCTGCCGGTGTCGACCAGCGCAGTGGCGATGATCGTCAGGCTGCCGCCTTCCTCCACGTTGCGCGCGGCGCCGAAGAAGCGCTTCGGCCGGTGCATCGCGTTGGCGTCGACGCCGCCGGTCAGCACCTTGCCCGAGCTCGGCACCACGTTGTTATAGGCGCGGGCCAGGCGGGTGATCGAGTCGAGCAGGATCACCACGTCCTTCTTGTGCTCGACCAGGCGCTTGGCGCGCTCGATCACCATCTCGGCGACCTGCACGTGGCGCGCGGCCGGCTCGTCGAAGGTCGAGCTGATCACTTCGCCGCGCACGGTGCGCTGCATCTCGGTGACTTCCTCGGGCCGCTCGTCGATGAGCAGCACGATCAGGTGCACGTCGGGATGGTTGTAGGTAATCGCGCTGGCGATCTGCTGCATCATGATCGTCTTGCCGGCCTTGGGCGGCGACACGATCAGCGAGCGCTGGCCCTTGCCCTGCGGGGCCATCAGGTCGAGGATGCGGCCGGCGATGTCCTCGCTGGACCCGTCGCCGCGCTCGAGCTTGAACTTCTTGCGCGGGAACAGCGGCGTCAGGTTCTCGAACAGGACCTTGTTCTTCGAGGCTTCCAGCGGCTCGCCGTTGATGGTGTCGACCACGTTGAGCGCGAAGTAGCGCTCGCCGTCCTTGGGCCAGCGGATGCGGCCGGACAGGTGGTCGCCGGTGCGCAGGTTGAAGCGGCGGATCTGGCTGGGCGAGATGTAGGTGTCGTCCGGGCCGGCCAGGTAGCTGGCCTCGGCCGCGCGCAGGAAGCCGAAGCCGTCCGGCAGGATCTCGAGCACGCCGTCGGCGACGACGCCCTCGCCGTGGCGGGTCAGCACCTTGAGCAGGGCGAAGATCACGTCCTGCTTGCGGGCGCGGGCCACGCCTTCGTGGATGTTCAGCTGCTCGGCGATGTCGAGCAGCTTCTGCGCCGGCATCCGCTTCAGGTCCGACAGCGAGTACTGCGGGAAACCTTCGGGGATGTTCGGCGGCGGCAGGCGGTTGGCCTGGTCGTTGTTCTCGGTCGGCAGGCCGTCATCGCGGCCGCCGCGGTCGCGCTGGCGGTCGCGGCGGTTCTTGAAGCGCTCGCGGCGGTTGCCCTGGCCCTGCTGCTGGCCGTGCTGGTGCTGCTGGCCGCCCTGCTGGCGGTGGCCGTTGTCCTGGCCGCCCTGCGGGCGGTCGCCGCCGTCACGCTGGTCGCCGTTGCCCGCCTGCTGCTGGGACGTCGCCGCGGGGGGCGCGGCGGGCGCGTCGGCGGCCGGCGCCTTCGGGGTCTCGACCGGGAGTTCGGCCTGTACCGGCTTCGAGGCCGGCTTCGAAGCCGTGCCCTCGGCCGCCGGCGGCGCGGCCGCGACCGTTTCGGACGAGGTGTCGGCAGCCTTGGCTGCGCGCGGCTTGCGCACGCGCTTCACGGCGGGCTCGCCGGAATCGGCAGGATTGCCGGAATCGGAAGGATGGTCTGACAAGTGCGGAACCTCGCTAGCTGCGAGCGCCCTGTGCGGGCGGCATGCGAATGGACTGAAGGGGTGTTGCAGAAGGTGCGGCGCGTCATGGGCGCGCCGGAGTGCTGCTGAAACTAGCATCCCCCGCGCCAGCCGGCAAGCGACCGCGCGGCCCGAACCCCTGCAGCAGCGGCTGTAGGAGCAGCTATAGCTGCGACCCGAGGACCCGAGGACCCGCGGACCCGAGGACCCGTGGACCCAAGGGAGCCGAGGACCCGTGGAGCAGAAGAACCGAGGAAGTGCGCAGCGTGATGATGCGGTCGCAGCTGTAGCTGCTCCTACAGCTGCTCCTGGAGTTGTTCCTGCAGTTGTTTTTGCAGTGCGGGCCTCAGAGGGCCTTGTCGATCATCTGCGCCAGGACGGGCTTGCCGACGGCGCCGATCTGGGTGGCCTGGACCTGGCCGTCCTTGAACAGCAGCAGCATCGGGATCGAGCGCACGTGGTACTTCAGGGCGGTGGCGCGGTTCTGGTCGATGTCGATCTTCACCACCTTGGCGCGTCCGGCGTATTCGCCGGCCAGCTCGTCCAGGGCGGGGGCGATCATCCTGCACGGGCCGCACCAGGGCGCCCAGAAATCGACCAGCACCGGTTCGCTGGAGGCGAGGACGGTGGCGTCGAAATCGGCGTCGCTGGCGTGGATGACGGCTTGGCTCACGGGGATCTCCTGCGTGGGGCGGCCGGCCCGGCTCCGGCGGGCGGAGCGGTTGGCGGCCGCGGTAACTGGTAAACTTGGGCGATTCGCGGCCATTTCAAGGGGCTGCCCCGTCGGAGGGGGTCAGTTTCGAAGGGGGGCTGGCCGCCGCGACATCCTCCACGGCAGTCTGCTTGGCTGCCGCCTTCCACGCAAGCGCGCCACGCCGCGCAGAACTTCCGACGAATGACCGACAAACCACTGACCGACGTCACTTTTTCTTCTTTCGACCTCCATCCGCGCCTGCAGGCCGGCCTCGAGGCCGCCGGCTTCACCCGCTGCACGCCGATCCAGGCGCTGACCCTTCCGGTCGCGCTCCCCGGCGGCGACGTCGCCGGCCAGGCCCAGACCGGCACCGGCAAGACGCTCGCCTTCCTGGTCGCGGTGGTGAACCGCCTGCTGACGCGCCCGGCGCTGGCCGACCGCAAGCCCGAGGACCCGCGCGCGCTGATCCTGGCGCCCACCCGCGAGCTCGCCATCCAGATCCACAAGGATGCGATCAAGTTCGGCCCGGAACTCGGCCTGCGCTTCGCCCTGGTCTACGGCGGCGTCGACTACGACAAGCAGCGCCAGCTGCTGCAGGAGGGCGTGGACGTCATCATCGCCACCCCGGGCCGCCTGATCGACTACGTCAAGCAGCACAAGGTGGTGAGCCTGCATGCCTGCGAGGTCTGCGTGCTCGACGAGGCCGACCGCATGTTCGACCTCGGCTTCATCAAGGACATCCGCTTCCTGCTGCGCCGCATGCCGGTGCGCACCGAGCGCCAGACCCTGCTGTTCTCGGCCACGCTCAGCCACCGCGCGCTCGAGCTCGCCTACGAGCACATGAACGAGCCGCAGAAGCTGGTGGTCGAGACCGAGACCATCACTGCAGCGCGCGTGCGCCAGAAGCTCTATTACCCCGCCGACGAGGAGAAGCTGCCGCTGCTGCTGGGCCTGCTGTCCCGCGGCGAGGGCGCGCGCACGATGGTGTTCGTCAACACCAAGGTGTTCGTCGAGCGCGTGGCGCGGGCGCTGGAGCGCGCCGGCTACCGCGTCGGCGTGCTGTCCGGCGACGTGCCGCAGAAGAAGCGCGAGAGCCTGCTGAAGAAGTTCCAGGCCGGCCAGCTCGAGATCCTGGTCGCCACCGACGTCGCCGCCCGCGGCCTGCACATCGACGGCGTGAAGTACGTCTACAACTACGACCTGCCCTTCGATGCCGAGGACTATGTCCACCGCATCGGCCGCACCGCGCGCCTGGGCGAGGAGGGCGACGCGATCAGCTTCGCCTGCGAGCGCTACGCGATCGGCCTGCCGGACATCGAGGCCTACATCGAGCAGAAGATCCCGTCCGAGCCGGTGACGCCGGAACTGCTGACCGCGCTGCCGCGCAAGCCGCGCGAAGGCGTGGAGGTCGATCCCGCCGAGGGCGAGAGCGTCAGCGAGATCTTCCGCGAGGCGCGCGAGCAGCGCGCCGCCGACGAGGCCCGCCGCGGCGGTGGCCGTCGCGAGGGTGGCGGTGGCCGCTCGCGCGGTCCGCGCAGCGAAGGTTCCGGCGAAGCCCGCCGCGAGCGTGGTCCGCGCAAGCCGCGTGCGCCGCGCCCCGAAGCTGCGGCTGTGGAAGGCGTGGCCGTCGAGGATGCCCAAGCGGTCGACGGTGCGGCCGCCACGCCCGCCGCGCCCGGCTCCGCTGCCGCCGTCCCGGCTGCCGAAGGCGAGCGCGCACCGCGCAAGCGTCGCCGCCGTCGCGGCGGCCGCCGCGTCAATGGCGAAGGCCAGCCGGCGCAGGACGGCCAGCAGCCGCGCGCCGAGGCCGGCGGACAGCCGCGGGCGCCCCGTCCCCCGCGTGAACCCCGCGCGCCGAAGCCGCAGCCGGCGGCCCAGCCCGCCGCGCCCGCGCAGGAGAAGTCGCCGTCGCTGTTCGGCCGCATCGGCCAGGGCCTGCGCAAGCTGGTCACCCGCGCGCCGCGTTCGCAGCACTGACCGGCGCGAGCATGGCCACCGCCGCTGAAGAGGCGGCGGTGCCCCATGCGCGAAGCGCCGTGGCGGCAACCGGAGCCCGCTGCTGTCCACCCGGGCGCGGACCGGGCCCGCGTCTGGTTCGATCGTCCCCACCGGGCGATACTCACGCTTCCCCCTGACACGAGCCCCCGCGATGCCGCCGGTCCTGCGCTTCGACAATGTCTGCAAGCAGTATCCGGGCGGGCACGTCGCGCTGCAGGACGTGAGCTTCAGCGTCGATGCCGGCGAGATGCTCTTCGTCACCGGCCATTCCGGGGCGGGCAAGAGCACGCTGCTGCGGCTGATCCACCTCTCCGAGCGCCCCAACCGCGGCGCGGTGCTGTTCGGCGAGCGCAACCTGCTCAAGGTCCGCGGCGGCCGGGTGGCGATGCACCGCCGCGAGGTCGGCGTCGTGTTCCAGGACCATCGCCTGCTGGCCGACCGCAGCGTGCACGACAACGTCGCGCTGCCGCTTGTGCTGCGCGGCATGCGCCGCGGCGAAGCCGGGCGGCGCGTGCGCCCGGTGCTCGAGCGCCTTGGCCTGGGCGCGCGCGGCAACGCGCTGCCGGGCGCGCTGTCGGCCGGCGAACAGCAGCGCGTCGGCATCGCGCGCGCCGTCGTCGCCGAGCCGCGGCTGCTGGTGGCCGACGAGCCCACCGGCAACCTCGACCCCACGCTCGCCGCCGAGATCATGGCGCTGTTCGCCTCGCTGCCGGAGCAGGGCACCAGCGTGCTCGTGGCCAGCCACGACCTCGGCCTGGTCAAGCGCATGCGCAAGCGCGTGCTGGTGCTCGACCATGGCCAGCTGGCCGACGACATCGCGCCGGAGGACCTGGCCGATGAATGAGCCCATCGCACGCGCCAGGCCGGCGTCGCGTTCGCGCCCGGGCGCCTGGATCGACCACCACGCCTACAGCGTCGTGGCGAGCCTCGGCCGCCTGTTCCGCCGCCCATGGTCGACCGTGCTCACCATCGGCGTGATGGCGGTGGCCCTGGCGCTGCCGCTGGGCCTGTGGCTGGTGCTGTCGAACGTCGAGCGCTTCGCCGGCGACGTGCAGGCGTCCCGCCAGCTCACCGTGTTCCTGCACCAGGCCACCGATGAGACCCGCGTCGCCGGGCTCGCGGACGAGCTGCGTGCGCGCGCCGACATCGGCGACGTCGAGCACCGCACGCCGGCGCAGGGCCTGGAGGAGCTGCGCGAACGCAGCGGCCTCGACGAGGCCATCGATGCGCTGGGCGAGAACCCGCTGCCGCACGTACTGGTGGTGACCCCGGCCGGCGACGAGGCCCTGCTGGCCGACTCGCTGCGCACCCTGCCCGAAGCGGAGCTGGTGCAGCACGACGCGGTCTGGCGCCAGCGCCTGGACGGCTGGCTGCGCTTCGGCGGCCGCGTGGCCTGGGTGCTGGCGGCGCTGCTGGGCCTGGGTGCGCTGCTGGTGGTCGGCAACACCGTGCGCCTGGACATCCAGTCGCGGCGCGAGGAGCTGGGCGTGCTGCAGCTGCTCGGCGCCAGCGACGGCTTCATCCGCCGTCCCTTCCTCTACCTCGGCGCCTGGTACGGGCTGGGCGCCGGCGCGCTCGCGCTCGCCCTGCTGACCGCCGCCGGGGCCGCGCTGCGGGCGCCGCTGGCCGAACTGGCCGCGAGCTACGGCAGCAGCTTCGCCCTGCAGGGCTTCCCGCCGCGCCAGGCACTGGCGGTGATCGCCGGCGCCACCGTGCTCGGCTGGCTCGGCGCGGGCGCGGTCACCGGGCACTTCCTGCGCCAGACGCGACCCACGGAGACCTGAGCGTGTCCGGGGCGACCGATATCCGGCACCTCGAGGGCGCTGCGCCGCGGATCATGGTCGCCGACGGCTCGCGCCTGGTGCGCAAGCTGATCGTGGACGTGCTCAAGGCGCAGCTGCCGGGCGCCGACATCGTCGCCTGCGCCGGGCTGGCCGAAGCCCATGCCGCGCTGGCCGCCGCGCCCATCGACCTCGCCACCACCTCGCTGGTGCTGCCCGACGGCGATGGCCAGCAGCTGGCCCAGGCCGTGCGGGCGACCGCCGGCCAGCGCTACGTGCCGGTGATCGTGATCTCGGGCACCGCGCAGGAGCACCTCGAGGGCCGCCACTTCAGCGACGACGTCACCGACTACTTCGACAAGTCGCACGGCCACCGCGCGCTGGCCGAGTTCATCCGCGGCTACGTGCAGCCGGCGCCGATCCCGGGTGCGCGCGTGCTCTACGTCGAGGACAGCCGCACCGTCGCGCTCGCCACCTCGCGCATGCTCAAGGCGCAGCAGATGGAGGTGGTGCACGTGACCAGCGTCGAGGCGGCGCTGGAGGTCCTGCACGGGAACCTCGCCGCCGGCGAAGGGCCGGGCGTCGACCTCGTGCTGACCGACGTCTACCTCAAGGGCGAGCTCGACGGCGGCGACCTGGTGCAGGCCATACGCGGGGAATTCGGCTGGTCCAAGCGCCGGCTGCCGGTGCTGGTGATGACCGGCGACGCCAATCCCGCCAACCAGGCCGCGCTGCTGCGCGACGGTGCCAACGACCTGGTGCTCAAGCCGATCGAGGAGCGGCTGCTGGTGACCAAGGTGCTGTTCCAGCTGCGGCTGTCGCGCCTGGCGGAGCCAGGGGGCGCTGGCGCGTGAGCGGTGCGCTCGACCGGGTCCGCATGGAAGCGTCCTGGAAGGCCAGGGTCGGGGACTGGTTCGAGCGCGAGGACATGCAGGCGCTGTCGGCCTTCCTGCGCGCGCGCCAGGCCGCAGGCGCGCGGATCTTCCCGCCCGGCCCGGACATCTTCGCCGCCTTCGATGCCACGCCGTTCGAGCAGGTGCGCGTCGTGGTCCTTGGCCAGGATCCCTACCACGGTGCGGGGCAGGCGCACGGGCTGAGCTTCTCGGTGCGCCCGGGCGTGCGCGTGCCGCCCTCGCTGGACAACATCTTCAAGGAGATCCAGCGCGACCTCGGCATCGCCCGCCCCGACCATGGCTGCCTGCTGCCCTGGGCGCGGCGCGGGGTGCTGTTGCTCAACGCGGTGCTGACCGTGGAGGAAGGCCGCGCCGGCTCGCACCAGGGCAAGGGCTGGGAGGGCTTCACCGACCACGTCGTCGAGGTGCTCAACCGCGAGCGCGAGGGCCTGGTCTTCATGCTCTGGGGCAGCTATGCCCAGGCCAAGGGCAAGGTGATCGACCCGCAGCGCCATCGCGTGCTGCGCAGCACCCATCCCTCGCCGCTGTCCGCGCACCGTGGTTTCCTGGGCTGCGGGCACTTCTCCGCCGCCAACGATTACCTGGCCCGCCGCGGAGGCGGCCCGGTCGACTGGTCGCTGCCGCCGCTGTCGGGGCTGGAGCCGCAGTGAGCCGGCCACCGCTTCTTATATCGCTCCACCTGCCGAAGACCGCGGGGACCAGCTTTTCCGACACGCTGCGCGCCGCCCATGGCGCCGGCTACCGCGACGACTACGCCGACCTGCCGATGCAGCACGGTGCCTGGACGCGTCGCCGGCACGCGCTGCGGGCGGGCCTGGCCTTGCGCGGGCGGCTGCCGGAGGCCACCTGCATCCACGGTCATTTCCTGGCGTTGAAGTACCGGCTCGCGCTGGGCGCGCGCCCTGCGCTGTGGATCACCTGGATGCGCGAGCCGGTGCAGCGCCTGGCCTCGCACTACGCGTTCTGGCTGCGCGACTACGACGGCCGCGATCCCGCCCAGCCGCTGCGCAACCGGATGCTGCGCGAGCGCTGGTCGTTCGAGCGCTTCGCGCTGGGCCCCGAGATGCGCAACGTCTACCGGCAGTACCTGTGGGGGGTGGATCCGGAGCGCTTCGACTTCATCGGCATCACCGAGCACTACGACGAGGACCTGGGCTGGCTGGCTCCGCGCATCGGCGGCGAGGCGGTCGCGTCGACCGCGCTGGTGAACGCGGAGCGCGGAGGCGAGGCCTATCCGGTCGATCCGGGACTGCGGGCCCGGATCGAACGCCACCATGTCGGCGACCTTGCTCTGTATCGCTGGGCGCTCGAGCGGCGAGGACGTCGTGGGGTTGGTCTTCTGTAGAATTCTGGCGGCTGGTTGTCCTTGCTTGTTTCATTAATGGAACATTACGGAACTTCCCGGCCTGCCCTCGGTCTCACGGAGCCACTGCTAGAATCATCGACATGACTGCAAGCACCCACAGCTATCCCCTCGTCGCCAACAACCTCCCGGTGCCCAGCGCGATCGGTTCGCTGGACGCCTATATCGGCGCCGTGCACCAGATCCCCGTGCTCACGGTGGAGGAAGAGCAGGCACTGGCCCGCCGCTTCCACGAGTCCGACGACCTGGGTGCGGCGCGCGAACTGGTGATGTCGCACCTGCGCTTCGTGGTCCACGTCGCCCGTGGCTACAACGGCTACGGCCTGCCGCTGGGCGATCTGATCCAGGAAGGCAACATCGGCCTGATGAAGGCGGTCAAGCGCTTCGACCCCGACGTCGGCGTGCGCCTGGTCTCGTTCGCGGTGCACTGGATCCGCGCCGAGATGCACGAGTACATCATCCGCAACTGGCGGATCGTCAAGGTCGCGACCACCAAGGCGCAGCGCAAGCTGTTCTTCAACCTGCGCAAGAGCAAGAAGCGCCTGGGCTGGCTCAACGCCGAGGAAGTGCGCGCGGTGGCCGCCGACCTCAACGTGTCCGAGCGCGAGGTGCTGGAGATGGAGTCGCGGCTGTCCGGTCGCGACATCGGCTTCGACATGTCGGCCGACGATGACGACGAGCGCGCGCCGCCGGCGCCCGCCGCCTATCTCGTCTCGCGCGACGAGGATCCCTCGCAGGCCTACGAGCGCGAGGACAGCGCGTCCAGCCAGCTCGAACTGCTGCGCGAGGGACTGGCCAGCCTGGATGCGCGCTCGCGCGACATCGTCCAGCGCCGCTGGCTCGATCCCGACAGCAAGGTCACGCTGCAGGAGTTGGCCGACGAGTACGGCGTCTCGGCCGAGCGCATCCGCCAGGTCGAGGCCAATGCGCTGAAGAAGATGAAGGCGCTGTTCGCGGCCTGATCGCGCGCTGCGCGCGACGGCGGACGGCCCGGGAGACCGGGCCGTTCTTCTTTATTCCGGGAGCGGCCGCGCGCGGGCGTCAGCGCTGTTCACCACTTGAACAGCACCAGGCTGACGGCGAGCACGCCCATGCCGCTGACCAGCCCGTAGACGGTCTCGTGCCCGCGCGCGTAGCGCTTGGCCGCCGGCAGCAGTTCGTCCAGGGCCAGGAACACCATCACCCCCGCGATGATGCCGAAGACGCTGCCGAACACCGCGTCCGACATCCACGGCCGCAGCAGCGCATAGCCGATGATCGCGCCGAGCGGTTCGGCCAGGCCCGACAGCAGGCAGGCGCCGAAGGCATAGGCCCTGTTGTGGGTGGCGAAGTACACCGGCACCGCGATCGCGATGCCTTCGGGCACGTTGTGGATGGCGATGGCGAAGGCCAACGGCATGCCGACGCCCGGGTTCTCGAGCGTGGCGAAGAAGGTGGCCAGGCCCTCGGGGAAGTTGTGCACGGTGATCGCCAGCGCGGTCAGCAGGCCGACGCGCTTGATGTAGGCGGCGTTGTGCTCGCGGAAGAAGGGGTCGTCGACCTCCAGCCGCTCATGCGGGTTGGGCACCAGGCGGTCGACCAGCATGATCAGGCCGACGCCGCACAGGAAGGCAAACGTGCCGAGGCTGAAGCCCATGCGGTCGCCATAGCCCTGGCTGAAGGAAGCGATCGACTTGTTGAGGATCTCCGACAGCGAGACGTAGACCATCGCGCCGCCGGCGAAGGCGAGGCCGAAGGCGAGCAGGCGCGCATTGGGCTGCTTCTGGGTGAACACCAGCAGGCCGCCGACGCCGGTGGCCAGGCCGGCCGCCGTGGTGACCAGCAGCGCGACGAGGACGTTGGTGCTGGCGATCTCGATCATGCGTTGCGGGCTGCCGGATATGGGAATGCGGAAGTGCTGGCCTGGGCGCGTGCCGCGGTGGCCGGCCTGCCGTGCACAAGGTATCCGAACGCTGCGCTATTGTGCGCGCATCGCGCCGACGCGGCGCCCGGAAGGATCCAGCCGCATGGCCGACACCGAGAAGCGCATCGCCCTGCTGATCGACGCCGACAACGCCCCGGCGTCGAAGATCGAGGTGATCCTCGCCGAAATCGCGCGGCACGGCGTCGCCAACGTGCGCCGCGCCTATGGCAACTGGAAAAGCCAACACCTGGTGGGCTGGGAAAAATGCCTGCACACCTGGGCGATCCGGCCGATCCAGCAGTTCGCCTACACCAGCGGCAAGAACGCGTCCGACATGGCGATGGTGATCGACGCCATGGACCTGCTGTACGCGGGCAACCTCGACGGCTTCGCCATCGTCTCGTCCGACGCCGACTTCACCCCGCTGGTGATGCGCCTGCGCAACGACGGCGTGGCGGTCTACGGCTTCGGCCAGGAGAAGACGCCGCAGCCCTTCGTGCGCGCGTGCTCGACCTTCCTGTACCTCGAGAAGCTGGGCGAACCGGACGGCGACGACGACAGCGCGCCGGCCGATGCGCCGTCGCCGGCGCAGCTGCAGCACGACGCCGACCTCGTGCGCCTGCTGCGCGGCGCGATCGACGCCACCCAGGGCGAGGACGGCTGGTCGAAGCTGGGCGCGGTCGGCAGCCACATCGGCAACCAGGGCTCGTTCGACTCGCGCAACCATGGCTACCGCAAGCTCAGCGACCTGATCGAGGCCATCGGCCTGTTCGAAGTGCGCCGGCAGGGGCAGGTGATCGAGGTGCGCAGCCGGCGCGGCCGCGGTCGCCGGCAGTCGCCGGACGCGAAGTCGAAGCCCGAGGCCGCCAGCCCGGCGACTGACGGCGGCAAGGTGGCGAAGACGGCGAAACCTGCCAGGCGCGCGTCCACGTCCCGGCCGTCCAGGTCGAAGCCGGTGGCCGGCGACTGAGTGAGTCAGTAGAGGTCCACCGGATCCACGTCCAGCGACCAGCGCACGCGCCTGGCTTCGGGCAGCGCGTGCAGGCCGGCGATGACGGCGCCAAGCACCGCATGCAGGGCCGGCCGGCCGGGCGATGACAGCACGAGCTGCGCGCGGTGCATGCCGGCGCGGCGCGGCATCGGCGCGGGGACCGGTCCCGACACCATCAGCGCGCGCGCCTGTGCCGCGGGCAGCCGTTCGCGGGCGGCCACGCAGGCCGCGGCCGCGGCCTGCAGGAAGGCGTCGGGCTGGCCGGCCTGCTGCGCTTCCGCGCGCAGCATGGCCATGTGCGCGAACGGCGGAAAGCCGGCCGCCTCGCGCTGGCCGAGCTCGGCGTCGGCGAAGGCGCGGTAGCCGCCGCCGACCAGCACCTGCAGCAGCGGGTGCTCCGGGTGGTGGGTCTGCAGCAGCACCTCGCCCGGCCGCTCGGCGCGGCCGGCGCGGCCGGACACCTGGATCAGCAGCTGGGCCAGCTTCTCGCTAGCGCGGAAGTCGGCCGAGAACAGGCCCTCGTCGATGCCGACCACGCACACCAGCACCAGCTTGGGCAGGTCGTGGCCCTTGGCCAGCATCTGCGTGCCGACGAGGATGCCCGGGCCGTCGCCGAGCTTCGCCAGTTCGCGCGCGAGGCCGTCGCGGCGGCGCGTGCTGGCGCTGTCGATGCGCAGCACCGGCACGTCGCCGAAGCGCGCGGCCAGCAGCTCCTCGATGCGCTCGGTGCCCACGCCCTGCGGCTGCAGGGCGAGGCTGGCGCAGTCGGGGCAGGCCATCGGCACCGGCCGCCGCGAGCCGCAGTGGTGGCACTGCAGGCGGCGGCCGCCGGCGTGCACGGTCATCGGCACGGGATGCTCGGCGGTGCTGCAGCGCGGGCAGGCCGCGCTCCAGCCGCAGTCATGGCACAGCAGCACCGGCGCATAGCCGCGGCGGTTCTTGAACACCAGCACCTGGCCGCCGCCGTCCAGCGCGGTGCGCACGGCCACGAGCAGTTCTTCCGACAGCCCCGCGTGCAGCGGCCGCTTGCGCACGTCGTGCACGCGCACGCGCGGCGGCCTGGCGTCGCCGGCACGGCTGCGCAGCTGCAGGTGGGCGTAGCGGCCGGCGCGCGCGTTGTGCAGCGTCTCCAGCGATGGCGTCGCGCTGCCCAGGACCACCGGGACGCCGAGCGCACGGGCCCGCACCAGGGCGACGTCGCGCGCGTGGTAGCGGATGCCGTCCTGCTGCTTGTAGCTGCCGTCGTGCTCCTCGTCGACCACGATCAGGCCGGGCCGGGGCAGCGGCGCGAACACCGCCGAGCGCGTGCCCACGATCACCTGCGCCTCGCCGCGCCAGGCCGCGGCCCAGCTGCGCGCGCGCTCGCCGTCGGACAGGCCCGAATGCAGCGCGTGCACCGGCACGCCCAGGCGCGCGCGGAAGCGCGCCAGCATCTGCGGCGTGAGGCCGATCTCCGGCACCAGCACCAGGGCCTGGAGGCCCTGCGCCAGGCAGCGCTCGGCGATCGCCTGCAGGTAGACCTCGGTCTTGCCGCTGCCGGTGACGCCCTCGAGCAGTACCGGGGCGAAGCCCTCGGCGGTGCGCAGCGCCTCGAGTGCCGCGGCCTGCTCGGCGTTGGGCGCATGGCCCATCAACGCCGGTGCCCCGCCGGCCTGCGCGGGGCCGTCGAGCACGACGCGCTGCGCAAGGCCGCGGGCCTCCAGGCTGCGCGCCGCCGGCCGCCAGCCCTCGACCAGGTCATCCAGCAGGTCCTCGGAGACGGCGGCACCGCGGATCGACTCGGCCAGGCGGCGGGGGCGGCCTCCCTGGCGCAGGCCGCCGACCGCGCCCTGGCCGGCAGCAGTCAGCACCCAGGCATGGACGGCCGTCTCCGGCACCGGCTCGCCGCGGCGCAGCGCCGCGGGCAGGGCGGTGGACAGCACTTCGCCCAGCGGTGCGTGCAGGTAGCGGGCAAGCCACTGCGCGCTGGCCAGGAGCTCGCCGTGGAGCAGGGGCTCCGGGTCAAGCCAGGCCAGCGCCTCGCGCAGGGCGGGCGCCTCGCCGTCGGCCGGGCCGGTGGCGGCCACCACGCCGACCAGTTCCCGTGGCCCGAACGGCACCCGCACGCGTCGGCCCACGTCCCCGGGCACCGCCCCGACGCCCGCGGGCGCGCGGTAGTCGAACAGCCGCGGCAGGGGCAGCGGCAGGGCGATCTTCAGGACGGGAACGGGCATCGGGAGAGTCTAGCGAGTCGCCGTGGACCCACTTGCGTCGGTTGCAGCCCAAAGCTGCCTTGCAAACTACGATTCGTCTGCAAGTCACGGACCTGAAAGGATATTCAGCTTATCCACATGATCTGTGGATAAGTCTGTGCATGGCCACGCCGGGACATGCCGCAAGGCCCGTGAAAGCGGCCCTTCCGCCGCTTTGGCTAAAAAATGACCAAACACCGTATTTCCAGTGTTTTCAAGGACTTGCTCGTGAAACATGAGTGAAGCATTGCTCCACGCCAGCGTGAACCGTGGATCCATGACATCCGCATGACCGCTGTGAACAACCTTCGCCGGCCGCGGATGGGCGCGGGAAGGCCATGGAACGCGAACTGTGCGTTCCGTCAAGCCCGGTGCGTGTGTCCGCGACCGCTATGATGGCGCCGTGCCTGCGCCCGCCCTTCCATGACGTCCCGACGCCCCGCCGATCCTTCCGACGCCCCGGTGTCCACCGCGCTTGGCGCCTTCCTCCGCGGCGTGGAGCGTCGCGGGCTGGTCTTCGCCTGGCTGCTTTCGGGCTCCCGCGGCACGGGTGCGGCGGCGCTTGAATGGGCGCTGGAGCGGTTCCGGCGCGAGGCCGGCCGGGTCGGCTTCGGTGACTGGCCGCGACATTTCTGGGCGCTGCTGCTGGCCGCGCCGGCGCTGCGGCGGCCTCCGGCCGACCCGCGCTGGGCGCCGGGCTTCGAGTGGCTGGCGGGCATCGGCCATGGCCCACGGGCGGCCTTGCTGCTGCGGCTGGTGGCGGGACTCGCCGAATCGGACGCCGCCACCGTGCTCGGGATCGCGCGGCCGACCTATCGCCTGGGCCTGCAGCGCGCACTGCCGCATCGCGCCGACGGCAGCGCCGACGTCGAGGCCTGGGAAGCGCTCGGCCGCGCCGCGCAGGAACTGGTCCGCGACCTGCCGCCCGAAGCGCCGGCCGCCGGGTCCGACCCCGAGTGCCCGGACGGAGACGAGGCGGGGCCTTCGACGGCCGGGGCGCGGCGCCCCGCGAGCCGCGGCGTGCGCGCGGCGCTGGGGCTGGTGGCCCTGCTCACCGTGCTGGCGCTGGGCCTGACCTTCCTGCCGCTCGACCGCCTGCCCGCAGGGCTGGACGAGGCGCCCGGCCACATCCTGGCCGAGCCGCTGCCCGAGGCCGAAGCGCCGGCCGGCCGCTATGGCGACGACGATGCCCTGGCCCTGCATCCCGACCTGGCGCTGCTGCTGGACGCCGCCGATGCGGACGCCGCGGCCGCTGATCCCGCCTTCCACGCCTGGCTGCTGGCCGAGGGCCTGGCCGAAGACACGGACGAGGCGCCCGCCGGCGCCGCGCCGGTGCCGCTGCCGCCAGCGCCGGCGGCCGCCAGGCAGGCGGATGCCGCCGCCGCGCGCCCGGCCGACAAGCGCCTGGCCGGCCTCGGTGCGGCGGCGCGCCGCGACCTCGCCGTGCAGCGCGACCGCTGGGACGCGCTGCCCTGGGCCGAGCGCGGCGAGCGCCGCGAGCGCTGGCTGGCCTGGCGCGACCTCGCCGCGCCCGAACGCGCGGCGCTGCGCGGCGCCGCGGCGCGCTTCGCGGGCCTGCCCGCGGACGAACAGGCCGCACTGCGGGCACGCTTCGACGCCCTGGACGCCAGCGTCCGCCACGGCTGGCTGCTCGGGCCCGACCTGGGCGCCGACTACCCGCGCCTGCACCCGCTGATCGCGCAGGTGCCGGAGGACGCGCGCGCGACCGTGCTCGACGCCCTGCGCGGGCTCGATTCCCAGGCCCGCGACGACCTCGCGGTGCTGGCGGCACGCACCCCGCCGCAGTCGCGCGCCGGCCTGCGCGTGGAGTTGCTGGCCACCCCCGCCCCGCAGCGCGCCCGCTGGCTGCGGCGTCGGGTCGCCCCGCCGACCGGCGCCAGCGGACCCTGACGGCAGCCACCCGCATGTCACCATCCCACCAGCCCGCACGCCTCACCGGCGAAGTGCGCGCCACCGCGATCCTGGCCGCGCCGCTGGTTGCCGGACACGTCGCCACCGGCCTGATCGGCTTCGTCGACAGCGTCATCGCCGGCCGCCACGGCACCGCGACCCTGGCCGCGGTGTCGGTCGGCACGGCGATGTTCTGGCTGCCGATGATGATTCCGATGGGCACGCTGATGGCGCTGCCGCCCTCGGTGTCGCAGCTCGACGGCTCCGGCCGCCGCGACGGGATCGCGCCGCTGTTCCGGCAGTCGCTGTGGCTGGCGCTGGGCCTGGGCCTGCTGCTGTTCGCACTGCTGAGCGTGGCGACCGCCGCGCTGGCGCCGATGGGCATCGCCGAGGACATCCGGCCCGGCGCGCGCGCCTTCCTGCACGGCATCCGCTGGGGCGTGCCGGCGCTGACGCTCTACTACGCCATGCGCTACCTCAGCGACGGCCTGCACTGGACCCTGCCGACGATGCTGTTCGGCTTCGGCGGGCTGCTGCTGCTGGTGCCGCTGGGCTACGCCTTCGCCTTCGGCCGCTTCGGACTGCCGGAAATGGGCGCGGGCGGCCTGGGGCTGGCCTCGGCGCTGATGATGTGGGCGCAGGCCCTGGCCTTCGCCACCTATCTCGCCTGCTCGAAGCGCTTCGCGCCGCTGGGGCTGTTCGCCCGCTTCGAGCCGCCGCGCCGGGTGCCGATCCGCGACCTGCTGCGCACGGGCCTTCCGATCGGCGTGACCGTGGCCATGGAGGGCGGGCTGTTCATCGTCACCACGCTGCTGATCGGCCGCTTGGGCCAGGTCGAGGCGGCCGCGCACCAGATCGCGATCAACGTCGCCAGCCTCTGCTTCATGATCCCGTTCGGCCTGGCCGAGGCGACCACGGTGCGCGTGGGCCACGCGCTGGGCGCCGGCGGCGGCCGCGACGGCGTGCGCCGGGCGACGTACGCCGGCCTGGCCCTGGTGCTCGGCACCCAGGCGGTGTCGGCCCTGGTGCTGGTGCTGGGCCACGACGCGATCGCCGCCATCTACACCGCGGACGCCGCGGTGGCGACGCTGGCCGCCTCGCTGCTGCTGTTCGCGGCCGCGTTCCAGTTTCCCGACGGCGTGCAGGTGCTGTCGGCCGGCGCGCTGCGCGGGCTCAAGGACACGCGCGTGCCGATGCTGCTGGCCGCCTTCGCCTACTGGGCGGTGGGCATGGCCACCGGCGCCTGGCTGGGCCTGGGGCTGGGCATGGGCCCGCGCGGGATGTGGATCGGGCTGATCGCGGGCCTGGTGGTCGCCGCGGTGCTGATGGCGGCGCGCTTCCTGCGCACCACCGGCCGCCTGCCCCGGACGGCGCAGTGACCAAAGGCGGGTGACGGCGCTCGGCGCCAGCGGTGATACTGCGCCATCGCATCCTCCGTCTCCGGTTGTCCCATGTCCGAATCGCCCCGCAACGCCCCGCGCCGCCGCGGTCCCATCGCCCGCGTCGTCGTCGGTGCCTGGGATGCCCTCGACTTCACCCGCCGGCTGGTGTTCAACCTGCTGTTTCTGGTGCTGCTGGTGGTGGTGCTGGTCGCGATCTTCAGCGCCGAGCGCGCCAAGCCGCTGCTGGACCGCACCACGCTGGTGATCGCGCCCGAGGGCGCGCTGGTCGAGCAGTTCAGCGTCGACCCGGTGGGCCGGGCCTTGGGCAAGCTCAGCGGGCAGGACACGCCCGAGGTGCGCCTGCGCGACCTTTTGCGCGTGATCGAGAAGGCGGCCGACGACAAGCGCATCGAACGCGTGCTGTTGCGCACCGACCGCATGGCCTTCTCCGGTTACGCCTCGATGCGCGAACTGGCCGACGCCATCGCCGCGCTGCGCGAGGCCGGCAAGGAAGTGATCGCCTATGGCGACTACTTCGGCCAGGCGCAGTACCTGCTCGCGGCGCAGGCCGACGAGGTCTACATGGATCCGTACGGCGGCCTGGTGCTGGAAGGCATCGGGCGCTACCGCCAGTACTACCGCGAAGGCCTGCAGGACAAGCTCGGCGTCGACATCCACCTGTTCAAGGTGGGCGAATACAAGTCCGCGGCCGAGCCCTACGTGCTCGACGCCGCCTCGCCCGAGGCCAAGGAAGCCGACCTGTACTGGATGAACGACATCTGGCAGCGCTTCGTGGGCGACATCGCCACCGCGCGCGGCCTCGATGCCGGCGCGCTGGCGGCGGCGGTGGAGAGCCTGCCGGCCGGCGTGCAGGCCGCCGGCGGGGACCTCGCGCAGCTCGCACTCGACCAGAAGCTGGTCGACGGCCTGAAGACGCTGGAAGAAGTGCAGCTGCTGCTGGCCGAGCGCGGCGAGGCCGACGAGGACAGCGACAGCGGCGTGCGTGAGATCGCCTTCGAGGCCTACCTCAAGCACGTCACCAGTCCGGTGGCGGCCGCCGACACCCGGCCGCAGGTCGCGGTGGTCGTGGCCGAAGGCCAGATCATGGGCGGCGAGCAGAACCCGGGCAGCGTCGGCGGCGAGTCGACCTCGGCCCTGCTGCGCGCCGCGCGCGAGGACGACGAGGTCAAGGCGGTGGTGCTGCGCGTCGACTCGCCCGGCGGCGAGGTCTTCGCCTCCGAGCAGATCCGCCGCGAGATCGTGGCGCTGAAGGCCGCCGGCAAGCCGGTGGTGGCCTCGATGGGCGACCTGGCCGCGTCCGGCGGCTACTGGATCAGCATGGACGCCGACGCGATCTACGCCGACCCGTCGACCATCACCGGCTCGATCGGCATCTTCGGCATGTTCCCGACCATCCCGCGCACCCTGGAGAAGATCGGCGTGCGCACCGACGGCGTCGGCACCACGTCGTTCGCAGGCGCGTTCGATCCGACGCGGCCGTTGCAGCCCGAGGTGGGCGCGGTGATCCAGAGCGTGATCGACAAGGGCTACCGCGATTTCACCGGCAAGGTCGCCGCCGCGCGCGGGCGCAGCGTCGAGGAGATCGACGGCGTGGCCCGCGGCCGCGTCTGGAGCGGCGCGCAGGCGAAGGAGCGCGGGCTGGTCGACGAGTTCGGCGGCCTGCGCGACGCGCTGGCCAACGCCGCCTCGCGGGCAGAGCTGGGTGATACCGACGCCTGGGGCGTGAAGTACATCGAGAAGCCGCTGACGCCGTTCGAGAACTTCGTCGCCGGCATGGCCGAGACCCGCACCGGTGCGGCGCTGCTCGCGCGCAGCGGCCTGGCCGAGGGCCTGCTGCTGAGGGCGCTGCCCGGCGTCGCCGGCGACCTGCGCTTCATCGAGCAGGCCATGTCCCGCGACGGTCACCCGGTGAAGGCGGTCGCCCACTGCTTCTGCATGCCGTGAGCGGTACAGTCCGCTCGCGCTGGCGACTGGACGGACAGCTGGCGCTGGTGACCGGCGGCAGCGCCGGCATCGGCCGCGCCATCGCCTCCGAGCTGCTGGGCTTCGGCGCGCGCGTGCTGATCGCCGCGCGCGACGGCGACGCGCTCGAGGCCGCGCGCGAGGAGCTGCTCGACGAGCATCCCGACGGCGACGTGCGCGCGCTGATCGCCGATGTCGCCGACGACGAGCAGCGGCGCGAGCTGCTCGACTGGGTCGAGGACCAGGGCGAGGGCCTGCACATCCTGGTCAACAACGCCGGCGGCAACCTGAGCAAGGCTTCGGTCGACTACACCGAAGACGAGTGGCGCGAGATCTTCGAGGTCAACCTGTTCAGCGCTTTCGAGCTCAGCCGCTACGCGCACCCGCTGCTCGCCCAGCACGCGGCCAGCTGCATCGTCAACGTCGGCAGCGTCTCCGGCGCCACCCACGTGCGCACCGGCGCGCCCTACGGCATGAGCAAGGCCGCGCTGCACCAGATGACGCGCAACCTCGCCGTCGAATGGGCCGAGGACGGCGTGCGCGTGAACTGCGTCGCGCCCTGGTACATCCGCACCCGCCGCACCTCGCCTGCGCTCGCCGATCCCGACTACCTCGACGACGTGCTGCTGCGTACGCCGATGGGGCGCATCGGCGAACCGGAGGAAGTGGCGGCCGCGGTGGCCTTCCTGTGCCTGCCGGCGTCGGGCTACGTCACCGGCGAGTGCATCGCGGTGGACGGCGGGTTCCTGCGCTACGGGTTCTGACGGCGCGGCAGCGGTTCCTGCACCGGAGCGCCGCGATCGCGCGGTGGCAGGACCGGCTCGGAGGGACGCCCGGGATCCGGATCGATCGGCCGATCGGGCTCGGGATCCTTCGGCTGGTCCGGGACCGGATCGATCGGCTGGTCGGGGACGGGGTCGCGGGCGGGGTGGGGCGCTTGCCCCGGTATGTCGCGCGGCTCGGGTCTGGTGGCCATCGGTCGCTCCACGAGGAATGGTGCAGCGATCCTGGCGCCCGCGGGATGGCACTGGCGTGAACCCGCCTCCGACCGCCGGCGCCCGCCGCTTCACGGACCCGCCATCGCGGCGGCGCTACGGTCGTGCGCTCCGCATCGCGTGGAGGCGCCGGTGGCCCGCAGGAAGACGCTGAAACTCGCGACCTTCAACGTCAACGGCATCGGCACGCGGCTGCCGCACCTGCTGGCGTGGCTGGAAAAGGAAGCGCCTGACATTGTCGCTCTGCAGGAGCTGAAGGCGCTGGACGAGGCGTTTCCGGCCGACGCGCTCGAAGCTGCCGGTTACGGCGCGCTCTGGCACGGACAGCGTTCGTGGAATGGCGTCGCGCTGCTGGGCCGCGACACCGTGCCGGTGGAGAGCCGGCGCGGCCTGCCCGGCGACGCGAAGGACACCCAGAGCCGCTACCTGGAGGCGGCGATCCACGGCATCGTCGTCGCCGCGATCTACCTGCCCAACGGCAATCCCGTCCCGGGGCCGAAGTACGACTACAAACTGGCCTGGATGCGGCGGCTGCACCGGCATGCGGAGAGCCTGGTCGACCTGCCGCATCCGGTCGCGATGATCGGCGACTTCAACGTGATCCCGCACGAGTCCGATGTCTACGACCCGAAGGCCTGGCGCAAGGACGCGCTGTTCCAGCCCGAAGTGCGTGAGCGCTACGAGGCCCTGCTGGCCCAGGGCTGGACGGATGCGCTGCTGGAGACCTTCGGCGAGGAGCGGCCGTACACGTTCTGGGACTATTTCCGCCAGCACGCCGAGCGCGATCGCGGCCTGCGCATCGACCACCTGCTGCTCAACCCGGTGCTGGCGAAGGGGCTGAAGGAGGCCGGCGTCGACCGCTGGGTGCGGCTGCAGGAGAAGGCCAGCGACCATGCGCCGACGTGGGTGGTGGTGAAGGCGCCCGGCTGAGTGGCTGACGGGTCGATCGGCGGATCGGTGCCCTGAAGGTCGGGGCGGAAGGTCGGGCGCAGGCGGGCACGGGGCCGGACGCCGAGGCTTCCGCCTCATGCGCGCACCAGGTCCTGGAAATCGGAAGCGTTCGGCGTCGCATGCCCGTGCGCGGTGTTGTCGAAGATGACCCAGGCCTCGCCACGCGGCGGCAGGCCCGCGCGTACGCGTGCCGCCAGCGCCCCCAGCGCCGCCGCGTCGTAGTCGCTGTAGTAGATCCGCGGCGAACCATGCCAACGCCAGTAGCGCAGTCCGGCATGGCCGCCGGGTTCGCCCGCGCCTGGCACCGTCGCCGGGTCGGCGGCCACCCGCGCGACGGCGTGGCGCTGCCACAGCGCGTCGACGCGCGACGCGAACCAACTCGCATGGCGCGGCTCGCAGGCCACGCCGCCGTCCCAGCGGCGGCGCAGGCCTGCGAAGAACGTCCCTGCCACGCGCGCGTCGAACGCCAGCGACGGCGGCAGCTGCACCAGCAGGCAGCCGAGGCGGTCGCCAAGGCCACCGGCCTGCGCCAGGAAGTCGTCGAGCAGCGGGAGCGCGCCCCGCAGCCGGTGCTCGTGCGTGATCGTCCTCGGCAGCTTGGCCGAGAAGCGGAAATGCGCGGGCACCGTGTCCGCCCACCGCGCATAGGTCCCGCGGCGGTGGGGGCGGTAGAAGGACGAATTGATCTCGGCCGCGTCGAACCGCGTCGCATGGCGTTCGAGCAGGCTGGCGCCGGGGCCGAACAGGCCGCGGTGCGCGGTCGCGATCGACCAGCCTGCGGTGCCGGTGCGGACGATGGACGTGGACGCGCTTGCCATGGATCGGGACACGTGGCGGGCAGGCCGCATCGATAGCAGCCACCCGCATCTCATCCCGTGAACGTGCGGGTCTCAGGCCCCGGCGTTCGTCCCGCCGCGGAAGACGAAGTACACCGCGCCCAGGATGCACAGGCCGGCCCACAGATAGTCCAGCTTCAGCGGTTCCTTCATGTAGAACACCGCGAACGGCACGAACACCGTCAGCGTGATCACTTCCTGCAGGATCTTGAGCTGGCCCAGCGACAGCACCGTGTAGCCGATGCGGTTGGCCGGCACCTGCAGCATGTATTCGAAGAAGGCGATGCCCCAGCTGAGCAGCGCCGCCACGAACCAGGGCTTGGAGCCCAGCTCCTTCAGGTGCGCGTACCAGGCGAACGTCATGAAGACGTTGCCGAGCGTCAGCAGCAGGATCGTGAGTCCGATCTCGCGCATGGAGGATCCCTGAAACCGGCTACCGGATCGTGATCTGGCGCGCGTCGATGACCTTGACGTGCGTCTGGTAGTAGTACTTCCCGGTGGGGCGGCCGTGGCTGGTGAAGTCGATCCTGGTGCGCACCGCGGCGCCATGCACGAGGATGTCGCGCCCCATGAGCGCCGTACGCGGATGCTCACCCAGCCGCTCCGCCAGCTGCCGGGTCGCCGCGGGTGAAACCGTGACGGTGAGGTTGCGCTGGTCGCGGTAGTCCAGCTCCGAGTTCAGGAAGGTTTCGCCGCCCTCGGCGCCCGTGGCCTTGACCGTCAGGGCGAAGGTGCCTTCGACGCCGCGGGGTGCGGCGTCGGCCGCGAGGTTGATCGCGTCGCGCGGCGTGATCCACGACCCCTGGGCGTCGGATGACGGCGATGGCGCAGGCACCGTGGCACAGCCGGTGATCACGGCGGCGGACAGCGCCGCGAACAGCATCAGGGTCTTCATCGTGCGTGAGGTCCTTTTCGTGGGAGGTTCAACAGGGCCATGCCCCGTCGCCGAGGATACGGCACCCTCGCGGCGCTTGACCCGGCCACCGGGGCAGGGATCATGCTGGTCGATCCGAGGACCCGCCCCATGACGCAGCATCCACACGGTGAAGCGCACGGCCACGCACACGACGGTGACCACGACCATGGTCGCGGCGGTCATGGTGCGGATGCCCACGCGCACGCCCACTCCCACGCACCCGCGGTCACCGCCGGCAACGAGCGTCGGCTGCGCTTCGTCTTCGTCCTGACCGCCGGCTACGCGATCGTCCAGGCCATCGGCGGCTGGTGGTCGGGCTCGCTGGCGCTGATCGCGGACTCGGGCCACATGGTCTCCGACGCGGCGGCGCTGCTGCTGGCGCTGGTGGCGTACCGGATCGCGCGGCGGCCGGCGGATTCGACGCGCACCTACGGCTTCCACCGGGTGCGGGTGCTCGCGGCGCTGGCCAACGGCGCGGCGCTGCTGCTGCTGGTGGCGTGGATCGCATGGGAGGCGGTGGCGCGCTTGCGCCAGCCGGTCGAGGTCATGGCCGGGACGATGCTGGCGGTGGCGGTGGTCGGCATGTGCGTGAACCTGGTGGGCGCCTGGGTGCTGTCGCGCGGCCATCGCGGCGACGGCAACCTGCGCGGCGCGCTGCTGCACGTGGTCGGCGACCTGCTGGGCTCGGTCGGGGCGATCGCGGCGGCGGTGGGGATCATGTTCACCGGCTGGACGGTGCTCGATCCGCTGCTGTCGGTGTTCGTGGCGCTGCTGGTGGTGCGCTCGGCCTGGGGGCTGGTGTCGGAATCGCTGCGGGTGCTGCTGCAGGCGGTGCCGCAGGGCGTGGACGCGCGGGTGGCCGAGGCGGGGCTGGCGGCGCTGCCGGAGGTCGCCGAGGCCTGGCACTTCCACGCCTGGACGCTGACCGACGAGTCGAGCGTGGCGACGGTGCACGTGAGCCCGGCGCCGGGCGTGGATCCGCTGCGGCTGCCGGAACTGGTCTCGGACTGGCTGCACGACCGCTATGCGATCGACCACGTCACGGTGCAGGTGGACCCGCCGGGCCGGAGCCGCCGCGAACACTGCTGATCCGGTCGCCGGCACATGCCGGCGCCCGGCGGCCGGTTCACGCCGCGGGCATCGCGCGCTGCGCAGCATGCAAGGCCGTTCACCGCTGACGGAAGGACGTTCCAGTGACCGGCACAATCTGGACCATCGGCCACTCCACGCGCGGCCGGGAGGAGTTCCTCGGGCTGCTGCGGCGGCACGGCATCGAGGCGATCGCCGACGTGCGCCGGTTTCCCGGCTCGCGGCGCCATCCATGGTTCGCCAGCGAAGAGATGGCGGTGGCGCTGCCCGCGGCCGGCTTCGGCTACCGCTGGCTGCCGCAGCTGGGCGGGCGCCGGCGCCCGCAGCCGGACTCGCCCAACGGCGCCTGGCGCAACGCCGCCTTCCAGGGCTACGCCGACCACATGGCCAGCGCGGAGTTTGCCGAGGGGCTGGCGAAGGCGCTCGAGCTGGCGGCGATGCAGCGGACCGCGCTGATGTGCGCCGAGGCGGTGTGGTGGCGCTGCCACCGGCGGCTGATCGCCGACCTGCTGGTGCACCGGGGCATGGAGGTGCTGCACGTCATCGACGACCAGCCGGCGCAGCCACATGCGATGAACGAGGCGGCGCGGCCGGCGGGTGACCTGCTGGTGTATCCGCCCACGCAGGCGGAGCTGTTCGGCGCTTGAGCGCGCGTCAGCCGGGCGGCAGTCCGCAGGTGGTATCGGAAAGGATCGTCGACACGCGTGCGAAGGCGTCCTGCAGCGGTGCGCGGGCGTCGCCGCGGGCGTAGCGCCAGGTGGATTCGATCTCGCGGCCGCGCTGGCGCCAGCCGTCGCAGGCTTCGCCGTCGGGAATGCGTTCGCAGCGGTCGTACTGCCATTCGCAGGCCGCGCCGGCGCCGAGGCTCGGGTCGCCGTTGATGCCGACGGTCTGCAGCGGCACGCAGCGCGGCTTGGGCTCGGCGTCCTCGCTGATGTAGCGGTCGTTGCCCGGCGTGTGGCAGCGGAAGATCGGCGGCGGTGGCAGGCGGTCGGCATCGGCGATGCGTGCGGGCGCAGGGGCCTCGGGGCGCTCGGGGACGGCCGGGGTGGTGGCTGCGGCGGCCTGCGTTGCGCGGGACGTCACCGGGGCGGGCGCCGGTGCCTGTGGCACGTAGACCGGCATCGGCGGCGGCGGCTCGATGATCGCGCGTTCCTCGCGGCTGCCCGCGGGGCACGGCTCGTCGTTCTGCACGGTGAGGGCGCCGCTGGCGTCGGTGCAGCGGTAGATGACCACCTGCTGGGCGGTGGCAGCGGGAGCCGCGGCCGCAAGGAGGGCCAGCGCGGCCGCCAGGCCGGGCCGGCGTCGGATGGATCGGGGCATCACTACGTCCTGCAGTCGCGGTCGATGCGGGCGTTGAGCCCGCGCTCTTCGACGCGCAGGGTATCGCGCTCCACCTGCTGGGCGTTGAAGAAGCGGCGGCGCAGCGCCTCGCGCCGTTCGCGCAGGCGCGCGCAGGTCTCCATCGGCGGCAGCGCGGTGCAGGGGTCGCGCTCGACGTAGCCGCCAACCGCACCCTGCCAATGGCCTCCATGCGGTGGGCGCGGACGCGAGCCGATGGCGGCGTCGGGGTCGGGGCGCGGAGGATCGTGGGGAATGCTGATGCGGCTGACCGGTGGGGCGCTCAGGCCGTTGCCGGCCCGCGTGGTCGGCCCGCGCGTGCCGATCCCGGCGCGACCCGGGTCGGGCCGGCCGCGCCAATGGCCGCGTCCGTATCCGCCCACCGGCCAGCCGCCGCCGCTCCACGCCGGGACCCATCGCTCCTCGCCGATGCCGGTATCGCTCTCGTAGGTGCTGCCGTCTTCGCGCACGCATTCGAACAGCGGCTGCGCGGCTGGCGCCTGGACGTACTGCACCACCGGCTGCGGCGACGCGGGCGGCGGAGCGGCGGCCGGGCGCGGCGGCGGCGTGCCGTCCACCGGTCGCACCATGCTGCGCACCTGCTGGTCCGCGTCGCCCGGGCAGGGCACGTTGCCGATCACGACCTCGCCGTCGGCGCCGGTGCAGCGGTAGATGGTGACGTCGGCGCCGTCCTGGGCCGAAGCGGGCGCGCCTGTCGCGGTCAGGGCCACCGCCACGGCCATCGCAGCGGCGGCCAGGCTGGCCGGAAGCGGTGCGATCCGGGCGGCACGTGCGGTGAGGGCGCTCATGCGGCCATCTTGCGCGCCCGGAGGCGTGGGGGAAAGCCGGCGGGCCGCCAGCGTGTGACGGCGGTCCAGGCCGCGCTCGGCTTCAGCCGCGAAGCACGGTCCCGCTGCGGGCGTCGCGGATCGGCGTGGGCCGGTCCAGGCCGCCGGTGTCGCCGGGCAGCACGGCGTCGATCGCGGCGCGCAACGAGGGCGTGAGCTCGGCTTGGGTGCGCGCGGGAGGCTCGCCCGCGGCGTTGGCGCTGGTCGACACCAGCGCGCCGCCGAAGCCCCGGCACAGCGCCGCCAGCAGCGGGTGCGCCGTGACCCGCACCGCCACGCCATCGTGATTGCCGGTGATCCAGCCGGGCACGCGCGCGGTGGCGGGCAGCACCCAGGTGTTGGCGCCTGGCCAGGAGGCGAGCACGGCGTCGCGGCGCTCCGGTGGCAAGGCCGCCCAGTCGACCAGGCCTTCCAGCTGGCCGATGTCGGCCGCGACCAGCAGCAGGCCCTTGGCGACCTCGCGCTGCTTGATCGCCAGCAGGCGCATGACCGCGGCTTCGTCGAAGGGGTCGCAGCCGAGGCCCCACACGGCCTCGGTCGGGCAGGCGATGACGCCGCCGCGGTGGAGGGTGGCGATGGCGAAGTCGAGCTGGGTGGCCTGGCTCATCGGCGAAGTCCGTGCTGGTGTCCGCGATGGACGGTGACAGCGCAGCTTAACCGTGGCCCCCGGGACCAGGGACGTCAGGTGTGGCCTGCACGGCATGGACCGCGGCGCGTCGTGCCGATCCGCGGCCGCGTGCGCCTGGGCGGTGACTGCGCCCGCGCGCGAGGGATCAGAACGGAGCGTCGTCGGGATCGACCGATGCGGCGGCCTTCGCCGGGGTCTTTTTCGCGACCTTTTTCGCAGCAGCCTTCTTCGCGACCTTCTTCGCGCCCGTCTTCTTCGCAGCGACCTTTTTCGTGGCGGTCTTCTTCGTGGCCGTCTTCTTCGCGGCAGCCTTTTTCGCCGGCGCCTTCTTTGCCGCGGCCTTCTTGGCGGGCACCTTCTTCGCCGCGGTCTTCTTGCCGAAGCGCCCGCGCGCGGGCTTGCCGGTCTCCTCCAGCAGCTGCACCACTTCTTCCAGCGTCAGCGACGCCGGCTCGCGGTCCTTGGGGATCTTGCCGTTGAGCCTGCCGTCGCTGATGTACGGGCCGAAGCGGCCGTTGAGGACCTGGATGTCGCTGCCCTCGAACGCCTTGATGATGCGGTTGCGCGCGATCTCTTCCTTCTCTTCGATCAGGAACACGGCGCGGTCGAGTTCGATCGTGTACGGATCGTCCTCCTTCTTCAGCGAGGCGTAGGTGCTGCCGCGCTTGGCGAAGGGGCCGAAGCGGCCGATGCCCACGCTCACGTCCTCGCCGTTGTGCTCGCCGAGCATCCGCGGCAGGCGGAACAGGTCGATCGCCTCCTCCAGCGTGATCGTGTGCATGCTCTGGCCGGGGCGCAGCGAGGCGAAGCGCGGCTTGTCCTCGGCGTCCTCGGCGGTGCTGCCGATCGCGGCATAGGGTCCGTAGCGGCCCAGGCGGACGCTGACCGGCTTGCCGGACGTGGGATCGATGCCGAGTTCGCGCGCGCCGGTGGCCTGGCTGCGGTCGACGCTCTCGGTCTTCTCGTCGACGAGTTCCTTGAACGGGCCCCAGAACTTCTCCATCAGCGGCACCCAGTCCTCCTCGCCGCGGCTGACCGCGTCGAGCTCGTCCTCGAGCTTCGCGGTGAAGTCGTAGTCGACGTAGCGGGTGAAGTGCCCGCTGAGGAAGTTGGACACGGCGCGGCCGACGTCGCTGGGGCGGAAGGCGCGGCCCTCCATCTCGACGTACTTGCGGAACAGCAGGGTCTGGATGATCGAGGCGTACGTGGACGGGCGCCCGATGCCGTACTCCTCCAGCGTCTTCACCAGCGACGCCTCGGTGAAGCGCGGCGGTGGCTGGGTGAAGTGCTGGTCGGCGTGGATGCGGTCGAGCGGCACGCGGTCGCCGGGCTTCATCGCCGGCAGCTTGCGGCCCTCGTCCTCGTCGTCCTTGCCCCTGGTGTCCTTGCCCTCCTCGTACACGGCGAGGAAGCCGGGATCGACCACGGTGGTGCCGCTGGCGCGGAAGCCGTGCTCGCTGCCGGCTGCCAGGTCCACGGACACGGTGTTGAGCGTGGCCGGCACCATCTGCGAGGCCACCGCGCGCTTCCAGATCAGCTCGTACAGGCGGCGCTCGTCGTCGGACAGGAAGCGCGCGACCTGGGCCGGCGTGCGCAGGGCGGAGGTCGGGCGCACGGCCTCATGGGCCTCCTGCGCGTTCTTGGATTTCGTCTGGTAGAAGTTCGGCTTGTCCGGCAGCGCGCGCGTACCGTAGTCGCGGGCGATGACGTCGCGGATCTCGGACAGCGCCTCGGCCGACAGGCTCACCGAGTCGGTACGCATGTAGCTGATCAGGCCGACGGTGCCCTCGTCGCCGATGGCCACGCCCTCGTACAGCTTCTGCGCCACCTGCATGGTGCGGCGGGTGGTGAAGCCGAGCTTGCGCGAGGCCTCCTGCTGCAGCGTGGAGGTGGTGAACGGCGGCGCCGGGCGGCGCTTGCGCTCCTTGCTGGCGACGTCGGTGACGTGCAGCGCGCCCTGCGCGGCGGCGGTGATCCGCCTGCGCGCGTCCTCGGCGGTGTCGCCGTCGGTGACGGTGAACTGCTCGAACTTCTTCCCGTCCAGCTTCGTCAGCTTGGCGCTGAAGGCCTGCGAGGGATGCGCGAGTTCGGCTTCGATGGTCCAGTACTCGCGGGCGACGAAGGCTTCGATCTCCTCTTCGCGCTCGACGATCATGCGCAGCGCGGGCGACTGCACGCGGCCCGCGGAGAGGCCGCGCTGCACCTTGCGCCAGAGCACCGGCGAGAGGTTGAAGCCGACCAGGTAGTCCAGGGCGCGGCGCGCCTGCTGGGCATCGACCAGGTCGCTGGCGATGCCGCGCGGCTTCAGCATCGCCTCCTTGATGGCGCGCGGCGTGATCTCGGTGAACACCACGCGCTGCAGGTCCTTGCCTTCGAGCAGGCCACGCTCCTTCAGGATTTCGGCGATATGCCAGCTGATCGCCTCGCCCTCGCGGTCCGGGTCGGTCGCGAGGTAGATGCCGTCGGCCGCCTTCGCCGCCTTCGCGATCGCCTCGACGTGCTTCTCGTTCTTGTCGATCAGGTCGTAGCGCATCCGGAAGCCGTGCTCGGGATCGACCGCGCCCTCCTTCGGCACCAGGTCGCGGACATGGCCGTACGAGGCCAGGACCTGGAAGTCCTTGCCGAGGTACTTGTTGATCGTCTTGGCCTTGGCGGGCGACTCGACGATGAGGAGGTTCTTGGCCATGCGGGCGGGGGTTCCGGGACGGCGGGGCCGTGCCTTGAGGGTGTGGACGTGTAGACGGCAACGCCCGGGACGAGGCCCCGGGCGCGTGGCGGCTGCTATTTATAGTGGAATCACGGCCGCGGTGGGGCTGTCAAGGCGTCGGTGGACGCCCGTTCCGCGGCCGGGGCGTGGCTCAGTGCACGGTTTCGGGCTCGTCCACGAACATCTGGGTTTCCATCCAGGCATAGGCCGCTTCGGCGCCGGGCTGGTTGAACAGGACCATCAGCACCACCCACTTGAGGTCGTCGAGGTCGAGCTCGTCCTGGTCCAGCGCCATGGCGCGGTCCAGCACCAGTTCGCGGCGATCGGCGTCGATCACCCCGTGCTGCTCGAGGAACATCAGGAAACCCCGGCACTCCAGGTCCAGCTTGGCCTCCTCGCCCGGCGAAAACAGGCGGACCGGGCCGTCGGCGCGGGCCGCGCCTTCGGACGGGCGCTGCTCCGCCAGGCCGTCGAGCCAGTCGAAGGCCTTGCTGGTTTCCGCCGGGCTGAATCCGGCCTGGAGCAGGCCGTTCTGGAGGGAGTCGCGGTCGCGGATGAGGTCCGCGTCTTCGGTGAAGTAGTGTTCGAACAGATAGAGCAGGACGTCCAGGATGCTCTCTTTCATTTCCCCCCGGCCTGCGCCCGGGGGCGCGTTACTGAGACTTTCGGGAATAGCGGCCGTGCCCGACCTCGACGCGACCCTCCAGCTCCATGAGCAGCAGCATGCTGCCTAGCTCCGCGGCCGTCAATCCGGTGCGCGAGACCAGTTCATCCATACCGGTAGGGTCGTGACCCAGTGCCTGCCACAAGCGCTGGTGGTCGGGGTGTGTGGGCGGACCGGCCGTGCCGGTCGTCCCGGTGACGCTCCCGGCAGGCTGTATGGGGGCGGCCAGGCGCCCGCGCAAGGCGTCGCCGAGGCTGATCGCCAGCGGGGCCAGCGCCTCGCGCACCTCCTCCGGGGTTTCCACCAGCCCGGCGCCGTCGCGGATCAGGCGATGGCAGCCCCGTGCCTTGGGGTTGTGGATCGAGCCGGGGATGGCGAAGACCTCGCGCCCGGCGTCGCCGGCCAGCCGGGCGGTGATCGCGGCGCCCGAACGCAGGGCGGCCTCGACCACCAGCACCCCGAGCGACAGCCCCATCACGATCCGGTTGCGGCTGGGGAAGGTGCCGCGGCTGTACGCGGCACCGGGCGGGAGTTCGCTGGCCACGGCCCCGCAGGCCGCGATGCGCGCGTACAGCGCGGTGTTGCGGCGGGGATATGGCTGGTCGATGGCGGTGCCGAGGACGGCCACCGTGCGCCCGCCGGGGGCGGCCAGCGCGCCCTCATGGGCGGCGGTATCGATGCCGGCCGCCAGTCCACTGGTGACGGCGAGACCGCCCGCTGCAAAGGTTCGCGCGAAGTCGAAGGCGTTGCGCAGGCCGCCGGCGCTGGCGGCGCGGCTGCCGACGACGGCGACCGAGGGATGCCAGAGCAGGTCCGGGTCTCCCAGCACCCAGAGTGCCAGCGGTGCGCCGGGCAGGCGGGCGAGCAGGGCGGGATAGTCGGCGTGGTGCAGGCCGATCACGTGGCGTCCAGGCCCGCCTTCCAGCCAGCGACGCCATCGCGTGACCTCGGGACCCGGGTCGGGCGCCATCAGCGCCGCGCGCTGCGCGGGCTCCAGCCCGGCACGGCGCCAGGCGGTGGGCCCCGCACGCACGGCGGCGGCGGCGCTCCCATGGCTCTGCAGCAGGTGCCGCCGCGGCTCGCTGCGGCCCCCGCCCGCAAGCAGCCGCATCAGGGCCAGGGTGTCTTCGCTGTCCATGTCCCCAGCCTGCGCCGGAAACGACGACGGCGCCCTGGGGCGCCGTCGTGTCCTGCCGTGGGGAAAGCCCGCGACTCAGTAGGGCGAGTCGGGATGCTTCAGGTGGTAGCCCACGCGGGTCGGCTTGATGCTGTCCATCACCAGGCCGTAGCTCACCTTGTCGAAGGTGCGGAACACCATGACGTGGCCGGCGAACTCGTCGGGCAGGCGCACCTTGTTCTCGAAGAACACGGTGTCCTCGTCGCGATCCAGGCCCTTCTCGACGCGGTCCACCGTATTGGTGCCTTCGCGCCAGATCGAGAACACGGTGCCGTTGTCCACGCCTTCGCGGGCGCCGACCGACAGCGCGATCACGTCGCGCGGGCCGCCGGAGGTGAGCATGTCGGTCACCGCCAGCACGCGCGCCTTGCCGTAGTCGGTCTGGACCTTGGGCGGGTGCGGGAAGAACTGCAGGTCATACGGCTGGGCGTCCACCGGCACCACGCGGTCGCCGATGCGGACCTCGCGACCCTCCTCGTCGAGCAGCAGGGTGCTGGCCTGGATGCCGCCCACTTCACCGCGGGTCAGGGTGCCGGCGGTCACGCGCATCAGCTCGTGGCCCAGCACTTCCTGGCCCTTGTCGGGCATGACCACGTTGGCCCAGTACTGGCCCCAGTCGATGCTGCGGCGGCCGGTGGCGTCGAGCTCGTCCTTGCCGAAGGTGTCGCAGCACATGCCGGCGCGCAGCAGGTGGGTGTAGCGCACGGTCGGGCGCAGCACCGCGTAGCGGGTGCCGGGAGAGGCATCGCCAAGGCCGCGCACGTAGACGACCTGGCCGCGGCTGGCGCGCATGCGGTCCTCTTCCAGGCCGACCACGTAGGGCATCTGGTCGAACTCGTCGACCACGCGCAGGTCCTTCAGGAAGGGCTCGATCTCGGACAGCGGCACGGCGTTGATCGGCGCCGCCTCGGTCCGCGGGCCCGGCGTGACGCCGACGCGGTTGAGGTAGGCCAGGCTGATCACGTCGCCCGGATAGATCAGGTGCGGGTTGGCGATCTGCGGGTTGGCCTGCCAGATCTCCGGCCACAGCCACGGCTTCTGCAGGAAGCGCCCGGCGATGTCCCAGAGGGTGTCGCCGCGGACCACCACATATGTATCAGGGTGGTCGCCGCGCAGGCCCTGGGCCGCCGCGTACGTCGCCACCGTGAGCATCGCTACCGCAACACCCGTGCGCAGCGCATTCGAAAGGCGCTCAACCTTGCCGGCCATCTACCTGCTCCCCTTGGAGATTTCCCCGAATAGCGGCCGCACTATGCCTACAGGAATGGACCCTGCGCAAGCCTGCCGGCGGTACAATCGACCGCCGCGCCGCACGGTTGTGACGGCCGCCACCTTATTCAAAGCCAGCATGTCACTGATCACGATCCTCGAGCATCCCCATCCCAGCCTGCGCAAGGTCGCCGGCGAGCGCGACGCCGCGGCCATCGCCGATCCCGCGTTCCAGCGCCTGCTCGACGACATGTTCGAGACCATGTACGCGGCGCCCGGCATCGGCCTGGCCGCGACCCAGGTCGACGTCATGGAGCGCTTCATGGTGATCGACGTCACCGAGGAGCGCGACCAGCCGCTGGTGTTCATCAATCCGGTGATTCGCGAGCGGTCCGTGGACCTGCGCGTGCACCAGGAAGGCTGCCTGTCGATCCCGGGGATCTTCGCCGACGTCACCCGCGCCGACGGCATCGAGGTCGAGGCGTTGGACCGCCACGGCAAGCCCTTCACCCTGGCCGTCGACGGCCTGCTCGCCACCTGCGTGCAGCACGAGGTCGACCACCTCGACGGCAAGCTGTTCATCGACTACCTGTCGCCGCTCAAGCGCGAGCGGGCGATGAAGAAGTACGACAAGCTGCGCCGGCATGACTGACCGCGGCGCCCCGCGCGCGGCCCGCGGAGCGTCGCGATGAGGATCGTGTTCGCCGGCACGCCGGAGTTCGCCGTGCCGTCGCTGCGCGCCGCCTGCGGCAAGGCCGAAGTGGTCGCCGTCTACACCCAGCCCGACCGGCCCGCCGGCCGCGGCCGCGGCCTGCAGGCCTCGCCGGTGAAGCAGGAAGCGCTGGCGCGCGGCATCCCGGTGCTGCAGCCGCAGACGCTGAAGTCGCAGGTCTCGCGCGACGCGCTGCGCGCGCTGAAGCCCGACCTGATGGTGGTGGTGGCCTACGGCCTGCTGCTGCCGCAGAAGATCCTCGACATCCCGGAAGAAGGCTGCTGGAACGTGCACGCCTCGCTGCTGCCGCGCTGGCGCGGCGCGGCGCCGATCCAGCGTGCGATCGAGGCCGGCGATGCCGAAACCGGCGTCTGCCTGATGCGGATGGAGAAGGGCCTGGACACCGGTCCGGTGCTGCTGTCGCAATCGCTGGCGATCGGTGAACAGGAGACCGGCGGCCAGCTGCACGATCGCCTGGCCGAGCTTGGCGCGCAGGTGCTGGCCGACGGCCTCGGGCTGCTGCGCGCCGGCATCCGTCCGGTGCCGAGGCCGCAGCCGGCCATGGGCGTGACCTACGCCCACAAGCTGGACAAGGCGGAGGCGAAGCTGGACTGGTCGCAGCCGGCCGCCGTCCTCGCGCGCAGGGTCCGCGCCTTCAATCCCTGGCCGGTCGCCGAGGCGGTGCTGGCCGGCGAGCGCCTGCGCATCCACGGTGCGGTGGCGATCGACGCCCCGGCGGGCGCCGCGCCCGGCACGGTGCTCGCCGCCGGCCGCGACGGGATCGACGTCGCCTGCGGCGAGGGCGCCCTGCGCATCCGCGTGCTGCAGCGCGACGGTGGCAAGGCGATCACCGCCGTCGACTGGCTCAACGCCCGCCGCGACCTCGCCGCGCCATGAGCGGCGAGGCGCCGCGCGTGGCGGCCGCGCGCGTGCTCGACGCGGTGCTGCACCACGGCCGCTCGCTGAAGGCCGAACTCGCGCGCGCGCTGCCGGCGCTGGCCGACCCGCGTGACCGCGCCCTGGTCGAGGCGATCTGCTTCGCCGCCCTGCGCCAGCACGCCCGCGCCGACGCCGCGCTGGCGGCGTGGATGCCGAAGCCGCCCGGCCGCCGGGACGGCGACCTGCGCGCGCTGCTGCACGCGGGCTTCGCACAGCTCGATCCGCTCGGGCTGCCGCCGCACGCCGCGGTGGCCGAAACCGTCGACGCCGCCCGCGGCATCGGGCGTGCCCACCAGGCGAAGCTGGTCAATGCGCTGCTGCGCCGCGCCCAGCGCGAAGGCCTCCCGACGCCGGCGGCCGCCGACGCCTGGCCGGGCTGGCTGCGCGAGCGCGTGCGCGCGGACTGGCCGGACGACGCCGACGCCATCTTCGAAGCCAGCGCGCGGCCCGCCGGCACCTGGCTGCGGGTGAACCGCCGCCGCAGCGGACGCGACGACTACCTGGCCCGGCTGCAGGCCGCGGGCATCGAGGCGACGCCTGATCCAGTGCTGGCCGACGCCCTGCGCCTGCCGGCCTCGATCGCCGTCGGCGCCCTGCCCGGCTTCGCCGACGGCGACGTGTCGGTGCAGGACGGCGCCGCCCAGGCGGTGGCCGACGCGCTCGACCCGCCGGCCGGCGCGCGCGTGCTCGACGCCTGCGCCGCGCCCGGCGGCAAGTCCGCCCACCTGCTCGAGCGCGACCCGACCCTGCGCCTCCTCGCCCTCGACGTCGATCCTCTCCGGCTGGCGCGCGTGCGCGGCACGTGGCGGCGGCTGGGCGTGGGCGAGGGCGTCGATCCCGGCGCCGCCGCGCGCGTCGCCGACGCCGCCGATCCGGAGGCCTGGTGGGACGGCGACCCCTTCGACGCGATCCTGGTCGACGCGCCCTGCTCGGCCACCGGCATCGTCCGCCGCCAGCCCGACGTGCTGCTGCACCGCCGCGCCGCCGATGTCGAGGCGCTGGTGGCGCTGCAGGCGCGGCTGCTGGATGCGGCGTGGACGATGCTGCGGCCCGGTGGCGTGCTGGTGTACGTCACCTGCTCGATCCTGCGCGCCGAGAACCATGCGCAGGTCGAGGCCTTCCTGGCCCGGACCGCCGATGCCGTGGCGGAGCCCCTGCCCGGATGTTTCGGGCGCGCGCCGGCCGCCGGGGAAGCGCGCCACGGGCGCCAGCGCCTGCCCGGTGACGGCGGCATGGACGGGTTCTTCCTGGCCCGGCTGGCGAAACGCGCCGACTGACGGCGTGGGCCGCGGCGCGTGGCTCAGGACGTGACGGCCACGGTGCGGAGATAGACCGCCTCGGTGGCATCGAGGAAGCGCTCGATCCCGAATGCGCGTCCGGCGTGCGCACGGGCTGCCGCCGCCATCATGGGGAGCCTGTCGCGCGCGTCCAGCATCCGCAGGATGGCGTCGGCGACGCGCGGCGGACTGCGCACCGGCACGATCCAGCCGTCGACGCCGGGCTCGATGTTTTCCGGAAGACCGGCGTAGTCGCTGACCAGCACGGGCTTGCCCATCGCCATCATTTCCCGGCAGGCGAAGGAGATGGTCTCCACGTCCCAGGACAGCACGAAGCCCGCGTCGATCGCCGCCACCAGCGGCCGGACGTCGTCCAGCAGCCCGGCGAAGCGGACGTGCCGTGCCAGTCCCAGCGCCTGGATCCTCGCCAGCGCATCCGCGGCCGGTGGCAGGCCCGCCAGCAGCACGCGGACGCGCGCGCGCGCCGGCTCCGGCAGCAGGGCGAGCGCCTCGACCAGGTCCATCCAGCCCTTGTAGGCGGCGGTGCCGGCGTTGGAGCCGAGCAGCAGCACGTCGTCGCCGTCGTCGCCGTCCAGCCACTGCCGCCGCGCCGCCGGGCGGGCCGCGTCCGGCCAGGGGTGGTAGTGCGCCAGGTCGACGCCGTTGGCGACCACCTCCACCGGCAGGTCGCCGTAGGCGGTGGCGAGCAGGTGCCGGCGGGTGTCCTCGCACACCGCGATGACACGGTCGGTGCCGCGGCGGGCGCGCCACCAGGCGCCGGGGCCGGAGACCGGCTTGGAGTTGTGCTTGGTGAACACGATCCGCGGGCGCTGCGGCAGTCCCCGCAGTGCCGACAGGACCAGGCGATGGTCCGCTGAGCCGTTGACATGGACGAGGTCGAAGCGCTGGTCGCGCAGCAGCGCGCGGAGGTGCACTCGGGCGCGGCGGCGGGCGGCGAGCCGCCGCAGGCCGTTGGGGAACGGCTGCGGCACCGCGACCACCCCCTCGAGCGCCTCGGCACCGGCCAGCAGCCGGCTGCCCGGGGGGGCCGCGACATGGATGCAGTGGCGACCGCCGAGTCCGCGCGCAAGCGCCAGGATGTACGTGGTGTGGCCGCCGCCGTCGCCGTCGTGGAAGTTGGTGTAGAGGATCTTCATCGGGGCCGTTCCGGAGACGGCGGGTCCCGCTGCAGGTTCTCGCGCCAGGCCTGGAACATGAGCACGCCCCAGAGATGGGTGTGCCATTTGCGCTCGCCGGCCTGGAACGCTTCCCACAGCGCGCGGACAGGGGCGGGATCGAAATGCCCTTCCTCGCGCAGCCGGCGCGGATCGAGCTGCGCCTCGCCCCAGTCGCGCAGCGGCCCGCGCAGCCAGTCGCCCACCGGCGCGCCGAAGCCGGACTTCGGGCGCTGCACCAGCGCGTCGGGCAGGTAGCGGCCGAGGAGGCGCTTGGGCAGGTGCTTGAGGCGTCCGTCGCGCCACTTCATCGACATCGGAAGCGACCAGGCGAACTCGGCCACGCGCCAGTCGAGCAGCGGCGCGCGCGCTTCCAGCGACGCCGCCATGCTCGCGCGGTCCACCTTGGTGAGGACGTCCTCGGGGAGGTAGCAGGCGAAGTCCAGGGCCATCAGCGCGTCGCCCGGGGTGCCGTTGCGGGGCAGCGCGCGCGGATCGTCGTACGCCGTGGGCCGCCTGCGGGCGCCCTGGACCACTGCCTCGGGCGCGCGCCAGCGCTGCACGCGCTGGCGCGCGACGCCCTGCAGGCCGTCCGCCGCCAGGGCGGCGCGGAGTGCGGCCAGTCCGCCCAGGCGCGCGGCTTCGCCGTGTTCGCGTCCCAGCAGGTGGCGCAGCGGTCCCGGTACCCCTGCGGCCATCCGGTGGTTGCGCAGTGCGCGCGCGTAGCGGCCGTAGCCGAAGAAGAGCTCGTCGCCACCGTCGCCCGACAGCGCCACCGTCACGTGACGACGGGTCAGCTCGCACAGCAGTGCGGTGGGCAGCTGCGACGAATCGGCGAAGGGCTCGTCGTGGATCCGCGGCATCGACGGTACCAGGTCCAGCGCGGCGCGGCCGTCGACGCGCAGTTCGGTGTGCTCGGTGCCGAGATGGCGGGCGACCGCGGCGGCGTGGGCGCTCTCGTCGTGCACGGCGCTGTCGAAGCCGATGGAGAAGCTGCGCACCGGCCGCGCGGACTGTGCCTGCATGAGCGCGGTGACCAGGGAGGAATCGGTGCCGCCGGAGAGGAACGCGCCCAGCGGCACGTCGGCCTCCATGCGCAGCGCGGTGGCGTCGCGCAGCAGGGCGTCGAGGGCCTCGAGCGCTGCGGCCTCGTCGCCTGCGAACCCGCGCGCGATCATCGCCTCCTGGCGTTCGCGTGCGTTCCACCAGACCTGCTGGTCGCGCGCCGGGTCGTGGCCGGCGGCGCCGGCGGCCACCCGCGACGCGTCGATGCGAAGCAGCCGCCCCGCGCACAGCTTGTGCACGTCGTGCAGGATCGCGTACGGGGCCGGAACGTAGTCGAAGCGCAGCAGCAGCGCGAGCGCGTCCGGATCGACCCCGGCGTGCATCGCCGGGTGCGCGCGCAGTGCCTTCAGTTCGCTGCCGAAGACGAAGCTGCCGTCGCCGGCCCAGCCGTAGTACAGCGGCTTCTTGCCCACACGGTCGCGCGCCAGCCACAGCTCGCGTGCCCGCGTGTCCCAGGCCGCCAGCGCGAACATGCCGTTCGCCCGCGCCAGTGCCGCCTCCACGCCCCATTGCGCGATCGCCGCCAGCAGCACCTCGGTGTCGGAGTGGCCGTGGAAGCCGTGGCCCAGCGCCGCCAGCTCCGCGCGCAGGGCGGCGTGGTTGTAGACCTCGCCGTTGTAGGACAGTTGCCAGCGGCCGTCGGCGGAGGCCATCGGCTGGTGGCCGTGCGGGCTCAGGTCGAGGATCGAGAGGCGGCGATGGGACAGCACCAGCCCGGCACCGGGGTCCGCCCAGGTGCCGGCGTCGTCGGGGCCGCGATGTGCGATCGCGGCGCCCATGGCCGCGCCCAGGGCGTGCAGGACGGCCGCGTCCCCGGGTCGTGGCGCCCAGGCGCCTGCGATTCCACACATGCCGCCGGCCTCAGTCGCGCGCCGCGTCGACGGCCGGCGTCGCCACCGGCTGCCCGTTCTGCAGCAGCCAGAGCATCACCGTCTTCTGGCGCACGTAGTTGGCGCGCACATAGGCGTAGACCAGTCCATGCCAGCCGTCGAGGAAGCCGGCCCGCAGCACGTAGCCGCGCCAGAAGCGCCAGGCCGGCGCCAGCACCAGCTTGCGCAGCGAGGCGCGCCGGCCGCGCGCAAAGTCGTGCTCGGCCATCATCCGCGCATAGCGCTGGGTCTTGGCCAGCTGCTGCTCGAACGAGCGGTAGGGGTAATGGACGAGGTCGCCCCGCAGGGTGCGGACGGGGCCGTCGACGCTGGCGGCTTCGTGCACCTCGCGGCTGCCCCGCCAGCCGCCGCGGCGACGGTCGAACAGGCGCAGCACGCGGTCGGGATAGGCGTTGCCATGGCGCAGGAAGCGGCCGAAGTAATTGTCGAGGCGGGCGAAGCGGTAGCCGGCGGCACCCTCGAACCCCGCCGCACGCGCGGCCTGGATCGAATCCCGCAGCTCATCACCCACGCGCTCGTCGGCGTCCAGGCACAACACCCAGTCGTGCGCCGCCTCGGCGACCGCGAAGGCCTTCTGGCTGCGGAAGCCGTCGAACGGGCGCTGCAGCACGCGGGCCCCCGCGGCGCGCGCGATGGCGGCGGTGTCGTCGGTCGAGCCGGAGTCGACCACCACGATCTCGTCGCAGAACGACAGCGACGCGAGGCAGTCGCCGATCCGGTCGGCCTCGTTGAACGCGATAATGCAGGCCGAGATGGCGGAGCCTGGGCTCGAGGACGTGTCGATGGCGGATTACCTGTTGTTCGCGACGGAACGCTACGCGCTGCCCATCCTGCAGCCGCTGGCCGATGCGCTGCAAGATGCCGGCCACGCCGCGCACGCCTGGCTGGTGGACGGCGCCGCGCAGTCGCGCCTGGCGCCGCCGGTCAGGCGCATCGCCGGCGCACGCGAGGCGGTGGACCTGCGGCCGCGGGCGGTGTTCAGCGCGGCCAACTGGGTGCCCCCGTTCGTGGGCGGGGCCAAGGTGCAGCTGTTCCACGGCTTCAACGTCGAGAAGCGCGAGGACGCCCGCGGCCATTTCCGGCTGCGCGGGCTGTTCGACCTCTACTGCACGCAGGGGCCGGCCACCACGCTGCCATTCCAGGCGCTCGCCGCGCGCGCCGGGCACTTCCGGGTGGTCGAGACCGGATGGCCCAAGCTCGATCCGCTGTTCGGGACGCCGCCGCCGCTGGTGGCGGCGCTGCGCGCGCAGGCCGGTGGACGCGGGATCGTGATGTCCGCCGCCACCTTCACCGAGCGCCTGAGCGCGGCCCCGCACCTGTACGAAGCGATCGCGGCGGAGGTCGCCGAAGGTCGTCGCTACTGGTTGCTGACCCTGCATCCGAAGTGCGCGCCGGCGCTGTTCGAGCGCTACCGCGCCCTGGCCGGCCCCAACGCCACCTTCATCGAGCCGGAGCAGCTGGTGGAGGCCGAATGCGCGGCCGACGTGCTGCTGGCCGACACCACCTCGGTGGTCAGCGAGTTCGCGGTGCAGCGCAAGCCGGTGGTGACCTTCCGCAACCGGGCGCCAAAGCCGCACATGATCGACTTCGACGACCCGGCGCGACTGCCCGCCATGCTGGAACGCGCCTTCGCGCCGGAGCCCGCCCTGCAGGCCGCCCTGGACGCCTATGCCGACAGCATCCATCCCTGGCGCGACGGGCGGTCTTCGCAGCGGGTCATCGCGGCGACCGATGCCCTGCTTGCGGGCGAGCTGGGCCGTCTCCGGCGCCGGCCGTTCACGGCCCTGTATCGCGGCCTGCAGATCCGCCGGGAGCTTGGCTACTGGGGGCCGACGGGGCATTGAGGCCGCGCTCCAGCAGCCACAGCTGGATGGCCTTCTGGCGTGCGTTGTCGGCGGTCACGTAGGCATGGACCAGGCCGGCCCAGCCGTCCAGGAACCCGCCGCGCAGGACGTAGCCGCGCCAGAAGCGCCACCACGGGGCCAGCACCAGCTTCTCCAGCGAGGCCCGCTTGCCGCGGGCATGGGCGTGCTCGGCCATCATCCGTGCGTACTGGTGGCCCTTGGCGAGCTGGTGTTCGAACGAGCGGAACGGCAGGTGCAGCAGGTGCCCGTCCAGCGTGCGCACGGGTCCGTCGACGCTGGCGCGCTCGTGGATCTCGCGGTCCCCCTGCCAGCCGCCGCGGCGACGGTCGAAGAGCCGCATCTGGCGGTCGGGGTAGGCGTTGCCGTGGCGAAGGAAGCGGCCGAAGTACTCGGAGCAACGCGCGAAGCGGTAGCCCGCGGCGCCCGCGAAGCCGCCGTCGCGCGCCGCGCGGATCGCCTCCGCCAGCCGGGCGTCGACGCGTTCGTCGGCGTCCACGCACAGCACCCAGTCGTGGGTGGCCTGTTCGACGGCGAACTGCTTCTGGCGGCGGAAGCCGTCGAACGGCCGCACCAGGACGCGTGCACCGGCGGCCGCGGCGATGTCCCGCGTCGCATCGGTGGAGCCGGAGTCGACCACCACGATCTCGTCGCAGAACGCCAGCGACGCCAGGCAGTCGGCGAGGCGGTCGGCTTCGTCGAAGGTGATCACGGTGGCGGAGATCGGGGGCATCACGGGGCGGTGTTTCAGGCGGCGGGGGCGCCATTATCCCCTGCAAACCCCGGGTGCCCCGGGAAGGTCGCCGGAACGTCACTTTGTCCGGCGATAATCGGGTGATGGAACGTCGTCCCGTCGCCAGCGTCATCTTCACCACCTACAACCAGCCGGCCTGGATGGAGAAGGTGCTGCACGGCCTGGCCGCGCAGGACCGCGTGGACTTCGAAGTGCTGGTCGCCGACGACGGCAGCGACGCGCGTACGCGCGAAGCGCTGGACGCCCTGCGGCCGCGACTGCCGATGCCGGTGCGCCACCTGTGGCAGGCCGACGAGGGCTTCCGCAAGTGCGAGGCGCTGAACATGGCGATCGCCGCGGCGCGGGCGGACTACCTCGTGTTCATCGATGGCGACTGCATCCCGCGCGCGGACTTCCTGTCCACCCACCTGCGCGAGCGTGCGCCGGGCCGGTTCCTGTCCGGCGGCTACCACAAGCTGCCGATGGCCACGAGCCTGGCGATCACCGCAGGCGACATCCGCGACCAGCGCTGCTTCGACGCCGGCTGGCTGCGTGCCAACGGCATGCCGCGCTCCTCCCGCGACCGCAAGCTCACCGCAGGGCCGGGCATGGCGCGGCTGCTCGACCTGGTCAGCCCGGCGCGGGCGAGCTGGAACGGGCACAACGCGTCGGCCTGGACGCGCGACGTGCTGGCGGTCAACGGCTTCGACCAGCGCATGTGCTACGGCGGCGAGGACCGCGAGTTCGGCGAGCGGCTGGTGAACGCCGGGATCCGTGGAAAACGGATCCGGCATCGGGCGATCGTGGTCCATCTCGACCATGCGCGCGGCTACGTCACGGCCGAAGGCGTCGCCTTCAACCGCGCGCTGCGCGCCGAGACCCGCCGCAGCGGACGGACCTGGACCGAGCACGGCCTCCACGCCGGGCCACCGCGCGCCCAGGGTATTCCGGCCGCGCCGGGCCTGCCGGGCGTGGCGCAGCACGGCCGCGCCTGAGCCCTGCGGCGCTACCAGCGCAGCGGCATCCCGGCCAGCTCGGCCGCCAGCCGGCGGTGCAGGGCGCGCGCTTCGGCTGCCGCGATGAAGCGCAGTCGCAGCGGCGTGGGCGTGGGCTTCGCGCCCGCGGTATCCAGCCACAGCGTCGCCATGCCGAAGGCCCGGTCCAGCGGCCCCTGCTCCAGGCGCAGGGCCTGGATCTTGTCGATCTCGGCGAACCGCCAGTACCGCGACCACCAGCCGCCGCGCACCGCGAGCAGCCGCTCGTCGAGTGCGTAGCCGGCGTGCCCGGCGTGCCGGCGCGCGGCGAACATCGACCATGGCAGCCACGCGAGCGCCACCAGTCCGACCGGACCGAAGTGCCAGCAGGCTGCGGCGGCCACGATGGCCGCGAGCAGCACGCCAGGCAGGGCGAGGCGCTGCCAGGCGCGGGGATGCAGGCGGCGCCAGCCAACCGGCGGCCACGCCACCCCCGGCAGGACGTCGCGCACCAGAGCATCGCAGGCCGCAGGCGTTGCGATCGGGGCGAGTTCGCGCAGCGAGCGCTGCTCGAAGTCTTCCCCGCTGCCCCCGACCGTATCGACCTGCATCGAACGCCGGCCGAGCAGGCGGTGCACCAGGCCTTCATGCAGGGTCCAGGCCTGGATGCGTCGCCGCGACACACTGGTGCGCAGGCGGGTCAGCAGGCCGCGCTCGACGGTCACCCGTCGGCCCTCGAGCAGCAGCCGGAAGCCGTGGTACTGGGTCAGCGCCAGCAGCACTGACAGCAGCCGCAGCAGTGCCAGTGCGAGCACCACCAGCGCGGCCAGCGCCATCACCCGTGCGGCGGCGCCGTGGACCAGGTTTCCGGCATAGCCCACCGCCTGCCCGGCGTACTCGCGTACCAGGCCGGTCATGATGCGGTCGGGCAGTGCCTGCCATGCCAGGGCGAAGGCGCCGGCCACCACGACCATGCCGCGGTTGCTGGCCAGGCCGAGGCGCACGAGCTCGCCGAAGGGGAGCGTGAGCATGACCCGGCCTTCGCCGGCGTCGGCGATGTCGACGCCGTGCGCGCCGGTGTCGGTGCGGGGGGCCGCGGAGGGCGCGCCGCGGCTGCGGATGAGCCGCTCCAGCGCCATCGCCTCGGCCATCGGCAGCACCCGCATCTCGGCTTCGGGCTTCGTGCCCCCGGCGGATTCCAGCCGCACCTCGGCCACGCCGAAGGCGCGGTGCAGCAGGGTCTGGTGCAGGGCCACGTTGTGGATCCGGGCGAACGGCACCTGGCGGACGTTGCGCTCCAGCAGGCCGTCCCGCACCACCAGGCGGTCCTCGTCGACCCGGTAGCGATAGGTGAAGTACTGCCAGACCGCGGCCGCGACCAGGGCCGCGACGCCGACCAGCGACCAGAGCAGGTAGCCGTCCTCGGCGCGGCCGCCCACGAACACCAGCACCGCCAGCGGCACCAGGAACTGGCGCAGCTGCTGCAGCAGCACGAACAGCCACGACCAGGGGTGCAGGCGCCGTTCGTGTCCGCCGGGCGCGGGCGCCGCGTCCACGGAAGGCGTGGCGTCAGTCGGCTGCGTGTCCATCGTCGTCCTGGTCGATCTGGCGCGCGAGCAGGTCGCGCAGCCGCGTCGCCTCGTCCGCGTCCAGGCCCCTCACCGCGACCGCGCTGTCACGGGTGCCGGCCGTGTGCACCACCAGGGTGGCGAGGCGGAAGTGGCGCTCCAGCGGGCCATGCTTGAGGTCCACGTGCTGCACGCGGGTACGCGGCACGCGGGTCTCCACCTGCCACATGCGGCCGCGGCGGTAGCCGAAACCGGTGTCGTCGACCAGCCAGCGCGCGTAGCGATACCGGCGCAGCGCCACCCACACGCCAAGCGCGGGCAGGAGGACGAGCGCGGTGAGACCCGCGGGCATCGCCGGAACCGGTCGCGGAAGCAGCATCGCGGCCGCGATCATCGCCGGCACGGCCAGCAGCCCCCAGCCCAGACCGTCGCTGAGCATGAACAGGGTGCGTGCGCGGGGAGGCAGTGGCTGCCACCCATCATCCGGGATCATCGTCCCTCCAGGTCGGCGTAGGGATTGGGCTCGCCGCTTCCGGCCGGGCGGGCCTTGTAGCGCTTGTAGGTCCACTGGTACTGCGCCGGCGCGCGCCGTGCCATGCGCTCGACGCCGGCGTTGAGCGCGGCCACCGACGTGGCGGTCTCCGGATCGGCGATCCCGTCCGGCGCCGGGTCGATGCGCAGGGCATAGGCCAGATCCGGGCCGTCCAGCCGCTCGCAGCTGCAGAACAGCACCGTCGCCCCGCTGCGCTCGGCCAGCCGCGACAGCAGGGTCATGGTCAGCGCCTGGCGTCCGAAGAAGGGCGCGAACACGCCGTCGCCGGCCTTGGGCTGCTGGTCGGGCAGGATCCCGACCACGCCGCCGTCCTTCAGGGTCTTGAACAGCTGGCGGATGCCGGGGCCCTCGGCGCGCACCTGGGTGATGCGGTCGGCGTCGGCATCGGCGCGCACGCGGCGGAGGAAGGCCTCGCCGACCCTGGACTCCGGCGGCTTGTAGAGGATCGCCAGCGGCGTGCGCGCGGCCAGCCACTGGTTGAGCAGCTCCCAGTTGCCATGGTGCGGCGCGGCCACGATCAGCCCCTTGCCGGATGCCAGCGCGGCGTCGAACAGCGCTTCGCCGTGGCGCTCGCGGATCAGGGCCAGATTGTCCGCGTGCGGGCGGGTCCACAGGCGCAGGGTCTCGATCGCCTGGCGGCCGGTGGTGCGCATCACCTCGCGGTGCAGCGCGTCCCGCGCGGCGGGGTCCAGCTCCGGCAGCGCGAGCTCCAGGTTGCGCAGCGCGACCACGCTCTCGCGGCTGCCCAGGCGCCGCGCCAGGCCGCCGAGCGCGCTGCCCAGCCCGCGCTGGAGCGGCCACGGCAGCCGCCCGATCGCGGTCGCGAGGGCGTGCAGCAGGCTTGCGAGGAGGTCGGTCATTGGCGAGAGTCTAGCCGTCCGGCCGGACACCCAGAGGATCCCGATGCTCCTGTTGCTCCAGCGCGTGAGCCGTGCCAGCGTCGAAGTCGACGGCGACGTCGTGGGCGCCATCGGCCCCGGCCTGCTGGTGCTGGCGGGCATCGAGCCCGGCGACGGCGCCGCCGAAGTCGCGCGGATGGCCCGGCGACTGCTCGCCTACCGGGTCTTCGGCGACGACCAGGGCCGGATGAACCTTTCGCTCGCGGACACCGGCGGCGGCCTGCTCCTGGTGAGCCAGTTCACGCTGGCGGCCGATACCCGCTCCGGGCTCCGGCCGGGCTTCAGCACCGCCGCGGCCCCCGCCGAGGCTGAACGCACGTTCAGCGCCCTGGTGGAGGAATGCCGGACCCTGCACTCCCGGGGGGTGGAAACCGGGCGCTTCGGTGCCCATATGTCCGTGAGCCTGACCAACGACGGACCGGTCACCTTCCTGCTGCGCTCCTGAGCCCGCGCGCGGAATGGTATAATTACGGGTTCTCTTTTCCCACGGTGAGCGCCACATGGCGAACGAGCGTCCAGCCCCCCAGTCCGACATCAAGCTCCTGATTTCAAAGGGGCTGGAGCAGGGCTACCTCACCTATGCCGAGGTCAACGACCACCTGCCCGACGATCTCGTCGATCCGGAGCAGATCGAAGACATCATCGGCATGATCAACAGCATGGGCATCCAGGTGCATGAAACCACCCCGGATGCCGAGCAGCTGCTGCTGGCCGGCGAGTCCGACGGCGGTCGCGACGTCGACGACACCGCGGCCGAAGAGGCCGCGGCCACGCTGACCGCGCTCGACGGCGAAGGCGGCCGCACCACCGATCCGGTGCGCATGTACATGCGCGAGATGGGCACGGTGGAGCTGCTGACCCGCGAGGGCGAGATCGCGATTGCCAAGCGCATCGAGGAAGGCCTTAACCAGATGGGCGCCGCCCTGGCCAGCTTCCCCTGGTCGGTCGAGATGCTGCTGGAGGACTACGAGCTGCACAAGGCCGGCAAGAAGCGCCTGGCCGAGATCGTCGTCGGCTTCACCGATGGCCTGGACGAGCCCGAGCCGCCGGCCGCCCCCGAGGCACCGGAGGCCGCCAACGCGACCGCCGCCACCGACGACGACGCCGCCGAAGACGAGGACGAGGACGACAGCAGCACCGACGAGCCCGCGCCCACCGGCCCGGACCCGGCCGAGGTCGCGCGCCGCATGGAGGAGATGGCCGCCGCGTACGCGAAGTTCCAGAAGGCGGTGGCCAAGGGCGGCCCGGAGGCGAAGCCCGCGCTCAAGCTGCGCGAGGAGATGGCCGCCACCTTCACCAGCTTCAAGCTGCCGCTGCCGCTGACCGACGTGCTGGTCAAGAAGCTGCGCGACGTGGTCGGCGAGATCAAGGACCACGAGCGCCGAATCCTCGACCTGTCCACGCGCGTGGCGAAGATGCCCCGCAAGGACTTCATCCGCGCCTGGGACGGCAACCAGACCAACCTCGAGTGGGTCGACGAGCTGCTCAAGCGCAAGCAGAAGTGGGCCAGCGGCCTGCGCGAGGTCAAGGACCAGATCATCGCCGAGCAGGAAGCCACCCTCGCCATCGAGAAGGCGATGATGGTGACCCTGGCCGACCTGCGCGAGATCAACCGCGCCATGGCCTACGGCGAGGCCAAGGCCCGCAAGGCCAAGAAGGAGATGGTCGAGGCCAACCTGCGCCTGGTGATCTCGATCGCCAAGAAGTACACCAACCGCGGACTGCAGTTCCTGGACCTGATCCAGGAAGGCAACATCGGCCTGATGAAGGCGGTCGACAAGTTCGAGTACCGCCGCGGCTACAAGTTCTCGACCTACGCCACCTGGTGGATCCGCCAGGCGATCACCCGCTCGATCGCCGACCAGGCGCGCACCATCCGTATCCCGGTGCACATGATCGAGACGATCAACAAGCTCAACCGCATTTCCCGCCAGATGCTCCAGCAGTTCGGCCGCGAGGCCACGCCGGAGGAGCTGGCCAAGGAAATGGACATGCCCGAGGACAAGATCCGCAAGGTGATGAAGATCGCCAAGGAGCCGATCTCCATGGAGACCCCGATCGGCGACGACGAGGACTCGCACCTGGGCGACTTCATCGAGGACACCAACGTGGAGTCCCCGATCGAGGCCACCACCAACACCAACCTGCAGGAGACCGTGCACGAGGTGTTGGCCGGCCTGACCCCGAGGGAGGCGAAGGTGCTGCGCATGCGCTTCGGCATCGACATGAACACCGACCACACGCTGGAAGAGGTCGGCAAGCAGTTCGACGTCACTCGCGAGCGCATCCGCCAGATCGAAGCCAAGGCCCTGCGCAAGCTGCGCCATCCGAGCCGCTCGGAGCAGCTGCGGAGCTTCCTCGACATCGACTGAGCGGCGCCGGCAGGACGGCCGCAGGGCGAAGGAAAGGCGCACTCCGGTGCGCCTTTTTCTTTTTCCGGCATGCCGGGAGCGGCCGACTGATCCGATCCTGAATGGAGGGCGCGGACATGCCGCGGTCTTCGCATGGCGCCCACGCGGGCCCGTGCATTGTGCGTCCCACGGCCGCACCAAGGCGCCCGGAACAGGAGATCCAATGAATACCACCAAGACCCTCATCGCCCTCGGCTTCGCTGCCGCCCTCGCCGCCTGCAGCAACACCGACCAGGCCGCCAACTCCGCCCAGGAAGCCGCCGAGTCGGCCACCGAAGCCCACCAGGCGGCGGCCAACGCCTCCGCCACGGGCGACATGGCGGCGACCTCGTCGGCCCAGGCGGCCGCCGAAGCCGCCGACGCCGCTGCCGACGCGGCCTCGCAGATCGCGAGCCAGGTCGACACCGGTGACGAGCTGACCCGCCGCGAGGACCTCGCCGACGCCGCCGAGAAGGCCGCCGACGCCGCCGAGCAGGCGCAGGATGCCGCCGAGGAGGCCAATGCGGCCGCCGACGGCGAGAACAACACCGACGGCATGTAAGACGTCGTCATCGCGAGCCGTGCGGCGGATCCGTCCGCCGCACGATCGGATCGCGTGGTCGTGGCCAGTCACTCGTCGTCTGGTCGCGGCCGCGCGATTTTTTCTTCGGCACGCCTGCGCTCATTCCACATGGCGAATGGGTAAGATTCCCGCCACGGGCCTATAGCTCAACGGTCAGAGCAGGGGACTCATCGAAAGGTGCCGCCGCGCAGGAATGCGCGGACGGGAACGGGATGAATTCAGGGAAACCTCAGCGGCGCGCTTGGCGCGGACGGTGGCAACCCTGAGCCAAGCCGGCGGTACACCGCCGGAAGGTGCAGAGACTACCTGGGGGCTGCAGTGCCCTTGATCACAGGCTCGAGCGTCCCGCACCCCACCCGCGCGAGCGGAGGGTGAAGAGATAGTCCGCGCCGCGGGGAAACCCGTGGACCACGCGAATCCCTTGGTTCCAGGTTCGAATCCTGGTGGGCCCACCATCTGCTGATCCGGCTGCGTCCAGGCCGGTCCGCCGCGCCGGGGCGGCCTGGATGCTGCCGCGTGGCTTTCGCGCCTGGCATGGATAGGATCATTTCCACCCCCATCGACACCCGCGACGCCTGGATCCCGACCCCGCAGGGCCGGCTCCACGCCAGGCACTGGTCTGCTGGCGACGGCGACGGCGACGGCGACGGCCGCGCGCCGATCGTGCTGTTCCACGACTCCCTGGGCAGCGCGGCGCTGTGGCGGGATTTCCCCGAGCGGCTCGTGCGCGCCACAGGCCACAGCGTCATCGCCTACGACCGCCTGGGCTACGGACAGTCGGACCGGCATCCGGGCGCGCAGGGCCTCGGCTTCGTGCTGGAGGAGGCGCGGGTGGGCTTCCCGGCCGTGCGCGACGCGTTCGGCCTCGATGGGTTCATCCTGTTCGGCCACAGCATCGGCGGCGGCATGGCGATCGCCTGCGCGGCCGCTTTCCCTGACGCCTGTCGCGCGCTCGTCGTGGAATCCTCGCAGCTGTTCGTCGAACCGCACACGCTCGCCGGCATCCGTGACGCGGAAGCCTTCTTCGCCCGCCCCGGCCAGCTCGATCGCCTGGCGAAGTACCACGGCGACAAGGCCGCCTGGGCGCTGCAGGCGTGGATCGGCACCTGGTTCGATCCCGGCTTCGCCGACTGGAACCTCGACGCGCAGCTGGCGCAGCTGCGTTGCCCGGTGCTGGCCATCTACGGCGACCAGGACGAATACGGCACGCTGGCGCATCCGGCGCGCATCGAGCGCGGGCTGAAGACGCAGATGACGCTGCGGGTGATGGAAGGCTGCGGCCACTTCCCGCACCGGGAGCAGGGCGACATCGTGGCCGATGCGACCGCGCGCTGGCTCGAGCGGGAATGCCTGCGCCGCAACCCCGCATCGCCGGGGTAGGCGGCGGACATGCGCGCCGATCCCACCGGTGTCCCGCCGGTGTCCCGCGCGGGCGTACGCTGCGGACGCCAGGCCGCACGGCTGCGGCGCGCGCACGGAGACACCGCCATGATCGACTGGAACACGTACCGGGACGAACTCAAGGGCCGGATCCGGGAGATCGGCAAGCTCTCGCCCGACACCGTGCGCGGCTACGCGACGCTCAGCGTCGCGGGTGCGAAAACGCAGCATCTCGACGCCAAAACCCGTGAGCTGATCGGGCTGGCCGTGGCGGTCACCACGCGCTGCGACGGCTGCATCACCGTCCACGTCGACGCCGCGCTCAAGCATGGCGCCAGCCGCGAGGAGATCGCCGAGGCGCTCGGCGTTGCGGTCGCCCTGAATGCCGGTGCGGCGCTGGTGTATTCGGCCCGGGTGATGGATGCCGTGGCCGCGCATCCGGCCGGACAGGTCGACGCCGGCGACTGACGGGCTCGCCGCCACTTCGGGGCGGTACGCACGCCGGCGACCGTGGCGTTGCGGCGCGCAGCAGCAGTCCGTGCTTGAAGACGTTCGCGTCGGCGAAGTCACGGCGATGACGGACGAGCTGGCGGCCAAGGGTGTCCTGGCCGACATCGCGAATCGCGTCGACCATACGCTGGCGCACTGGTTTTCAGCGCCTTCCGGCGCTGCGCACGTGACTTCGATCAGCCGCGCCTGCGCCCCCCGTGGTGCACAATGACGGTCTATTCCGGCGCTCCGCGCCGCACTGATCCGGGAGTCCCATGACGCGTCCTTCTTCCCTCGACCGTGAGCAGCTGCTGGCCTGTGGCCGCGGCGAGATGTTCGGCGAAGGCAATGCCCGCCTGCCGGCGCCGCCGATGCTGATGATGGACCGCATCACCCACATCGCCAGCGAGGGCGGCGCCTACGGCAAGGGCGTGATCAAGGCCGAGCTCGATATCGATCCGGGCCTGTGGTTCTTCGACTGCCACTTCCTCAGCGACCCGGTGATGCCGGGCTGCCTGGGTCTGGACGCGATGTTCCAGCTCGCCGGCTTCTACCTGCCCTGGCTGGGCGAGCCCGGCCGCGGCCGCGCGCTGGGCTGTGGCGAGCTGAAGTTCTCCGGCCAGGTGCTGCCGACTGCGAAGAAGGTCGGCTACGAGATCGACATCAAGCGCGTGATGCGCGGCAAGGTGCCGCTGGTGATCGCCGATGGCCGCACCTTCGTCGACGGCAACGAGATCTACCAGGTGAGCAGCATGCGGGTCGGCCTGTTCAAGAACCTCGAGGACTGAAGATGCGCCGCGTAGTCGTGACCGGCATGGGCATTGTCTCGTGCCTGGGCAACAAGCTCGATGACGTCTCGCGCGCGCTGCGCGAGGGTCGCAGCGGGATCACTGCGAAGCCGGAGTACGCGGAGCTGGGCCTGCGCAGCCAGGTGGCCGGCGTTCCGGTGATCGACCTGGAATCCGAGATCGATCGCAAGAAGAAGCGCTTCATGGGCGACGCTGCGGCCTACGCCTGGGTCGCCATGCGCGACGCGATCGCGCAGGCCGGCCTGAGCGCGGAGCAGGTCAGCCACCCGCGGGTCGGCGTGATCGCCGGCTCCGGCGGCGGCTCGGCCGAATGGCAGGTGGCCACCGCCGACCTGCTGCGCGAGAAGGGCGTGCGCAAGGTCGGTCCGTACATGGTGCCGCGCACGATGTGCTCGACGGTTTCGGCCACCCTGGCCACGGCCTTCGGCATCCTCGGCCTGAGCTATTCGATCTCCGCTGCCTGTGCCACGTCCGCGCATTGCATCGGCGCCGGCGCGGACCTGATCCGCCACGGTGCGCAGGACATCGTGTTCGCCGGCGGCGGCGAGGAAGAGCACTGGACCATGAGCGTGATGTTCGACGCCATGGGCGCGCTGTCCTCCGGCTTCAACGGCACCCCGGCCGTGGCCTCGCGCCCCTACGATGCCGGCCGCGACGGCTTCGTCATCGCCGGCGGCGGCGGCATGCTGGTGCTGGAGGAGTACGAGCACGCGAAGGCCCGTGGTGCGACCATCCACGCCGAGCTGGTGGGCTACGGCGTGACCTCCGACGGCGCCGACATGGTCGCGCCGAGCGGCGAGGGCGCGGTGCGCTGCATGCGGAACGCGATGGCCACGGTGAAGGCGCCGATCGACTACCTCAACACCCACGGCACCTCGACGCCGCTGGGCGACATCGTCGAACTGGAAGCGGTGCGCGCGGCGTTCGGCGACGCGATCCCGCCGCTGTCGTCGACCAAGGCGCTGACCGGGCATTCGCTCGGCGCGGCCAGCGTGCACGAGGCGATCTACAGCCTGCTGATGATGCGCGACGGCTTCATCGCCGGCTCCGCGCACATCGACGAGCTGGACCCGCGCGCCGAGGGCTTCCCGATCGTGCGCGCAAGCCGCGAGGCGAAGCTGGACACGGTGATGTCGAACAGCTTCGGCTTCGGCGGCACCAACGCCAGCCTGGTGTTCACGCGCGCCTGACGCGCGCTGGAGCGTGCCCGGCGCTCCGGCGCCGCAGCACCGCGGCACAGGCCGTCCGGGACCCAACGTTCCATGGCCGCGCACCCGCGGCCGCGGGCGGCGACGTAGATTGGATGCCCATCTTGCTGGAGCATCGGATCCTCGCCATGAGCACCCTGTTCGACCGCCATGACCTTGCTGGTCTGACGCTGCGCAACCGCATCGTGATGGCCCCCATGACCCGTTCCCGCGCGGTGACCACCGTGCCGGACGCGCACACCGCGACCTACTATGCGCAGCGCGCCGGGGCCGGGCTGATCGTCACCGAGGGCGCGCAGGTCTCGGAGCAGGCGCGCGGCTACCTGTTCACGCCGGGACTGCATACGCGCGCCCAGGTCACGGGCTGGAAGCAGGTCACCACGGCGGTGCATGCGGCGGGCGGCGCGGTGTTCGCGCAGCTCTGGCACGTGGGTCGCCTGTCGCACGTATCGCTGCAGCCCTGCGAGCGCGCGCCGGTGGCGCCGGTGGCGAAGGCCGCCGCCGGCGTGCAGGCCTTCGGCTACCGCGAGGACGGCACGCCCGGGCAGATGCCGGTGAGCACGCCGCGTGCGCTCGCCACGGGGGAGATCCCGGGCATCACCGCCGATTTCGTCGCCGCCGCCCGCAATGCGGTCGAGGCCGGCTTCGACGGCGTCGAGATCCACGGCGCCAACGGCTATCTGTTCGAGCAGTTCATCAACGGCGGCCTCAACACGCGCATTGACGCCTACGGCGGCTCGATCGCCAACCGCCTGCGCTTCGTGCTCGAGACCGTCGATGCCGTCGTGGCCGCGATCGGCCGCCATCGCGTCGGCATCCGCCTGTCGCCGTTCAACCGCGTCTTCGACATGCCGGCCTTCGAGGGCGAGGCGGAGACGTGGATGGCGCTCGCGCACGAGCTTTCGACCCGAGGGCTGGCCTATGTCCATCTCGGCAACCGCGAGGCGATCCTGGCCGGTGGCGGCGAAGATTTCCTGCGCGCATTCCGCCAGACCTGTGGCGGCACGCTGATCCTCGCCGGCAACTACACCCGCGACAGCGCCGAGGCCGACCTGGACGCCGGCCTTGCCGACCTGGTCGCCTTCGGCCGGCCCTTCATCGCCAATCCCGACCTGGTCGAGCGCCTGCGCAACGGCTGGCCGCTGGCGCATGCCGACGGCGCCACCTTCTACGGCGGCAGCACCGCCGGATACACCGACTATCCCGCCTACCGCGAAGAGGCGCAGCCCGCCTGAAGGCGGGTAGCCGCCGGCGCAGCGCACCGCGCCGGCAGACCGGGACCCGCGATCAGATGACGGCCCGCGGCATCGCGACCGCGTGCACCTGTGCGACGGCATCGCGGTGCAGGTCCACGCCGGACCCGTCGGGCATCCTGGCGCGGGCCAGCGACTCGGCGGCAGGCGTGCCGAGCGCATCCGCCATCGGCATCCATGCGCGGCGCTGCGCGGGATCGTCCAGCCGGCCCTGCACCAGGAACAGGCGCGCGTCGGCTTCGCCCGGGCGCGCGTTGCCGACCAGCACGTGGTCCACGCTGCCCAGGCGATGCTCGATCGCCAGCCGCAGCAGCGAGCAGGCGGCCCGCTCGCGCTCGCATTCCGGCAAGCCGGCCCCGGCCGCCGGCTCCAGGCGGCCCAGGTGGTCGCGGATCCGGTCCAGCAGTCGTTGGTGGGCGGGCTGCAGGTGCAAGGAGGGGGCGTCGACGACCGGTGGCGGCATCACGCGCCGGCCGAAGGCGAGGTCGAGCGCCGTCCGCCAGGTGGCCGCGTCGATGTCGCCGGACGCAGCGAGGCCGTGGTCCTGCTGGAACTGCAGCACCGCGCCCTGCATCGACATCCGGTAGACGCCGTCCACCGCGATCGGGATGCCGCCAGCACCGTGATAGCCGCCGGCGACCAGCGCGCGTTGCACGGCCTCCACCCGCTGCCCGGCCTCGCCGACGCGCTGCACGCCGTCGTCCACGACCGTGCGCGGCTCAACGCCGGCGCGATGGGCGGCCTGCACCGGCAGGCGGCCTTCGACGAGGTCGAGCATGTAGTGTCCGAAGCGCTGGTAGTGGCGCGTGTCCATTTCGATGTGCACGTGCTTCCCGGCCGAGGGCTGCAGGCCGACGTTGTTCTGCGTGCCGAGCGATTGCCCGTACGCCACGGCGTCACCCGGCTTCACCGCGATCGGGCCGAGATGGCGGATCCGCGCCACCAGCGGGCCATCGGCGGTCTCGTGGACGTCGACCACGCCGTTCCGCGCATCCACGCGACCGATGACGCCGGCCAGGGGCGAAGGCACGTCCACCCGCCGCGTGTCCCGGGCCGACATGTCGTCGAGGATGAAGTCCTTGACCAGCAGGACCTGGTCGGGCTCGAGGCTGCGGTACTTGTCCACGCGCCGGTCCAGCACTTCCTGGAACTCGCCGCCCACGACGGCATAGGAGCGGGTCGCGGTGTTTTCGGCGCTTCTTGGTAATCCGTCCACCAGCGTGGCGCTGAAGTTCCGCTTTGGATGATGCGTGTAGAGGCTGTCCAGATCCGACACCGGGCCGTTCGCGACGAACGTGCCGGGAGGCGCACGGCCGGACTGGGTGACACGATAGGGTCTCGAGTGTTCTTCAGGCATTGGACATTCCTTGTCGTGCCGGCGCTTACCTGCAGCGGATATACGTGTACGCACGCTCTCCGTTGGTGATCGTCAGGGTGTCCCCGCGGAGGACGTAGATGTCGGCTTCGCCCTGGATCTCCTCGGGGGCGATGTCGGAGATCGTCACCACGCGCCATGCCATGGGCGACTCGGCGACCCGTTCGATCGACCTGACCGTATCGTTGTTCTCGTACCCGTGCAGCATGTTCCCCGCGATCCGGATCCGCATGTCGCTGTCCGACGGGCCGTCGACGACGCAGGGCAGCGGATAGGCGTCCCAGACACCGACGATTTCCGTGGGGAAGTGCAGCCCTTGCGGAGTGCCTGGCCCGGCCGTTGCGATCAACGGCGAGAGCAGGAGCAGGCTGGTTGCAATCCGTGTGCATGCTCGCATGACGTCCTCCATGACATTCAACCGCCCTCGAGCCTAGCACCGCCCGCGCGTGCGCAGAAGTCGGTTCTTGCCCCGATCGGTGCGATAGTCACCCTCCGTGATCGAACGCCGGAGCCAGGCATGATCGAACTCGTCATCCCGCAGCGCCGCCGCGACCTGGGGGCATTCGAAGTCGGCCGCGTGCTGCCGTTCGCGAAGCGGCGCATGGTCGGCCCCTACATCTTCTTCGACCGCATGGGCCCCAAGCGGATGGCGCCGGGGCTGCCGCTGGAGGCGGACGTGCGGCCGCATCCGCACATCGGCCTGTCGACGATCACCTATCTGTTCGACGGCGAGATCATGCACCGCGACAGTCTTTCGTCCGAGCAGCCGATCCGGCCCGGCGAAGTCAACTGGATGACCGCCGGACGTGGCATCACCCATTCCGAACGCTTCGAGGAGCTGCGCGCCCACGGCGGTCCGCTCGACGGGATCCAGGCGTGGGTGGCGCTGCCCGACGAGCGCGAGGAGATGGATCCGGGCTTCTGGCACTACGCCAGCGATGCGCTGCCGGTGTTCGACGGCGACGGCATCGTCGGCCGGATGATCGCGGGGCGGCTGGCGGGGGTGGAGTCGCCAGTGCAGGTCGATTCCCCGCAGTTCTACGTGCACTGGCAGCTGCGCGAGGGCGCTCGGGCGTCGCTGCCGGCGGAGTACAGCGAGCGGGCGGTCTATGTCGTCAGCGGTGAGGTCGAGGTGGCCGGCCAGCGCATCGAAGCCGGGAGCATGGCGGTGCTCGAGCCCGGCCAGGCGGTGACGGTCGCCGCGCTCGGCGATGCGGTGGTCATGGCGCTGGGCGGTGAGCCGGTGGGGCCACGCTGGATCGACTGGAACTTCGTGTCCTCGTCGAAGGAGCGGATCGATCAGGCGCGCGCGGACTGGGCGGCAGGGCGGATGAAGCTGCCGGACCTGGACAACGACGAGTTCATTCCGCTGCCGCCGAAGGTCGGGCGCATGGTGGAGCCGGAGCCGATGTCCTGAGTGGTGGGGACTGAGGGTACGGAGCGTTGGGGCGAGTGCGGTGTGGGGGCTGACGCACTCGTCGGGGCGCTGCGTCAGGGCGCGGCGCGGAAGGTCACCCTGGTGGAGACGGCAACGTCGTTGGGGATGATCGACACGTCGCCCCAGTCGCCGGCGCCGACGCCGAAGTCCAGGCGCTTCACCGTGGCCTTGCCCGACAGCACGGGCCGGTCGCCCGGCGTCCAGGTGATGGCCAGCGACACCGGCTTCTTCACGCCGCGCAGTTCGAGGGTGCCGTCGGCGACGTAGCGGTTGTCGCCGACGCTGCGGAAGCCGTTCGCGGTGTAGCGGGCGGTGGCGAACCGGGCGACGTTGAAGAAGTCGGCGGTCTTGAGCGTGCTGTCGCGGTCGCCGTTCTTCGTGTCGGCGGTGGCCAGCGGGATGGTGACGTCGAGCTTCGCGTCCTGCGGCGCCGCGGGGTCGAAGCTCAGCGTGGTGCTGAAGTCGGGAAACAGGCCGACGAAGGTCTCGCCCTGGTACTCGCTGGCGAAGCTCAGCGCGCCGGAGGACTGGACGTAGTCGGCGGCGGCGGCCGGGGCCGCGAACGCGGCGAGCGCGGCGGCGAAGGCGAGGGGACGCAGGCGGTTGCGAAGGGTGCGGGTGTCCATGTCAGCGCTCCGGAGTCTGGTCGGGGGTGGCGTCGGCGCGGCGCAGCGAGGGCAGCATGCGGCGCAGGGTGTCGTCGCCCTGGAAGAGGTGGTGGTAGAAGGCGGCGCCGGCATGTGCCAGCACCAGCAGGAGGAGCAGCCAGAAGCCGTATTCGTGCACCTGGATGGCGGTTGCGGCCAGCTCCTCGGTGCGGCCGGCGATCGCCGGCAGGTTGAACTGCTTGAACCACTGCAGCGGATAGCCCGAGGCCGAGTTGAAGACCCAGCCGCTGAGCGGGATCGCGAACAGCAGGACGTACATCGCCCAGTGCGTGGCCGAGGCGATGCGCTCCTGCCAGGTCGGCATGCCGGGCACCGGCTCCGGCGCGCCGGCGAACAGGCGCCAGGCCAGGCGGACCGCCACCAGCGCCAGGAGGGTCAGGCCCAGCGATTTGTGCAGCGCGTAGGCGTTGATCTTGGCCGGCGTGGGCGGCATGTCGACCATGGTCAGGCCGAGCCAGGCCAGCCAGCCGATCAGGGCCACGATGGCCCAGTGCAGCAGCATGCTGATCGGACCCCAGCGGTCGGGTGGGTTGCGCAGTTGCATGTGGTGGCTCCGTGTCGTGGCGTTACTGGAGGCGGGGCAGGTCGAACACGAGGATCTCGGTGCCGTCGCCGCCCTCGATCTCGACCCGCGGCTCGTCTGAATACAGCAGCGCGTCGCCCGCGGACAGGGGCTGGCCGTTGACGACCGCGGTGCCGCGCGCCATGTGCACGTAGGCCAGGCGGCCCGGCGCGATGTCCAGCGTGGCGGCCTCGCTGCCGTCGAACAGCCCGGCGTACATGCGCGCGTCCTGCCGGATGCGCACCGAACCCTCGCCGCCGTCCGGGCTCGCGACCAGGCGCAGGCGGCCGCGCTTCTCGGCGTCCGGATATGCCTTCTGCTCGTAGCCCGGCTGGACGCCCATGGTGTCGGGGATGATCCAGATCTGCAGGAAGTGCGTCGTGCGGTCGGCTTCGTGGTTGTATTCGGAATGGGTGACGCCGCTGCCGGCGCTCATGCGCTGGACTTCGCCGGGCACGATGCTGGCGGCGTTGCCCATGGAGTCCTTGTGCGCGAGGCTGCCGTCGAGCACGTAGCTGATGATCTCCATGTCGCGGTGGCTGTGCGCACCGAAGCCCTGGCCGGCCTGCACGCGGTCCTCGTTGATCACGCGCAGCGGACCCCAGTGGACGTGGCGCGGGTCGCGATAGTCGGCGAAGGAGAAGCTGTGCCAGGAGTCGAGCCAGCCATGGTTGGCGTGACCGCGTTCGTGGGCAGGGCGCAGGGTGATCATGGTGGCGTGCTCCGTGGAAGTGGGGGCGGCAGTGCCGCGTCGGGAGCCAGTGTGATTGTGCTAGGTTTTGCGATAAACATGCGGATGCAGATGTTATTGTTCCATTTAAGCAGCAGTTGCCAAGGAGGCCATCAAATCGTCCTGCGCGTGGATCAATTCGCAAAAGCTTCAATTATGCGACCAATTGTTCCAAATTGATTGATTGAAGGTCGAATTTGGAACGATATCCTCTGGCTCCCGGTCGGCGATGCCTGTCCAGCCGGCCCATCGCCATTCCATTCCATCCAAGCTTCCGGAGCATGCCCATGACCATCAATCGCCTGTCCCGCGGCGTCCTTGCCGCCACCCTGCTCGCCGCCTCGGCCTACGCCTTCGCCGCGCCGGTCACCTACACCATGGACCCCACGCATACCGACGTGGTGGCCCAGTGGAGCCACTTCGGCTTCTCGAATCCGATCGCGCACTTCGGCCAGGTCGAGGGCACGATCACCTACGACCCGGACAACGTCGCCGCCTCGAAGGTCGAGGTCGTGATGCCGCTGGCCGGCCTGTCTTCGCACGTGAAGGCCTTCGACGAGCACCTGCGCAGCGCCGATTTCTTCGACGCGGAGAAGTTCCCGCAGGCGACCTTCAAGAGCACCTCGGTCGAGGCCGCCGGCGAGGGCAAGCTGAAGATGACCGGTGACCTGACCATCAAGGACATCACCAGGCCGGTCGTGCTCGACGCCACCATCAACAAGGTCGGCACCAACCCGATGACCCAGCAGCCGGCGGCCGGCTTCGACGCCGTGGCCACCATCAAGCGCACCGACTTCGGCCTGGGCATGTACGCTCCGAACGTCAGCGACGAGGTGCAGCTGCGCATCACCACCGAAGCCTCGGTGCCGAAGCAGGGCGAGTAAGGGTTAGCGCGGGCGCGCAGGCGCGCGTCCGCACGGCGCCATCGACACAGGCCGCCGCATCGCGAGGTGCGGCGGCCTTCTTGTGCACGGGGAAGTGTCGGCGTGGGCCTGCTTGCCTGCCGGGCTGGACGCGGGCGAAGGCCTCAGTCGGCCGCAGGGGCGGCGGCACTCGGGCCGGATCCGGGCGCGGCGTCGAACTGCGAGGGATCCCGCGCGCTGCCGCGCAGGGCCAGCTCGACCGCGGCCAGGCCGTCGCGCTCCAGGTCGATTTCTTCCGGATCCACCAGGTGCATGCGCAGCGCGCCGCCGATGATGAAGTGCAGCGTGCGCGCGCAGCTGTCCGCGCTCATGTCGTCGCGCAGCTGGCCCAGGGCCTCGGCGCGGCGGAACGCGGCCTTGATGCGCGACAGGCTCTGGTGCATGCCGGTCTTGCGCAGCGTGGCCAGGGTGTCGTCGGAGGCCGGGATCTCGCAGCGCAGCTCCAGCACCTCCAGCGTGGCCCGCACCCGCGGCGTGTGCACCAGGTCGGCGAAGGCCTGGCGCATCATTTCGCGCAGGTCCAGCAGCGGGGTCGTGCCGTCGGGGCGCGAGACGCGCTCCAGGCCGTGGAAGAAGGGCAGGCTGACGCGGTTGATCATCGCCTCCAGCACTTCGGCCTTGTTCTTGAAGTGCCAGTAGACGGCGCCGCGGGTCACGCCGGCGCGCGCCGCGATAGCCTCCAGGCTGGTGCCGGACAGGCCCTTTTCCCGGAAACAGTCCTCCGCCGCGTCGAGGATGCCCTCGCGCGTGGCGTGTGCGTCTTCCTTGGTCCTGCGTGCCATCAACGCCTCCTGACCCGACAACACTGTACGCGCGTTGACTGACATACATTCATGTATGTATATTACATCGTCTTACCTGAAACGCCCAGCACCAACGCCGCCTGCGCGGAGTTCCGGTCGCTGGGCGTGCCGTTTTCGAATCCCCACAAGGCCTCCCCCCATGACCACGACCCTCCGCCGTGCCCGCCCGATGTTCGCTCTCCTCGCCGCAGCAGTACTCGCTGCCTGCGGCGGTGGTCAGCAGGGCGGAGAACCCCCGAAGCCCGCCGTCACCGTCGCCACCCTCGAGACCCGCCCGGTGACCATCACCCGCGAGCTTCCGGGGCGCACCAATGCCTGGCTGGTGGCCGAGGTCCGGCCGCAGGTCAGCGGCATCGTCGCCAGGCGGCTGTTCACCGAGGGCGGCATGGTCAAGGCCGGCGAGCCGCTGTACCAGATCGACGACGCCAGCTACCGCGCCGCCGCCAACAGCGCCCGCGCCCAGCTCAAGCGCGCGGAAGCCACGCTGGTGGCCGCGCGCCTGACCGCGAAGCGCACCGCCGACCTGGTCGAGGTCAACGCTGTCAGCAAGCAGGACCACGACAACGCCACCGCCGCGCTGGGCCAGGCCGAGGCCGACGTCGCCGCCGCGCGCGCCGCGCTCGACGCCGCCAACGTGACCCTGGGCTACGCCCGCATCACCTCGCCGATCAGCGGCCGTATCGGCAAGTCCAGCGTCACCCAGGGCGCGCTGGTCACCGCCAACCAGGGCGCCGCGCTGGCCACCGTGCAGCAGCTGGATCCGATCTACGTCGACCTGACCCAGTCCAGCACCGAGCTGCTGGACCTGCGGCGCGCGTTCGCCGACGGCCGCCTGGAGAGCACCGAGGGCATGCCGGTGACGATCCTGATGGAGGACGGCAGCGCCTTCACCCATCCCGGCAGCCTCAAGTTCTCCGAAGTGGCCGTGGACCCCAGCACCGGCAGCTTCTCGCTGCGCGTCGAGGTGCCCAATCCCGACCACGTGCTGATGCCCGGCATGTACGTGCGCGCGAAGCTCGGCGCCGGCGTGCGCCGGGACGCGCTGCTGGTGCCGCAGCAGGGCGTGGCCCGCGATCCCAAGGGCAACACCTCGGCCATGGTGGTCAACGCCGAGGGCGTGGTCGAGCAGCGCCCGGTGGTGGTCAGCCAGACCATCGGCGACCAGTGGCTGGTCGAGTCCGGACTGGCCGCGGGCGACCGCGTGGTGGTCGAGGGCCTGCAGAAGATCGCGCCGGGCGCGGCGGTGGAGGTGACCGCAGAGGCGCCGGCGCCGCGCCTGCCGGCCGCCGCGGGCGCCAGCCCGGGGGCCGCTGCGAGCGCTGCTTCCGCGGACAACGCAGCGGATGCAGCGGATGCAGCCGATGCGGCGGACCCCGCCGTCAATGACGCGGCCGACGCCGCCACCGCGCCCGCTCCGGCCGCGCAGGAGTAACGGAGACCCCCATGGCACGTTTCTTCATTGACCGGCCCATCTTCGCGTGGGTCATCGCGATCATCATCATGCTCGCCGGCGCGCTGTCGATCACCAGCCTGCCGGTCTCGATGTATCCCACCGTGGCACCGCCCAGCATCAAGATCAGCGCCACCTATCCCGGTGCGTCGGCCAAGGTGGTCGAGGACTCGGTGACCCAGATCATCGAGCAGAACATGAAGGGCCTCGACGGCCTGATGTACTTCTCCTCGCAGTCGTCCTCCAACGGCATGGCGAGCATCACCGTGACCTTCGAGACCGGCACCGACCCCGACATCGCCCAGGTGCAGGTGCAGAACAAGCTGCAGCTGGCGATGCCGCTGCTGCCGCAGGAGGTCCAGCGGCAGGGCGTGAACGTGAGCAAGTCGACGTCGAGCTTCCTGCAGGTGATCGGCTTCGTGTCCGAAGACGGCAGCATGGACAAGACCGACATCGCCGACTACGTCGGTGCCAACATCGTCGACCCGCTCAGTCGCGTTCCGGGCGTCGGCACCATCCAGGTGTTCGGTGGCAAGTACGCCATGCGCATCTGGCTGGACCCGAACAAGCTGCACACCTACCAGCTGTCAATCCCCGAGGTCACCGCCGCGATCCAGGCGCAGAATGCCCAGGTCGCCATCGGCTCGCTCGGCGGTGCGCCGGCCATCGACGGCCAGCAGATCAACGCCACCATCAACGCGCAGGACCGGCTGCAGACGCCGGAGCAGTTCCGCGACATCATCGTGCGCAGCAATCCGGATGGCTCGGCGCTGCGCCTGGGCGACATCGCGCGCGTCGACATGGGCACCGAGAGCTACGAGTTCGACTCCCGCTACAACGGCCAGCAGGCCACCGGCGTCGCGATCTCCCTGTCCACCGGCGCCAACGCGCTCGATACCGCCGAGGGCGTGAAGCAGGCACTGGCCGAGCTCGAGCCGTACTTCCCGCCGGGCCTGAAGGCGGTGGTGCCCTTCGACACCACGCCCTTCGTGCAGGTGTCGATCAAGGGCGTCATCAAGACCCTGCTCGAGGCCATCGTGCTGGTGTTCCTGGTGATGTACCTGTTCCTGCAGAACTTCCGCGCCACCATGATCCCCACGATCGCGGTGCCGGTGGTGCTGCTGGGCACCTTCGGCGTGCTCGCAGCCCTCGGCTTCTCGGTGAACATGCTGACCATGTTCGCGATGGTGCTGGCGATCGGCCTGCTGGTCGACGACGCCATCGTGGTGGTGGAGAACGTCGAGCGCATCATGAGCGAGGAGGGGCTGTCGCCGCTCGAGGCCACGCGCAAGTCGATGGACCAGATCACCGGCGCCCTGGTCGGCATCGGCGTGGTGCTGTCGGCGGTGTTCGTGCCGATGGCCTTCATGTCCGGCTCGACCGGCGTGATCTACCGGCAGTTCACCGTGACGATCGTTTCGGCGATGGCGCTGTCGGTGCTGGTCGCCATCGTGCTGACCCCGGCACTGTGCGCGACCATGCTCAAGCCGCTGAAGAAGGGCGAGCACCACGACAGCGGCAGCGGGCGCTTCGCGCGCTTCTTCGGCTGGTTCAACCGCGGCTTCGAGAAGACCAGCGGCAAGTACCAGCGCGGCGTGCGCGGCATCCTCGGCCGCCCGTGGCGCTTCATGGCCGTGTTCGCGGCGCTGGCGCTGGTCATGGGCCTGCTGTTCGCCCGCCTGCCCAGCGCCTTCCTGCCCAACGAGGACCAGGGCGTGCTGATGGCCATGATCCAGACGCCGGTCGGCGCCACCCAGGAGCGCACGCTGGAGTCGATCGCGGCGCTGGAGAAGCATTTCCTCGAGAACGAGAAGGACGCGGTCGAGTCGGTGTTCGCGGTGCAGGGCTTCAGCTTCGCGGGCATGGGCCAGAACACCGGCATCGCCTTCATCAAGCTCAAGGACTGGAGCGAACGTACCGATCCGGAGCTCAGCGCCACCGCGGTCGCCGGCCGAGGCATGGCGGCGATGAGCCAGGTCAAGGACGCCTTCATCTTCGTGTTTGCACCCCCCGCCATGCCCGAGCTGGGCATCGCCACCGGCTATTCGTTCTATCTCCAGGACCGTGGCGGGCAGGGGCACGACGCGCTGATGGCGGCGCGCAACCAGCTGCTCGGCATGGCCGCGGAAAGCCCGGTGCTGGCCAACGTGCGCCCCAACGGCCAGGAGGACACGCCGCAGCTGCGCATCGACGTGGACGTGGCCAAGGCCGGCGCGCTGGGGCTCACCCAGGACGCGATCAACGCCACGCTCGCGGCGGCCTGGGGCGGCCAGTACATCGACGACTTCATCGACCGCGGCCGCGTGAAGCGCGTCTATGTCCAGGCCGATGCGGCGTTCCGCATGACGCCCGAGGACTTCAACCTGTGGTCGGTGAAGAACGCTGCCGGCGAGATGGTGCCGTTCAGCGCCTTCGGCAGCTCGCACTGGGACTACGGTTCGCCGCGGCTGGAGCGCTATGACGGCGTGGCTTCGGTGGAAATCCAGGGCGAGGCCGCGCCGGGCAGGTCGTCGGGCGAGGCCATGGACGAGATCGAGCGCCTGGCCGAACAGCTGCCGCCGGGCTTCGGCGTCGAGTGGACGGCCGTGTCCTACCAGGAGCGCGAGTCGGGATCGCAGACGCCGCTGCTGTATTCGCTGTCGCTGCTGATCATCTTCCTGTGCCTGGCGGCGCTGTACGAAAGCTGGACGGTGCCGACCGCGGTGCTGCTGGTCGCGCCGCTGGGCATCCTCGGCGCGGTGCTGGCCAACACCCTGCTGGGCATGGAGCGCGACGTGTACTTCCAGGTGGCGATGCTGACCACGGTGGGTCTGACCAGCAAGAACGCGATCCTGATCGTGGAATTCGCCAAGGCCAACGTGGAAAGCGGCATGGAGCTGATCGAAGCGACCATGCAGGCGGTCAAGGATCGCCTGCGCCCGATCATCATGACCTCGCTGGCCTTCGGCCTGGGCGTGCTGCCGCTGGCGCTGGCCTCCGGCGCGGGCTCCGGCGCGCAGCGCGCGATCGGCACCGGCGTGGTCGGCGGCATGGTGGTGGGCACCCTGCTGGGCGTGTTCTTCATCCCGCTGTTCTTCGTGGTGATCCAGAAGATGTTCGGCGGCAAGGCCGCGAAGGCGGGCGAGCAGCCCGCCGCGGAAGGAGCGATCGGACATGAGTAGGCACGCGAGCCTTGCGCTGGCCCTGGCGGCGGTCCTTGCCGCCAGCGGCTGCGCCACCCTGGTGCCGGCCACGCCCGAGGCGCAGGCCGGCATCCCGGCCACCTGGCCGATGCCGGAGGTGACGCCCGCCGCGGGCGCGACGGGTGTTGACGGCGTCGCCGCCCTGCCGGTGGCCGACATCGGCTGGCGCGACTTCTTCGCAGACCCGCGGCTGGAACAGGTGGTCGCGCTGGCGCTGGACAGCAACCGCGACCTGCGCGTGGCCATCCTCAACGTCGAGCGCGCGCGGGCGCAGTACCGCATCCAGCGCGCCGACCGGCTGCCTTCGCTGGGCGCGTCGGTGGAAATGGAACGCGTGGGCGGCGACATCCCGGTGAGCGAGAGCTACACCGCCGGCGTCGGCCTGGCCGCGTTCGAGCTCGACCTGTTCGGCCGCGTGCGCAACCTCAGCGAGGCGGCGCTGCAGCAGTACCTGGCGACGGAGGAAGCGCAGCGTTCGGCGCAGCTGTCGCTGGTCGCCGAGATCGCCGGCGCCTGGCTCACGCTGGCCGCCGACCAGGAACAGCTGCGACTGTCGGAGCAGGCGCTGGGCACATACGAAGAGACGCTGGAGCTGACCGGCAGGCGCTACGAGCTGGGCGCGACCTCCGCGCTCGAGGTCGAGCAGGTGCGCACCCAGGTCGCGACCGCACGCACCGACGTCGAACGCCTCAAGGGCCAGGTCGCGCGTGACCGCAACGCGCTCGACCTCCTGGCCGGCACGCGGCTGGACGCTTCGCTGCTGCCGACCGCAGGCGCGAGCGTCGCGCCGGTCACCGGCATCGCCGCGGTGCCGGCGGGCCTGGACTCCGAGGTGCTGCTGAGGCGCCCGGACGTGATCGCCGCCGAGCACCGGCTGCTGGCCGCCAGCGCCAGCATCGGCGCGGCGCGCGCCGCGTTCTTCCCCTCGATCAGCCTGACCGGCAGCATCGGGTCCGCCAGCGACGACCTTTCGGGCCTGTTCGACAGCGGCACCCGGGTCTGGAGCTTCATCCCGCGCATCAACCTGCCGATCTTCCAGGGCGGGCGCCTGCGCGCGGGCCTGGGCATGGCCACCGCCGACCGCGACATCGCGCTGGCGCAGTACGAGCAGGCGATCCAGTCCGGCTTCCGCGAGGTCGCCGATGCGCTGGTGCAGTCGGAGTCCCTGGCGAAGCAGGTGGCTGCGCAGCAGGAGCTGGTCGATGCCGCCACCCGGGCCGAATCCCTGGCCACGGCGCGCTACGACGCCGGCGTCGACAGCCATCTGGTGCAGCTGGATGCGCAGCGCATGCTCTATGGCGCGCAGCAGGCGCTGGTCGCCACGCGCCTGGCCGAGCAGGTCAACCGGGTCACGCTGTACCGCGTGCTGGGCGGTGGCTGGCGCGAGGACAGCGCGGCGCCGCCGTCCACCACCTCCAAGCCGTAGGAGCAGCTACAGCTGCGACCGCCTCGCAATGAGAAGACCTGACGCTTGGCCGCAGCAGTAGCCGCCCCTTCCGGCAACGCGCGCGGCGAATGCCGCAGCGTCAGTCGGCGGGAGCATCGCCGGCGTCGTCGTCCGAACGCGGAAGTCCCAGTTCCCGGGCGGCCGGCGGCTCGCCGGTGGACGCCGCGTGCGCCTCGTGCGCGCGGCGCAGGTCGTGCTGCAGCACGTCGGGCCGCTGCACCATCGCCTTGAACCGGGGCTCGAGCGCGTCGACGCGCGCCTGTGCGGCGACGAGGTCGGCGAACACGGCGCGCCGGACCGTCGGCGCGGCGTCCTGCGACAGCGACAGGTAATCGGCGATCTTCTGGCGCAGCGCCGACACCGCCACCTTGGCCTTGCCCTTGGGGCTGGTCAGCGAGGCCACCACCGTCACCAGCAGGATCGCCACGATCACCACCAGCGAGGTCCAGGTGCTGATCTCGATCACCGGCACCGGCTCGCCGTCATTGATGAAGGGCAGGTTGTTCTCGTGCAGCGCATGCAGCACCAGCTTGATGCCGATGAACCCGAGCACCACCGCCAGGCCGATCGACAGGTAGACCAGGCGCTCCAGCAGGCCGCCGACCAGGAAGTACAGCTGGCGCAGGCCCAGCAGCGAGAACGCGGTGGCGGTGAACACGATGAACACGTTCCGGGTGAGTCCGAAGATCGCCGGGATCGAGTCGAACGCGAACAGGATGTCGGTGCCGCCGATCGCCAGCATCACCAGCAGCATCGGCGTGAGCGCGCGCTTGCCCTGCCAGGTGGTGAACAGCCTGTCGCCGTCGTAGTGCGGGCTGGCATGGAACACGCGGCGCACGGTCCGAACCGCGATGTTGGGCTTGTCCTCGTCATGCCCGTCCGGTGCCAGCAGGTTGCCCGCGGTGACCAGAAGCGCCAGCCCGAACAGGTAGAACACCCAGGAGAAACGCTCGATCAGCGCCGCGCCCAGCAGGATGAACACCGTGCGCGCGATGAGCGCGAAGGTGATGCCGAACAGCAGCACCTTCTGCTGGTCCTCGCGCGGGACCTTGAAGCTCGACATGATCACCAGGAACACGAAGACGTTGTCGATCGACAGCGCCTTCTCGGTGATGTAGCCGGAGAAGTACTCCGCGCCCATGTCGGCGCCGCCCCAGGTCCAGACCGCCACGCCGAACAGCAGGGCGATGCCGACGTACAGCGCCGACCAGACCGCGGCCTCGCGCAGGCCGGGGGCGTGCGCCTTGCGGACGTGGAAGAAGTAATCGAACGCCAGCAGGCCGATGATCAGCGCGATCGTGGCCTCCCAGACGAGGGGCGTGGTGGTCGGCATCGATGGCCCGGCGGGAACGGCAGGGCAGGATCGCACGCAGGCCGTCGCGTCCGCGTCGTGCCCCACGGCAGTGCCGGGATCGTTAGCCATGCGTGAAGGCTGCGCGGCCTTGCACGCTATATTCCGCCGCTTTCCCCCGCCCCCTGGTTCCCCCTTGCAACGTAGAGATCTCCTGCTGGCAGGCCTGTGGCTGCCGGTCGCCGCAGCGCTGCCCCCGGTTCGCGCGGCGTCCCCATCCACGGCGGCCGAGACTGCGACCGCGTTCGATGCGGACACCGTGCCTGCGCTGGCCAGGGCCCTGGCGGCGGCGCGGTGGGCCCCGCCTTCGCGCGAGCTTCCGGCCGCGCTCACCGGCCTCGGCTATGACCACTACCGCGACTACCGCTACCGCGCCGAGCGTGCGCTCTGGGCCGGTGAGGGGCGCGGCTTCGAGGCGCAGTTCTTCCATCGCGGCTACATGTTCCTCGACCGCGTGGACATGCACGTGGTCGAGGCCGGGCGCAGCCGGCCCTTCCCCTACGCGCGCGAGCTGTTCCGCTTCGACCACGGCGTGCCCGCGCCGCCGGCGGGGCGCGACATCGGCTTCGCCGGCTTCCGGCTGCACGGCGAGGTGCACCAGGCAGGCACGCTGGACGAGATCGCGGCGTTCCTGGGCGCGAGCTATTTCCGCGCGGTCGCCCGCGGCCTGGGCTACGGCCTGTCGGCGCGCGGCCTGGCCCTGGGCAGCGGCGATCCGGGGCCGGAGGAATTCCCGGTGTTCCGGGCGTTCTGGCTGGAGACGCCGGCGCCCGGCGCCCGCCAGGCGGTGGTGCATGCGCTGCTGGACTCGCCCGGCGTGGCCGGCGCCTTCCGCTTCGCGATCACCCCGGGCGAGGACACGGTGTTCGACGTCGACGCGCGCCTGTATCCGCGCGTGGAACTGGCCAACGCCGGCATCGCACCGCTGACCAGCATGTACGAGTTCGACGCCGGCGACCGCGCGGGCATCGACGATCCGCGGCCGGCGGTGCACGACTCGGACGGGCTGGCGCTGCTGGCTGGCAGCGGCGAACAGGCGTGGCGGCCGCTGCGCAATCCGCGGCACGTCGAGCACAGCGGCTTCCAGGATCGGGATCCGAAGGGCTTCGGCCTGATGCAGCGCAAGCGCCGCTTCGAGGACTATGAGGATCCCGAGGCCGGCTACGAGAAGCGGCCGGGCTGCTGGGTCGAGCCGCTCGACGCCTGGGGCGAGGGCGAGGTGCACCTGGTCGAGATCCCGACCGCGAACGAGTACGCCGACAACATCGTCGCCTTCTGGCGTCCGCGCGCGCCGCTGGCGCCTGGCCGCGAGCACCGCTGGCGCTACCGGTTGCACTGGTCGGCGGGCCATGACTGGAATCCCGCGCTGGCGCGCGTCGCGTCCACGCGCAGCGGGGCGCTGGATGGTGCGCAGGGCCGGCAGTACCTGGTCGATTTCAGCGGCGGCGCGCTGCCCGGCGGCGACGCCGCGGTGCGCGTGCAGGCGGCGGCGAACGCGGGCGAGCTCCGCAACGCCACCGCCTACCGCATTCCGGGCACCGACAGCTGGCGCGTCGGCTTCGAGCTGCTGCCGGGCGACGCCGCCGCGGTGGAAATGCGGCTGTGGCTGGAAGGCGACGCCGGGCGCCTGTCCGAGACCTGGCTGTCGCGGTGGACGCCGTGACCACGGCTCCCGGGGCGACGGACGCCAATGACCACCGGCTGCCGCCGTCGCCGTTGTCCGCGTTGCCGCCATTGCCGCCGGAGTCGCCGCTGGCGATGCCGGTGCAGGCGCTCGACCGCGGTCGCATCGCCAACCCGCCCCGCCCGACCACGCCGCCGAACATGGCCTGGCGCCGCTTCGGCGTCATCGGCGGCGTCGTGCTGTTGACCCTGGTCGCCACCTACCAGATGTGGTGGCTTCTGCGCGGCGACGGCATCGACGTGCTGGAGGGCGTGCTGCTGGTGCTGTTCGTGGCGCTGTTCGCGTGGATCGTGCAGGCCTTCGTCGGCGCCATCGCCGGCTTCGTGCTGCTGCTGCAGCGGCGGCCGCTGCGCATGGGCATGCACGCCGACGGGCCGCTGCCCGAGGTCTCCACCGCGACCGCGCTGCTGGTGCCGGTCTACAACGAGGATCCCGCGCGCGTGCTGGCCGGGGTGCAGGCGATGCACGAGTCGTTGGCGGCGACCGGCCAGCTCGGGCGCTTCGACTTCTTCGTGCTCAGCGATACGCGCCGGCCGGAACTGCAGGCCGCCGAACGCGAGGAAGTCGCGGCGCTGCGCGAGCGCCTGGGCCCGGGAGCGCGGGTGTACTACCGCCTGCGCGAGGACAACAGCGAGCGCAAGGCCGGCAACATCGCCGAGTGGGTGCGGCGCTGGGGCGGTGCCTGGCCGCAGTTCCTGATCCTCGACGCCGACAGCGTGATGTCGGGCGACACGCTGGTGCGTCTGGCCGCGGCGATGGAGCGCCACGACGACGTCGCGCTGATCCAGACGCTGCCGGTGATCGTCAACGGCAACACCGTGTTCGCGCGCATGCAGCAGTTCGCCGGCCGCGTGTACGGGCCGGTGATCGCCTATGGCGTGGCCTGGTGGCACGGCGCCGAGAGCAACTACTGGGGCCACAACGCGATGATCCGCACGCGCGCCTTCGCCGAGTGCGCGGGCCTGCCGGAGCTGCGCGGGGTGAAGCCCTTTGCCGGCACCGTGCTCAGCCACGACTTCGTCGAGGCCGCGCTGATGCGCCGCGGCGGCTGGGCGCTGCACATGATCCCCGGGCTGGGCGGCAGCTACGAGGAGGGCCCGCCCTCGCTCACCGACATGCTGGTGCGCGACCGCCGCTGGTGCCAGGGCAACCTGCAGCACGGCGCGGTGCTGCCCGGGCGCGGCCTGCACTGGGTCAGCCGCTGGCACCTGATGATCGGCATCGGCCATTACTTCACCGCGCCGATGTGGGCGATGCTGATGATCGTCGGCGTGTCGATCCCGCTGCTGCACGCGGGCTTCGGCTGGGGGCACGTGTCGCTCGACGGCTTCACTCCCACCGCGTACTGGCGCGAGCAGGACGGCGACCGCTTCATCGCCGTGTTCGTGGTGACGATGGCCATGCTGCTGTCGCCGAAGCTGATGGGCTGGCTGGCGACGATCGTGGACCCCGCCATGCGGCGAGGCTGCGGCGGTGCGCTGCGCGCCTTCATCGGGATGCTGCTGGAAACCCTGCTGGCCGCGCTGATGGCGCCGGTCACGATGTGGGTGCAGTCCCGCGGCGTGGCCGAGGTGCTGGCCGGCAAGGATTCCGGATGGGAATCGCAGCGCCGCGACGACGGCAGCCTGCCGCTGCGCGAACTGCTGCGCCTGTACGGCGGGCTGACCCTGGCCGGCGTCGTGGCCGGCGTGGCGGCGTGGATGGTGTCGCCGGCGCTGCTGGCGTGGATGTCGCCGGTGGTGCTGGGCCTGCTGCTGGCGATCCCGATCGTGGCGCTGGGCGCATCGCGCACGGCGGGCGAGTGGCTGCGGCGGCGCCGCATCTTCCTGACGCCGGAAGAGTCGGCACCGCCGCCGGTGCTGGTGCGTGCCGGCGAGCTGCGCGGCGGCGGGTCGGGCGTGGAGCATCCTGCTGAAGATCACAGCGCTGGAGTGCGCGCCGCTGCGGCGACTGACTCGGAACCGAAGCCGTAGCGTCATCGACCAGGCCCAGCATGTACCCCGAAGCCACAGGGGGCTGGACAATGAGGCGACACACCATGGCCGCGGCGCTTGCCGCGGCCCTGCTAGCAAGCGCGTGCCAGCCGCACGCGCCGCCGGCGTCGGACGCGGTGCGCGACGGTGCGACCGCTGTCGACGGCGCCGGTACGGACGCGGCTCCGGGCGATGCGCAGGGGCCGGATTCGCGCGAGTCCGTCGCGCAACTCGACCAGGCGGCCGCGCGTGCGCTGCGCGAGGGCCGGCTGTATGCGCCGGAAGGCGACAGCGCGATCGAACACTGGCTGCAGGCGCGGCGCCTCGACCCGGCGAACGCCGCGGTCAACGCGGCCATCGTCGGGCTCCAGCCCTACCTGCTGATCGGCTGCGAGCAGGCGATCGCGCGGCATGACTTCGCCGAGGCGCACCGGCTGCACGCGCTGGTGGCCGCCAGCGATCCGGCCGCGCCCGCGCTGCCGCGCCTGGCCGCGGCGATCGCCAGTGCCGAAGCCGAATCCGGCCGCGCCGAGGCCGCGCGCCTGGCCGCGGAGGAAGCCCAGCGCCAGCCCCTCGAGGCCGATGCGCGGGCGGAGGAGATGGCGCGCACCGCTGCCGCGCGCGTGGCGGCGGCTCAGGCCGCATCGGTGTCCGCTTCGTCGCCATCGCCATCGCCATCGCCATCGCCGCAGTCCGCGTCGGCAGCCGCGCCGCCGGCAGTGGCAGCGTCGACGCGCCCGCAGTCGCCTTCGTCGCAGTCGCAGTTGCAGCCCCCAGCCGTAGACGCGCTGGCCTCCGCGTCGGACGCGCCGTCGCCGCAGGTGCCGGCAGCGCCGCCGGTCCAGTCCGCCGGCGGGGAGCGCAGCGCCGGAACCGCGACGCGCCCGCCATCGCCGGCGGCACCGCCGCGCCTGCTGCACCAGCCCGCCCCGCGCTATCCCTCGCTGGCGCTCAGCCGGAAGATGGAGGGTTCGGTGCAGGTGGCCTTCACCATCCGCGCCGACGGCGCCGTGGGCGACACGCGCGTGGTCAGCGCCGACCCGCCCGGCATCTTCGACCGCTCCGCGCTGGCGGCGGTGGGCAGCTATCGATTCGAACCGCCCGGCCGCGCCATGCCTTCGGTGGTCACGGTGCGCTTCAACCTAGGCGGGTAGCCCGGAGGCGCGGGCGCGCCCCATGCATAATGGCGCGCCCGGTCCACGAGGTTGCCATGCTGCTGGAATGCATCGAGCGCGAGACGGGTCCCCAGCCGTCCTGGAGCATCCTCTGGCTGCACGGCCTGGGCGCCGACGGCCACGACTTCGTGCCGATCGTCCCCGAACTGCTGCGCCGCGGCTGGCCGGCGTTGCGCTTCGTGTTCCCGCATGCGCCGGTGCGCCCGGTGACGATCAACAACGGCGTGCCGATGCGCGCCTGGTACGACATCGTCGACATCGACCTGGCCAACCGCGCCGACGAGTCCGGCGTCAGCCAGTCGGTGGAGCAGGTCGAAGCCCTGGTCGCGCGCGAAGTGGAGCGCGGAGTGCCGCGCTCGCGGATCATCCTCGCCGGCTTCTCGCAGGGCGGCGCGGTCACGCTGGCGGCCGGCCTGCGCAGCGCCGATCCGCTGGGCGGCCTCGTCGCGCTGTCGACCTACGTCCCCGCGGCGCCGAAGGCGCGCGCGGCGCTGGCGGTGGGTGCCGAGCGGCAGCCGGTGTTCATGGCCCACGGCAGCCAGGACCCCGTGGTCCCGTTCCAGGCCGGCCAGCAGAGTGCGGCGCTGCTGCGCGAGCTCGGCTTCGAGGTCGAGTGGCATGCCTACCCGATGCCGCACTCGGTCTGCGCCGAGGAGATCCGCGACCTCGGCGACTGGCTGGCGAAGCGCTTCGACGCGGGCTGAGCGATGGGCGAACGGCGCGCCGACGAGCCCTGGCTGCCGGACCTGTGCCGGCTGCCGCGGCTGGCGGCGATGCTCGGCATCGCCCAGCTGGTGGTCATCGTCGTGGTACTGGTGCCGGACGCCGGCTCGCACTGGGACCTGCCGCGCATGCTGTCGACCAGCGGCTTCGCGCTGTGGATGGCGCTCTCGGTGTCGGTGCTGCTGTGCGTGTCGCGCCGCGCCCTGTCGCGGCTGCCGCGGCGCACCGGCGCGCTGCTCGCGGTGGCGCTGGCCGCGGCCGTGGCGGCGGCGGTCGCGGCGATCGTGCATGCGCTGTTCGCGAGCGTGGGGGATGCCGGCGAGTGGCCGTCGGCCATGCGCTTCGTGACCGGGTCGGCCGGCGTGGTCACGCTGATCACCGCGCTGGCCTTGCGCTACTTCTACGTCATCGACCGCTGGCAGGCGCAGCTGGCCGCGCATGCGCGCGCCGAGGCCGATGCCCTGCAGGCGCGGATCCGCCCGCACTTCCTGTTCAACAGCATGAACATGATCGCCAGCCTGCTGCGCCGGGATCCGGACGTGGCCGAGCGCGCGGTGCTGGACCTGTCGGACCTGTTCCGCGCCGCGCTCGGCGCGGGCGAGGACGACTCCTCGCTCGCCGAGGAAGTGCGGCTGTCCGAGCACTACCTGGGCATCGAGCAGCTGCGCCTGGGCGAGCGCCTGCGCGTGCAGTGGCGCCGCCACGAGCCGCTGCCCTGGGACCTGCCGATGCCGCGGCTGGTGCTGCAGCCGCTGCTGGAGAACGCGGTGCTGCACGGCATTTCGCGGCTCCCCGAAGGCGGGACGGTGGAGATCATCCTCGAGGCGGATGGCGAGCTCCTGCGGCTCGGCGTGCGCAATCCGTCGCTGCCGCCGGAGTCCCCGGGCGCGCGGGGCGTGCACGGCGCGGGCCATGCGCAGCGCAGCATCGCCCACCGCATCGGCTACGCCTTCGGGCCGCGTGCGCGCATGGCCTGCGGCTGGGACGCGGGCTACTATGCCTGCGAGCTCGAGCTGCCGCTGGGGAGCGGAAGGAGGACCGCATGAAGGTGGTCATCGCCGACGACGAACCGCTGGCCCGCGAGCGCCTGCGCAGCCTGCTCGCGGCCCATGCCGACATCGTGGTGGTGGCCGAGGCCGGAGACGGCCGCACCGCCCTGCAGGCCTGCGCCGAACACGAACCCGACCTGGTGCTGCTCGACATCGCCATGCCCGGCATCGACGGCCTCGAGGCCGCGCGCCACCTGGCGGCCTTCGAACCGCGCCCGGCGGTGGTGTTCTGCACTGCCTACGACGCGCACGCGCTGTCGGCCTTCGACGCCGCCGCGGTCGACTACCTGGTGAAGCCGGTGCGCGCCGAGCGCCTGCAGGCCGCGCTCGAGCGCGTGCGCACCTTCACCGCCGGGCTGGAACGCGGCCGAGCCGATGCCGGCGACGGCAAGCGCCGCACGCACCTGTGCGCGCGCCTGCGCGGCAGCCTGCGCCTGATCCCGATCGAGGACATCCACTACCTGCAGGCCGAGGAGAAGTACGTGGTGGTGCACCACGCCCGCGGCGAGGACCTGATCGAGGAGTCGCTGAAGTCGCTGGAGGAGGAGTTCGGTGACCGCTTCCTGCGCATCCACCGCAACTGCCTGGTGGCCCGGCACGAACTGGTGGAGCTGCGCCGTGATCCGGAAGGGCACGTGCACGCGATCCTGCGCCACGGGCGGGAGCCGCTGGAGGTCAGCCGGCGCTGCGTGGCGCCTCTGCGCGAGGTGCTGCGGCAGTTTTGACCGCGGGTCGGGGATAATCCCCGCATGACCACCCTCCGCATCGCCACCCGCAAGAGCCCGCTCGCCCTCTGGCAGAGCGAACACGTCGCCGACCTGCTCCGCGCCGCGCATCCTGGCCTCGAGGTCGTGCTGGTGCCCATGTCCACGCGCGGCGACGAGGTGCTCGACCGCTCGCTGTCTGCGATCGGCGGCAAGGGCCTGTTCCTGAAGGAGCTGGAGCTGGCGATGCTGCGCGGCGAGGCCGACTGCGCGGTGCATTCGCTCAAGGACGTGCCGATGGAGGTCGATGCGCCGTTCGCGCTGCCGGCGTTCCTCGAACGCGCCGACCACGCCGACGCCTTCATCAGCAACCAGTTCGCCAGCTTCGAGGCGCTGCCGCCGGGCGCCTGCGTCGGCACCTCGTCGCTGCGGCGCCAGGCGCAGCTGCGCGCGCTGCGGCCGGACCTGGAGATCCGCGACCTGCGCGGCAACGTCAACACGCGCCTGGCGAAGATCGATGCCGGCGAGTACGACGCGATCATCCTCGCCTGCGCGGGGCTGCAGCGGCTCGGGCTCGACGCCCGCATCCGTGCGCGGCTGGATGCGCCGGGCTGGCTGCCGGCGCCGGCGCAGGGCGTGATCGCGATCGAATGCCGCGGCGACGATGCCGCGGTGATGGGCCTGTGCCGCGCGCTCGACCACGCGCCCACGCGCACCAGCGCGGGCGCCGAGCGCGCGCTGAACCTCGCGCTGCACGGCAGCTGCCACGTGCCGGTGGCGGCGTTCGCGCGGCTGGACGGCGATGCGCTGCACCTGCAGGGGCTGGTGGGGTCGGCGAGCGATGGCCGTGCGGTGCGGGCGGAGGCGGCGGGCCCGGCGTCGGCGCCGGATGTCCTCGGTCGCGACGTGGCGGCCAAGCTGCTGGCCGCCGGCGCCGGCGAATTCCTCCCCGCGCCCGGCACTCTGTAGGAGCGGCTATAGCCGCGACCGGTTTCGCGGCGGAAAAGCGGGTGGAGGCGATGGCGGTCGTGGTCGCGGCTGTAGCCGCTCCTACAGCTGCTCCTGCAGCCGCTTGCGCGGCGGGCTAGAAGCGGTAGCGCAGGTTGAGCGAACTTTCGGTGTCCGTCGCGCCGCTGCCGCCGTTGCCGGCGCTGTCGTGGCGCAGTTCGAAGTTCGACTGCAGCGTCCACTGCGGCAGCAGCTCCAGGTGCAGGCCGATCACCTGGCGGGTGGTGGTGTTGAACTTCCCGGGTGAGCAGCGCGCGGTCGGCGATGTTCTGCCGCAGCTCCAGCCTGCCGCGGGCGATCGGGCCCTCCATGGCCGTGCCGTAGTCGGCGTAGGGCTGCAGGCGGTAGCCGGTGCCGAACTCGAGGCGTACGTTGGTGTCGGGCGTGCGCACCGCTTCGTAGCCGAAGCCGGCGGTGAAGCGCGAATGGCTGCCGTGGGTGACGCGCCAGTCGCGGCGCGAGGCCGGCGAGTACAGCGGATAGCGGCGCGCCGCGAGCACCGGCATGCGGATTTTCGCCAGCGGGTCGATGCTGCCGGGCACCCTGGCCTGCTCGATGCGGGTGAACCGGTTCGGCGCCTGCCAGGAAGCGTCCTCGCACACGAGCCGGTAGCAGGGGCGGCGCAGGTCGGCCCGGCCCGCCGCCAGCGCGACCGCCGCCGGCTCGCCGGGGGAGTCCGGCAAGGGCGCGATGAACACGGGCGGTGCGGCAAGGGCCAGCCAGAGGGCCGCAAGCATGGCGTCGGACTCCGGTGTAAACGGTTACACCGGCATTATCCGCGCCCGGCGCGACCGTTCCAAGGCGGCGCGGTGGTCCGGTTCAGGAACCGGCCGCGCGCCCGCTCATGGCAGCTCCCGGTGGCGGAGCCGGCCGCTGCCGAACAGTACCAGGCCGATCGACACCACCAGTCCCAGCGCGGCCCGCCAGCGCGGCGATGGCGGTTCGAAGGCGCCCAGCGGAGTCGGCGCCGCCATGATCGACGGATCGACCAGCGCCCACGCGCAGGCGATCGCGCCGGCGCAGCCGCCCACGACCATCAACACGCCGACGATCCGGTGGAGCGCCTTCATGCGTGGAAGGGGAAATGGCGCGGGATCAGCACGATCGCCAGCACGATGAAGATGAGGTTGAGCGGCAGCCCCACCTTCACGAAGTCGCGGAAGCGGTAGCCGCCCGCGGCATAGACCATGGTGTTGGTCTGGTAGCTGATCGGCGTGGCGAAGCTGGTCGATGCCGAGAAGGCCACCGCCACCAGGAAGGGCTTGCTGTCCAGGCCCAGCGACTCCGCGGTGGCGATCGCGATCGGCACCACCAGCGCGGCGGAGGCGTTGTTGCTCATGATCTCGGTCAGGAGCGACGTCATGACGTAGATCACCGCCAGCGTCGCCACCGGCCCCAGGCCGCCGACCATCCCGATGGAGAAGTCCGCGATCAGCGCCGCGGCACCGCTGTTCTGCAGCGCGATGCCCAGCGGCAGCACGCCGGCCAGCAGCAGCACCACGCGCCAGTCGATGGCGGCATAGGCCTCCTCGGGCTTGAGCACGCGCAGCAGCAGGAGCATGCAGCAGCCGATGATCGCCGAGGCGACGATGCTCATCAGCCCGGTGGCCGCCACCGCCACCACCGCGGTCAGGATGCCCAGCGCGAGCAGCGAGCGGCGGATCGAGGTGCGCGTCTGTTCGCGTTCGCCCATGACCACCAGCCCGGGGTCGGCGCGCATCAGGTCGAGCGCACTTTCCGGCGCGTCCAGCAGCAGCACGTCGCCCACGGCCAGCGGCACCTGGTCGAGCGGCTGCCGGATCGAAAGGCGGTGGCGGTGCAGGCCCTGGACGCGCGCCCGGTAGACGTGGGCGAAGCGGACATCGGCCAGCGAAAGCCCGACCAGGTGCGAGCCCGGCGCGACCATGGCTTCGGCGTACACCCGGCCGTCCTCGACATCGTCCTCGAGGTCGGTGGCGACGTGGTCGTGTGCGAGCCTGAGCTTGCGTCGCGCCGCCTCGATGTCGGGCCAGCTGCCACGCACCAGCAGGCGGTCGCCGGCCTCGATGTCGGTGCCGCGCGGTGAGGGCAGCACGCTGCGCGCGCGGATGATCTCCAGCAGGACCACGTCGCCGATGTCATGCGGCAGCAGCTCGGCGCCGCGCTTGCCGATGGCGCCCGACCTGTCGGGCACCACGAGTTCGACCACGTAGCGCCCGGCGTGGCCGCTGTCGGCCCGCTGCGGCACGCCCAGGTCGGGCAGCAGGAAGCGCCGCGCGAACATCAGGTACAGCGTGCCGGCGACCACGAAGACGAGGCCCAGCCGGCTGAATTCGAAGATGGTGAAGCCGTCATGCCCCGCCTGCCGCGCCATCGAATCGACCAGCAGGTTGGTCGAGGTGCCGATCAGGGTGCAGACGCCGCCGAACTGCGCTGCGTACGACAGCGGGATCAGGAACTTCGACGGCGGCAGGTTGTTGGCCACCGCGGCGGCGATGATCAGCGGCAGGAACACCGCCACCGCGGCGGTGTTGTTGATGAAGGCCGAGACCGCCGCGGTCAGCAGCATCATCACCAGCGCCAGCAACCAGCCCCAGCGGATGCGCGCGATGGCTTCGCCCAGCCGGTTGAGCGAGCCGCTGTGCTGCAGGCCCGCACTGAGCACGAACATCGCGGCCACGGTCACGGTGGCGGGGCTGCTGAAGCCCGACAGCGCCTCCTCGGTGCTGACCAGGCGCAGGGTGAGCAGGGCGGCCAGCGTCAGCATCGCCACCACTTCGGGCGGCATCTTTTCGCTGACGAACAGCGCCACGGCGCCGGCGAGCACGAGGAAAGTAAGCAGCATGTCTGGGGTCATGGGCGATGCGCAGCGTAGCGCAGCGGCCGCGACGGATGTGGATGCGCCGCGCGCGCCGATGGGATACTGGCCGCTTTCCGGCCCTGCCTGGGGATCGCGTGTCCAGTCCAGTTCCTTCCCGTTTCGACGTCGTCGTCATCGGCGGCGGCGCCAGCGGCACGCTCGTCTCCGCCCATCTCGCGCGCGGCGATGCGCCGCCGTCGGTGGCGCTGGTGGAGTCGTCGCCGGTGGTCGGGGAGGGCGTGGCCTACGCCACGCGGCGCGGGGAGCACCTGCTCAACGTGCGCGCCGCCGGGATGAGCGCGTTCGACGACAGCCCCGGCGATTTCGTCCGGTTCCTGCGCACCCTGCCGGAGCGCGCCGACGATGGGCGCGCCGGAGAGGATCCCGCCGAGCCCGGCCAGCGCTTCGCGCCGCGCAGGGTCTATGCCCGCTACCTCGCCGCGATCCTGGACGCGGCGCCGGGGCGCGAGCGCGTGCAGCGGGTGGCCGGAACCGCGGTGGACGTGGCGCCGGCCGCGGACGGTTTCGAGGTCGAGCTGGCCTCGGGCGCGCGCCTGCAGGCGAGGGCGGTGGTGCTGGCGGTGGGCAACCGCGCGGCGCGGCTGCCGCTCGATCCCGCTGCGGCGGCGGTCGCAGCGGTCGATGCCTGGGACTATCCGGCGGTCGCCGCGATCGCGCCGGACGCCGATGTCTGCATCCTGGGCGCCGGGCTGAGCATGGTCGACGTGGTCCTGACGCTGCGCGCCAGCGGCCACCGCGGGCGCATCGTCTCGCTGTCGCGGCGCGGCCTGGTGCCGCTGCCGCACGCGGCGCCGGCGGCTGCGGCGGCGATCGACATCGCCGGGCTGCTGGCGATGGACCTCGGCGCGCGGACCCGCGCGGTGCGCGCGCTGGCCGCCAGCGAGGAAGCGGCGGGCCGGCCCTGGCAGGGGGCGCTGGATGCGCTGCGGCCGCACGGTCAGGCGCTGTGGACGAGCCTGGATACGCACGCGCAGGCCCGCTTCCTGCGCCACTTGGTGCGGCACTGGGACGTGCATCGCCACCGGATCGCGCCGGAGGTCGCGGCGCAGCTGGACGCCGCCACGGCGGCCGGCCAGCTCGAGCGACTCGCGGGCCACCTGGTGTCCATCGAACCCGGCGCGCGGACCGCGATCGCCTGGCGGCCGCGCGGCGGCGATGCCGTGCGGCGCTTCGACACCGATGTCGTGGTCAACGCCCTCGGCATGGACAAGCGGATCGACGGCGGCAGCGGCCTGGCCGCCCGGCTGTGCGCGCGCGGGCTGCTGCGGCCCGGCCCGCACCGCATGGGCGCGGCCACGGTCGGCGAGGGCGTGCCGCTGGATGCCGATGGCGTCCCGGTGCCGGGCGTGTGGACGCTCGGCACGCTGCGCATCGGCGACCTTTGGGAGACCATCGCGATGCCGGAGCTGCGCGGCCAGGCGCGGCGCGTGGCCGACGCCGTGCGCGCCCATCTGGGGCCATAATCCGGCCATGGACCGATACGAGCGCATCCTCTCGCTGCACCGCATCCTCAGCTCCTCGCGCTACCCGGTGACGGTGGCCAGGCTTCAGGACGAGCTCGGCTGTTCGCGCGCCACCGTGTACCGCGACGTCGCCTTCCTGCGCGACGGCCTGATGGCGCCGATCGTCGGCGACGGCGAGTCGGGCATCCGCTACGACACCGAGGACAGCGGCCGCTTCGAACTGCCCGGCCTGTGGCTGAGCTCGGAAGAGCTGCACGCGCTGCTGGCCGCGCAGCAGCTGCTGTCGCGCAGCGGCGGCGGGGTGCTGTCGTCGGCGCTGGCGCCGCTGCAGTCGCGGATCGAGAAGCTTCTGAGCGAGCACTCCAGCGGCGACGCCTGGCCGGTGGAGCGCGTGCGCGTGATCCCGCACCGCACCCGGCGCCTGGACGAGCACGTGTTCCGCAGCGTGTGTTCCGCGGTGCTTGGCCGCAAGCGCCTGGCCTTCGACTACCGCGCGCGCTCCACCGACGAGAAGACCCGACGCACGGTGTCGCCGCAGCGCATCACCCACTACCGCGACAACTGGTACCTGGATGCCTGGGACCACGAGCGCGAGGGCCTGCGCAGCTTCTCGGTGGACCGGATCGCGCAGGCGCGCGGACTCGACGAGGCCGCCATCGATGTCGACGAGTCCGAGCTCGACCGCCACCTCGGCGGCGGCTACGGCATCTTCTCCGGCACGCCCAAGGGCGTGGCCACCATCGTCTTCAGCGCCAAGGCCGCGCGCTGGGTGGCCGACGAGCACTGGCACTCGCAGCAGCAGGGCCGCTACCTGGCCGATGGCCGCTACGAGCTGAAGGTGCCCTACAGCGCGCCGCGCGAGCTGCTGATGGACGTGCTGCACTACGGCAGCGACGCCGAGATCACCGCGCCGCAGTCGCTGCGCGAACAGGCGCGCACGCTGCTGTCGCTGGCACTGTCGAAGTACGAGGGCTGAGGGCGCGCCCGCGGCTCAGCGGCCGGGCGTGGGCACCGCGGCCGGCTCGAAGCCGAGTCGGCCTTCCTGTTCGGGCACCTGCGGCACGCGGCGCAGCCGGTCGGTGTTGACGCCGTGGCCGCGGATGCGACGCTCGAGCTCCAGGTAGGCCTCGTCGGTGACCACCTGCGCGCGGGTGAGGATCCAGGCATGGTCGCGCTCGTCCGCATCCAGCAGCATCCAGCTGCCGTCCACGGCCGCTTCGAGCACGCGCAGCCGCGTGGGCAGGACGCGCCAGGCGCGGACCTTCCAGACGCGATCGTCCGGGCCGGCCCGCCGCGCGGTCGTGGTGTCGGATTCCAGCGGCTCGGAGAACCCGTCGCGCCAGTAGCGCTGGATGTCGATCCTCGCGTCGCCGTCGAGGCGGAAGGTGATGCGCGTGGCGACGCGCCCGCGTTCGCCGAACCAGGGCACGCGCGCGGCCACGTACCAGTCGCCGGTCAGGGCATCGAGCGACGGCATGGCGTCGCGGCGGTCGATGCGTGCGTCGTCGCGGCGGTCGCCCCCGAACGCGGCGCAGCCCGCCAGGACCAGGCAGGCGGCCAGCAGGCAGAGCGGGCGCAGGGCGTGGAATCGGGCGATGGCGGGCAAGGTCCGGGTCATGGGCGGGTTCGGAGCGCCGCAGCCTGCCAGCGGCACGGCGAAGGAGGCGTCAACGGGATCGCAGTCCGTGAGATGGGGCGTCGGCAGGCTGGGGTCCACATCATTGGAGCGCCATCATGACAGCACGCAGACACTCCGTGTCCCCGTTTCCGCCGCGCCGCGCGGGCATCCATGCATCGCCGGACTGGGCCGGCCGCGCGGTGCTGGCACTGGCGTTCCTGGCCGCGGTGGCCATGCTCTCGCTGCCGGATGCGCGCACCGCCAGCGCGATGTTCGGCTGGTTGCCGCTGTGGCTGGCGGGCCTGCCGGCCACGGCCGGGCTGGCACTGGCGGCAGCCCGTCGCCACGCAGGCTCCTGAGCGCGGCGGAGTGGCGCGGCCCGGGCACGACCTTCGGCCCGGGGGCGGAGCCGGCGGCCTGTGCTAGCGTTGCCGGCCCATTCCGAGCCGCCGGAGCCATGTCGCAATGCACAAGCTGCCCCATGCCTGCCTGTTCGCAGCGCTTGCCGTCGCCGCCTTCGGCGTGAACGCGCAGGAGAACGCCGCCGTGACCGATCCCTACCAGTGGCTCGAGGACGTGGAGGGCGAGAAGCAGCTCGCCTGGGTCCGCGAGCAGAACGCGAAGGCCGAGGCCGAGCTGGCCGACACGCCCGGTTTCAAGGCGCTCGAGGCCGACCTGCTGGCCATCTACGACTCCGACGACAAGATCCCGGGCGTCTACAAGCAGGGCGAGTGGTACTACAACTTCTGGCGCGACCGGAACCACGAGCGCGGCATCTGGCGCCGCACCACGCTCGAGGAATACCGCAAGCCGCAGCCGAAGTGGGAGACCGTGCTCGACCTCGACGCGCTGAACAAGGCCGAGGGCGAGAACTGGGTCTGGCACGGCGCCAACTGTCTGCGCCCCGAATACACCCGCTGCCTGGTCGCGCTGTCGCGCGGCGGCGCGGACGCCGACGTCACCCGCGAGTTCGACCTGTCGACGAAGCAGTGGGTCGACGGCGGCTTCTTCCGCGACGAAGCCAAGGGCGCGCTGAGCTGGATCGACCGCGACACGGTCTACGCCTATACCGACTTCGGCGACGGCACGATGACCAGCTCCGGCTATCCGCGCATCGTCAAGCAGTGGACGCGCGGCACGCCGATCTCGGCGGCCACGGTGGTGTACGAGGGCAAGCCCGACGACATGTACATCGCCGCGGCGCACGACCACACGCCCGGCTACGAGCGCGACTTCGTCATGCGCACGCTCGCCTTCTACAACGACGAGCTGTACCTGCGTAACGCCGACGGCTCGCTGGCGAAGCTGGACCTGCCCAACTCGGCGCAGAAGTCCGTGCACCGCGAGTGGCTGGGCGTCGAGCTGCGCGAGCCCTGGGAGGTCGGCGGCAAGGCGTACAAGGCCGGTTCGCTGCTGGTGGCGAAGTTCGACGACTTCATGGCCGGCAAGCGCGAGTTCGAGGTGCTGTTCGAGCCCACCGACACCACCTCGCTGGCCGGCAGTTCGTTCACGCAGAACCACCTCGTGCTCAACGTGCTCGACGACGTCAAGAACCGCATCAGCGTGCTCACGCCCGGCGCCGGCGGCTGGACGCGCAGCGAGCTCGCGGGCGTGCCGGAATTCGGCACCGTCAGCGCCAGCGCGGTGGACAGCGACGAATCCGACGCGCTGTGGATGACGGTCACCGACTACCTGACGCCGACCACGCTGATGCTGGCCAGCGCCGCGCCCGGCGCGGCCGCGCCGGAAGTGCTGAAGACGCAACCGGCGTTCTTCGACGCCTCGACGCACGAAGTGGAGCAGCACTTCGTCGCCTCGAAGGACGGCACCCGCGTGCCCTACTTCCTGGTGCGCCCGAAGGACATGGCGTTCGACGGCGGCAATCCGACGCTCCTGTACGGCTATGGCGGCTTCGAGATCCCGATGGTGCCGGGCTATTCCGGCGGCGTCGGCAAGGGCTGGCTGGAGAAGGGCGGCACCTATGCGGTGGCCAACATCCGCGGCGGCGGCGAGTACGGCCCGCGCTGGCACCAGGCCGCGCTCAAGGCCAACCGCCACAAGGCCTACGAGGATTTCGCCGCGGTGGCGCAGGACCTGATCGACCGCAAGATCACCTCGCCCAAGCACCTCGGCATCCGCGGCGGCAGCAACGGTGGGCTCCTCACTGGCAACATGCTGACGCAGTACCCGGAGCTGTTCGGCGCCGTGGTGATCCAGGTGCCGCTGCTGGACATGCAGCGCTACCACAAGCTGCTGGCCGGCGCCTCGTGGATGGCCGAGTACGGCAACCCGGACAAGCCGGAGGAGTGGGCCTTCATCCAGAAGTTCTCGCCCTACCACCTGTTCGACGCGGCCAAGGACTACCCGCCGACCCTGATCCTGACCTCGACCCGCGACGACCGCGTCCACCCCGGCCACGCCCGCAAGATGCACGCGCTGATGACCGCGGCCGGCAAGGACGTGCGCTACTACGAGAACATCGAGGGCGGCCACGGCGGTGCGGCCAACAACCGCCAGGCGGCGCACATGGACGCGCTGTACCTGACGTTCCTCTGGCAGCATCTCGGCCGCGACGCCGAATAAGGACCGACGGGGCGCCTCAGGGCGCCCCGTTGCATTGCAACCACGGGGACCCCATCCATGAAAACCCTTGCCATCGCCAGCCTGCTGCTCATGACCGCCACCAGCCACGCCGCCACGCCCACGCCGCCCGACGTCGAGAAGCGCGCGCGCGAAGTCCGCGCTCCGCACGGCGCCGTGCGCCAGGACGAGTACTACTGGCTGCGCGACGACAAGCGCGAGGACAAGGCCATGCTGGCCTACCTTGAAGCCGAGAACGCCTACGTGGACGCGGTGGTGGCGCCGCTCAAGCCGGTCGAGGACCGCCTGTACGACGAGTTCGTCGCCCGCATCAAGCAGGACGACGCCAGCGTGCCGTTCCGCGACAACGGCTGGTGGTACTACTCGCGCTACGAGACCGGCAAGGACTATCCGGTGCACGCGCGCCGCAAGGACGCCGAAGGCCTGGGCGCGGCGGAAGTCATGCGCCTGAACGAAGCCGGGGATTTCGCCGCCGAGCAGGTGCTGCTCGACGTCAACGCCATGGCCGAGGGCAAGGACTACTTCTCGGTCGGCGTGTACGAGACCAGCCCCGACAACCGCATCCTGGCCTGGGCCGACGACAGCGTCGGTCGCCGCCAGTACACGATCCGCTTCCGCAACCTCGAGACCGGCGAAGTGTATCCGGAGGCGATCCCCGGCCTGTCCGCGGACATGGTCTGGGCCGACGACAACCGTACGCTGTTCTACGTCGAGAACGACCCGGAGACGCTGCTGACCGTGCGCGTGAAGAAGCACGTGCTGGGCACGCCGGTGGCCGACGACGTGCTGGTGTACGAAGAGAAGGACGACAGCTTCTACATCGGCCTGTCGCGCACCCGCGACGACCGCTTCATCTGCATCGGCGTCGAGAGCACGGTATCGAGCGAGCTGCGCTGCACGCCGGCCGCGAATCCGGGTGACTTCACCGTGCTGGCGCCGCGCGAGCGCGACGTCGAATACGACGCCGATCACTTCGACGGCCGCTGGGTGATCCTCACCAACGCCCCGGACGCCGCCGGCAACAAGGCGCCGAACTACCGCCTGGTCACGGCACCGACCGCGTCCACCTCGCGCGCGGAGTGGACCGACGTGGTCGCGCACCGCGACGATGTGCTGCTGGAAGGCTTCGAACTGTTCAAGGGGTTCACCGCGCTCGCCGAGCGCTCGAACGCGCTCGAACGCATCCGCCTGCTCAAGGCCGACGGCAGCGAGGAGTACGTGGCCGCCGACGAGCCCGCGTACTCGATGGGCCTGTCGGTCAACGCCGAGCCGGACACCGAGTGGCTGCGCTACGGATACACCTCGATGACCACGCCGGGTACCACCTACGAGCTCAACGTCGCCACCGGCGAGCGCCGCCTGCTCAAGCAGCAGCCGGTGATCGGCTACGACCCCTCGAAGTACGCCACCGAGCGCACCTGGGCCACCGCCCGCGACGGCACCCGCATCCCGGTGTCGCTGGTGTACCGCAAGGGCTTCAGGAAGGATGGCACCGCGGCGCTGCTGCAGTACGCCTACGGCAGCTACGGCATGTCGATGGACCCCGGCTACAGCCTGACCACCACCAGCCTGCTCGACCGCGGCATGGTCTACGCCATCGCCCACATCCGCGGTGGCCAGGAGATGGGCCGCAAGTGGTACGACGACGGCAAGCTGCGCAACAAGGTCAACACCTTCACCGACTTCATCGACGTCACCGACCACCTGGTGGCCGAGGGCTGGGCGGCGAAGGATCGCGTCGCAGCTTACGGCGGCAGCGCCGGCGGCCTGCTGATGGGCGCGATCTCGAACATGGCGCCGGAGAAGTACCGCCTGATCCTGTCGCAGGTGCCGTTCGTGGACGTGGTGACCACCATGCTCGACCGCAGCATCCCGCTGACCACCAACGAGTACGACGAGTGGGGCAACCCCGAGCGCAAGGCCGACTACGACTACATGGTCACCTACTCGCCCTACGACAACCTGGAAGCGAAGGCCTACCCGGCGATGTTCATCGGCACCGGCCTGTGGGATTCGCAGGTGCAGTACTGGGAACCGGCGAAGTACGTGGCGCGGCTGCGCGACCTGAACACCTCGGGTGCGCCGGTGCTGTTCCGCACCAACATGGACGCCGGCCACGGCGGCAAATCCGGGCGCTTCCGCCGCTACCGCGAACTGGCCGAGATGTACGCCTTCATGCTCGACCAGCTCGGCGTGGGCGCCGGCGACGCGCCCGCCGACTGAGGCCGAGGCAGCTCCCGCCCCACAAAAGGCATGATGGCGGGATGGAACCGGAATCCCGCATGCACGCGACGAAGCCGCGGCCGCCGTCGGCACCGTCCAGCAGCGCGCGTCCCGGCGCGCGCGCCGGGCGCTTCCGCTGGGCCTGGTGGCTGCTGGCGTACGCCGCGCTCGGCCTCGGCCTGCTCGGCGTGGTGCTGCCGGGGCTGCCGACGGTGCCCTTCATCCTGCTGTCGGCCTGGGCCGCGGCGCAGGGCTCCGAGCGCCTGCATGCCTGGCTGCTGGCGCATCCGAGGTTCGGGACGATGATCCGCGACTGGCACGAGCATGGGGCGGTCACGCGCCGGTCGAAGTGGCTGGCCAGCGGTGCGATGCTGGCGTCCGCGGCGCTGCTGCTGGCCACGGCCTGGTGGACGGGCTACCAGCGCTGGTGGGCGGTGGCGATGCCGATCGCCTGCATGGTGGTGGTGGGCGCATGGCTGTGGATGCGGCCGGAACCGCCGCCGCGCTAGACTGCGGCCATGAACACCCGCGCCCTGCTGCCCCTCGTCCTGCTGTCCTCCGCGCTCGCGCTGTCCGCCTGCGGCAACAAGGGGCCCTTGCTCCCGCCGCCGGCGCCGGACGACGAGGAGTGGCCGGACGAGCAGGTGGACGACGCCGGCACCGGCACCGATGCGGACGCGCAGGATGACGCCGTCGATCCCGTGTCCGACGACCCCGCGCGCGACGACGCCGACGGTGCCGAACCGCTGCCCGAAGCCGACGTCGATGGTGAAGGCGACGATCAGGCGGCGCCCGTCGACGATGGTGATGGCGGCGCCTGATCCCGTGGACGCCGCGGCCGCCCCGGCCGGGCTGCGCTTCAGCAAGATGCACGGCGCCGGCAACGACTTCGTGGTGCTCGACCTGCGCGGCGGCATGCCGCCGCCGGACGCGGCGTTGTGCCGCCTGCTTGCCGACCGGCACCGCGGCGTCGGCTGCGACCAGATCCTGACCATCGCGGCGCCGCGCAGCGCCGATGCGGTGGCGTCCTATGGCATCTGGAACGCCGACGGCTCGCCCTCGCAGCAGTGCGGCAATGGCGCGCGCTGCGTCGCCGCCTGGCTGGTGCGCGACGGCGCGGCATCGGGTGACTTCGTCCTCGACAGCCCGCTGGCCAGCCACCGCGTGCGCCAGCTCGACGACGGCGGTTTCGAGGTCGCGATAGGCGCGCCCGCGTTCGCGCCGGCCGCGATCCCGCTGGCCGGCTTCGACCGCGAGGCCGACGCCTACGCCATCGCGATCGATGGCCGCACGTGGCCGCTTGGCGCGGTGTCGATGGGCAATCCGCACGCGGTGCTCGAGGTCGACGATGTCGACGCCGCGCCGGTGGCCGAGCTTGGCGCGGCGCTGCAGCAGCATCCGGCCTTCCCGCAGCAGTGCAACGCCGGCTTCGCCCAGGTGCTCGACGCCGGCCACGTCCGCTTGCGCGTGCATGAGCGCGGCGTCGGCGAAACGCTGGCCTGTGGCAGCGGCGCCTGCGCGGCGGTGGCCGTGCTTGCGCGGCGCGGGCGCGTCGATGCCGCCACGGGCGTCGATGTCGAACTGCCCGGCGGCACGCTCCGCATCCAGCAAGGCACCGACGGCATCCTGCGCATGGCGGGGCCGGCGGCATTCGTCTACGAAGGGGAATTCAACGCATGAACGACATCGTCGAGAAGCTCGGCGCCCACGAGGTCGCGGCCTGGCTGCGCCGCCACCCCGACTTCCTGAAGCAGTTCCCGGACCTGGCCATCAGCATGGTGGTCCCGCGCGAGGACGGTCCGGCCGCGTCGCTGGCCAGCTACCAGCTGGAAGTGCTGCGCGACAAGAATCGCGAGCTGTCGCGCCGGCTGCAGGACCTGTACGCGGTTTCCCAGGAGAACGAGCGCCTGGCCGTGCGCACGCACCAGTTGACGCTGGCGCTGATGCGTCCGGGCAGCGCGGCGGGCGTGGTGCGCGCGATGGTCGCGACCCTGGCCGAGGACTTCAACGGCGACCTGGTGCGGGTGGTGCTGTTCGATGAGCTTCCGGGCTTGGCCGACGAGGAGTGGCTGCAGGTCATCGCGCGCGACGACCGCCGCCTGCAGCCCTTCGCCGACTGCATCCGCGAGGGCGAACCGCTGTGCGGCCGCCTGCATCCGGACAAGCAGGCGCTGCTGTACGCCGCGCGCGTGGACGAGGTGGCGTCCACCGCGCTGCTGCCGATCGCCGGCGTCGGCCTGGTCGCCGTCGGCAGCCGCGACCCCAACCGCTTCTATCCCGGCATGGGCACGCTGTTCCTGCGCATGATGGGCGAGGCCTTCGCGGTGGCGCTGCTGCGCCATCGCGACTGAGCCTCCGGACGCGCGGCGTGGCGGCCACGGCGGGTGCGGAAGGCGCGGCCACGGCCGGCCTGCATCCGGCGGTGGCCGACTACCTCTCGCACCTCGAGGTCGAGCGCCGCATGTCGGCGCACACCCTCGACGCCTACCGGCGCGACCTGGCCGCGCTTGCGCAGTGGGCCACCGCCCAGGGACATGACGACCTGCTCGCCCTGGACAGCGCCGCGGTCCGCGCCTTCGTCGCCGCCGAACACCGCCGCGGCCTCTCGCCCAAGAGCCTGCAGCGCCGGCTGTCCGGCTGCCGCAGCTTCTTCCAGTGGCTGCTGAAGCACGGCCGCGTCGTCGCCAATCCTGCATCCGGCGTGCGTGCGCCGCAGGTGCCGCGCAAGCTGCCGCAGGTGCTGGACGTGGACGAGGCCGTGGCGCTGGTCGAAGTCCCCACCGACGCGCCGCTGGGCCTGCGCGACCGCGCCCTGCTCGAGCTGTTCTATTCCTCCGGCCTGCGCCTGTCGGAACTGCGCCTGCTGCGCTGGCGCGACCTGGACCTGGAGCAGGGCCTGGTGACAGTGCTGGGCAAGGGCAGCCGGCAGCGCACCGTGCCGGTGGGATCGCACGCCTGCCGGGCACTGGCGGAATGGCGCGCCGAACCGGCCGCCGGTGGCGCTCCCGGAGCCGTGCCCGGACCCGAGGCCCCCGTCTTCCCCGGCCGTGGCGGCGCACCGATCACCGCGCGTGCGATCCAGCTGCGCCTGCGCGCCCTGGGCCAGCGCCAGGGCCTGTTCAAGCACGTGCACCCGCACATGTTGCGACACTCCTTCGCCAGCCACGTGCTGGAGTCGTCCGGCGACCTGCGCGGCGTGCAGGAACTGCTGGGGCATGCCGACATCGCCACCACCCAGATCTACACCCACCTGGACTTCCAGCACCTGGCGAAGGTGTACGACGACGCGCACCCGCGGGCGAAGCGGCGGAAATAGCGCTTGAAGCCCCCGCGGGCTGTCCCCACGTCTGGGGTTCAGCCCCCGGAGGCCGCATGGACCCCAGCCAGAACCCCCACGTCTTCCACGCCACCACCATCGTCTCGGTGCGCCGCGAGGGCCGCGTCGCCATTGCCGGCGACGGCCAGGTGACCCTCGGCAACACGGTGATGAAGGCCAACGCGCGCAAGGTGCGTCGGCTTGGCAAGGATGGCCAGATCCTCGCCGGCTTTGCCGGCGCCGCCGCCGACGCCTTCACCCTGTTCGAACTGTTCGAGTCGAAGCTCGAAAAGCACGGCCAGCTCACCCGCGCCGCGGTGGAGCTCGCCAAGGACTGGCGCACCGAGCGCCGCTTCGGAAAGCTCGAGGCGCTGCTGGCGGTGGCCGACCGCGAGACCTCGCTGATCATCAGCGGTACCGGCGACGTGATCGAGCCCGAAGACGGGCTGATCGCGATCGGCTCCGGCGGTCCCTTCGCGCTGTCGGCCGCGCGCGCGCTGCTCGCGCATACGCAGATGGACGCGCGTACGATCGCCCTCGAGGCGCTCAACATCGCCGGCGACGTCTGCATCTACACCAACCGCAACGTCGTCGTCGAAGAGCTTTGACCATGAAGATCGATACCTCCCACGCCAGCATGACCCCGCGCGAAATCGTGCAGGAGCTCGACCGCCACATCGTCGGCCAGCAGGAGGCCAAGCGCGCGGTCGCGATCGCGCTGCGCAACCGCTGGCGCCGCGCCCAGCTCGGCGACGAGCTGCGCAACGAGGTGATGCCGAAGAACATCCTGATGATCGGCCCCACCGGCGTCGGCAAGACCGAGATCGCGCGGCGGCTCGCCACGCTGGCCAATGCGCCTTTCGTGAAGGTGGAAGCCACCCGCTTCACCGAGGTCGGCTACGTCGGCAAGGACGTCGAGCAGATCATCCGCGACCTCGCCGACACCGCGGTCAAGCTCTACCGCGAGCAGGCCAAGCAGAAGATGCGCACCCAAGCCGAGGAGCGCGCCGAGGACCGCATCCTCGACGCCCTGCTGCCGAAGCGCGAGCAGCCGCAGGCACCGTTCGGCTTCGGCGCTGCGGGCGGGCAGGGCAGCACCACCGTCGACATCGGCGCCGAGCCGTCGTCGCGTGAATCGGAGACCCGCCAGAAACTGCGCCGCCAGCTGCGCGCCGGCGAACTCGACGAGCGCGAGATCGAGCTAGACCTCAGCGCCGGCGGCGGCGTCGACATCATGACCCCGCCGGGCATGGAGGAGATGGGCCAGCAGCTGCGGCAGATGTTCGCCAACCTCGGCAGCGGCCGCACCCAGAAGCGCAGCCTGGCGATCCGCGCCGCGCGCCCGCTGCTGATCGAGGAAGAAGCCGGCAAGCTGGTCAACGAGGACGAAGTGCGCGCCGCCGCGATCGAGGCCTGCGAACAGCACGGCATCGTCTTCATCGACGAGATCGACAAGGTCGCCAAGCGCAGCGAAGGCATGGGCGCCGACGTCAGCCGCGAAGGCGTGCAGCGCGACCTGCTGCCGCTGGTCGAAGGCTCGACCGTCAGCACCAAGTACGGCCCGGTGAAGACCGACCACATCCTGTTCATCGCCTCCGGCGCCTTCCACCTGGCCAAGCCCAGCGACCTGATCCCGGAGATGCAGGGCCGTTTCCCGATCCGCGTCGAGCTGACCGCGCTGAGCAAGGACGACTTCGTGCGCATCCTGACCGAACCGAAGGCTGCGCTGACGAAGCAGTACGTCGAGCTGATGAAGACCGAAGGCCTGGACCTGGCGTTCACCGACGACGCCATCGACCGGCTCGCCGAGATTGCCGCCGACGTCAACGAGCGCCAGGAGAACATCGGCGCCCGCCGCCTGCACACGGTGCTGGAACGGCTGCTGGACAGCCTGAGCTTCGAGGCGCCGGACCGCGGCGGGCAGGTGGCCATCGATCGCGCCTACGTCGACGCCCAGCTGGGTGGGCTGGTGCAGGACCAGGATCTGAGCCGGTACATCCTCTGAGTCCGGCGCCGGGGGCCTTTCTCCGCAAGGGAAGGCCCCTGGCGTTAAGCAGGCGGATCGGCTCCGGCGAACGATGGCTGGCAGACTGGCGGCCCCTGTCATTCCTGCGAGGCCCACCATGCTTCGATCCGTCCTGGTCTCTGGCGTCGCCCTTCCGCTGCTGCTGGCGGCCGCGCCCGCCGCCGCCCGCGATGTCTCCTGCCGCCTCGACTTCGACATGGCCGGCTGGTCGGCGTTCTACAAGACCGCCTCGGGCACCGGCCGCGTCAGCTGCGACAACGGCCAGGCCATGGCCGTGAGCATCAGCGCCAAGGGCGGCGGCCTGACCGTGGGCAAGTCCGAGATCCGCGGCGGCCGCGGCGAGTTCTCCGGGGTGCGCTCGATCAGTGAAGTGCTTGGCACCTACGCAACGGCCGAAGCCCACGCCGGCGTGGTGAAGTCCAGCAAGGCCCAGGTGATGACCAAGGGCGAGGTGTCGCTGGCCCTGGCCGGAACGGGCGAGGGCGTGGACCTGGGCGTGGCGTTCGGGGCGTTCACGATCGAGGCGCGCTGAGGGCGGCCCGTCGCGGATCGAGCTTCGCACCAGAACTGGAACCTCCAGCGCGCGATCAGCCCAAGGCATCCTCGATCTGCCGCCACTGGCGGTCACGCACCATCACGAACCGGCATCGGCCGTTGCTCAGCTCCGCCCACAGGCCGCCGATGTCGCGGTCGTCCTGTGCGTCCGTCCAGCCCTGGCCGCCCTTGTATTCGACGACGAGGATCTCGCCCTCCGGCAGCATGCAGATGAAGTCGGGGTAGAACCGTCCATCGGCCTTCTGCAGGAAGAACGACGCACCGGGTTTGTTGACCAGGTTGCGCACCCAGAACCTCATGCGTCCCCGCGCCGCCTGCTGGTCCAGCCAGCAGGCGCATTCGAATTCTTCCCTGCTGTCGAAGGCGCCGATGCGGCCGTAGTAGTGGTGGCGGAAGTCGTAGTCGCCGTCGTAGTCCGCATTCGGTGCATACGCCTGCGGGTCGAAGGCGATCTGGAATTCGCCGCCGACCTTGACCCGCTCGCGGCGGCCGTCGCCGAACAGGACGTGCTGGAACGCCTGCCTCACCGCGTCCTTGCGCAGCGCGCGGATGCGGGACTCGAGCAGGCCACGCAACAGGAATTTCTGCCGATTCGCGCGCGCCAGGTCGCAGCCGGGCTCCCGCAGCAGCGTCCGCAGCCACTTCTGCACGAAGGCCCACTTCGACGCATGGGTGATGCCGACGTCCGGCAGGTTGCGGCAGAGCCAGGCGGAAAGCTTCACCTCGTCCCAGTGCTCCGGCCGGTACGAAAACCCCAGGTCGCGCTGCAGCTCGGCGATGAAGCCGAACTTCACCCGGCCTTCGTCGGTCACGTCGATCGCGCCGCGGCTGGCCACCCGGTCGGCGATTCCCAGCGACTGCAGGTCGTCCTGCGTGGGGTGTGCGTCGTAGCCGGACAGGTCGAAGGGGTAGTCCAGCACTTCCGCATCGTCGAAGAGCTGCAGCTCGCCCTGTGTCCACAGGCCGATCCCCGGGACGGACAGGGTCTCACCGCGTTCGGCGGGACTGAGCCGCACTTCGACAGCACTCGTGCGGCTGATCTCGCCCGCCTGGACGATGGCCGCGCGCTCCGTCTCGGTGGCGGCCGTGGCCGCGAGCTGGCCGGATTCCTCCTCGGTCAGCGGCTGGCGGATGGTGAGTTCCTTCGTTTTCCGGTTCCACTCCACCTTGCCCTGCAGCGGTCTGGGCAGCTGCCGCAGCTGCGGGGCATCGGCGAGCGGCACCACCACCGGCTGCACCACGATGCGCCCGGGGCGTGAGCTCAGGTCGAAGCGGGCCTGCTCCTGCCTGCCGGCACGCACGAACTCCTCCACCGCCTTTTGCTCGAAGCCGGCCCCCGCCACCAAGCGATCGCGCAACGCGCTCGCGGTGGCGGTGAAGTCCGACGACATCACGTAGGCATAGGACTGGTTCAGCGCCTGCGTCGCACGTGCCTTGGCCTCGGGCTGGCGCAGCACGCGGCCCAGCAGCTGCTCCACGGCGGTTTCCGACTGCGTGCCCGCCAGGCTGGCCAGGATGTAGGCGGACGGGCAGTCCCAGCCTTCGGCCAGCGCCTGCTGGGTGATGATGAAGCGCACAGGGCAGGCCTCGTCGGCGATGCCGCGCGGATACTTCTTCTCGATGTCGGGCAGGTCGTTGCGTTCGCCCGTCGCCACGGCGACGTGTTCGGTACCAAGGCCCTGGTTGCCGGTCAACTCCGCCAGTACGCGCTCCCAGTGCAGGGTGTCCCGGTCCTTGCTGCGGGCCTGCGCCTGCACCAGCACCAGCGGTCGCAGTGCAGGGGCGCCTGTGCGCCGCTCGGCGTCCGCCGCCGCCTGCAGCTGTTCGCGCCTGTCGGCGGCATACGCCAGGCACTTCTGCCAGTCGCCCTCGGTTTCCAGCAGGATGGGCAGCTTGATCATCTGCTCCGCCTTCAACTCTACGGCGGACACGCTGTGCAGCACGTTGCTCGGCGTCTTTTCGGTGTCCGGCGTCGCGGTCAGTTCCAGGATCCCGCTGGGATTGAACGCGGCGAGTGTGGAGAAGGCGAGGTCGGTACGGTTGTTGTGCGCTTCGTCCACGACCAGGAACGGCCGCCGCAGGCGCAGCACGTTGGCCAGCGAACAGGGCACGGCGCCGCCCTCGTCGGTCAGCAGGTTCTCCCGCTGAGGCCCGGCCAGGTGCTCGAAGTGCTGCATGAGCGTGCCGCTGGACTGGTACACCTTCAGCCCGTCCTTCTCCTCGCGGTTGAAGGCCTGCACCGTCGCCACGATCACCACCGTGCTGGTGTCCAGCGTGGCGCGGGTCAGGGACTTCGCCTCGTCCAGGTCGAGCGCCGTGACCGGGCCGGCGTCCGCCAGTGCGGCGTGCAGGGGTGACCCGCGGTCCTTCAGCAGCTTCAGGGTCTGGTCGCGGATTGCCCGGGACGGCACCAGCCACAGCACCACGCTGTGCTCGCTCCGTAGCAGGTGGGTGTTGACCAGCGCCACGCATTTGGCCGCCAGCCAGGTCTTGCCGCCGCCGGTGGGGATGCGCAGGCAGAAGTACGGCATGTCGGCCGCGAAGCCATCGATGCGGTGGTAGGCCAGTCCCTTGCCCCACAATGCTTCCGTCGTGGCGGTGAAGGCGACGCCGGGGCTGCCGAGGTTGTGGCACTGGCCGAAGTAGGACCGCACGCTGTCCAGCGCGCCTTGCTGGTACTGCTTGGGCGCGAACCCGGTCACGGCGCGACGTCCAGCGCGTACGGCGTCTGCCTGAAGATGATGTCCTCGCGGTTGAGGCGCGGCACGCCCAGGCGGCAGGCCGCGGCGTAGATCACCCGTGGCCCGTCGTGCGCGGGCAGGAGGTCCAGCACCGGGCCGGTCAGCACGTTGCCGCCATCCACCGACCTGTCGCCGAGGATGCCGTTGTAGAGCAGGTAGATGGCACGGCCCTGGTGCACGCCGAGCAGCGGTGACTTCGCCCCGGGCTTGAAGCCAGTGCCGGTTTCCGAGAACCAGACGAACTCCGCCAGCTGTGCGAAGCGCACGTCGTCGCGGATCTGGCCGTCGGCGGTGAAGAGCGGCTCCGCGCTGAGCCTGCAGAACTGGAAGCCGCCGCCGAGGCCGGGGACATCGTCGCCCTTTCCGTTGACATAGCCCTGCGCGACGCGCTTTACCCGCTCGTAGGTGACGTCGCGGGCGATGGCTTCATCCATTTCCACCAGGATGAAGCGGCGACTTCCACCATCATCGATGTTCTGTTGCAGGACGGCATGCGCCGTAGTTCCGGAGCCAGCGAAGCTGTCTAGGATGATCGCTTCCTTGTCCTTGTGGGTTGCTGCGCGAATCAGGTACTGAACGAGCGTGCTGGGCTTCGGATAAGGGAAAACCTTCCCCATCTCGCGGCCGAATATGCTCGCCAACTCCTGGCTGGCGTCCTCATTCGTTCCGATGCCTGCACTCGGCAGCAGGAGCGTAGACGGCGTTTTGGTTTTCTCGGCTTGATCGTGTCGTCCGGAGTTCAGGCCGAACTTCTTCGAAAGTTCAACGGTAGAGCCTCGAGCGAACTCGTCATCCAGGGTGCTCTGGGTCCATACGAAGCGACCTTCGATCAGCATGGTGCTGGTTACGATGCCTTCCTTGACGACGAATGGCTCCTTGAAGGTGAGGCCGGTTCCTTCCTTGCCCCTGAAGCCTTCCTCATACCGGCCGTCTGGAAGCTTTGTCGCAACTTTGCCGGCGCCGAACCGGAGTGTCTTCGGCTTGTTCGTCCTCTTTACGAGGGGCTGCAGTTTTTCGGCGTAGGCATCTTCGCCATACAGGCTCTCAAGCGAGGATTTGTCGCGCGAGTAGCACACGACAAATTCAGACATCTTCCTTACATGCGCATCGAGATGGCTTCCCTTCTTCTTGCGCTGCCAGCTGAAGATGCCGAGACGGTTGATCGTTCCGAACACTTCTGAGAGGACGTGCTCGAGGGCGGCTATCTCGAACTCGTCAATCGAGACGAAGATCACCCCGTCATCCCGCAGGAACTGCTTGAGCAGGATCAACCGCGGATAGATCATGCAGAGCCATCGATCATGCCGGTCGAGCGTCTCGCCTTCCTTGCCGACGACCTCGCCGAGCCAGCGGCGGATCTCCGGGCTGTTGACGTTGTCGTTGTAGGCCCAGCCCTCGTTGCCAGTGTTGTACGGCGGGTCGATGTAGATGCACTTCACCTGCCCTGCGTAGCGCGGGAGCAGCGCCTTGAGCGCGTGCAGGTTGTCGGCCTGGACGATCAGGTTGCCGCTGTCGGGATCACCGCACGACAGCGCTGGCACCGGCTCCAGGAGCCGGTACGGCACGTCCCGGTGGTGCTTCACCACGGCGGACTTCCCGATCCAGTCCAAGACCGGCATTTACCGCGCCACCGGAAGGGCCTCCAGCCATGGCCTGCCCGCGGCGGCCCACGGCGCTGCGGCCCGGGGGTGGGCGGCGCGGCGTGCAGGCGGCGGGGTTTCGAGCGGATGCCCGGGCATGGATGGACAGCACGATCAATCGATAATTGATGATGACATAAATCAAGAATTGATTGATGCCCCGGCACGGCCGCCTACCGTCGCCGGGATGACCAGCGAGCAGGAAAAGTTCGGCCTCCGCCTCCGCGAGGCACTGCGGGCCGCGAAGCTGCCCGAGAGCGCGGCCGAGCTGGCGCGCCTGGTGCCCCAGTACGGCGGCATTCCGGTCACCGCGGCCGCCGCGCATCGCTGGTTGGCGGGCCGGTCGATTCCTCGGGCCGAGAACATGCGGGCGCTGGCCACGCTGCTGCGCGTCCGGCTCGACTGGCTCTATGGCGAGGAAGAGGGCGGCCGCAGGGTCCAGGATCCGCGTGGCAAGTGGGACGCCAGCGCGATGGACCGGCACGCGATCGACGCGTTCCTCGCGCTGGACGAACGCCATCGCAAGCTGGTCAGGGAACTCGTCGCGGCGCTGGCGGCGGTGCCCAGGGGCTGAAGCAGGCATATGCCGGTGATGGCATTCCGGCCCACAGGTGTCGGCTGGCGCTTGCAATAATAAACAATCTGTTTATTATCCTGCATGCGTACCCGCGACACAGGATGTGGACAGGGTGATCAGGAGCTTCGCCGACAAGGATGCCGAAAGGCTGTTCTTCACTGGAGTCGCGCGCAGGTTGCCGTCTTCCATCTGGAAGCGGGCCATTATGCGCCTCTTGCAGCTTCATGTTGCTGAAGTGGTCGGCCATTTGAGGAATCCGCCTTCAAACCGGCTTGAGGCCCTGTCCGGCGATCGCGAAGGACAGTGGAGCATTCGCATCAACGGCCAGTGGCGACTCTGCTTCCGGTTCGAGGACGGCGACGCATTCGAAGTCGAGATCGTCGACTACCACTGAGGAGCCTTCACCGTGAACACCAGTCTTCCGAAGAACGGAATGCCGCCGATCCATCCTGGCGAGTTCGTCCTTGAAATTCTCGAGGAGTTCGGAATCAGCCAGGCGGCATTCGCGCGGGCCATTGGCGTGTCTCCGATGCGTATTTCGCACGTCGTGCGTGGCACGCGTCCGGTCACTGCCGATTTGGCGCTGCGGTTTGGGCGTGCCTTCGAACAAAGCGCGCAGTACTGGATCAACCTGCAGAACGACTACGACCTGAAGATTGCGGAGCGCGAACTCGGAGAGAGCCTCGACAAGGTGCAGCCCCTGGCCGCCTGAGAAGGTATGCGGCCTCTCACTCCTCCCCGATATCCTCGTTCCAAAGCCCCGGATTCGCCTCGATCCACTCCCCCATCATCGAGACGCAGCGCTCGTCATCCAGCACCACCACCTCGGTGCCGGACTCGCGCAGCCAGTCCACGCCGCCGGCGAAGTTCACCGCTTCTCCCACCACCACCGTGCCGATGTTGAACTGCCGCACCAGCCCGCTGCAGTACCAGCAGGGCGCCAGCGTGGTCACCATGATCGTGTCGCGGTAGGAGCGCTGGCGGCCGGCCTTGCGGAAGGCATCGGTCTCGCCGTGGATCGAGGGGTCGCCTTCCTGCACGCGGCGGTTGTGGCCGCAGCCCAGCAGGCGGCCGTCGGCGTGGTACAGGGCGGCGCCGATCGGGATGCCGCCTTCGGCCAGGCCCTGGCGCGCCTCCTCGATGGCGGTGTCGAGCAGGGCGCGATAGTCCGGGGTGGCGATCATGGCGGGGCTCCAGGCGAAGGGACGGGCCGGCATCGTGCCATGCCGCGCCGGCCTCCGGCCGGCATCGCGCACGCGCAGCGCCGCTGCGGTGCGATAATCGCTGCCATGAGCGACCGTGACCCCCGCCCCGACACCACCCACTTCGGCTTCCGCGACGTGCCGGTGGCCGAGAAGCAGAAGCTGGTGGGCGAGGTCTTCTCGTCGGTGGCCGGCAACTACGACCTGATGAACGACCTGATGTCGTTCGGCATCCACCGGCTGTGGAAGCGCTACTTCACCGCCACTGCGCAGGTCTCGCGCGGCGACCGGGTGCTGGACCTCGCAGGCGGTACCGGCGACATCGCCGCGCTGCTGCGGCCGCGCGTGGGCGACACCGGTGAGCTGGTGCTCGGCGACATCAACGGCAGCATGCTGCGCGTGGGCCGCGACCGCATGGTCGACCGCGGCCACGTGGCGGGCTTCCACTACGTACAGTGCAACGCGCAGTCGCTGCCGTTCCCGGACGCGAGCTTCGACCTGGTCACGATCGCCTTCGGCCTGCGCAACGTCACCGACAAGGACGCGGGCCTGCGCGAGATGCTGCGGGTGCTCAAGGTCGGCGGGCAGGCGCGGGTGCTGGAGTTCTCGGAGGTGCCGGAGTGGTTCAAGCCGGTGTACGACTTCCACTCGTTCAAGGTGCTGCCGAAGCTGGGCCAGCTGTTCGCCGGCGACGCCGGCAGCTACCAGTACCTGGCCGAGTCGATCCGCAAGCATCCTCCGCAGGCCGAGCTGAAGGCGATGATGGAGGCCGCGGGCTTTGCGCGCTGCCGCTACCGCAACCTGTCGGGCGGCATCGTCGCCATCCACGACGGCTACAAGGCCTGAGGGGCGTTTCGCGGGCGGCCGGGGAACCGGGCCGGGCCCCGACGGGCGCCTCCGCGGCGCACCCGGCGCTGCCCTGCGGCTAGAATCGGGGGCTGTTCCAATCACCGGACCCCCGTCCATGACCCTCAGCCGTATCCTCCGCCTGGCCGCGCTCGCGGCGCTGGTCGCCCTTGCCGTCGCTGCCTGCAAGCGCGAGCCGACGCCCGCCGCCACCACCGCCGCCCCGGCCCCCAAGCCGCAGGCCGCCGCCGAGTCCGGCGACTACGACGAGCATTCCTATGCCGAGCCCGACAAGGTCGCCATCGACGACCTCGCGCTCGACCTGGCCCTGGATTTCGATGCCCGCACCATCAGCGGCACCGCCACCTACACCCTCGACTGGCGCGACGACACCGCCACCGCGCTGGTGCTCGACACCCGCGACCTGACCATCGAGCGCGCGGAAGGCGAGGGCGCCGGCGGCGCCTGGCAGCCGCTGCAGTTCGAGCTTGCCGGCCGCGACGACCTGCTCGGCAGCAAGCTGACCATCCAGGCGCCGGAGCGCAACGCGCGCATCCGCGTGTCCTACCGCACCTCGCCGGAGGCATCGGGCCTGCAGTGGCTCGAGGCCTCGATGACCGAAGGCAAGGCCACGCCCTTCATGTTCAGCCAGTCGCAGGCGATCCACGCGCGCTCGTGGGTGCCGCTGCAGGACACGCCGCGCGTGCGCTACACCTACAGCGCGCACGTGACCTCGCCGGTCGACGTCATGGTGCTGATGAGCGCCGACAACGACCCGGCCGCGCCGCGCGACGGCGACTACAGCTTCCGCATGCCGCAGCGCATCCCGTCCTACCTGATGGCGATCGCGGCCGGCGACCTGGTGTTCAAGCCGATCTCGGCGCGCGCCGGCGTGTGGGCGGAGCCGTCCACCGTCGACCGCGCGGTGGCCGAGTTCGAGGACACCGAGAAGATGATCGCGACCACCGAGTCGCTGTACGGCCCCTACCGCTGGGAGCGCTACGACCTGCTGATCCTGCCGCCGTCGTTCCCCTACGGCGGCATGGAGAACCCGCGCCTGTCGTTCATCACCCCGACGGTGATCGTGGGCGACAAGTCGCTGGTGTCGCTGATCGCGCACGAGCTTGCGCACAGCTGGTCGGGCAACCTGGTCACCAACTCCAGTGCGAAGGACGGCTGGCTCAACGAGGGCTTCACCAGCTACGTCGAGAACCGCATCGTCGAGGCGCTGTACGGCAAGGAGCGCGCCGACATGGAGTACGTGATCTCGCGCAACGGGCTGAAGTCCGAGATCGAGCGCATGAGCCCCGAGGAGCAGGCGCTGGCCGTGCGCCCGGGCGTGGTCAAGGATCCAGATGATTCGCTCAGCGCGGTGTCCTACGACAAGGGCGCGTGGTTCCTGCAGTTCCTCGAGGAGCGCTACGGCCGCGCCGAGTTCGACGCCTTCCTGCGCGGCTACTTCGACCATTTCGCCTTCCAGTCGATCCCGACCACGCGCTTCGTCGAGTACGCGCAGGAGCACCTGCTGGGCAAGTATCCGGACAAGGTCACGCCGGAGGAGTTCGACGCCTGGCTGTACGAGCCCGGTATCCCGGGCAGCGCGCCGCAGGTGATGTCGCGCAACTTCGGCGTGGTCGACAGCGCGCGCCTGGCGTGGCTGGGCAGCGGCACGCTGCCGCCGCAGTCGATCACCGGCGAGTGGAGCACCCAGGAATGGATCCACTTCCTCGAGGGCCTGCCGGACACGCTGTCGATCGAGCAGCTCTCGCAGCTCGATACCGCCTACCGCCTCACCGGCACGCCCAACGCCGAGCTTGCGCAGCGCTGGTACCCGCTGGCGGTGCGCAGCAGCTACATGCAGACGTATCCGGCGATCGCCGACTTCGTGCGCACCATCGGCCGCCGCAAGCTGATCATGCCGACCTACCAGGCGCTGGTCGCGACCGAAGCGGGACTCGCGTTTGCGAAGGAGCAGCTGGAGGCCGCGCGCCCGGGCTACCACCCGATCACCACGGGCTCGGTGGAGAAGCTTATCGCCGAAGCGAAGCCGGCGCCGGGCAGCGGCACGCCGTTCCTGCCGGCGGCGGTGGAGCCGGCGGCCGTACCGGAGGCCGATGTGGACGCCGAAGCCGCCACGCCGGCGATGCCGGCCGCCGATGGCGACCCGACCCGGCCGGCGCCCACCGGCCGCTGACGCACGCCACGCCATCCCGCGGGACCGGTCGTCCCGCGGTGAACCCACCCCGGGAGACGCCGCATGAGCCGTCCACGTCCAGCCACCGCCGCGCGCATCGCCCTGCTCGCCGCCGCCATCGCCGCATCGGGTGCCGGGCTGGTCGCCTGCCAGGACCCCGCCGTCCAGGCCGAAGCGCAGGCGGCGGCCCAGCGGCAGGCCAGCGAAGCCGCCGCGGAGCTGGCCGCCGCCGACTTCGACGCCGCCTATGCCGCGGAGAACTGGCCGCTGGCGGCCGCGCAGGGCGACGTGCTGCTGGCGCGGTATCCCGATACCGCGGCCGCGGAGCGGATCCGCCCGCTGCACGAGGACGCCCGCGCCAAGGGCAACGCCGTGCGCGAGGACGCGCGCCTGGCCGCGCTCTGGGCCTACAACGTCGAGGCGGTGAAGGGCGGCAGCCAGCTGTCGGCGGCGATCTTCTCGAAGGAGAACGTGGACAGCGACGGCAGCGGCGCGAAGCCGGTGCGCCTGATCTTCCGCGACCACCCGGACTGGGGCCGCAGCAGCTACCTGGTGATGCAGGCCGGCGACTTCGACTGCTACGACGCCTGCCGCGTGGCGGTGACCGTGGACGACGCGGCGCCGGTGCGCATGGCCGCCAACCGCCCCGATACCGACGAGGCCATCGCCATGTTCATCGACGACGAGAAGGCGCTGTGGCGGATGATCGACGGCGCGAAGCGGCTTGCCGTGGAGTATCCGGTCAAGGCCGGGGGCACGCGCACGGCCGAGTTCGAGGTCGGTGGCCTGGACCGGACGCAGCTGCCGGCCTGGAACTGAGCCGCCGCATCCACGCCGATCCCCTGCACCCACGCGGCCCCCCTGGCCGCATCCACACGCCCCCCTGTAGGAGCAGCTATAGCTGCGACCAGAACTGCGATCAGAGCCGCGACCAGCGCGATGTCTGCCGGTCGCAGCTATAGCTGCTCCTACAAGTGGCCGTGTGGATGCGGGTGGCGGAGGGTCAGAGCACGTAGCCGAACTGCTGCCGGAACTGCGCCGCGAACTCGTCGTAGTCGAAGCGCTGGTTCTGGGTGCCCGGATGCTCCACTTTCAGCGACCCCATCAGGTTGCCGATGCGGCCGATGGTCTCCCAGTCGTAGCCCTTCTGGATGCCGAAGATCAGGCCGGCGCGGAAGGCGTCGCCGCAGCCCGTGGGATCGGTGATGCGACGCTCCTGCGCCGGCGGAATGTCGTGGACCTTGCCGTCGGCGTGGATGCAGGCGCCCTTGGGGCCGCGGGTGGCGATGTAGGCCTTCACCTTGCCGGCGATGGTCTTGTCGTCCCAGCCGGTGCGCTCCTGCAGCAGGTTCGACTCGTAGTCGTTGACGGTCACGTAGTCGGCCTGCTCGATGAACGCGCGCAGCTCCTCGCCGTTGAACAGCGGCATGGCCTGGCCCGGGTCGAAGATGAAGGGGATCCCGGCCTCGTGGAACTCCTTCGCGTTCTGCAGCATGCCCTCGTAGCCGTCGGGGCTGACGATGCCGATGGTGACGCCCGGCACGTCCTTCACGTGGTTCTCGTACGACCGCATCATCGCGCCGGGATGGAAGGCGGTGATCTGGTTGTTGTCGTGGTCGGTGGTGATGAAGGCCTGCGGGGTGAACAGCTCGTCGATCACCTTGACCCGGTCCAGCGTGATGCCGTGCTCCTCGAACCACGCGCGGTAGGGGCCGAAGTCGCCGCCCACGGTGGCCATCGGGATCGGGTCGCCGCCGAGCAGCTTGAGGTTGTAGGCGATGTTGCCGGCGCAGCCGCCGAACTCGCGGCGCATCCGCGGCACCAGGAACGAGACGTTCAGGATGTGCACCTTGTCCGGCAGGATGTGGTTCTTGAACTGGTCGGGGAACACCATGATGGTGTCGTAGGCCAGGGAACCGCAGATCAGTGCAGACATCGTGGAGGCGCTCCGGGTGGTGGGCCGGCCCTTCGGGACGGCGGTCTCGCTTTTTCTTGGAAGGGGCCGGGTTCCGGCGGAAGGGTCCGGCGCGCGCGGCGTCGCGGGGCCGCATAGGGTAGCCCGCGGGCGGGCGGGCGGCCAAGCGCGGCGCGGCCTGCGGGCCGGTTTTCCTTGCCGGGGCAGGGGGCGGTTGCTACGCTTGACGACCGCTTTTTCGCGGGAATTCCCCCGTTCCCCGCCCCCCTCCTGACGGACGCGCGCCCCCGATGTTCAAGAAGTTCCGCGGCATGTTCTCCAACGACCTGTCCATCGACCTGGGCACGGCCAACACCCTCATCTTCGTCCGCGGCCAGGGCATCGTGCTCAACGAGCCGTCCGTGGTCGCGGTGCGCCAGGACCGCAACGGCGGCCCGCGCGCGGTCGCCGCCGTCGGCAGCGAGGCCAAGCAGATGCTCGGCCGCACCCCCGGCCACCTCACCACCCACCGGCCGATGAAGGACGGCGTGATCGCCGACTTCACCTATACCGAGGAGATGCTCAAGTACTTCATCCGCAAGGTGCACAAGAGCCGCTTCCTGCGGCCGAGCCCGCGGGTGCTGATCTGCGTCCCCGCCGGCTCCACCCAGGTGGAGAAGCGCGCCATCAAGGACTCCGCGATGGAGGCAGGCGCCCGCGACGTCTCGCTGATCGAAGAGCCCATGGCCGCCGCGATCGGCGCCGGGATGCCGGTGACCGAGGCCCGCGGCTCGATGGTCGTCGACATCGGCGGCGGCACCACCGAAGTCGCGGTGATCGCGCTCAACGGCATCGTGTATTCGCAGTCCGCGCGCATCGGCGGCGACCGTTTCGACGAATCGATCATCAACTACGTGCGCCGCAACCACGGCATGCTGATCGGCGAGGCCACGGCCGAGCGGGTCAAGATCGAGCTCGGCTGCGCCTACCCGCAGGACAAGGTGGAGGAGACCGAGATCTCCGGCCGCCACCTGGCCGAGGGCGTGCCGAAGATGGTCTCGATCTCCAACAACGAGGTGCTCGAGGCCCTGCGCGAGCCGCTGATGGGCATCGTGGCCGCGGTGCGCCAGGCCTTGGAGCAGACCCCGCCGGAGCTGAGCGCCGACGTCGCCGAGCGTGGCATCGTGCTGACCGGCGGCGGCGCGCTGCTGCGCGACCTCGACCGGCTGCTCAGCGAGGAGACCGGCCTGCACGTGCAGGTGGCCGAGGACCCGCTGACCTGCGTGGCCCGCGGTGGCGGGCGTGCGCTGGAGCTGCTGGACATGCACGGCAACGAGTTCTTCGCCTCGGAATAAGGCACAGGCCCGGCTCCCACAGTGTCCAGCTACGCCGGTCCCGCCAACCCCCGATCCAGTGACGTCGCCGGCACGCTCCGCCTGCTGGCCTACCTCGCGATCTCGGTGGCGCTCATCGTGATGGATCACCGCGGCGACTGGCTGGCCCAGGTCCGCGGGCATGCCAGCGTCGCCATGCAGCCGCTGTGGTGGCTGGCGGGCCTGCCGTCGCGCATGGGCGAGAGCCTGCGCGATGATGCCGCCACGCGCACGCGGCTGGCCGAGGAGAACCGCGTCCTGCGCAACGAGCTGCTGCTGGCTGCGGCGCGCCAGGCGCGGCTGCAGGTCGAGGCGGAGGAGAACGCGCGCCTGCGCGGCCTGCTCGGGGCCGCCGAGCGCGGCGGGCACGAAGTGCAGCTCGCGCCCATCCTCGACGTCGACCTCGACCCGACGCGCCAGCGCCTGATGCTCAATGCCGGCAGCGCCAGCGGCGTGCGCCGCGGGCAGGCGGTGATCGATGCCGGCGGCCTGGTGGGCCAGGTGATCGAGGCCACCCCGACCACCGCCACCGTGCTGCTGCTGACCGATCCCGACCATGCGGTGCCTGTGGCGGTCGCGCGCACGGGCGTGCGCCTGATCATCTACGGCACCGGCCGCAGCGACGTGCTGGAGCTGCGCAACGTGCCGCTGTCGAGCGATGTCCGCCCCGGCGACGTGCTGATCACCTCGGGTCTTGGCGGGCGCTTTCCGCCGGGCTTCCCGGTCGGGACGATCGCGGCGCTGCGCCCCGACGACAGCCGCGCCTTCCTGGTGGGCGACGTCGATGCCGCGGCCCAGCTCGACCGCGGCCGCGACGTGCTGCTGCTGCGGCGGGAGCCCGCCGTGCCTGCCGCGCCCGCTCCGGCCGCGGCGGCCACGCCGGCACCCGCCGCGGACGCCGCCCCCGACGCCACCCCGGACGCCGCCCCGCCGCCCGCGGAGCCCGCGCCGTGACCGCGCGCGGCCGTGCCTGGGTGCTGCCGCTCAGCGTGGTGCTGGCGCTGCTGCTCGGCCTGCTGCCGATGCCCGGGCTGCTGCAGCCGCTGCGGCCGTACTGGCTGGCGCTGGTCATCGCCTACTGGGTGATCGAGGACAGCGAGCGCGTGGGCCTGGGCTTCGCGTTCCTGGTCGGCCTGGTCGCCGACGTCGCCTTCGGCGGCCTGCTCGGCGAGCAGGCGCTGCGGCTGGTGGTGATGACCTTCATCCTGCAGCGCTTCCGCACCCAGCTGCGCTTCTTCCCGATCCCGCAGCAGGCGCTGGCGATCGGCGGCCTGCTGCTCAACGATCGCGTCATCAGCACCGTCGTCCACCTCGCCCTCGGCGAGCCGGTGCTGCCGCTGGCCTACTGGTGGGCGCCGCTGGTGGGCATGCTGCTCTGGGCGCCGCTGTTCGTGCTGCTGGACGCGCTGCGCATGGGCCGCGGCGCACGCCTGTGATCGCCGGCAGGCGCGGCCGGCCGGCCCGGCGGCTGCGCAATCCCGAGGCCGAGGCGCAGCTGTTCCGCGGGCGCGCGCTGCTGGGCTTCGCCGTCGTGCTGCTGTCGCTGGCGGGGCTGGCCGGCTGGTACTTCAAGCTGCAGGTGCTCGACCACGACGATTACGCCAAGCGCTCCGAGGCCAACCGCATCAAGCCGCGGCCGGTGGTGCCGGGACGCGGGCTGATCCTCGACCGCGAAGGCCGGATCTTGGCCGACAACGTGCCGGCCTACCGCCTGGACGTGACCCCGGAGGAGGCCGGCGACCCGCAGGCGCTGATCGAGGCGCTGTCGCAGGTGGTGGCACTTGCGCCCGAGGACATCGAACGCTTCGAGGCGGCGCGCAAGGGCGCGCGCGGCTTCCGTGCCATCCCGCTCAAGCTGCGCATCAGCGACGACGAGGCCGCGCGCTTCGCGGTCGAACGCTGGCGCTTTCCCGGCGTCGAGCTGGTGCCCTACCTCAACCGCCGCTATCCCTACGGCGAGCTGCTGGCGCACGTGGTCGGCTACGTCGGCCGTACCGACGAGGACGACATCGCGCGCTTCGGCGAGGCGCACGGGGTGTTCACGCACACCGGCCGCACCGGCCTGGAGCGCTACTACGACGAGACCCTGCGCGGCGTGGTCGGCTACGAGCAGGTGGAGACCAACGTCGAAGGCCGCGCGCTGGGCCGGCTCGGCCTGGTGCCGGCCACCGCCGGCGCCGACCTCCGGCTGTCGATCGACGTCGAGCTGCAGCAGGCGATGGTGGCCGCCTTCGGCGACATGCAGGGCTCGGCGGTGGCGGTGGACCCCGCCACCGGCCAGGTGCTGGCGATGGTCAGCCTGCCCAGCTACGACCCCAACCTGTTCGTCAACGGCATCTCCAACACCGACTACCGCGCGCTGATGGACGATCCGGCGCGGCCGCTGTTCAACCGCAACGTGCTGGGTGGCGGGCCTCCGGGCTCGATCGTGAAACCCTTCGTGGCACTGGCCGGCGTCGACAGCGGCCTGCGCACGCCCGAGAGCCGCGTGTTCTCCACCGGCGAGTTCTTCATCCCCGGGCAGAGCCGCGGCTATCGCGACGCCGGGCGCGGCGGCGGCTGGGTGGACCTGCGCGATTCGATCTCGCGCTCGATCAACTACTACTACTACAAGCTCGCCTACGACATGGGCATCGACCGCCTGGCGGAATACATGCACCGCTACGGCTTCGGCGAGCCCACCGGCATCGACCTCACCGGTGAGAGCGCGGGCATCGTGCCCTCGCGCGAATGGAAGGCGAAGAACAGCCGCGAGCCCTGGTACCCGGGCGAGACCGTGATCGCCGGCATCGGCCAAGGCTACTGGGTGGCCACGGCGCTGCAGATGGCGCGCGGCACCGCGGCGATCGCCAACGGCGGCCGCCTGCATCCGCTGCGCCTGGTCGCCGAGCGCCGCACCGGCTACGACGCGCCCTGGTCGCCGCTGCCGGCCGCGCCGGCGCCGCGGATCACCGACAATCCCGCCCACCTGCGCGCGGTGCAGGAAGGCATGGAGAACACCATCCACGGCCGCGGCACCGCCGTGGCCATGGCGCGCGGCGCGCCCTACCGCATGGCCGGCAAGACCGGCACCGCGCAGAAGATCAGCCGCCGCGGCAGCGCCAGCCTCGACCCGCGCACGCTGCCCTACCACCTGCGCCACCAGGCGCTGTTCGCCGGCTACGCCCCTGCGGAGAACCCGACCATCGCGCTGGCGGTGGTCGTGGAGCACGGTGGCTACGGCGGCTCGACCGCGGCGCCGATCGCGCGCCGGATCTTCGATGCCTGGCTGCTGGGCGAGATGCCGGCGGTGCCGGCGGCGGAGGGCGAGGAGGTGCCGATGGTCGATCTGTTTGGCGGCGTCGAGTCGGCCGTGCTCGCGGGGGCGGGCGCGAGCTTCGCGGTGCCCGCGCCGGACACCCCCGACGCGTCCGACGCGTCCGGCGACCCGGCACCCGTGCCGCTGGCGCCGTCGGTACCGGAGCGCGCCACGCGATGAACGTGATCCTGCGCTTCCTGCTCGACCTGGTGCTGCGCTTCGTGCGCACGCTGGACTGGGTGCTGCTGGGCGCACTGGTGGCGCTGATGGGCATCGGCCTGGCCGTGCTGCACAGCGCCGGCGGCCAGAACCCCGCGCTGGTGGTCTCGCAGGGCGCCCGCTACGGCGTCGGGCTGGGCGTCCTGTGGCTGCTGTCGCGGGTGCCGCTCATGCGCCTGCGCGACGCCGCGCCGGTGGCCTACCTGCTGTCGCTGCTGCCGCTGGTCGCGGTGCTGTTCCTGGGCACCGGCCGCAGCGGTGCGCACTGGCTCGACCTGGGCGTGTTCTATTTCCAGCCCTCCGAGCTGCTCAAGCTCAGCCTGCCGATGATGGTCGCCTGGTACCTCAACACGCGCCCGCTGCCGCCGTCCTTCGCGACGACGGTGGCGAGCCTGCTGCTGGTGGCGGTACCGACCGGCCTGGTCCTGCTGCAGCCGGACTTCGGCACCGCGATGCTGGTGGCCAGCAGCGGCGTCTTCGTGCTGTTCCTGGCGGGCATGTCGTGGTGGTGGTTCGTGGCGGCGGCGGCGGGCGTGGCCGCCGTGGCGCCGGTGGCCTGGTTCTGGCTGCTGCGGCCCTACCAGAAGGACCGGATCCTGACCTTCCTCGACCCAGAGTCGGATCCGCTCGGCGCGGGCTGGAACATCATCCAGTCCAAGATCGCGATCGGCTCCGGCGGGCTGCGCGGGCAGGGCTGGGGCCAGGGCTCGCAGTCGCACCTCAACTACGTGCCCGAGCACACCACGGACTTCATCTTCGCGGTGCTGTCGGAGGAGTTCGGCTGGCTCGGCGTGGTCACGGTGCTGGCCCTGTACCTGGTAGTGGTGGGGCGCTGCCTGTGGATCGCGGCGGAGTCGCGCGACGGCTTCGGGCGCCTGCTGGCAGGCGGCCTCGGGCTGGCGCTGTTCGTCTACGTGCTGGTCAACGGCGGCATGATCTCCGGCCTGCTGCCGGTGGTGGGCGTGCCGATGCCGCTGCTCAGCTTCGGCGGCACCGCGGCGGTCTCGCTGCTGGCCGGCATGGGCGTGGTGATGGCGGTGCACGCCGGACGACCCGTGCGCGGGCGCTGACAGCCACAACCGGGCGTGAACGCGGCGCCCGGACGCGTCGCAGCTGCGTGCTAACCTCGCCGCCGATGAACCGACACCCGCGACCGACCCCCTCTCGACCGCGCCTGCTGCCGGTCCTGGCTGCGCCGCTGCTGCTGGCGGCCTGCGCGCCCTCCGCCCTCCATGCCCCGGCCATCGCCAGCGAAACCGCCCCGGTGGCGGTCGCAGCCGATGCCGCGGCGTCCGCGCCCGGCCTGCTGCCGCCGGTGCCGCAACCGCCGGAACGGCCGGTGGCGCCGCCCGCGGTGACCGATCCGGCGATCGACCGCGCGCAGCGCATCGCGAACTTCGTCGACTACACCGCCGCCACCTACGGCGTCGATCCCGCGAAGGTGCGGGCCGTGCTGGCCGGCGCCGAGCACAAGCAGTCGATCATCGACGCGATGTCCCGCCCGGCCGAGGCGGTGCGCCCCTGGCGCGACTACCGCCCGATCTTCATCAACGACGCGCGCATCAGCGGCGGCAAGGCCTTCTATGCCGAGAACCGCGCGGCGCTCGACCGCGTCGCCGCCGAGACCGGCGTGCCGGCCGAATACATCGTCGCCATCATCGGCGTCGAGACCAGCTACGGCCGCATCACCGGCAACCACCGCGTGCTCGATGCGCTGTACACGCTGGCCTTCGGCTTCCCGAAGCGCGCGCCCTTCTTCGCCGGCGAGCTGGCGCAGCTGTTCGCGCTGGCGAAGGAAGAGCCGCAGCTCGACATCCCCGCGCTCAAGGGCAGCTATGCCGGCGCCATGGGCATGGGCCAGTTCATGCCGTCCAGCTACCGCCTGTGGGCGAAGGACGGCGACGGCGACGGCCGGCGCGACCTGCTGACCCACAAGCCCGACGTGTTCGCCTCGATCGCGAACTATTTCGTGGTGCACGGCTGGGAGCGCGGCGGCCCCGTGGTCGCGCGCGCCGACAAGGCCGAAGGTGCCGCCGAGTTCGTGCCCAGCGGCGACCCGAAGTCGCTCGAGCCCGACCACCCGCTGCCGCGCCTGGCCGAACTGGGCTTCACCCCGCGCGCCGGCGAACCGGTGGGCGAGGGCGCCACCGTGATCGCGCTGGACGGCGACGCGGGTCGCGAGTACTGGCTCGGCTACCGCAACTTCTACGTCATCAGCCGCTACAACCGCTCGCCGATGTACTCGCTGGCGGTGCACCAGCTGGCGCAGGCGATCGCGGGGCGCGGGCCGTGATGCGCCTCCGGCGCGCGAAGTCCGCGTGCTGGGCAGTCGCAGCGGTGGCCGTGCTGCTGGCCGGCTGCGCGGGATCACCGAAGCGCGGCGACGCCCCTGCTGCCGATCCCGCCGCCGGCGGCGCCCCGCGCGGCGACGGCCCGAAGGTGTCGCCCTATGCGCCGGCGCAGGAGGACCCCTCCACCCGCGGCGACTACGTGGCCGGCGGCCTGTACAAGCCCGGTGTCGCCGACACCACCCCCGACTACGTCCCGGACGTGGACGCGATCCCCGAGCCCGAGGTCGTCGACCTGCCGCGGTCGCGCTACGGCAACGGCCCCACCTACACGGTGCTGGGCAAGCGCTATCGGGTGCTCGACGAGACCCGCGGCTTCGTCGAGACCGGCACGGCCTCGTACTACGGCCAGAAGTTCCACGGCCGGCGCACGTCCAACCAGGAGGTGTACGACATGTACGCCTTCACCGCGGCGCACAAGTCGCTGCCGCTGCCGAGCTTCGCGCGGGTGACCAACCTCGACACCGGGCAGTCGGTGGTGGTGCGCGTCAACGACCGCGGCCCCTTCCACGACGGCCGCGTGGTCGATCTCAGCTACGCCGCCGCGGTGAAGATCGGCGTGCATCCGCGCGGCACCGCACGCGTGGAAGTGCGCGCGCTGGGGCCGGGCGAGAACGCCCGCGAGCGCCCGGCCGACGCCCGCACGGCGGCGGTCGATCCCGCGACCGGGCTGCCGCCCGGCGTGCGCGTGGCAACGGGCCGGCCGCAGCCGGCAGCGCAGAGCGGCATGGATGGGCTGGTCGCGACGGTGCAGGAGCCCGTGGCCCCGGCGGCGCTGATCGCGGCGGTCTCGCAGCCGGCCTCGCTGCACGCGGAGGTTTCGGCGCCTGAACAGGGTGGGGCCGCGAACGCGGGCACGGACGCCGCGCCGGCGTCGCCGTCCTCGTCCTCGTCCGCGGGCGACTGGCGCTTCGACATGCACCAGGACGGCCGCGCGATGACCGCCGACGAGTTCGACGCCTGGATGAAGGCCCGCCGCGCGCGCGTGGCCACCGGCCGCGCCGGCACGCCCGATCCGCGCGATCCGGCGCGGGCGTCCGGCGGCGCGGCCGCGGCGGCCGCCTCCACGGCCGGCGCCGCAAAGGTGCCCGCGGCATCCAGCACGCAGCCGGCGGCCGTGGCCTCCGTGCCTGCATCCGCCACCGCCGCTTCGGCCCCCGCCCCGCGCGCGGCCGCCGGCATCCTGCTCCAGGTCGCCGCCTTCGGCTCGCGCGACAACGCCGAGCGCGCGCTGGCGATGCTCCGCGGCGCCGGCATCGGCGAGGCCCGGCTGCAGGACGGCACCTCGGCGGGCAAGCCGGTCTGGCGCCTGCGCGTGGGGCCGGTCGCGCCGACCACGGTCGCCGACCTCAGCGCCCGTGTCGCCGGCCTCGGTTTCGGCGCGCCGCAGCCCGTGCGTGAGTGACGTGCGCGGTTAGAATCAACGACTGTCCACGCCGCCCGGACACGGGTGGCCCGAAATTCCCGGAGTTTCCCGCCTGATGAAAGCCCACGCCGCCCGCGTCGCGCTGCTTGCCGCCGTTTCCGCCGCCACGCTCGGCCTCGCCTTTGCCCAGGATCCCGCGCCCGCGCCGACCCCGGCCGCCCCCGCGGCCGCGCTGAGCGACCAGCTGCCGGTGCCCGACGCGCCCGCCGTGACCGGCACCGCATGGCTGCTGATGGACTACGCCACCGGCCAGGTGCTGGCCGGCGAGAACGTCGATGAGCGCGTGGAACCGGCCAGCATCACCAAGGTGATGACCAGCTACGTGATCGCCGCCGAGATGGCCGCCGGCAAGATCAGCAACGACGACGACGTGATGATGACCGTCAACGCCTGGCGCACCGGCGGCGCGGGCACCGACGGCAGCTACAGCGGCTTCGAGGTCAACAAGACCGCGAAGCTGCTGGAGATGGAAAAGGGCATGACCGTGCAGTCGGGCAACGACGCCGCCATCGCCCTGGCCGAGCACATCGCCGGCTCCGAGGAGGCCTTCGCCTCGCTGATGAACGCGCATGCCGCGCGCCTGGGCATGAAGGACACCCACTTCGAGAACGCCACGGGGCTGTCGGGTCCGGAGCATTACTCGACCGCGCGCGACCTGGCGACCCTCGGCCGCGCGCTGGCGCGCGACTTCCCCGAGCACTACGCCTACAACGCGATCAAGGAATTCACCGTCGGCCCGATCACCCAGCGCAACCGCAACGTGCTGCTGTGGCGCGACAAGAGCGTGGACGGCATCAAGACCGGTCACCACTCGGGCGCCGGTTACTGCCTGATGGCCTCGGCCAAGCGCGGCGACCAGCGCCTGATTTCGGTGGTGATGGGCTCGACCAGCGAAAGCCAGCGCGCGACCGATTCGCAGGCGCTGCTCAACTGGGGCTTCCGCTTCTTCGAGACCCACGAGCTGTACACGCCCGGCGAGCCGATGGCCACCCAGAAGGTCTGGAAGGGCGAGGCCAACGAGATCGGCCTGGGCGTGGCCCAGCCGCTGCTGGTGAGCATGCAGCGCGGCCAGTACGCCAGGCTGCAGCCGAGCATGGACGTGCCGCGCACCCTGGTGGCCCCGCTCGCCAAGGGCCAGGCCGTGGGCAAGGTGCGGGTGATGCTCGACGGCAAGCTGGTGGCCGAGGCGCCGCTGGTGGCGCTCGCCGACGTGCCGGAGGCCGGGTTCTTCAAGCGCCTGTGGCACGAGCTGCTGATGTGGTGGCAGTCGCTCTGAGGCCCCGCCTCAGCGCGCGTTCGACAGCTGGGTCGAGTTGACCCAGCCGCGGTTGCCGACCTCGTCTTCGACTTCCCACATCGTGCCGGCCCTGGCGCCGGTGGGATAGAGCAGCATCCCGGACTCGAGGTCGCGCACCGCGGCACCGCTGCCGTCGGCCGAGGCCAGCAGCCGGCCCGGCCGGGTCATCGTCACCGCCTGGGCCACGTTCGCCGCCGAGGCATCGCCGGGCAGCCCGCCGAGCTGGGCGACCAGGTCGGCATAGGCCTGGATATAGGCCTGGGCCACCACCTGGCCGATTTCGGTATTGGCATAGCCCGAGGCGCCGCCGGCGAGCAGCGCGCCGCCGATCCCGCCGCCGCCGCCGCGCCAGCCGACGTCGGTCTTGCTGGCCTGGCCCTCGGCCATCGCCACCTGTTCGGACGAGCGCGCGTCGGTCACGGTCAGCACGACGTCGGCGCTGCTGCGCTTCAGGTTGATGCCGCCGACCACCGCCGCGGCGCGGCGGTTGCCGAGCAGGCCGCCGACGATGCCGCCGATGTTGGTGCCGCCGGCATCGCGGTTCTGCGACACCACGTCGGGCACCAGCACGTAGTCCGCGGCGCGCACCTGGCCCTTGCCGATGTTGGAACCGCCCCGGAGCTCGCCCGAGGCGGCGAGCGCGCGCTCGGCCTGCATCGCCTGCATGCCGGTGCCGCGATCCACCAGGGTGAAGCAGCGCGAGCGGTTGACGTAGACCTTGATCAGCGCGGCGGGCGACGGCAGGCGCTGGCCGGTCCACCAGTTCTGGCCGGTCGGCTCGATCACGGCGATGCTGCCGAGGTTGCGCGAGCACACCGGGACGTCGTTGGCCTGCTGGGCGGCAGCCGCGGCGGGCGCGGCCAGCAGGCAGGCGGCGAGGGCGGCGGCGAGGGGCTTGCGTGGCATGTCGTGCTCCGTGGATATGGGTCGATTCCACATCGCCAAACGCAGCGCTTGCCCGCCAGCGGCCGCGCGGCCGCCCGTCGGACAGCGGTTCCGGGGCCGGGCGCGGGTCGCGGTGTTTCAGCCATGGCATTGGGATCGCGCGCCCGCGGGCCCATAATCGGGCCCATGGAGATCAAATCCGACAACCCGGAACACGGCTTCCAGTTTCCCGGCGACTTCGAGATCACCGCGATGGGGCCGGCGTCGGCCGGGCTCGAGGTCGAGGTGCCCAACCTGCTGCGCGCGGCGGGGCTTACCGTGGTCCACGAGAGCCTGACCAGCCGCCCCTCCAGCGGCGGCCGCTTCGTGTCGGTGAAGCTGACTTTCCGCGCCAATTCGCGCGAGGAGTACGAGAGCGCGCACGCCGCGCTGCGCGAGCATCCCGAGGTGAAGTGGACGCTGTAGCCGCCGCGGACGCACGGCCGGTGCGGGTGCGCGACCTCGGCCGGATGGCCTACGGGCCGGTGTGGCGGGCGATGCAGGACTTCACCGACGCGCGCACCCCGGAGACCCCCGACGAACTGTGGCTGGTCGAGCACGACCCGGTGTTCACCCTCGGCCAGGCCGGCAAGCCCGAACACGTGCTGATACCCGGCGACATCCCGGTGCTGAAGGTCGACCGCGGCGGGCAGGTGACCTACCACGGCCCCGGCCAGCTGGTGGCCTATCCGCTGCTGGACCTGAAGCGGCTGGGGATCGGCGTGCGCGAATACGTCTGCCGCATCGAGCAGGCGATCATCGACACGCTGGCCGGCTGGGACATCCACGCGCAGCGCCGCGAGGGCGCGCCGGGCGTCTACGTCGACAGCGGCGCCAAGATCGCCGCGCTCGGCATCCGCGTCCGCCACGGCCGCAGCTTCCACGGCCTGGCGTTCAACATCGCCATGGACCTCGAGCCCTTCCGTCGCATCAACCCCTGCGGCTACGCCGGGCTGGACGTGACCTCGGTGGTAGAATGCGGCGGTCCCGCCAGCCTCGAAGCCGCCCAGCCCCCCCTGGTCGCGGCGCTTGCCGCACAGCTCGGGCTCGCGCCTGTCGAGGCTGCTGAAGAGCAGGAGCTTTTGCCACGGATGAACGCGGATAACGCGGATTTACGCGGATAAAGCGAAAACAGTTGGAAGACAATCCGCTTTCTGACGCATCTGCCTTGGCTTTTGCTCTATCCGTGTAAATCCGCGTTATCCGCGTTCATCCGTGGCAAAAAAGAAATGTCCGATATTTCCGCAAATCCCAGATCCATCCCGCTCAACGTGGTCAGCGACGCGCCGCCGTCGCTGGTGCCCGGGGTGAAGCAGGTGGCCGGCGACAAGATCGGGCGGTCGCCGGTGGAGTTCGTGGATGCGCCGGTGCTGCGCAAGCCGTCGTGGATCCGGGTGCGGATCCCGTCCAACGGCGCGGTCGCGGCGCTGAAGTCGAAGCTGCGCGAGAACCGCCTGGTCACGGTGTGCGAGGACGCCAGCTGCCCGAACATCCACGAGTGCTTCGGCCACGGCACCGCCACCTTCATGATCCTGGGCGATGTCTGCACCCGCCGCTGCAGCTTCTGCGACGTCGCCCACGGCCGCCCGAAGCCGCCGGACGCCGACGAGCCGCGGCGCCTGGCCGAAACCGTCGCCGACATGGGCCTGAAGTACGTGGTGGTGACCTCGGTCGACCGCGACGACCTGCGCGACGGCGGCGCCCAGCACTTCGTCGATTGCATCACCGCCATCCGCGAGGCCACGCCGGGCACGAAGGTCGAGATCCTCACCCCGGACTTCCGCGGCAAGGGCCGCATGGACCGCGCGCTGGAGATCCTGGCCGCCAATCCGCCGGACGTCTTCAACCACAACGTCGAAACCGTCCCGGATCTGTACCGCAACGTGCGCCCGGGCGCCGACTACCAGTGGTCGCTGACCCTGCTCCAGCGCTTCAAGGCCCAGCATCCCGGCGTCGCCACCAAGTCCGGGATCATGCTCGGCCTTGGCGAGACGCAGGCGCAGGTCGAGGCCACCCTGCGCGACCTGCGCGCGCACGACGTCGACATGGTCACCATCGGCCAGTACCTGCAGCCCAGCGCACACCACCATCCGGTGCTGCGCTACTGGACCCCGGAGGAGTTCAAGCACTTCGAGGACTACGGCATGGCGCTGGGCTTCACCCACGTCGCCTCCGGGCCGCTGGTGCGTTCGTCGTACCACGCCGACCGGCAGGCCGCGGGCGCCGGCGTCGCCGCCTGAACGCGGCTTCCTGCTGTCTGGCGAATTGTTCACACCCCGCCACTGGGCCGCGGTTAGAGTGGCTCCAGGGCGTTCCATGCGACTTCCAGCACTGTGCAGCCTGTCACCGGCGGCCGATGTTGGTGCATGACGCGACGCCACCCACGTGAGCACCGAGCACTGTCCATGAAAGCACGCCAAGTCCTGTCCACCTCCGTCGTCGCCCTGGCGCTGGCCATGCCCTTGGCGCTGATGGCGAGGTCGGGCGGCGATGCGATCCCGGCCGGTCCCTCGACCGACCACGCCACCACTTCGAAGCTGGTCTACGGCCTGCTTTCGGACAGCCGCTACGCCTACCGGCCGCGCGGCCTGGACGCCTCGCTGTCGCAGGACATCTTCCGCCGCTACCTCGAGGCGCTGGACGGCAACAAGCTGTTCCTCGACGCCGCCGACGTCGCGCGCTTCCGGCGCCACGAGGCGACGCTGGGCGAGGCCGTGCGCCAGGGCGACACAGCGGTGGCGATGGAGATGTACGCGATCTACAAGCAGCGCGTGGCCGAGCGCGTGCAGTACGCGCGCGACCTGCTGGGCAAGGACATCTTCGACTTCGAAGGCGACGAGCGCTGGTACTACGACCGCGAGGACGCGGAGTGGGCCAAGGACCAGGCCGAACTCGACGCGCTGTGGCAGAAGTCGGTGCGCAACGACTGGCTGCGCCTGAAGCTGGCCGGCAAGGAGCCCGCCGAGATCCGCGCCACGCTCGACAAGCGCTACGCCAACATGGCCACCAGCGTCGCCCAGCTCAACCAGGAAGACGCGTTCCAGACATTCCTCAACGCCTACACGGCCTCGATCGATCCGCACACCGACTACTTCAACCCGCGCACCGCGGACCTGTTCACGCAGAGCATGTCGCTGTCGCTGGAAGGCATCGGCGCGCAGCTGCAGAAGCAGGACGACGTGGTGGTGATCCGCGAGCTGATCCCGGGCGGGCCGGCCGCGGGCAGCGGCAAGTTCACGCCGGGCGACCGCATCGTCGGCGTCGGCCAGGGCACCAGCGGGCCGATGGAGGACGTGATCGGCTGGCGCATCGACGATGTGGTCGACAGGATCAAGGGCAAGGCGGGCAGCCAGGTGCGGCTGGACGTGGTGCCGGTCGAAGCGCTGCTCGACAGCGAGCCGGTGAGGATCACGCTGACGCGCGCCAAGGTCCGGCTCGAGGAGCAGGCCGCCAAGTCCAAGGTGATCGACATCCCGGCCGGCCCCACCGGCGATGCCCGGCGCATCGGCGTGATCGAGCTGCCGGCGTTCTACCAGGACTTCGAGGGCCGCCGCAGCCGCAACGGCGACTACGCCTCGGCCACCCGTGACGTCGCGCGCATCCTCGGCGAGTTCCGCGGCAAGGGCCTCGACGGCGTGGTGCTCGACCTGCGCAACAACGGCGGCGGTTCGCTCAACGAGGCGGTCGAGCTGACCGGCCTGTTCATCGACACCGGCCCGGTGGTGCAGGTGCGCGAATCGGGTGGCCGCGTCAACGTCGAGTCCGACCGCAAGGCCGGCGTCGCCTGGGACGGCCCGCTGGCGGTGCTGGTGAATCGCGCCTCGGCCTCGGCGTCCGAGATCGTGGCCGGTGCCATCCAGGACTATGGCCGCGGCCTGGTGATCGGCGAGACCACCTTCGGCAAGGGCACGGTGCAGAACCTGTTCGACCTCGACCGCTGGCCGGCCAACGAGGGCGCGCGCCACGGCCAGGTCAAGATGACCATCGCGCAGTTCTTCCTGCCCGGCGGCAGCAGCACGCAGAACAAGGGCGTGGTGCCCGACATCCGCTTCCCGGCCACGGTCAACGGCAGCGAGTTCGGCGAGAGTACCTACGACAACGCGCTGCCGTGGACCCGCATCTCGGCGGTGCAGCACACCCGCTACGGCAACTTCGCCCCGCTGCTGCCGCGCCTGGGCGAACTGCACTCGGCGCGCGTGGCCGCCGACCGCGAGTTCCAGTGGTGGAAGGAAGACGTGGCCGAGTTCCGCGCCGAGGCCGACAAGGAATACATCTCGCTCAACGAGGCCGAGCGGCGCGCCGAGCGCGACCGCCAGGCCGCCAAGCGCACGCAGCGCCAGGAAGAGCGCAAGCGCCTGGGCCTGGACCTGGATCCGCTGGCCGAACTTGCCGACGACGACGGCCTGACCGCCAACGAGCGCGACATCGCCACCGACACCGCGCGCGAGGACGCCGCCGAGAAGCGCCCGGATCCGCTGCTGCGCGAGTCCGCCGCGATCCTCGCCGACGCCGTGCGCCTGCTCGACGCCGACCGCAAGCTGTCGGGCGTGGTGCTGCCGGAGTCGACCGGCCCGGGCCGCTGGGCGCGCTGAGGCCGCGACCGGACGCACCGCCGGACGCGCCTGCCGGACGCATTTACCGATCGCCTCCGCCGGACGCGCCTGTGTAGGAGCAGCCACAGCTGCGACGGCGCCCGACCTGGCGTCGGAGGAGATGCGGTCGCAGCTGTAGCTGCTCCTACAGGCGCGGCGCGGGCGGCGTAGACGCTGCCGGCAGCGCAGGTGCCCCGGCGGCGTAGAATGGCGGACCGGCCGGCGGGTTCCCGCGGCCTTCCTCCCCGAACACGTTCCGGATCGCGCCATGGGTGCCGCTTCGCCGTCCCTCCCTTCCCGCACGCCTCCGGGCGCGACCGCGGTCGTGCTCGCGCTGGGTGCGGTCTACGTCGTCTGGGGTTCGACCTACCTCGGCATCCGCTTCGCGCTGGAGGGCGGCTGGCCGCCGCTGCTGATGGCGGGCTGCAGGTTCCTGGTCGCAGGCGGACTGCTGTATGCGCTGCTGCGCCTGCGCGGGGTGCCTGCGCCCACGCGCACGCAGTGGCGCGACCTGTGGGTCATGGGCCTGCTGCTGCTGGGCCTCGGCAACGGCATGGTCTGCATCGCGCAGCAGACGGTGTCGTCGGGGCTGGCCGCGGTGGCGGTGGCTTCGTGCCCGCTGTGGATCGGGCTGTTCGCGGCGCTGCGTGGCGAGCGGCCGTCGCGGCTCGAGGTCGTCGGCCTGGCGATCGGCTTCGCCGGCGTCGCCTGGCTCAACGCCGGCAGCTCGCTCACCGCGTCGCCGGTGGGCCTGGCCGCGCTGCTGGTGGCGCCGCTGGCCTGGGCCTTCGGCTCGGTCTGGAGCCGCGGGCGCGCGCTGCCGTCGCCGTTCATGGCCGCCGCCGCGCAGATGCTCTGCGGCGGCGTGCTGCTCACGATGGCCGGCGGCCTGCTCGGCGAGCGCATCGAGGCCATGCCGACGCCGCGCGGCTGGCTGGCGGTGTCCTACCTGGCCGTGTTCGGCTCGATCGTGGCGTTTTCGGCCTATGCCTGGCTGCTGCAGAACGTGCGCGCGACCCTGCTGGGCAGCTACGCCTACGTCAATCCGGTGATCGCGGTGCTGCTCGGCACCCTGCTGGCCGGCGAGCGCTTCAGTGCCCACGACCTCGGCGCGATGGCGGTGATCCTCGCCGGCGTGGTCGCGATCACGATCGCCAGCGCGCGCCGCCGGGTGCCGCCGCAGCCGGCGCCGTCGACCGTGGCGGAGCCGATCGCGGCCTCGAGCGCCGATGCGGTGCCGGTGCCGGCCACCGCGGACGCGGTGTCCACCGCCGTCCGCCTTCCCGACCCCGGAGCGCGCAGTTGAGCATGGACAGCCGTACCCGCGGCCTGTGGATGGCCGTCGGCGCCTTCGTGCTCTGGGGCCTGATGCCGCTGTACTGGCATCTGCTCAAATCCGTGCCCTCGCTGCAGGTAGTGCTGCACCGCGCGCTGTGGTCGGCGCTGCTGGTGGCGGCCTTCCTGACGCTCACGCGCGGCCGCGGCTGGCTGCGCGCGGTGTTTGCGCAGCCGCGTCTGGCCGGGATGCTGCTGGCCTCGGGGCTCCTGATCGGCTTCAACTGGAGCCTGTACGTCTGGGCGGTGAACGCCGGGCACGTGGTCGAGACCAGCCTGGGCTATTTCATCAACCCGCTGCTCAATGTGGTGATCGGCGTGGTATTCCTGCGCGAGCGCCTGCAGCCGGCGCAATGGGTGGCGGTGGCGCTGGCCGCCTGCGGCGTGCTCTGGCTGACCTTCAACTACGGCAGCTTCCCCTGGATCGCGCTGGCGCTGGCCACTTCGTTCGCGTTCTACGGGCTGATCCGGCGGCAGGCGCAGGTCGATGCGGTGGCCGGACTGGGCGTGGAGAACCTGTACCTGCTGGTGCCGGCGGCGGCGCTGCTGGCCTGGCTGGAGCTGGGCGGGCAGGGCGGCTTCACCGATGTGCGCTGGGGCTGGGGCAGCAACCTGCTGCTGGTGCTGGGCGGCGCGCTCACCGCGCTGCCGCTGATCGGCTTCGCCTACGCCGTGCGCCAGGTGTCGCTGACCACCGTCGGCCTGCTGCAGTACCTGGCGCCGACGCTGCAGCTCTTGTGCGGCGTGCTGGTATTCGGCGAGGCCTTCGACCGCGACCGCGCGATCGGCTTCGCGGTGATCTGGGCGGGTCTGGCGGTGTTCGCCATCGATGGTTTCATCCGCTCCCGGCGGCGGGTGGTGGCACAGCAGGCCTGATCCACTGGGACGCGTGCCGTGCGCCTTCCGGCTGCAGTGCCGTTGTCGTACGGCTGGCTGCAGGCGGCGGCGCCGCGCCGCTCAGGCCGCGCGCAGGGCGTCGGTCACCGGCATGGTCGCCGCGCGCAGCGCCGGGAACAGGCCGCCGACGAAGCCGATCGCCAGCGCCCACTTCAGGCCCTGCCACAGCAGCTCCGGCGACACCTTGAACTCGAACGTCAGCTGCGCCACGCCGCCGGCGAGCGTCGAGGCGGTGTAGCCGTTGAACACCAGCCAGGCCAGCAGCCCGCCGAGCACGCCGCCGAGCGCGGCCAGCAGCATGGTCTCCAGCATCACCGCGACCACCACCGGCATGCCGCGGAAGCCGATCGCGCGCAGGGTCGCGATCTCGCGCGCGCGCGAGGCGACGGTTGCGAACATGGTGTTGAGCGCGCCGAACACCGCGCCGATGGCCATGATCGAGCCGACCACGATGCCGATGATCCGAAGCACCTTCGATACGCCGGCCGACTGGCCCTGGAAATACGCCAGCGTGGTCTGCGCCTCCACCTGCAGGCGAGGGTCGGCGTCGAGGGTGGCCTTGAAGGCGTTGAACGCAGAGGGCGAGGTGAGGCGGGCGAAGACCGAGGCGCGGCTGGAGCCGCGGCGATAGGTGGTGGCGACCACCTCGGCGTCGGCCCAGATCTCGGACTCCATGCCGTCGCCGGACTCGAACACGCCGACCACCGTCCACTGCTGGTTGCCCAGGCGCAGCTCGGCGCCGGGCTCGAGGCCCGCGAACTGCCGGCGCGCACCCTTGCCGACCACCAGCTCGCGCTTGCCGGGCTCGAAGCGCCGGCCCTCGACCAGCCGAACGTTGGGGCGCACCGCCCAGGCCATGTCGCCGACGCCGCGCAGCTGCACGCTGCCGTCCTCGTCGGCGCCGCCGCCGCGGATCGGCAGGTTGGCCGCGACCACCAGCTCGGGCGAGGCCAGCGGGCGGCCGTCGGCGTCGCGTGCGATCTCCGGCGCGCGCTCGATCGCGGTGATTGCATCGCGCGTCATCACCGACATCAGCTCGGCCGAGGATCCGCCGCGCAGCACGATCGCGGTCTCTTCGTCGCCGCTGCTGCTGACCGTGTGCCGGTAGCCCTCGGCCATCGCCAGCAGCGCCACCAGCACGCCGACCACGCCGGCGATGCCGACGATCACCACCGACGACGCGCCCAGCCGCTGCGTGAGCGTGCTGACGCCCACGCGCGTCACCGAAGCGGCCTGGCGGCCGCTGCGGGTGAGGACCATCCACAGCGCGAACGCCACCGCCAGCGCCAGCAGCGCCGGCCAGGGCAGCACGATCCAGGCGGCGAGGAAGGCGACCAGGAGCAGCACCAGGCCCGCACCACGAAGCAGCTTCTTCATACGGTTCATCCGTGTGTCTCCCGGTCAGCGGCCCGCGAGGGCGTCGACGATGTTCAGGCGCATCGCGCGGATCGCCGGCAGCGCGCCGACCAGCAGGCCGATGGCGAGCATCAGCCCAAGCCCCAGCAGCCAGCTTTCGAGTCCCACCGGTGGCAGGTTGACCAGGCCACCGCTGCCGGCCGTCGCCGCCTTGCCGATCACCGCCGCCAGGCCCAGGCCCAGCACGCCGCCGATCACCACCATCAGCATCGACTCGGCCAGCACCATCATCAGCACGCTGGTGCTGGTGAAGCCGATCGTCTTGAGCACCGCCAGCTCGGACGTCCGCTCGCGCACGGCCTGGGCCATGGTGTTGCCGGTCAGCAGCAGCAGGGTGAAGAACACCGCGCCCATGATCGAGCCCACGATCAGGCCGATGTCGGCCATCTGCTTGAGCTGCGAGGCCATCGCCGCCTGCTCGCTCATGGTCTTGGTCTCGTGCGGCGAGTTGGCCGACAGCGCGTCGATCGCCTTGGCCGCGGCGTCGCTGCGGCGCACGTCGGAGACGCGGCTGATGTACCAGCCGACGTCGCCGTCGATGTAGGGCGAGGACTCCTCGAAGTAGTCGTAGTGCATCAGGATCAGCGCATCGGTGAATCCGCCGCCCGCGCCGCCCTCCTTCGCGCGCAGCACGCCCACGATGTCGAAGGCCCAGTCGAGCGTGCCGTCGCTGTTGGGATAGATGGTGGACTGCAGCGGGATGCGCTGGCCGACCTTCCAGTCGAAGCGCTTCATCATCGCCTCGCCCACCAGCATGCCGGTGCGGTTGCGCTTCCACGCTTCGAGCTGCGCCGGGTCGACTTCGATCTCGGGGTAGAGCTCGAGGTAGTTGGGCGCTACGGCGAAGGTGAAGAGCTGGTTCTTCGGGTCCTGGTAGGCGCCACCGAACCAGTTGGCGTGCGTCACCGCCTCGATGTTGTCGATGTTGGCGATGCGCGACTGCAGCGAGATCGGCAGGGTCTCGATGAACGACAGCTTCGACGCGGTCTGCAGGCGCTGCGCGCCGTCGGCGTTGCGGCCGAGCTCGGCGAAGCTGGTGCGGATGCCGTCGAGCAGGCCGAACAGCAGGAACGCGGCCACGATCGAGGCCAGCGTCAGGAAGGTGCGGGTCTTGCGCCGGAACAGCGCCGCCCAGACCAGGTGGAAATACTTCATGGCGAACCCCTCCGGTGGTTGCCCCGGCGGCTCAGGCCGCGTGCGCCTGCTGTTCGACCAGCACGCCCTTGTCGAGGTGCAGGGTGTGACTGGCGTACTCGGCCGCCTTCGGGTCGTGGGTGACCATCACGATGGTCTTGCCGTGTTCGCGGTTGAGCTCCTGCAGCAGTCCCAGGATCTCCTCGGCCGACTGGCGGTCGAGGTCGCCGGTGGGTTCGTCGCAGATCAGCAGCGTCGGGTCGGAGACGATCGCGCGCGCGATCGCCACGCGCTGCTGCTGGCCGCCGGACAGCTCGGACGGCTTGTGCGACGTGCGGTCGGACAGGCCGACCAGCTCCAGCGCGATCTGCGCGTTGCGCTTGCGCTGCGCGCCACCGAGCTTCGTCAGCAGCAACGGCAACTCGACGTTCTTCTGCGCGCTGAGCGCCGGCATCAGGTTGTAGAACTGGAAGACGTAGCCGACGTTCTGGCTGCGCCAGGCGGCGAGCTGGCCCGCGCCCATGCGGTCGATGCGCTGGCCGGCGACGTCGATCTCGCCGCTGGTGGGCGCGTCGAGGCCGCCGATCAGGTTCAGCAGCGTGGTCTTGCCCGAGCCCGAGGGGCCCATCAGCGCGACGAAGTCGCCGGCCGCCATGTCCAGGTCCAGCCCGTGCAGCACGTCGACCTTCTCCGGGCCGCGCTGGTAGGACTTGGTGAGGTTGCGGATCGATACCAGGGTCGTCATCACGATGCTCCGGTGGATGTGGTGGATGCGGTGAACCCGAACGCCTTCTTTGCTTCTTTGCAGGAGCGGCTATAGCCGCGACCGGGTCTGCGCCATCGCGGCTATAGCCGCTCCTACAGGTGGGATGTGGGATGCAGGTGTCTGGTGGAAGCGGCGCCTAGGGACCGGCCGGGCTGACCTTGTCGCCGTCGGCCAGGTCTGCGGGAGGATCGAGGATCACGGTTTCGCCGGGCGCCACGCCCGACAGCAGGATGCGCTGGCCGCCCGAGGCGCCTCCGGTGCTGACGCCGCGCAGCTCGGCCGTGGCATCGCCGTCGTCGCCGGCGACCACGAACACCACGTCGCCGCCGTCGCGCGTGGCCACCGCGGCCTCCGGCACGCGCACGCCGCGCGGCGCGTCGTCGCCTGCGCCGTCGCCGGTCTCGGGCGCACGCTCGAGGAAACTCACGGTCACGCCCATGTCGGGCACGATCCGCGGGTCCTTCTCCTTCAGCGCCACGCGCACCTTCACCGTGGCCTTGCCGCGATCGGCGGTGGGGATGATCGCGATCACCTCGGCCGGGATCTTCCAGTCGGGATAGGCGTTGAGCGTGGCCTCGACCGGCATCTTCGCCTGCACGCGGCCGATGTAGGCCTCGCCGACGTCGACCTCGACTTCCAGCGAATCCATGTCGACGATGGTGCCGATGCCGGTGCGGGTGAAGCCGCCGCCGGCCGACAGCGGCGAGACGATCTCGCCCGGCTGCGCGGCCTTGGCGATGACCACGCCGGCGAAGGGCGCGCGCACGATCGTGTTGTCGACGCCGATGTCGCTGATGCGCAGGCTTTCGGTCGCGACCTCGGCGTTGCGCCGGGCGGTGGCGAGCTGGGCGCGCAGTGCATCGCGCTGCGCGACCGCCTGGTCGTACTGCGCGCGCGAGACCAGCTGCTGCCGCACCAGCCCCGACAGGCGCGTCGCATTCGCTTCGGCTTCGGTCAGCTGCGCCTGGACGCCGGCGATCTGGCTGCGCGCGGCGCCGAGCTGGGCACGGGCGAGGTCGTGCTGGGCGTCGGCGTCCACCGGGTCGAGCGTGGCCATGACCTGGCCCTCGGCCACCGCCATGCCTTCCTCGATCAGCACTTCGCGCACGCGCCCGGTGATCTTGGCCGAGACGGTGGCCATGCGCCGGGCGACGACGTAGCCGCTGGCGTCGAGCACCGAGGTCGCGCCGCTGCCGCCGTTGCCGGTTGCGGCGGCGGTTGCGGTGCGGACTTCGGTCGTGCGGGCGCCGGACAGCAGCGCCAAGGCCAGGCCCGCGAGCAGCAGCACCGCGACGGCGATCGCGAGTCCGATCCACAGGCCGCGGCGCGAGGGCGGCGGCGTGGGCTGGCGGTCGATGCGGAGTTCCTTGAGCAGGTCGGCTTTCGTGTTCATCGGGACCAGGGACGAGGGCAGTGGATGGAGTGTGACCGGGCCCGCCGCGGGGTGGCGCCACTTTCAAGCGCCGGGGCGGGCCGTGTCACCTGTGAAGTGTCATGCATCCGCACGTGCTCCGGTCAGGCAGGCGCCGGAGCGGTGCAGGCGGGGCACCGGCCACTCAGTCTGCACGCAGGGAGTCGATCAGCCTGCCGCCCGCCAGCCGCCACGTCGGCAGCAGGGCGCTCAGCAGGCCCAGCGCCAGACTGTAGCCGAGGACCAACAGGGCCAACGCTGGGGTGATGGCGACATGGGCCTGGATCGCCTGGCTGCCGGCCGAGGTGCCGAACATCCGCCCGTCGACCGCCAGGTACATGGCGCCGAGCGCCAGCGCGGTGGCGATCGTGCCGATGACGGCCACCTCCACCAGCACGGCGGCGCCGATGCCCGTGCGCGGGAAACCAAGCGCGCGGAGCGTGCCGGCTTCGCGCCGCCGCTTCTGCAGCGCGGTGTCCAGGGCGTTCATGATCACCAGGATCGCGCCGCAGCCAGCAGCAGCGAGACGCCGAGGGCGGCGAGGCGGACAAGCTGCGACACGAAGGCGACCTGCTCACCGTAATAGGAGTCCTGTGCGACGACGCGCACGCCGGACAGCCGGGGATCGGAACGGACGCCGGCCGCGAAGGCATCGAAGGCCGCCTCGTCCACCAGGGCCACCCAGAGCACCGAGACCTGGCCGGGTGCGTTGTAGGCGGCCTGCAGCGTGGCGAGCGCGGTCCAGAGTTCGGACTCCCAGAAGCCGCCGTTCGCAGCGAGTCCGTGCCGGATGGCGAGCGCTGTGCCGCGCAGCCGCAGCGATTCCGCGCCCTGGAGCTCCCGGTATGCGCCCGCGGCCATCTTCCCCACCAGCAGGTCGCGTTCGCCGCCTTGTCCGGGTGCATCAACCAGGTCGCCGAACGCCTCGAGCAAGGCCCAGGTGGAGGCGTCCACGCCGCGGACCTGAACCGTGCTGCGCACACCGTCGCCGCGCGTGAGTTTGGTGTTGGCGATGAACTGCGGCGCCACCATCGCGCGCCCGTCCGGGTGGCGTGCGACCTGCGGCAGGGCCGAGATGATGCCGGCGGCATCGACCGGAAGGACGCTTTCGATCTCCGTGCGCGCCTGCGAGGAGAGCACCAGGGCGATGCGGGCATCGCCGCTGCTGGCAGCGATCCTGTCGATGCCCGCGGGAATGGACAGGAGCAGGACGAGGGTGGATGCGGCGATCAGGAAGCCGGCCAGCATCAGCAGCGCGTCGCGCGGCCGTGCCAGGTGGCCGGCGAGGAAGATGCCCAGGATGCTGGCGATGGCCTTCGGCATGCCGTGGCTCAGGACCGGAGCAGGTCGATCGGACGCAGCCGTCGCAGGGCGAAGCCCGGCGCGGACGCGGCGATCGCCACCAGCAGCGGCAGCCCGGCCAGCAGCCAGAGCCCGTCGCGCGGGGACAGCGCCAGGCGGCCGAGCATGTGGCCGACGCGGGACGACATCAGCTCCAGCAGGAAGCTTCCCAGGGCCGTACCAAGCAACGCACCCACCAGGACCACGACCGCAAGCTCCACGACCATCGCGGCCAGCTGGAGGCCCCGCCCGAAGCCCAGGGCCAGCAGCATCGCCATGCTCGCGCGCCGCTGCGCGGCCAGGTGTGCGGCGATGCTCACGAACACCAGCAGCACGCACAGCGCCAGTGCGACGAGCACGGACAGCAACAGTGCGCTGACATTGCCGAAGCTGCCGAGAAGACTGTCCGTGCCGCTGGCCACGTGCGCCTGGACGGGCGGGTCGGCGTGCTGGAGCAGGGCTTCCACTTCGCCGGCCAGCTCGGCCAGGGCCAGCGGATCGTGGCCGTACACCTGCACGATGCGCGCTTGGCCCTGCTCGGGTTCGGGGAGCATGCGGTCCACGTGCTCGTAATGGGCGATCACGATCTGTTCGCCGAAGCCGCCTTCGTCGCTGCGGAAGATGCCGGCGATCGTGATCGGAACCGGGTTGCCTGCGAGGTCGGGTGGTTCCAGCGTCGTGCCCGCGGTCCAGCCGCAGCGCTGCGCGAGCTCGGCACCGACCAGCACGGCGTGCGGCGATGCCGTCCACGCCGCGATGTCGGCGGGCGCGACCTGGATGTCGCGCAGCCTGCGCATCGGATCGGTGCCGCCCCAGCCGTTGAGCGTGGCGACGCCGATGGGCGGCTTGCACATCAGTGCGAGCACGTTCATGTGGTTGACCGCGACCACGTCCGGGTGGCGCGCGATCGCTTCGGCATGGCGCAGTGGCAGCAGGGTGCCCTCGCGGGAACTGCTGACGTAGATGCCGGCATCGCTGAAGACATGCCGAGCGATGAAGGGCGCGGAGAGCGCACCCAGGACCCAGAAACCCGCCACGCCCACCATCAGCGTGGCGGCCAGGTAGGCATGGCGGCCAAGGGATTCCCGCAGCCGCAGCCCGGCGATGACAAGGCAGGCGCGCAGTGTCTGCGCAGGGCCGCGGCCGGGCACTACTGCACCAGGGTCACGGTGGTTGCATGCAGGGTATCGGGGTGCGCGTCCTGCAGCCGGGCTGCGGTTTCGGCGAAGGCGGGGCAGGGCGGCTGGCCGCAGGCTTCCTCGCCCAGCAGCACCAGGGCCGTCCAGGCCTCGGGGTTGCCGGAACGGTCGAGGCTGGCGCCGGCCTGCGCAACCAGCTCCGCGACCCCGTCGAGGTTGAGGCCATCGCCCTGGGCGGACGCGGGGTCGAGGCTGCCAAAGGTCTGCCGCAGCTGCTCAAGGCCGGCTTCGTCGGTGATCCGGGAGTGCAGGGTGCCGTCGGGCGCGTAGAGCCAGATGGCCGGGAACTCGTAGGTGGTGTTGGCACCAAGGCCGGCGGCGATGCTCGCCTTGTGGAAGGCGATGATGAAGTCCTGTACCGGGAGCTCCACTGGCTGGTCTGTGGCGTTGGCGGCGAGCTGGCTTGATTCCGCCGGGACCGCCTGGTCAACGGCGTTGTCGGCCGGCTGCGTGCAGGCCGAAGCCAGCAGCAGCGCAGCGATCCCCAGGGGGAGGCACTTCAGGAACGGAGCCCGGAACGACGGGCGTCGTGCGTGGTTCATGTCATCGACTCGCTGCTGGCAACGTGGATGCTCCCCGCGGGAGCTGCGCATGGGCGTTCGGGGTGCCGCGGAAGGGGGCGTGTCCCCCACCCGCGGCTGCGATCAGTGGATGATGATCGTGACGCACTTGCCGTTGATGCAGACCGTGATCGATGTCGCGGCCTCGGCCTGCTGGACGGGGAGTGCGAACGCGGCCGAGACCGCGAGCAGGAGTCCGAAGACACCAGAGGTGATCTTGTTCTTGAGCATGCTGACTGTCCTTGTGCATTGAGAGAGCCCTGTCCATGGCCTTCCGACTTGAATCCGGTTTTCCGGGCGCCGCGCGATGGCCGGGCGTAGGCCGGCAGCGCGGTTCCAGCTGCGGGCCGTGGACTTCTAGCATGCCGTTGCCAGTGGTCACAACGACGGTGGTGCACAAGCGGACGGCGATGTGACGCCTGTCATGCGCGATAGGTGATCGCGCGGACTGCCGCGGACGGTGGCCGTTTCCTAGCCTGTGAGCGTCACCGAGGAGACGCGCATGGACCACCGACTCGACATGCCACTGGCCAGCCTGCAGGGCGCCTGCAAGCGCTACGGCGCGACCGCCGCGCTCGACGGCGTCGACCTCGAGCTGCGTGCCGGCCAGGTGCTGGCGCTGCTCGGCGCCAACGGCGCCGGCAAGACCACCGCGGTGTCGCTGCTGCTGGGCCTGCTCGAGCCCGACGCCGGCCAGGCGCGGCTGTTCGGCCGCGACCCGCGGGAGCTGACCGCGCGCCAGGGCGTCGGCGTGATGCTGCAGTCGGGCGCGGTGGCGCCGACGCTGACGGTGGCCGAACACCTCGACCTCGTCCGCAGCTACTACGCCGATCCGCTCGGCGTGGCGGCGTGCGTGGCGATCGCCGGTCTCGACGGCCTGCTCTCGCGCCGTTACGGCAGGCTCTCGGGCGGGCAGCAGCGCCGCGTGCAGTTCGCGCTGGCGGTGTGCGGCAGGCCGCGGGTGCTGTTCCTTGACGAGCCCACCACCGGCCTCGACATCGAGGCGCGGCAGGGCCTGTGGCGCGGACTGCGCGCGCTGGTGGCCGGCGGCGCCTCGGTGCTGCTGACCACGCACTACCTCGAGGAAGCCGAAGCCCTGGCTGATCGCGTCGTGGTGCTGGCCGGCGGCCGCGTGGTCGCCGACGGCAGCCTCGACGAGGTGCGCGCACGCGTCGACCAGCGCCGCATCCGCTGCGTCACCGCGCTGGACGCCACCGAAGTCGCGCGCTGGCCTGGCGTGCGCGCGGCGAACCGCGACGGTGGACGCCTGGAGGTGCTGGCCGGCGCCGCCGAGGACGTCGTGCGGCGCCTGCTGGCGGCCGATCCGGCGCTCTCCGACCTCGACGTCAGCAGCGCCGGCCTCGCTGAAGCCTTTCTCGAAATCACCCGCGACGCACCGATGCAGGAGGCCGCGTGATGCATGCCGTTCCCGATGTCCGCCCCGACGCCCATGCCCCGGCCGCGCGCCGGCACCCGCTGCTGCGCGCCCGCCTGCTGGAGGCGAAGTACGAGTTCCTCGGCCTGCTGCGCACGCCGATCTTCGCGCTGCCGACGCTGCTGTTCCCGGCGATGTTCTACCTGCTGTTCGGCGTGGCGATGAACCGCGGCGGCGGCGCCGGGCAGTACCTGCTGGCGACCTACGGCGTGTTCGGCGTCATGGGCGCGGCGCTGTTCGGCTTCGGCGTGACGGTGGCGATGGACCGCGACCAGGGACTGCTCGCGCTCAAGCGCGCGCTGCCGGTGCCGCCGGGTGCGTACCTGGCGTCGAAGATGGCGATGGCCCTGCTGTTCTCGGCGATCGTCTCGCTGCTGCTGGCGGTGATCGCGGCGACGCTTGTCGGGGTGTCGCTGGCGCCCGCGCAGTGGCTGCTGCTGTGGGCGGTGCACGTGGCCGGCGCGCTGCCGTTCTGCGCGCTGGGCCTGTACGTCGGCACGCTCGCCAGCGGCGCGGCCGCGCCGGTGGTGGTCAACCTGCTCTACCTGCCGATGGCCTTCCTGTCCGGGCTGTGGCTGCCGCTGTCGATGCTGCCGGATGCGCTGGCGCGGCTGGCGCCGGCTTGGCCGTCCTACCACCACGCCCAGCTCGCGCTCAAGGTGGTCGGCATGGACGCGAGGCAGGCGGTCGCGCTGCATCTCGGCGTGCTGCTGGCGGTGACCTTCGGCTTCTTCGTCCTGGCGCGTGCGCGCCTGGCGCGGCGCGGCTGATGCCGCCACGACCCTCGATGCGGTCGCGAGCGGGCCTCGCGCCCGCAGTCGCCGCGCAAGCGTCCCGATCACCCCTGCGCCTTCTTCTGCCTGCCACGGAGTCCATGCCATGACGCGCCTGCCTGAAGTCCTCGCCGCAACCGCCATCGCCGCTGCCATCGCCGGCGCGGTGGTGTTCGCACAGCCGCGTTCGCCCTCCGCGCACGGGGCCGCGTCAGCGCCGGCACCCGCGTCCGGAGAAGCCCTGCCGTCCGGCGGCGAAGGCGCGGCCTTCGCCATCTCCGGCGTGCGCGTGTTCGACGGCGAACGCGTGCTGCCCGAGGCGAACGTCGTGGTGCGCGACGGCCGCATCGAAGCCGTTGGCGCCGGCGTCGCCATTCCCGCAGGCCTCGAGGTCGTGGACGGCGCCGGGCGCACCCTGCTGCCGGGCTTCATCGACGCGCACACCCACAGCTGGGGCGATGCGCAGCGCGACGCCCTGCGCTTCGGCGTCACCGCCGAGCTCGACATGTTCGGCGACTGGAACCGGATCCCGGCGCTGCGTGCGCAGCGCCAGTCGCTGGCGGCGACGCCACAGGCCGACCTCTGGACCGCGGGAGCCACGGTCACCACCGAGGGCGGCCATGGCACCCAGTTCGGTCTGCCGGTGCCGACGCTGGCCGCCGACGGCGACGGGCGGGCCTTCGTCGCCGCGCGGATGGCGGAAGGTTCGGACTACATCAAGCTGATCGTCGAGGACTTCAGCACGCACTCGGCCGAGCGCCGGCTGCCGACGATCACGCCGGCGCAGGTCGCGGACGCGATCGCCGCCGCTCAGGAAGGCGGGCGCCTCGCGCTGGTGCACGTGGCCTCGCAGGCCGACGCGCTGCATGCCGTGGACTCGGGCGCCGACGGGCTGGTGCATGTCTTCCACGACGTGGCCGCGTCGCCAGGCTTCGTCGCCGCGGCGAAGCGGGCCGGCAGCTTCGTCACGCCGACGCTGTCGGTGATCGCGGGCTTCGCCCAGGACGGCAGCGGAGCCGCACTGGCCGACGACGCGCGGCTGTCGCCGTGGCTGGAGGCCGCGCAGGGCGCCGGGCTTGCCGCCAGCTTCCCTGGCGCTCCGCGGCCGCAGGCGCTCGACAACGCGCTGCGCAGCGTCGCCGCGCTGCATGCGGCCGGCGTCGATATCCTGGCCGGCACCGATGCCGGCAATCCCGGCACCGCGCACGGCATCAGCATGCACGGTGAACTCGCGCTGCTGGTGCGCGCCGGCCTGACGCCGGCCGAGGCGCTGGCCGCCGCGACCGCGGTACCCGCTCGCCGCTTCGGCCTGGCCGACCGCGGCCGCATCGCCCCCGGGCTGCGCGCCGACCTGCTGCTGGTCGAGGGCGATCCCACCGCGGACATCAGCGCCACGCGCGCCATCGCCGGGATCTGGAAGAACGGCCACGCCGTGCCGCGGCCGCGTGTCGGCCAGGCCGCCGCCACCGCCGCCGCACCGGCGATCGCCGACGACGCTCTCGTCGCGGACTTCGAGGACGGCGGCACCGGCGTGCGCTTCGGCCACGGCTGGCAGGTCACCACCGACGCCATGGCCGGCGGACGCTCCGTCGCCACCCAGGAGGCGATCGCGGGCGGCGCCGCCGGATCGCGCGGCGCGCTGCGCGTGTCCGGCGAGATCCGCCCCGGCTTCGCCTTCCCCTGGGCGGGCACGATGTTCCATCCGGGCGCGCAGCCGATGCAGCCGGTGGACGCCTCGTCGCGCAGCGAGCTGGTGTTCCAGGCCCGCGGCGACGGCCGCACCTACCAGGCGATGCTGTTCTCCGGTCCGTCGATGCAGGGCATGCCGGCGATGCAGCCGTTCACCGCCGGCCCGGAGTGGCGCGAAGTGCGGATCCCGCTGGCGGCCTTCGCCGGCGCCGATCCCGCCACGCTGCGCGCCGTGGCGATCACCGCCGGCCTGCCCGACGGCGGCTTCGAACTCTTCATCGACCAGGTCGAGCTGCGCTGAGTGCGGCATCATCGCGCCATGCAGCCAGCGAAGACACAGGGCAGGACCGGAGCCGGCTGGCGCGCGTGGTTCGCGCCGGCGCCGGACTCGCTGATGGCGGCGACGCTGCGGCTGGGGCGTCCGCAGTGGACGGAATGGGTCCACCTGATGTGGACGCTGTGGGTGTTCATCACCCCGCTGTTCTCGCCCGGCGGCTACAGCCTGCGCTGGCTGCTGCTGACGCTGCTGTCGTATCCGCTGTTCCTCTGGCTGTACGCCATGGCGCTGCTGAGGCCGCAGCGCGTGGCGCCGCGTTACGCGCTGGCGATGGTCGCGCTCAGCTTCGCGCTCTTGCCCTGGTATCCGTCGGGCATGAGCTATTTCATCTTCGGCTGCGTGATGCTGCGCACCTGGCACGAGGCGTCGCTGCGCGACTACCTGCTGGTGCTGGGGGCGCTGGGCGTCGCGTTCGTCGCGTTCGCGCTGTGGATCGGCTATCCCTGGCAGGCGCTGGTGTGGCTGCCGGTGGTGACCGTGGTGGTGGCGATGGTGGTGCACGCCGAGCATGTCGGCCAGCGCAAGGACGCCGCGCTCAGGCTGTCGCACGACGAGGTGCGCCGGCTGGCCGGGCTGGCCGAACGCGAGCGCATCGGCCGCGACCTGCATGACCTGCTCGGGCACACGCTGTCGCTGGTGGCGCTGAAATCCGACCTGGCTGCGCGCCTGGTCGAACGCGATCCCGCGGCCGCGCGGCGCGAGATCGATGCCGTCAGCCAGGTCGCGCGTGAGGCGCTGGCGCAGGTGCGCTCGGCGGTCAGTGGGATCCGCGCGGCCGGCATCGCCGCGGAGCTGGCCTCGGCCAAGCTGCTGCTCGAATGCGAGGGCGTGGCGCTCCGCCACGACTGGGACGAACGCGGCCTGGCCGGCGCCTCGCTGCCACCGGCCGTCGAGACCGCGCTCGCCCTGGTGGTGCGCGAGGCGGCGACCAATATCCATCGCCACGCGCGCGCGCAGCGGGCCGAAGTGAGCCTGCGCGCCCACGCTGACGGCGTCGAGCTGCGGGTGAGCGACGACGGCCGCGGCGGCGCGTCTGCGCCGGGCAACGGCCTGGCGGGCATGCGCGAGCGCATCGAGGGCCTGGGTGGTCAGCTGGCGGTGGCGTCGGAGCGCGGACAGGGCACCGTGGTGGAGGCCTGGCTGCCGTTGGCCGTGCAGAGCGATGCTGCGGGAGCCCCGTACGACGCGGATGCCCATGACGCGGAGGGCGGGGCGTGATCCGCCTCGTGCTCGCCGAGGACCAGGCGATGCTGCGCGGCGCGCTGGCGGCGCTGCTGGCGCTGGAGGACGACATCGACGTCGTGGCCGCGGCCGCCGACGGCGAGGCCGCCTGGCGCGAGCTGCAGCGCACCGCGCCCGACCTGCTGGTCACCGACATCGAGATGCCGGGGCTGACCGGGCTGGAGCTGGCCCAGCGCATCCAGCGCCACGGCCTGGCGACGAAGGTGGTGATCGTCACCACCTTCGCGCGCGCCGGCTACCTGCGCCGCGCGCTCGACGCCGGCGTGCAGGGCTATCTGCTCAAGGATGCCCCGGCCGAGCAGCTGGCCGCGGCGCTGCGCAGCGTGCACGCGGGCGGGCGCGCGATCGACCCGCAGCTTGCGCTCGAGGCCTGGTCGGAGGCCGATCCGCTCAACGAACGCGAACGCCAGGTGCTGCGGCTGGCCGGCGAAGGCCAGTCGGCGGGCGCGATCGCCGCCGCGCTGGGCCTGTCCCCGGGCACGGTGCGCAACTACCTGTCCGAGGCCATCGGCAAGCTGGGCGTGGGCAACCGCATCGAGGCCTATCGCCTCGCGCGGCAGAAGGGCTGGCTGTGACCCGGGATTTCCCCTGTAGGAGCAGCTATAGCTGCGACCGGATTCCTGCCGGAGCGTTGGGGTCGCAGCTGTAGCTGCTCCTACAGGGGTATCGCGGTGCGGCGCGTGTCACCTCACGCGCTTGCGCGGCGCTTCAGCATTCCATACGCCGCGCGCAGGCCCAGCGCCTCGCCGCCGGCCGGGCGGCCCGGGCGGTCGCTGTCGTTCCAGGCGTAGGTGTCGAGGTGCGCCCACGGCATGTCCTTCGGCACGAAGCGCTCCAGGTACAGGGCCGCGGTCACGCTGCCGGCCATCTTCGATCCGGCGTTGGCCAGGTCGGCGACCTTGCTGGTGAGGTAGCGGAGATACGGCCGCCACAGCGGCATGCGCCACAGCGGATCGCGCGCCTGCGTGCCGGCGTCGAGCCAGGCCTGCGCCAGCGCGTCGTCGTTGCTGAAGAGCGCCGGCAGGTCGGGGCCGAGCGCGATGCGCGCGGCGCCGGTGAGCGTGGCGAAGTCGAGGACGAGGTCCGGTGACTGTTCGCCGGCATAGGCCAGTGCGTCACCCAGGATCACCCGACCCTCGGCGTCGGTGTTGTCGATCTCCACGCTGACGCCGGTACGGGTGGCGATCACTTCGCCCGGGCGGAACGCATCCGGGCCGATCGCGTTCTCCACCGCCGGCACCAGCAGGGTGAAGCGCAGCGGCAGTTTCCGCGCCATCAACAGCTCGGCCAGCGCGATCGCGTGCGCGGCGCCGCCCATGTCCTTCTTCATGTTGCGCATGCCGTCGGCGGGCTTGAGGTCCAGACCGCCGGTGTCGAAGCACACGCCCTTGCCGACGATCGCGACGTGCGGGTGCGCGTCCTCGCCCCAGCGCAGCGCCAGCAGGCGCGGCGCGCGGTGCGAGGCGCGGCCGACGGCGTGGATGGCGGGGAAGTTCTGCTCCAGCAGCGCATCGCCGGTGATCGCCTCGAAGCGGGCGCCGTGTGCTTCGGCTATGCCGCGGGCGACGGCCTCCAGCTGGTCCGGGCCCATGTCCTGGGTGGGGGTGTTGACCAGGTCGCGCACGCGCACGGTGGCGGCCAGCACGTCGAGGGTCTCGGCATCGGTCGCGGCCAGCGCCAGGCGCGCGCGCGCGGGCTTCGCCTTGCGGTAGCGGTCGAAGTCGTAGCTGCCCAGGCCCCAGCCCAGCTGCAGCGCGCGCAGGACATCGGCATCGAGGTCGCCGGCCGGGGACCAGTCGCCTGCCGGCAGCGCGCGTGGCGCGTGCGCGTAGGCGCAGGGGTCGAGCGCGTCGCCGATGCCGAGCACCGCGGCGGCCGGTGTCCCGTCGCTGCCCGGGACCACCATGCAGCTGCCCGCGGAGGCGTCGAAGCCGTGCGCGTCCAGCCACGCGATGACCGTCTGCGGCTGGGCCTCGCGCCAGGCGCCGAGGCCGTCCTTCGAGACCAGGTGCAGCGGGCGGGCGCCGGTGGTGCCGGCGGGGGCGTAGCAGTCGATGGGGCTCATGCGTGGGGGCTCCGTGTGCGTGCGGCGAGGGCGGGCGGCGCCGCCTCCAGCCAGTCGGCCAGTGCGGCCAGGGAATCGAAATGCAGGTCGGGCTCGATGTCGGCGTGCGGCCAGCGGGCGCGGCTGCCGTCGTCGCCCGCGCGGTTGATCCAGCAGCTGCGCAGCCCGGCGCGCGCGGCGCCGGCAACGTCGGCGTCGGGGTGGTCGCCGACGTGGAGCACCTGCTGCGGCGGCGTCTCCAGCAGCCTGCAGGCTTCCAGGAAGATCGCCGGGTCGGGCTTGGCGCTGCCGAAGCTGCAGGCGCTGAGCTGCGCGGTGAACAGATGGTCCAGGCCGATGCGCGCGAGGTCGGCGTTGCCGTTGCTGAGCGCGGCGATGGGCAGGCGCGCGCTGATGCGCTCCAGCGCATCGATGGCGTCGGGGTAGCACTCCACCCGGTTGCGTTCGGCGAAGAAGGCTTCATAGGCCGCCTCCGCCAGCGCCACGTCGCCGCCGCTCTCGCGCAGCGCAGCCTCCAGGGTCAGCCGGCGCAGCGCCGACATGTCGTGCGCCAGCGCCGGGTGCTCGCCGGCCACGCGCTCGCGCAGCGCGCGCATGGCCTCGATCGGGAACATGTCGGCGGTGGCCGGGCTGTGCCGGCGCATCCAGTCGTCGAGCACGCGCTCGATGCGCGCGCCGATCGGTGCGAACGGCCACACGGTGTCGTCGAGGTCGAGGGTGATGGCGCGGACGGCGAAGGCCATGCCGCCATTGTACGACCGGCTACTCCAGCAGCCGCGCCCAGCCCTGCAGGCCGTCGATGCGCGCCAGCACCCGCTTCACGCACACCAGCAGCGGCACCGCCAGCAGCAGCCCGACGATGCCCCACAGCCAGCCGAACACCAGCAGCGCCAGGATCAGCACCAGCGGCGACAGCTGCATGCGCTGGCCCAGCACCAGCGGCGTGACCAGCTGGCCTTCCAGCGTGTGCAGGCCGAGATAGATCGCCGCCGGCAACAGCGAGGGCCCGACCTCGTCCCAGGTCACGAAGCCCATGGCCAGCATCAACGCCACGCCGATCGCCGGGCCGACGTAGGGCGCGAAGTTGAGCAGGGTCGCGATCGTGCCCCAGAGCAGGGCCTCGGGCATGTCCACGCCCAGCGCGAAATGCAGCACCGCCGCCAGCAGCAGGCCGACCCCGGCGTTGATCAGGCTGATGGTGAGGACGTAGCGCGACAGGTCGCGCTCGATCGACTGCATGATGTCGACGGTGATCCGCTGGCGCTGGCGCGTGGGCAGCAGGGCGATGGCGCGGCGCTGCAGGTCCTCGCCGAAGACCATGAAGAAGAACGTCAGCAGCACCACCGCCAGGACGCCGCCGACGGCCTTCGGCGCCCGGGTGAGCAGGGCGTAGGGGTCGTCGGGAACGGTGCGCACCACCTCGACCTTGCGCCCGTCGCCACTGCTGGCCTGGCGCGCGATGTCCTCGGCGACCCGGTTGGCCTCATGCACCGGCTTCACCAGTTCGCTCAGCTCGCGCCCGACCTGGCGCATCTGCCGCGGCGCTTCCTGCATCCAGTCCACCGCGGGTGCCAGCAGCTGCTGGCCGAGCAGGGCGGCGCCGGCGATTCCGCCCAGCAGCACCAGCAGGGCCGCCAGGAAGCGGGGGACGTGGAGGCGGCGCAGGCCGCGGATCAGCGGATTGCCGACCAGCGCCAGGAACATCGCCAGCAGCACCGGCAGGACCACGCCCTGCGCGGCCCACAGCGTGTAGCCCACCGCGAGGAAGGCGAGGACGACCACCGCGCCGGAGGCCCGGGGGCGCGGCGGCGCCGACGTCGGGGATGGGGTCGCGACGCCGGCAGCGGGCGGGCCGGCGTCCGCGGAGGGGCGATCGGAATCGATGTCCGGGCCGGTGGCGCTCATGGCGGGGGCGGCGCGCTCAGCGCCGTTCGGACACTTCGGTGGCGGCTTCCGCGGGGCGCGGCGGCGTATCCCAGCTGGGATCCGGAACGTAGCGGCGGGCGCTGGGCGGCGCCGGCGGGGTGCGCCCAGGCGCGGCGGTCGGAGGCGCAGGCGCGACCGCGTCCGGCGCCGATGCCCGGGCCGCCGCGGCATCGGCCGCCGGCACCTTCGCACCCGGCGGCTGGCCGCTGGCCACGGCCGCGGCATCGCCGGCGTCCTCGGCCGCATCCTTGGCGTCCGACGCCGCGAAGGCCGCCTGCAGCGTCCCCGCCAGGCCGGCGAGGCTGGTGGCCAGCTGCAGCCAGCGGGCCGGCTGCACACCGGCGATCGCACGGCCGGGCCGCGCCCAGCCGGCGAGGAGGCCGGCGGCGAGGCCGGCGATCACCACCCGCGGCGGCGACCAGGTGTCCCGCCAGCAGCCGCCGAACACGCGGAAATCGGCCGCGACCTGGCGCTCGCGCGCTTCCAGCGCGTCCTCGGCGCGCGCGACCTTGGCCTGCAGGGCTTCGAAACTCATGTCCATGGCCTCATGGGGGCGTCTTGCCTTCGGCCCGCGCGCCTTCGCGGACCTCGGAACCGACCGCGCGGGCGGAGGCCGGCGAGCCGGGGTCGGGCATCAGGTCGGACAGCTCGCCGATGCCCAGGCGGGCCAGCTGGCGCCGCGTGGCCTTGAGCCGCGTGTGCTCGAAATAGTCGGTGGCCTTCTGCAGCGAGAGCCATGCGGCGAGCAGGCTGGCCAGGCCGCAGCCACCCAGCGACATCCACCACGGCAGGCCGACCTGGTTGCTGAGCACCACGATCAACGCCGTCATGAGCAGCAGCCAGGCCGAGACGCCGAACATCACCGCGACGCCGGCGAACACCGCGCTGCGCCCGGCTGCGCTGCGTGCCAGCGAGACGTCGGCCGCGACCAGGTCGCGCAGGGCCTTGGCCGCGTCGCCCGCGGCCCCGACGCCGGCCTTGCCGCTGTCGCGAAGCGCGCGCAGCGTGTCGGCCAGGTCGGGCGTGGGCGGTGGCGTGGGCCCGGGCTCGGGTCCGCCCGGCGTGGGTTCCGCCGGGCCGGGTCCGGGGGGCGTCTGCGGCTCCACGTTTTAGCGGTCGCCGCTGCGCGCGAGCTTGGCGATGATCCAGCCGGTGGCGAAGGCGACGCCGAAGGACGCGATCGGGCGCTCGCGGATCAGGTCGGCGGCGCTGTCGACGAGGTCGCGACCCTTCTCCAGCAGCTGGTCGACCTGCTCGCCGCCGGCGCCGGCGGCTTCCTCGAGCGCGGACAGGCCGGCGACGGCGCCGTCGGCCAGGTCGGCCTTCAGGTTGGCGCGGCCCAGGCGCATCTCTTCGCCGGCGGCCGCGGCGGCGCCGCGTACCGCGCTGGCGGTGTCGGACGCGGCCTGCTTCAGGTGGCCGCCGGCTTCGGACAGGCTGGACTTCAGGTTGTCGGTATGGGTCGGGCTCATCGCGTTTCTCCTTGGGGGATCGGATTCATTCCATGACCAGGTTGCCCTGGCCGCGGCCTCGCAGGATGCGCAGCACCAGCTGCGCGGGGGGATCGGCCAGCACCGCGCGCAGGGCGGGCAGGTCGGATGCGCGCTCGCCGGCGGCGGCGACCACGACGTCGCCGGCGCGCAGGCCGTTGCGCGCGGCGCGGCTGCCGGAGGCGACGTCCTCGACCAGCACGCCGGACACGCCGCCGCGCCGCAGCGCCTCGGGCAGTTCGACGAAGCTGGCGCCGGACAGGCGCGGGTCGAGCTGCTGGCCGGCGAGCATGCGCGGCTGCTCGCGCAGCGTGGCCTGCAGCTGCTGCGCCCGGCCGTCGCGGCGGACGTCGAGGGTGACGCGGGCGTTGGCCGGCTGCAGGCCCTGGAAATTGCGCAATGACTCGCCGTCGCCGATGCGCTCGCCGTTTGCGGCGACGATCACGTCGCCGGGGCGCAGCCCCGCCTCGGCGCCGGCCGACCCGGCCTGGACGCGCGTGACCACGGCGCCGCGGCTGCCGGCGGGCAGCCCGAGGCTGGCGGCCAGGCGGTCGTCGAGGTCCTGGGTGTCGATGCCGAGCGAGCCGCGGCGGACCTCGCCGTGGGCATCGAGCTGCTGCATCACGCTGCGCGCCAGGTTGGCCGGGATGGCGAAGCCGAGGCCGATGTTGCCGGCCATGCTGCCGCGCGGGTTGAAGCTGGCGGTGTTGATGCCGACCAGTTCGCCGCGCAGGTTCACCAGCGCGCCGCCGGAGTTGCCCGGGTTGATGCTGGCATCGGTCTGGATGAAGTTCTGGTAGCCGACGCCCGGCACGTTGCTGCGCCCGACCGCGGACACGATGCCGGAGGTCACCGTCTGCCCGACGCCGAAGGGATTGCCGACCGCGACCACGAAGTCGCCGACCTCGAGCCCACCGCTGTCGGCGAGCGGGATCGCCTGCAGCGGCTGGCCGTCGCCCGGCACCGGAATCCGCATCAGCGCCACGTCGGTGTCGGCATCGGAGCCGACGAACTCGGCGGTCAGGGTGCGGCCGTCGCTCAGGGTCACCGACACCTCGTCGGCGCCCTCGATCACGTGGTGGTTGGTCAGCACGTAGCCGCGCGCCGCGTCGACGATCACGCCCGAGCCGAGCGATTCGTTGATGCGCTCGTCGGGGACGTTGGGGAACATCCGGCGGAAGAACGGATCGTTGGCGAAGGGGTTGTTGATGCGCACGCGCTGCCTGGAATGCACGCTGACCACGGCCGGCGTCACCCGGCGCAGCATCGGCGCGAGCGAGGGCAGGGCCTGGCCGTCGACGACGCCGGGCAGGGCCGCCGCCATCGGCACCGCGGCGGCGGGCTCGGCGCGCGCGGGGACGTCGAGGCCTTCGCGGATCAGGGTCGCGGCGAAGCCACCGAAGGCGGCGGCCATCGTCAGGGCGAGCAGGGTGGTCCGGGTCGATCGCTTCATCGGCATGCGGGGAAAAATGAAACTCCTCCAGTGTCGTCCAGAATCGTGCAATCGGCACTGAAGTCGGACCGATGGCGGATGCGGAAACGGGAAGCTGCGACCTCCGCGCCCCCGTGGCGGATTGCAGTCCAAGGTGCCCAAACCGTCGTGGCCGCGACGTGAGGAAGTGCCGGCATGCCGGGGGCGGTGCGAGGCGCCCGGCGGCTGCTCCGGCGTGCCGGCCGGGCGCTTCCGGCGCGCGCATCCGGATGTGTCGCTCGTTCATGTCGTGGTGTGAACGGCCTCACGCCTGGCTTCGCGCGCCGGGGCCGCGCGGACGATTGACTTCGGTCCGCGGCGGCCTTACGGTCTCACCTGTCGGCCACAAGATGTAGTGGTCGCCAGGACATGTTCAGCCCAGTACTAGTTGTTGCCGGGCCGGCACGCCAACCATTCGGGGGTGGTTCGCATGCATGACATGACGACTGGCCAGACTCGACATTGACGAACACGGCATGGCGTGCGCCGCGCGCCATGCAGCCTTGCCGTCGGCGCGACCCGAAGCGGACCGCGCCCGGCAGGCACCACACCACGACGGCCGGTTCGCGCACGACCGGCCAGGATCAAGGAGATGGAAGCAGCATGAGCACGGTTCGCCTGGAGGCTGTGAAGAACACGATGGCTGGCACCGACCAGGACATCCCGATGCAGCCGGCTTCGGTCGACATCTGGGACAAGAAGTACCGCCTGAAGACCAAGCAGGGCGAGGCGCTGGATGCCGACATCGACGGCACCTGCCAGCGCGTCGCGCGCGCGCTGTCCGAGGCCGAGGACACGCCGGAGAAGCGCAAGTACTGGAACGAGCGCTTCCTCTGGGCGCTGCGCCGCGGCGCGATCCCGGCTGGCCGCATCACCTCGAATGCCGGGGCGCTCGAGCACAAGCCGGCCACCAGCACGATCAACTGCACCGTGTCGGGCACCATCGTCGACTCGATGGACGGCATCCTGGAGAAGGTCCACGAGGCCGGTCTGACGCTGAAGGCCGGCTGCGGCATCGGCTACGAGTTCTCGACCCTGCGCCCGCGCGGTGCGTTCGTGGCCGGTGCCGGCGCCTACACCTCGGGCCCGATGTCGTTCATGGATATCTACGACAAGATGTGCTTCACGGTGTCGTCGGCCGGCGGCCGCCGCGGCGCGCAGATGGGCACCTTCGACGTCAGCCACCCCGACGTGCGCGACTTCATCCGCGCCAAGCGCGAGGACGGCCGCCTGCGCCAGTTCAACCTCTCGCTGCTGGTCACCGACGGCTTCATCGAGGCGGTCAAGGCCGACGCCGAGTGGCCGCTGGTGTTCCCGGTGAGTGCCAAGGAGCAGGGCGACATCGACCTCGACGACGCCGCCCAGGTGGTCTGGCGCGACTGGCCGCAGCACGACGGCTACATCGTCCGCGACGACGGGCTGGTGGCCTGCAAGGTCTACGGCAAGGTCCGCGCGCGCCACCTGTGGGACATGATCATGGTCTCGACGTACGACTACGCCGAGCCGGGCTTCATCCTCATCGACCGCGTCAACGAGATGAACAACAACTGGTGGTGCGAGAACATCCGCGCCACCAACCCCTGCGGCGAGCAGCCGCTGCCGGCCTACGGCGCGTGCCTCCTGGGCTCGGTCAATCTGACCAAGTTCGTGCGCGACCCGTTCACCGACCAGGCGTCCTTCGACTGGGAGGAGTACCGCGAGGTGGTGCGCGTGTTCACCCGCATGCTCGACAACGTGGTCGAGGTCAACGGCCTGCCGCTGCCGCAGCAGCGCGAGGAGATCATGCGCAAGCGCCGCCACGGCATGGGCTTCCTGGGCCTGGGCTCGACGGTCACCATGCTGAAGATGAAGTACGGCTCCAAGGAGAGCTGCGACTTCACCGAGCGCGTGGCCCGCGAGATGGCCGTGGCCGGCTGGGAAACCGGCCTGTCGCTGGCGCAGGAGAAGGGCCCGGCGCCGATCATGGAGGAGCGCTTCGAGGTCACCGCGGAAATGCTGCGCAAGCGCCCGGAGATGGCCGCCGACGGCTGGAAGGTCGGCCAGGAGATCCCCGGCAAGGTGCTGCACGCGCGCTACAGCCGCTACATGCAGCAGGTCGCCGGCGTCGCCCCGGAGCTGGTGGAGCAGCTGGCCGAGCATGGCGCGCGCTTCACCCACCACAGCTCGATCGCGCCCACCGGCACCATCAGCCTGTCGCTGGCCAACAACGCCTCCAACGGCATCGAGCCCTCGTTCGCGCACCACTACAGCCGCAACGTGATCCGCGAGGGCAAGAAGTCGAAGGAGAAGGTGGACGTGTTCTCGTTCGAGCTGCTGGCCTACCGCCACCTGGTCAACGCCGCGGCCATGCCGTTCAGCGAGGACCCGGCGGCGCAGCTGCCGGACTACTTCATCTCAGCCGACGACATCAGCCCGAAGGAGCACGTCGACGTCCAGGCCGCGGCGCAGAAGTGGGTCGACTCGTCGATCTCCAAGACCGCCAACGTCCCGACCGACTATCCCTACGAGGACTTCAAGGACATCTACCTCTACGCCCACGAGAAGGGCCTGAAGGGCTGCACCACCTTCCGCTTCAACCCCGCCGCCTTCCAGGGCGTGCTGGTGAAGGAGTCCGACCTCGCCAACACCACCTACCGCTTCGAGCTCGAGGACGGCAGCACGGTGGAGGTGAAGGGCAACGAGGAGATCGAATACGACGGCGAAACCCACACCGCCGCCAACCTCTTCGACGCGCTGAAGGAAGGCTATTACGGCAAGTTCTGAGCAGGCCCACGGCGGCGTCCGGCCGCGCTACATTCCAGCCCGCGGGCACCCCGTCCGCGACCATGACGACGAGGCAAACACGATGAGCAACGGCAATGGGGTCGCAGCGACGCTCGGCAATGCCGCCGGGACCGTCGCCGACAAGGCGAAGGACGTCGGCAGCAAGGTGTCCAGGCGCGCGTCCAAGGCGGTGGAACAGGTGAAGCAGGCCGCGGGCAAGGCCGAGAAGGCCGTGGTGGAAGGCGCGGGGAAGGCGAAGAAGGTCGTCGCCAAGCGCGCGGGCGCGGCGAAGAAGGCGGTGGGCACCCGCGTGGCCGGGGCCAAGCAGTCGCTGGCCGCCACCAGCGCCGCTGCACGCGCCGAGGCCGCGGCGATCAAGCGCAAGAAGGCCGCGAAGAAGGTCGCGAAGAAAGCGGTGAAGAAGGCGGCGGCGAAGAAGGCCGTGGCGAAGAAGGCCGCGCCCCCGAAGCCGGCGGCCAGGAAGGTGGCGGCGAAGAAGCCCGTCGCGAAGAAGGCGGCGACGAAGAAGACGGTGGCCAGGAAGGTACCGGCGAAGAAGGCCGCCGCGAAGAAGGCGCCCGCGCGCAAGCCCGCGGGCAGGTAAGACCCTCCGGACTCCCCCGCGCAGGCGGGGGAGCGCGCATCCCACGAAACAGCAGGAACACGCGTCATGGCCGTCAGGATCGAGAAGAAAATCACCGGGTACTCCGTCGCCACCGCCGAGGGCGACAAGGCCGCCGCGCAGGCCGGCCCCGCCGCCGTGCAGGAGGCCGCCGCCGAGCGCCCCACGGCCGAAGTCATCCAGATGCACGAGCGCATCGAGCGCCCGGAAGTGCTGGTCGGCAGCACCTACAAGATCAAGTCGCCGCTGGTGGAGCACGCCATGTACGTGACCATCAACGACATCGTGCTCAACGCCGGCAGCGAGCACGAACAGCGCCGTCCCTTCGAGATCTTCGTGAACTCGAAGTCGATGGAGCACTTCCAGTGGATCGTCGCGCTGACGCGCATCATGTCGGCGGTGTTCCGCAAGGGCGGCGACGTGACCTTCCTGGTGGAAGAGATGAAGGCGGTGTTCGATCCGCGCGGCGGCTACTTCAAGGCCGGCGGCGTGTACATGCCTTCGCTGGTGGCCGAGCTCGGCGCTATCGTCGAGGATCATCTGAAGTCGATCGGCATGATCCACGACCCGGAGCTGAGCGCGGCGCAGCGCGCGCTGATCGACGAGAAGCGCCGCCAGTACGAGTCGCGCTCAAAAAAAAACAGTGACGCCGACGTCGCCGCGGCCGACGCCGGCCCCGTAGGCGGCCTGTTCGCCGACCAGGGCGCGGACCGTGCCGGCGAGGACGTCGCGGTGACCGGAGAAGGCACCAGCTTCCCGCCCTCCGCCACCATGTGCCACAAGTGCAGCACCAAGGCCGTGGTGGTGATGGACGGCTGCGCGACCTGCCTGAACTGCGGCTACTCGAAGTGCGGCTGAGCGGGCCGCGCGCCTGCATCGCGCTGGCGCTGCTGCTCGCGTTCGCATGGCCCGAGGTCGCGCTGGCGAGGAAGAACGCCGCGCCTGCGCCGCCGGAGCTGGTGCGCTGGGTCGCGCCCTGGCACGAAGGCGTGGCCTTGCGCTATGCGGCCGAGGACTACGACATCTCCATCGGGGAGGGCGGCAGGGAGCGTTCGCGCACCACCGGCATCGAGACCATCCGCATCACCGGCGTGCTCGACGACGGCTTCGTCCAGACCTGGTCCTTCGACGACAGCCGCTACGAGCAGCTGGAGGGCGGGGACGGCCAGGAGGCGCTGATGCGCCAGTTGCTGGAGTCGTTGCCCGATCTCGTGCTGGAGGTCGAGCTGGACGCGACCGGCAATTTCAGCGCCCTGCGCAACCTGGACCAGCTTGCCGCGCAGCTCGGGCCCGCGCTGCGTACCGGGTTCGAGGCCGCGCTGCAGTCGGGCGTGGAGGCGGCGGGCGGCTGGCCGGCGGGCGCGGACGGCGAGGCGGCACGGGCGCGGGGACGCGAGGCCGCCGCGGACATGGTCGCGCGGATGACCCGGCCCGAAGTCCCGGGCGCGCTGATGTCGCGCGACGCGCTGGCGTACAACGACCTGTTCGGTGCCGAGCTCGAAGCCGGCGTGCCGTTCGGGGTCGACGTCGAGATCGACAGTCCGCTGGGTGCCGGAAAGGTGCCGGCGCGGGTGACCCTGCTCATGCAGGCCGGCGCGGCGGGCTCGGACGAGGCGACGCTGGACTGGACCACGCGCATGGACCGGGAGCGTGCGGCCGAGGTGGCCCTGGCGGCTGTCGAGCAGCTGCACGGGCGGCAGGTGACGGGCGAGGACCGCGAGAAGGTCGTCGCGGACATGTCGATCGTCGACGCCGGCCACGCGCGCTTCCGCCGCTCCACCGGCGTGCCGCTGATGCTGGAAACCCTACGCACGGTGCGGGCCGCCGGGGAGCAGCGGGTCGAGCGCAGGCGGATGCGCCTGCTCGACGATGCGCACGGCCATGAATGGCCCGACGACGCTCCGCCGCAGCCCGCCGGCTGAGCGCCCGGCGGGAGGATCCATCGCCCTCCGATTCGGCTAGCATTCGTCCCACCACAGGGGGAGGCCACACGATGGACAGATGGACCGCGGGCCTGCTGGCCCCGTTGCTTGCACTCGCCGCGATCCCGGCGGCCGCCGATCCGGGCCGGGGCGTGACCGGGCCCGAGGCCATGGCCGTGCTGGAGCGGATGGAGCTGTCGCCGGAGCTGCTCGAGGATTCGGCCGGCGACCCGATGATCCGGTTCCGCGCCAACGACCTGAACGCCTACCTCAACTTCTACGACTGCAACGACGGCCGCTGCGGTTCGCTGCAGCTCGAGGTCGGCCTGGATCTGGAGAACGGCACCACGCTGCAGGTGGCCAACGTCTACAACAGCCGCTATCGCTATGGGCGGATGGTGCTGGACGACGAGATGGATCCGTTCCTGCACTACGACTTCGAAGTGCTGCACACCGACCACGCCGCGCAGATCCAGAGCCAGGTCGAGATCTTCGGCCAGCTGCTGGGCGACTTCACCAGCAGCGTCGGTTTCTGAGGAAGTGTCCGCGCGGGACCGTGACGCGGTCCCGCGGGGCTCAGCCCCCGCGCAGCGCCGGGAACTGGCGGGTGATGCGCACGCCGTCGGCCAGGCCCCAGCGGATCGCGATCCGGCGCAGGCGCGCACGGGCGCTGTCCTCCAGGTGCGGCGGCGCCAGGCGCATCACCGCGTCGTGGCGCTCGGCCCAGGCGTTGGCATAGGCGAACAGGTCGCGGTGCTTGAGCTGGAGGTCGGCCATGCCGGCGTCGAGCTCGGCGATCGCGAGCTCGAGCGCGGCTTCCTGATCGTCGAGGGGTGCTGCAAGAGTCATCGTCTATCGCGCCATGGTGTCGCGACCTACTATGGCAGCCTTTCGCGATGGCGGGATGAAGGGCGCGCGACGTGCCGGCCCGCCCGCCGCTCCGCCCTTGCGCCGACGCCAGGAATCGCCATGCGCCCCATCATGCTGTTGTTGCCGATGCTGCTCGCCGCGTGCGGGCCGTCGCCCCAGGACACCACCGCGGCGGCGGAAGCCGCGCCGCAGCCGCGGCTCGACTATCCCGGAAAGCTCGGCATTCCGGTGCGCCTGGACCTGCTGGCCACGGACGCCGGCGGCCGCGCGGTGGCGATCAGCCGGGGCTGGCGTGGCCGCGTGGAGTTCGACGGCGGATCGAACGCGCGCTGCGCCATCGGCCGCGGCGCGGTCGCGGAGCTCGCGCCAGGGAGCAGTCACGAGGTGGAGCTGATCTGCGGAGCGGCCGTGCAGCTTCCCGGCGACGGCCGCCGCGGGTTCCGCGTGCTCGAGGACGGGCGCGAGATCGGCACCGGCGTCGTCCTGCCCTGATCAGCCGGCCGGTGACGGCTTCGGCGTCAGCTTGAGCAGGCGGCCACCCTTGCCATCCTCCAGCAGCCACAGCCCGCCCTCGGGCCCCTGCTCGACCTCGCGGATGCGGTGGCCCATGCCGAAGCGCTCGGCCTCGCGCGCCTGGCGGCCGTCGACTTCGACGCGAACCAGCGACTGCGACGACAGGCCGCCGATGAAGGCGTCGCCCGTCCACTGCGGGAACACGTCGCCGCGGTAGAACACCAGGCTCGACGGCGAGATCACCGGCGTCCAGTGCGCCGCCGGCGCGATGAACTCCGGCCGGGTGTCGTGGTCCGGGATCGGCGTGCCGTCGTAATGGTCGCCGTTGGAGACGATCGGATAGCCGCAGTTGCCGCCGCGCTCGACCAGGTTCAGTTCGTCGCCGCCGGCCGGCCCCATCTCCACGTCCCAGAGCTGCCCGCCCGCGTCGAAGGCCAGGCCGAGCACGTTGCGGTGGCCGAGCGACCAGATTTCGGCGGCGACCCCGCCATCGCCGGCGAAGGGATTGCCGGCGGCGGGCCGGCCATCGTCCTCGAGGCGCAGGATCTTGCCCATGTTGGACGCCATGTCCTGGGCCGGGTCGAACTTCTGGCGCTCGCTGGAGCTCAGCCACAGCTTGCCCTCGCCGTCGAAGGCGATGCGGTGGCCGTAGTGGCCGCGACCGTCCACCTTCGGCACCTGGCGCCAGATGACCTCGAGCCCGTCGAGCCGCGCCGTGCCATCGTCAGCGGTCACCAGCCTCGCGCGCGCCAGCGCCGCGCCGCGGGTGTCGCCGTCGCCGGCCTCGGCATAGCTCAGGTACACGAGGCCGTTGCCGGCGAAGCCGGGATGCGGCACGACGTCGCCGAATCCACCCTGGCCGCCGTAGTCGACCTCCGGCACGCCGGCCACGTCGCGGCTGCTGCCGTTGGCGACGTCGACGAGCTTCAGCCGCCCCTTCTTCTCGGTGACCAGGAGGCGGCCGTCGGGCAGGAAGGACATCGCCCAGGGTTCATCGAACTTCGCGACGGCCTCGACGTTGAACGGGTGTTGGCCCGACGCGCTGGCGCAGGCGCTGGCGAGGATGGCGAGTGCCAGGGCGGCAACCGGGAGGGACGGTTTCATCGCGTGCGCTCCATGGGCATTGGAGCCGCGAGTATGGTGCAGGCGCCGGCCACGCGCACGCGTTCTAGCGGCTCGCGCGTCGCCGGTGGTTAACGCCATGTCGACGCGTGGATCGCGCAGCGGACGCGGTTAATGCGGGCCATTGCAGGGTGTGGCCCGTGGCCGGATCGACCGGTCGCACCCCATCGAAACCGGATGCCCCCGCATCCGCCTGAGGAGATTCCCCCTGATGAAGAACGCACGCAAGCCGATCGCCGCCGTCCTCGCACTGGGTGCGGTGCTGGCCATGCCGCTGGCCCTGGCCCAGAGCGCCGTGACTCCCGAAGTCCGCGAGGCCCAGAAGGCGGCCGTCGAATCCGCCGAGGCCGCCCAGGCGGCGCAGGACGCCGCGACGCCGGCCGCCACCGCCGCCGATGTCCCGCCGGCTGGCCGCCAGCTGGGCTGGAACGACGTCGACGCCGACGGCAACGGCACCATCTCGCGCGAGGAGTCCGCGGCGCTGCCCGCGCTCGCATCGGTGTTCGACCAGGCCGATGCCGACGGCGACGGCGAGCTGACCCCCGAGGAGTACCGCGCCCACGCCGCCAAGGCCGGCGGCGGAGACTGATCCTCCGCGCCGCGTCCGTCGGACCGGCGCCAGGCGACATCGTTCCAGGGCGACGGCAGGGATGCCGTCGCCTCTTCGTTCCGGGATAATCACGCGATGCCCAGCATCAGGATGGTCGGCTTCGACGCCGACGACACGCTCTGGCGAAGCCAGGACTGGTTCGACCAGGCGCAGCGCGACTTCGAAGCCATCATCGCCCGCTACGTCAACGGCGATGCGCGCACCAGCGAGCGGCTGTACGCGGTGGAGAAGGCGAACCTGGCGGTGTTCGGCTACGGCGTGAAGGGCATGGCGCTGTCGATGATCGAGTCCGCGATCGACATCACCGGCGGCCGCATCAGCGGTGCCGACGTGCATCGCATCGTGGCGCTGGCCAAGGACCTGCTGCGCCATCCGGTCGAACTGCTGCCGGGCGTGCGCGAAGCGGTGGAGGCGGTGGCGCGCGAATTCCCGGTGGTGCTCATCACCAAGGGCGACCTGTTCCACCAGGAGGCCAAGGTCCGCGAGTCGGGAATGTCGTCGCTGTTCCGGCGCATCGAGATCGTCAGCGAGAAGGACGTGCCCACCTACCGCCGCCTGCTCGAGGAGTTCGGGATCGCGCCGGGCGAGTTCGCGATGGTCGGCAATTCGCTGCGCTCGGACATCGCGCCGGTGCTCGAGCTGGGTGGCTGGGGCCTGCACCTGCCCTATCACCTGACCTGGGAGCACGAGCGCGAAGCGTGCCTGGCCGTAGGCGCCGCCGCGCGCATGCGCACGCTCGACTCCGCGGCCGACCTTCCCGACGCGCTGCGTTCGATCCTGGCCCCCTGACGGGCGCGGCCAGGCCGACCGCGTCGCGTCGCTGCGCGCGGACAACCGGCGCCTGCGGCACAATCGGCGCATGTCCTGCTTCCGCGCGCTCCTGCTCGCCATGCTGTCCGTCGCCATCGCCGCTGGCTGCATGCGCGCGGACGAGGACGCACCGCCGCCGCCCGACGGCATCGACACGGGCGCGGCCGAATGGCGCGGCCGCCTGCCTTGCGCCGACTGCGAGGCCATCGACACGCGCCTGGTCCTGGAGCAGCGCGACGGCCACCGCAGCTACCGGCTGGTGGAGGTGTATGTTGCGGTCGAAGGCAGCCAGAGCTTCGATGAGGCCGGCGAATGGCGCCTCGACGACCGCCTGCTCAGCCTCGAGGCCGGGACCGGCGGCCAGCGCCGCTACGCGCTGGTGCAGGACGGCGCGCTGCAAGTGCGCGATCCGGACGGACGCGTGTTTCCGGGGCGCGAGCATGACCTGCTGCTGCCAGCCGCCGGCCATCCCTGACGCGGAGACCGCATGACCGTTTGCCGACATCGCCTGCTGCTCGCCTGCCTGCTGTGGCTGCTTGCGCCGCCTGCCGCCTTCGCGCAGGACGCGGCCGTGGCCCGGGCACCCGCCACCGGAGACGCCGTGGTCGACGCCCGCCTGGCCGACATCAACCGCTATGCCGCGCGCTATCCCGATGCCTTCATCGATGAGCTGGTGCGCTATTTCGACGCCCCGCGCCCGCTGCTGCAGGACCTGCTGGGTCGACAGGAGCGCAAGCCCGGGGACCTCTACTACGCTTGCGCGCTTGCCCGCGTCTCCGGGCGCCCCTGCCGCGGCGTGATCGAGGCCTGGTCGGCGGGTCACGCGGATGGCTGGCCGGGCATCGCCCGCGACCTCGGCGTCGAACCCGGCGATGCGCGCGCCAAGCGGCTGCGCGAGGGCATGGTCGAAAGCTACCGCCGCTGGGGCCGGCCGCTCCCCGACGCCGGCTGAGCCGCCGGCAGCGTGTACCCTGTCCGCCCCTGGGCGGGCACGGTCCGCAACCATCCGCCGTGGCTGACACGATGACGACAGCGACCTCGAACCCGATGCCCCTGGGCGCCTCCCGGCGCCGCGACGACGCGCGCTATCGCGCCTCCGTGCGCCTGTCCGTCGCCCCGATGATGGACTGGACCGACAGGGCCAAGAACTCTTATTATTTCAAATAATTAGACTGGGGCGCTCAGAGCATGTTGCACCTGTGACGCTCTTTGGTCGGGCGGACGCATTGCTGCCTCCATTCCTCAGGCTTGAGCCGTTCCGTCGGCAGCTGCAGTTTCGCCGGTCTCCGCGGAGTCTGTAACTGAGCTTCTTAGCACTCTCGGGATTGCCGGCAACCCGGAGCGTTGCAAGTAGGCCGCGAACTTCTGCTGAAGTCGCGTCGCAAATGGCGACAAAAGCCGGCCTTTCCGATGTTTTGACCAGTCCTCCCATTTCTTGATCGTCAGATCCTTGAACCCGAAACGATAGGAAGCTCCATTGAACATGGAGTAGACCGTGAACTGGTCATCACGATCCAAGATCTGGCCGTGGTCGGCGTGTATGTCGATCTTTGATGGATCGACGAGCTGTCCCTTCAATAGGTATAGATCGGGCATCGATCGCCCTGCGCGCCTGATAGCGTCGCATTCGGGGCGCACGTTTATGTAGATGGACGTGGTCGCTTCTGGCGTCTGAAAGAAATCGCCAGGGGCGCTGCTGTCTGCATGCAAGCGTCGCACATCAAGGACACGCTCGCCTTCCAGCACACGTTTCAGAGTCCGCTCATACTCAGCTGGATCATCACGGTGCTTCGCGTCGATCTCACCAACGAAACGGCTGAGATCCAGTTCAAGCTGGTCCATTCTCGAAGCAACCAACCGAGTGATCAATTTCCCAAGTTCGTCGGCCGGCGCCGGTCCGTCATGACTGTAGGTTTCCCACAGCATCACCGGCCAATGGGGACTCCGGTCGTGGAGGTCGATGAACAGGTCGTTGAGAGCCCGAACACTCTGCTGCTCCCATGTCTTCAGCGCCAGTACGGACGGTATCTCGTTCGCCCATTGATTGAGGACTTCATAGATCTTGTCACCGACTTCTGCCTTGTCGCGCAGCAAGAGCCTTCCGGAAGCGAGGTGAGACCGCATGTCCACGTGCGCGTTAAGAACAGCCGTGACCTCCTCAAGGTTCTCGTTCGTGAAGATCACGACTGGGGTATGTCGGTGCGCACCCAACGCGCGAATGAATTCCACATTCTCTTCGAAGAGTGCCTGCCTGTTCTCTTCGGAAATCGACAAGCCGGGAGGCGTCAGATCCCAGTCCATCATCACGAAGGCGACGCTTGAATAGTTGGACAGCTCGTCCTTCTTGGGTAGGGCAGTGTGAATAATGGCCAAACCACCTGCGGCGTGGATTGTCTCGATGATCGCATCGAGGTTCTTGTCCGTCTTCGCATGCGCCTGATCGTCGATGACCACGGCCACACCGCTGAAAAGACCTTGGATTGCGCTGGCCACTACGCGTCCTCCTTGACAAAGCTGACGACGAGGTTTGCACCGCGCAAGATCCGCTCCCCCTTGCTTGCAACGTCAATCGTGTAGTCGTGACGGTCGAGAAGCTGGCGCGCTATGTACAAACCCAACCCTCGACCTTCTTCTGCTTTCCCGGTATAGAACGGCTCGAAGATATATGGGATGTCGTCTGCACGGATTCCTGGGCCATTGTCCGCAAAAACCATGATGCCTCTATCGCCGTCGAGCAGTACCTCGATTTCACGCGGTGCGGGTGAGCTCTTCAGCCAATACATCGCGTTATCGAAAAGATTCAGCAACACTTGCAGCAGAACTGCGTCTGTCGTCTTCGCTACAAGTGGACCGCCAACCTCTTCTATCGTCACCTTGATCTCGGCGCGCTCCAGCAGTGCTCTAAACAAGCGCTCAACCTTCGTCACAAGGTCTAAAACCTTGATGTCTTTCCGGCGCTGCTTACTGCTCTTGAAAAGCAGCTGCATGTCCTTTAGCTGGTCGGCAATGAAAGCCAAGCTCCCACGGATCGACAGCAGTTCACGCTTGAGAACGTCGCGATCAATCTGACCAGAGCGCGAGATCTGCGAGATCAAGGCATCAGTAGATGAGGTGGCCGTTCGTATCGCCAATGTTAGATCGTGCGTAGCCGACTCCACGGATAAGCCCACACCCGCGAGATGCTCGGTGGTCTCAGCGCGCTGCACCAGGTAGCGGCGTTCCTGCTTGTACTGGCGGGTTGCCTCTCCAAGCTTCTCGCGGACCTGTGCGGGAGTGCCAGCTGCTTGGGCAGCGTCGGCTGCCGACTCAAGCGCATGCTGCACGGCATTCTCTTTGAAAATGCTGACGTCGTCGCTGCGCGCGGCCTTGATCTTGTACTGGGCGTAGGGTCGCTTTCGCACCCATGCAAGAAATATCTGCAACAGAGCCCTGAAGTCACTCGTCGGATTACCCGTCTCGACAAGACCTTCCCGGCTCGTTTTATCACGTAGCTCCGGATTGGCCGCTTGAGTGATCCGCACTTGACCAACGACCTGATCATTGCTCAAAAACTCGCTAGCCTTAACCGTGCCGCGGCGGACGTCAATAAGCAGCCAGTCGTCGTCGGGGTCGCCGTACGGGTACACCCGAATCCCGTCGCGATAGAGATAGATTCTATGCTGCCTAAGTAGCTCTTTGTCGTCGTTGTCGAGGCGGTACTTCCCGGGTGCATCGGCCGCGAAATCGAAGACGAAAAACTCGAAGCTGAACGGCCCTGATTCAATTGGTCGCTCAACCACTGTCCCGAATGTGTCGCGAAATATCCTCATTCCGGTAAGGTCAGGGTCGTTCAACTGGATCGACTGATGTTGGCCGTCGATCTCGAACTCGAAGCTCTTAGTGGCTGGCTGGAAACTGCCTTCGATATGGAAGACTGTCCGATTCTCCAGCAACCCTGCAAGCTCGCTTTGACGGGCGTCCGCGAAAGCCTCGTAGGCTCCGTTGCGATAGATGACTACTTCGAAAGGGTCTGCTGCTTCGTCTCCCTCCTCGCCGAGCGCGAAAATAGATTGCAGCCGTACCAAATCCTTGTAAACGCCCTGAACCTTTGTTCTGGACCAAGAGCTAGCGAGATGCCTAATCTCGATCGCCGTACCGTGCTTGGGACGCTTCAAAGTCCTCAAGCCCACCTCAACTTGTCTCGACTGTATCAGCTGCGCTGGATCGACCTCACGCAAGGACAGGCGTAGGTCGTCGAGAAACAGAGCCGTGTCGTTGTCGTCAATGAAGTTCGAATCGAACGTGGACAGGTCCATGACCACAACGTTCTCGGCCGTGCTGGCGCGCGTCTTGGTCGTCAGCGTGATCTTCCGGCCGAGTTTAAGCAGAGCAAAGCGTCCAATACCCTTCTCGCCTTGTATGACCCGACCCTTCTTGGTCGTGTGCTTCTTGGCAAGCTTGCCTTGCAACTTTAGTGGAGTCGCAGGGTTTGCCCAATGGTTCTCGATGATGTCAGTAGACATGCCAGCGCCATCATCTTCGATGATGATCCTCGACCCTTCCTTGCCAACGAAGTTCTCGTCGAAGCCTTCAAAGTTCACTCTCACCCAGGTCGCATCCGCGTCGTAGGAGTTCTTGATGAGTTCGACCAGTGCCACCCGTTCGTTCTTGATCAGCTGGTCGCCCAGCATGGTGAGAAGGCGCGCATACGGACGTAGCTTCAGAGGCTTGGCACGGCTCATAGGTGGGCGATTAGTACAAATTCTTCAGCGTAGATGGGGTTCCGCGTTCTTAGCCGGGTGTAGCGGCCTGCAGCATCACGGAAGGGTGTCGCGCTCTTGTTCGAGATACGCCGGCGCGTGGCGCGTACACGCTTGAAACCAGCTTCCAACAATGACTCAGCCAGGTGAGCAGCATTGTCGATCGGCACGTCCCGATAGCGCGTGTTGCCGATGACAAAGATCGCTACGCCCTCGGCTGTGAGAAACTCGCGACAGCGGGCGGCCATCTTCTGCATATCTAAGAAGTACTGCGCGACTGCGCGTGCCGCAGCGGGATCTTGCTCGTACAAAGTAAAAACGACCTGCTTCCCCGTCCTATTCAAGGCAGTGTGCGCACGCCGAAGGTCAATCTCGTATTCGAAGGTGCCAATGGAGCCTTGGCGCAAGATGCGATGGTCGTCGGCAAAGCCGAGCCAGAGCGATGAGAGCTGATGTAGGTCAGCGTATTCGTAGGATGTGACGTAAGGCGGGCTCGTCACGATCAGATCTAGAAGCTCACTAGGTGGGTCCACAGTTAGCACATTGGCCCGCCGGATGTCGGGTGCCGGCCCGGTGGCCTTGCCTGCTTCATCGAATGCGGCAGCCATCATTTCCACCTGTGCCGCGAAAGCTCGGCGGACGTCCTTCGCGACCTTGGTTCTATCAAGAGCTGGTTTGACGGAGCGCTGCTGCCATTGAGAACAATCCTTCAAGATGGCAGAGAAGGCGCAGTGAAAGACGGAACGGTATGGCGAGCTATGGGGCACGACGTCATTGATCGTGTTGAGGAGACAGGCGAGATCATTGAATGCCGAGTCCGAGAACCAGCGTTGAAGGCGCTGCACAGCGATGGGGCTCAAGCGGTGCGCCCTTGAGGCGCCATCCATCTCAGCCTCGATTTCAGCCGATCGTCGGCGCATGCTCGCGCCAGCGCAGCGTGCGCTTTTCGCCTTGGCGATCAGGGTTGCTACAGGATTGATGTCGCATCCCCAGAACGCCAGGCCCGCACGCCTGGCTTCATGCGCCACCGTGCCGCAACCGCAAAATACGTCGCCCACTCGGCGTACCTGGAGGCCTTGTTGGGCACTGTAAGCGAGTGCGCGCCCAGTCAGGAACGCTGGGAACTTGGCCGGATATGCGTGTATTCGGTGCAACCTGGGCTCTGGTGTGTCACCCCGATCCCAGTGCCCGGTCAGAGGAGCGTTCTCAAGTCGATGACTCGCGACCTTGGTGGGCGACCTAAGTTCCGCAAATTCCATGCAACCACGCCCCCGGCAGCCGCTGCCCCTTGCCTGAATCTAGCATAATTCCTCGAGTGCATGCATCATTCCCCGGTGAGAAAGCGCCCGTCCCATTTCAAGCCCTCAGAGTTGGTTTCGGCTGCTCGCTCCCTTTTAGGGCTCTCGCAGCGGGACTTCGGTCGGCAGCTAGGGAAAAGCCAGGGGTTGATCAGCAAATATGAGAGTGGCCACGTCGTGCCGCCTGCAGCCGTCGTGATTCACTGCATGCATATTTTGGAATGGCAAGGAGGTGTGCGATCAGGACCGCTAGAGGGGTGGGATGACGTGCGCAAGGCCCTCGCTCAACTGCAAAGAGCGCTCTCTGCCGTGGCGCCCCGGCCGGATTAGTCGCACCGCGTGACATGGCGCTAGACGAAATTATCACCGCCGCACCCGCAGGGCTATCGATATGCTGATCCGCACCGTTCACCCCTTTCCCGCGCGTATGGCCCCGGAGCTGGCCCTTGCTTCGTTGGCCGACCTGCCGGCGGACAGCGTAGTTTTGGATCCAATGTCTGGTTCAGGGACGGTCCTCCGGCAGGCGCTGGCCCTTGGTCACCGGGCGGTCGGCTTCGATATGGATCCATTGGCGGTACTGATGAGCCGTGTCTGGACAACGCCTATTAGTGAGCAGGTGCTAGATAGCGAGCTGAAGCAGTTGTTGTGTGACGCAGCACAGGTCGACCTCCGTTCTCAGCAGTTGCACTGGCACGATCAGGAAACGCGTGAGTTCGTGGGCTACTGGTTCGACGCACCACAAAGGCGCTCGCTAGCGCGCCTCGCATACGTGCTGGATCAGCGACGTCGTGCCAGACTGTCACCTCCGCGGCGAGCGGCGGTCGATGCTTTATCGATTGCCCTAAGCCGGTTGATCGTGACCAAGGAGCAGGGCGCGTCGCTTGCGCGTGACACATCGCACAGCCGACCACACAAGGTTGCCCTTACATCGAGCTATGACGTCGAGTCGAGCTTTGTCAGGTCGGTTCGGCAGCTGAGCCAGCGACTTGCAGACCAGCCATCCCCTCGTCCTGCCGACGTGAAATTGGGTGATGCTAGAAATCTGGAGCTCGCGCCACGGAGCGTGGATGCAGTCCTGACGTCACCCCCGTACCTGAACGCCATCGATTACATGCGTGGTCATCGACTGGCACTTGTGTGGCTGGGTTACACGCTCGCCGAGTTACGCACAATCCGCTCCACTACTATCGGCGCTGAACGAGCAGCCGACCAAGATGGCGGAAGCAGTGTTAGGTCAGTCGCCGAAGCAATGGGGCGGCTTGAGCAGTTGCAGCCCCGTCAACGGCGGATGGTGGAACGCTATGCTGGCGATCTTCTGCGCATGCTCTCGCAGGTTGAGCGAGTCCTTTCTGGCCACGGGCATGCCACATTTGTGGTAGGGAATTCATGCTTGAAAGATACTTTTATTCGCAACTCTGATGGCGTCGCGCAGGCAGCGCGGCAGTCAGGACTGGTGTTAGTGAGCACCCGTGAGAGGGAACTCCCCCCAGGAAGCCGTTATCTCCCCATGCCTACGCGGGGCGCTTTGTCGAAGCGCATGCGCACCGAGACGGTGATGACCTTCCGCGTTGACCATGCGTGAGCGCACGGGTCATTTCAGGCGGTTGATATGATTCGCCACGCACTCCCCTCAGCCTTCAACCGTCGAATCGCATTGACTTGTCCCCGAATTGCGTACGGCCTTGCGCTGAAGATGTGAGGTCCCACGTGCCCCGCCTTCCCAGAAGAGGGGCGTCGCAGGGAAATCGCCACTGGCGGCCCGGCCGTACTGCGCACAATTGACCACCAGAAAGTTCGCCGAGCCTGAGGCTGGCTAGCTTCCAGCACACGAAGGTCAGGGGACATGGCCCGCTGTCTTCGGAGTCACTGAGCTGTGCTCCCGATTACAGTGCTCGGTGGTTGGTACTTTCTTCTGGCCATCTCGAGCCCTTTCTTCACATAGCTCGCCGCTCGGCCTCCCGCCTTCACAGTCGATCCGATCGCCTTGCCAGCGGACACGTTCGGCATCAAGCTCCGTTTAGAGCTACCGGTGGCTGCTAGGCGCGCGAACTCGCCCCCCGCCGAAGCAAGTTTGCCCGCGAGGTTCTGTGATGCCATCGCAGCTCCACCACCCAGTGCGGCGGCCATCGATCGGGTCTGTAACAGCACGGCAGCGACCGCGATGGTCATGCCAATCAGCTTCAGCGTGTTGACCACGGTCTCCGACAGCGTGGTGATCGGCAGCATGGACAGGTACTGGTCGAACATTCCGAAGACTAGGCCGACGGTCACTGCGACCATGACGTAGAGGATCGCGAAGTTGACGAGCTGCCCCAGCCAGGTCTCGAACCAGCGGTAGGTCATGGAAAAGATGGCGAAAAGGATGAACAAGGGGCCGATTGCCAGCAGCAGCGCCGTGGCGAGGAAGGCCACCAGCAGGATGCCCGCGGCGATTGCAACGAGTGCCGCGGCGGCCAGGTAGACCAGGATGGCCAATGCGTAGTAGCCCATGCCGGCGATGGCCGCCTTGATACCGGTTTGCGCCATCTCGTCGCCCTTGTCCCAAGCCTTGTCGCCGACGTCGAACCCCTGTTGGAGTGAGGCGTCCAGCACCGTTGCGATGGAGGCCGGTTCGTATCCACCGCTGCTTCCTTCGTAGGCCAGTTCCGAAGCCATCTCGGACGGCACCCGGAGGAAGAAGTCGGCGACGTAGTCCTGGTAGATGCCGACGGTCAGCGCGAACCCGACGATGATGCAAATGCGGATGATCCGCTTCATGCCGTCGGTGAAGGGTTCGCTGATCTGCCCGGATGCCATTGCAACGCCCCAGAACAGCACGAACAGGGTCAGCAGGATGACGGCCGTCGGGCCGATATAGCCGATCATCACAGCCGACTTGTCGTTGACGTATGTAGTCACGGTCTCCGGAATGTTTTCCAGGAGGAAGTGGGCGATGCGGGTAGTCTCTGGTGCGGCCATGTCCTTCTCCTCAGAGAATCTTGTCGCGCAGTTGGCACCACGGGTCCTCCTTGCGTTCCGCGCGTGGCACCTTGGAGCAACGGAAGTAGACCTCCTCCGCCTTGGCTCGACTCACGGCATCACTGCCGGTTACTTCGTCGAGGGCGGGGGGCGTGGTCATCGAGCCGGGATCGAACGCGGGCTTGACCTCCAATGTGGCCCGCAGTTCGGCGTCACCTGTATCGGTTCGACTGCATGCAGCCGCCAACAGGGCGGCTGCAAGGACGGTGGCGAGACGGGTCTGCATGGTCCGGCTCCGTCAGTAGCCGCCGGCACGCAGCCGGAAGCCGGATTGGATTGCTTCGCTCTCCTGGATGCTGTTGCGCTTGGCGATCATGGCGTTCATCGCCTGCAGCTTGATCAGCTCGTTCGTAAGCATCCCTGTCTCGACCTGCAGCCTGGCCTGTAGGTCCGCGATAGCCTTCATGTCCTGGGCGGAGTTGATCTCGCCCATGAGTCCTTGGAGTCGTTCAAACCGATCGCCGGAGTTGTCGTAGATCTGGGCGTTGAGTGCTTGCGCGCTCGCGTCATGCTCGAGGTTGCTGCGCAGGGACGCGGTGACTTCGTCCAGGACACCGTTGAAGTGCTCATCGTCAAGTTGCGATGCCTGCTCGGCGATGGAGGTAGCAAGGCTTCCGATTGATCCACCGCCCTCCATGGCTGCCAGAGTCTCCTGCCAGTTGCGCGGAACAGTGCTTGTGTAGTTCTCAGGCATGATCCCGCCGAGTCCGCGATTACCCGTCAGCGACTCGTACTGTTGCTTGGCCTGCTGCAACTGGGCCTGCAGCTGCGCCAGCTGCTCGACCATCTGCGTGTACTGCTGAATCGCGTTCATGAGGTTCGCGACGTCCAGCACGGGAATACCCGAGGCTCGGACAGGGAGGGTGGAAACGACGCCTCCGATGGCGGTCACGCCTAGCGCGATAGAAAAGATAAGGGCCTTGATCTTCATTGCGGTGTTCCTTGTAGGCGGAGGGATGGGGCTTAGCGGCGGGGCGAAGGCCCGAGCAGTCCCAGGCAATGCGCCGCGGCGCCGGTGACCAGGCCGAGGCAGATCGCCGCCACGTAAGTCCGGTTGATCGAGATGAGGGGGAGGAGGTTGACGACGCCTGTGAACAAGAAGGGCGCCAAGGCGATGAAAGCGCCAACGATCCAGTGGGGTATCAGTCCGGCTCGAAGCAGCTCGCGGTAGATCGCCGCGCCAGTGGACAGCAGCCCGAGCAGGACAATCGAGAGGCTGGCCGAGGAGCTGACGTAGGAGACGGCAAAGGACGCGAGCCAGGTCACGATCGCCAGGCTGCCGCCCGTAACGATTGCTGGCGCGAACCGGGAGATCCATTTGGTCACGGACTCAGGTTCGGGGCCGCCAGCTCTGATGGTGACGGTCTCAGGCTCCCGCCTTCGGACGATGACGCGGGTAGGTCTGACTGTGATGATTGCGGGTGAGCGCTGGTCCTGGGCGGACATAGTCTTCTCCTCACGTGGCTATGGATGCGACCTGCTGGAGGCCGGTCGTGCCGCGGAGGGATGCCTTGAGCTTTTGCGCAGTGCGCCGGGCGTGACCCTTCACCCGTGGTGCAAGATTTCAGATCGGACTTCTAAGACAGGCGGTGCGTGGCCCCGTTGACCCTTTGCCACTCTTGTAGTGCCTGCCGTCTCTGGCTTTCGATGTAGTCAGCGAGATCTTCCACGTTGACCAGCCAAGGAGACTTCTGGCTGCCACACCGGAAAGCCGGTACCGGAAGGGCGGCACGGACCGCTCGCTTCGCTGCCTCGTCAGGCGAGTAGCCGAACAGCTCCGCGCATCGGGCAAGTGGAACGGTGGTGCTCCCGTATTCGCAGGCCATCAGGAACATTCGCATCGCGCGACCGGACTCGCCGGTCTGCAGGGTGTTCGGGTCCTCAAAGCGTCCTTTCGGGCTTCGCATCGTGTAGCTCCTTCTGTTGTTGGAGGTGCTGGCGCAACTGCTTCTGCAGCTGCATCCGTTCGGTCTCGCGCGCGGGCATGTGCGCCAGGAAGCTCCGGATCTGTCGGGCAAGCTCTTGGCCCGCGCTTGTCTTCGCCTGCGATAGCTCGTTGGCAACACGGCTCCAATCGGCGCGTGTCTGCGCCTGTTGCTCCACCGCGCGTCTGTCGGGTGCTTGCAAGCCGGCGGCAGGATCGGTCACAGCCTTCAAGGCCTCCCGCACCTTTGACTTCTGCACCGTCGATCGCTTCGCCTTGTCGGCGTGCAGGACGGCCTGCTTCTTCGGCTTGCGGACCACGCCGCGCGTACGCCTGGGGGTGGCCTCCGCGGCGATCCCTTGTTGCCGGCAGGCAGCGGCGAAGACCACGCGCCACGCCTGTAAGTCGTCGCGCTTGGGGTTCAGCCGGCGCCCGGAGAAGCCGAGGGATCGCACGGTCAGGTGGCAATGCGGATGATCGGTGTCGTCATGACGAACGAGCAGATAGGAATGTTCTGCACCGAAGATCTCCCGACCGAACTGGCGCGCAGCGCTCAAGAGCTTGTCCCGGTCCGTCCCAGGTGGCATGGAAAGGATGATGTTCACCGTGTCGCGACTGTTGCTGCGTCGGTTGAGCGCGCTGCCTTCCATCCAGGCGGCGGCCGTCTCCTTGACCATCCGCCGGCCCATGACGAGTCGCCCGCTCTCGTCCTCGGCGGTCAAGTCGCCGTTGCGGGTGATGTAGCGCAGGTGATCCTCGACATGCTTCCCACCTTTGGCCTTGCCCGAAATCCGAACCATCACCTCCGGAGTGCGCGCCGTTATACGCGCGACCGTCCGTAGGTCTTCCGCCAGCGACGCCCGTCGCCGCTTGTCGTCGAGGATGGGCGAGCCCTTCCTCCAGCGAACAGGGCCGCGCAGCAGGCGGTCCAGGGATTCGAGCGTCTGGCTCATTTCCAGCCTTCCTCAGGTGCCCATCGAGTCGTGGCCGCCTCCACCAAAGCGCGGACCTGCTCGCGCAAGGCAATGACTGCCGAAGCGGTTTCGACGAGTACCGGGTCGCGATCTTTCAATGTCTCGATCCTGCCTTGGTGCAGGGATCGAGTCAGCTGATTGAGGTTCGTCCCGACCATGGAGAGCTGGTAGGCAGCACGGCCGACAGCTTCGGCCTCTGCAGGGAGCAGGGTCGGCGCTTGGAGGAATCGCGCTCGCAGCGTGCCGAGGACAATCCCGGGCCGGGTGGTCCCAGCATTGCGGGCCGCTCGGGTAACGGCTTCGAAGATCTCCGGTGTCACCCGAACCGTGAGCCGCATCGAACGGGTGGTCGCTCCCCTCAGGTCGGCACGGGCATCGGGGTTCGACTTGACCACGGTGGAGATCACCCGCCGAAGAAGCGCGGCTTCGGTCGTGCCGGACTGTCTCGCCAGGCTGCGGAAAGCTTCCTTCGTGGCACGGTCGAGGCTGGTCTCTACGCGAGGCATGACATGCCCCCGCGGGTCTGCTCGGCCAATGGGGAGTGGAACCGCCGGGAGGAATCCCGGGTCTTGGCACCGCCAAGGCTATCCTGCACTCCCCATAGAGAGTCCAGCATGCTGGACTCCTGGGCCAATTCGCTGGACTGCTGCGATGTGTGGAACGTGCTCAGCATGCAGAGCTCCCGGTACGAAGCAGCGCCGTCACGGCCTCCATGTGTTTTTTGGTGGTAGCCGGGTCGGCTGGCTTCAGGCGCGCCCGCTCAGCAGCGCGTTGTCGGGACGCCAACTCCTGCGCGGCGCGGTGGGCGCGCTCGCTCTCGATCGCACGGCACCTGTTTGGCGTGAAGCCCCGGGTGAGTAGCGTGTGGAGCAGGCCTCGCCAGTTCTTCTAGATAGTGCTTCTGTAGTACGCGACGGCTTTACGGGAACCCCGGTTTCCCGTTCGTGGTGGGCGACCACGTCCGGGTTTTCCGGATATGGTGTGGACGCGCTACTGACGAAGGATTCCGGATCCTCGGTGAGGGTCCAGGTTGCTCGGATGAAGCGTCCCTTAGGTCCGCGGACACGTTCGATGACCAGATAGCCGAGCTTCTGCAGTTCGGCCAACCCTGATGCTGTCGAGTCCCTCCCGTCAGATGCCTTGGTGGTCAGCTTCTCGATGCTGAAGCGGAAGTTGTCGGAGTGACTCCACAGGTAGCAGAAGAGCCCGCGAGCCTTCCAGCTCAGGCGCGCATCCCGCAGGAGTTCGTTGCCCAGCGTGGTGTAGTGCCGGCTCCGCTTCTTCCGGATGGTGGCGATCTCGCCCACGACGATTCAGGCCTCGTCGATCAAGCGGGCAATGTCGGTCACCCGGAACATCGTCCTACGACCCAGTTGAGCGCGGCAGGCTCGGAGCTTTGTGGCGAGCGTCTGATCGCCTCGGCCTTGATTGATCAGGATGCGCAACGAGCCGGGGCTGCGTCCGAGGATGCTTGCGACAGCCGTAAGTGGGATCAGCGGTGCCCCGTACTGCTGGACGATCTGTAGCTCCGTGGGTGTCATTACGTGCATCTCACGAAAGTGCGTGAGAATTGAGGCTAAACGGGCGAAAGCCCATGAAAGCCTGAGCACAATGGCACAATGGCACAAAAGTACCTCAAAAACGGCCTATTAGGTGCTCACGAAATGGTGAACGAAAACTGAACAATCTGTGTGGTCAATATTTGTGGACACTTGTGCGATCTTGATCGCGCGCAGATTCTTGGCCGGGTGATGAGCGAACTTGAAGTTGCGGACGCTACGAAAGTCGCAGTGGTGCGAGAGTTCGCCCTGCTGCAAAGAGACGCACAGCGTGTGGCGGAGTCTTACGGTGTCTCGGTTGCCAGTGTGTACCGCTGGGAGAAGTGCTCGGAGCTGGTCGAATGCGCACTGAAGCACACCAGCGTCCAGGTACTTCGAGCTGAGTTGTTGGCGGCTGAGGCGGCTCTTCAATGGATTGGGCGGGAAGACTCACTCTCATCCGTGGAGCGGATCGGTGTAGGCAAGTCGGAGCTGCTTGAGGCGCTTAGGGTTGCCAGGGTTCTGGAACGACAGGCTTTGCGATTCGGGGCGTCGCCGGTTCCAGCCGAAGTCGCCTACGCATTCATACGAGATCGCATGAATGACTTTCCGGCTGCTATGGCATGTAGAGCGTTCGGGGTCGCTCGGAGCGGGTACTACGCATGGCTTAGGCGATCTTCGGAAACGCGTTTTAGCGAAGACAGGAGGCTGAGGTCGGCGATCGCGAGCGTGGTCGAAGAGATTGGCGTACGTGCCAGCTATCGGAGAATCTCAGAACGTCTGAGGTTGGAAGGCTTGGTCTGCAGTCGTCATCGCGTTAAGAGGCTTACTGAGCGCGGGGAGCGCGTGGGCTCTGCGAGTAGCTCGTCCGGGTTCGCGCCATGAAGAGCTTGGCTGTCAGGGCCGCGCCGATCATTGGGACGCTCGTCATTTGTCTGATCGGCCGTATGGCCGTGCGCGGCATTTGGAGGCTGCGCCAGTCCGTGATGGAGATCGATGCCAACCTTTCGGAGGTGCAGCGGCTTCGCAAGATGCCTTGCCTACCCAGCGATGAGGTCGTGGCCGAGCGGGCGCGTGCAGAGATAAGCGACTGGGATATGTCGGCCCTGGCTGAGAGTTTGGAACTGAAGCCGAACTATTGAGAGGGCCTGTCCGTCGGCCAACCCCGTCTGTGCTCCCCGGCGAACCAGACCGGATTCGCGAGAATCCGGCGAGCCGCAGGGACGTGGCGAGTAGGCCACCCGGATGGTGGCCGGGTGCCGGGACGGCACGCAGGTCGCGGAGCGACAGGGATCGACTTGGGCATCAGTGCAACAGGTTCCAGGTGAGGTAGCCCACGCCCAGCGTTACACCGAAGATCGCGACAGCCAGCAACAGACGTCGAAGTGCATAGACCAGGAAGGCGGCTGCGAGGGTGCAGGCAATGAATGCGCCAGCGTAACCAAGCACCCACCCGGAGGTCAGGTGATCAGGTCCGGACCATCGGTAGAGCAGGAGCGTTGCGATAGCTCCGGCCAGTGGCGCGAGGACAAATATGGTCAAGCCCAGGAGCGTCTCTAGGAGGCTTCCCGTGCCGGGATCAGCACCCCTGCCGCCTTCGGCACCGCGTTTGTGCCAGGCGTCGTCTGACTCATCATGCGCGTCCGTCCTTCCGTACCGATCAGGGTGCATCTCGGTCCATCGCTCAAGGTACGAGCGGTCTGGATCGGGACCGAGTTGGAGAGGGCGGGGTGACATCAGAAGCCTCGCTGGCTGAGCCGGTGATGGAGGAGGGGATCACGTTGGATCTCCTCCAAAGTCCGGACTATGCCTGCAGCGAAGTCGTCGATGGGCGAGGCTGGAAATTTCCTGCTCCCTTCTTGGAGGTTGGCCGAATGGTGGTCGGGCCGTTCGAGAGAGTCACCTGGTGTCATTGCGGCACCTCCCTAACAGGTGAGCTATTCGAGACGTTTGCGAGCTGACCTTGCCCCAGCACTATGCCCTCATTGGGATAGACCTGCGGAAAACGATCATGTGTGCGACACCAATGCTGAGCCGGTGGGGACAGCCACTCGATCAGCTCCATGATGTGGCGATGATGCTTGGGGAGATTCCAGCTGAGGATCGGTTCATGGTGTGCGATGCGGTTGCGCAGAATCCGAACCGGAGTTAGTCGTTTAGAGAAATCCTTCCGCTTCAGCCCGCTCGGCGCGGCAGTGTCGGAAATTTTGTGGAGGGTTTGCTGCCACAGGATTTCGTAATCTTTATTGAACATCGTTGTCCAGAAGCTGAAGGTGAGACTAGCGACGACAGCCCCTGCGGTCACCGGCTTGCCCGCCTTGGTGAGTTCCTCGATAGCTTCTGTAACCTGTTCGAATTGACGTGCGTTCAGCAACAAGCCTGCGGCTTCGCTATACCAGTCCTCGCCGTTGGCCGCGGTGAGAACGGTATGGATGCGGTTGCGCAGGGCGACCTCCAGCGTTTGGAGGGGGGTGTACAAGCTCTCTGAAAGACGTGTGTTCAGGCCATAGAGATTGATGGCGCGAGCCCGGTCGCCAGCTGCCCAGGCCAGGTAGCGGCCGAAGCGCTCCAGAGAGAGTGCTTGCTCGAGATTCGCGTGGTTCATCCCGTCCTGAACGTCCTTGGTAGGCCACTTGCAAGGCCCTTCCCGGTGGGGTACTTTAGTTCCGTACACCCCGGTACCGTCTCTGCCCGACAGGGCACGCGGCCGGGGTAATTTTTTACTTGGACTTCGCGTTCAGTCCGCCAGGCTTCTGGAGCTGGGACTTCAGAGCAGCGCGCTGCAGTTTTTCTGCAGCGAATTCCGGTTCCAACGCCTGCACCTTCGCGATCAGTCCGTCGAGGTGATAGATGTTGCTGTTCCAGTCGCCTGCCGAAGTTCTGCGGTACTCCCGTCGAATCAGTCCTGCCTTCTCCAGCGCACGGATGTTGATCTGGATCGTCTTCTCGTTACAGCCGATCCGTTGCGCGAGATCCTTCTTGGTGGGAAAGGGCTTGCGCGTGGGATCGAACCAGTAGTCGAGCAACTGGACGCAGATGTTCATCTGCATGGGGTTCAGGCCCAAGCGGCGCTGACCTTGGAGCAGGATCGACGGGATGCCGGTGTAGCCGTGGCTGTAGACCGGCTTGCCCCAGATCTTCTCGGTGGAAGAGAGCCTCTTGCCGGGCTTGGGGAACTCTATGATTTCAGCTTCGGGATTCTTGGCGGACATGGGGTGGCGGCCTTGCGGTGGATGGAGCCAAGGTACGAACACCAATGTCCCGCTTCAATGGATTCGGCAGGCCATGGTAGGGAAGATGCAGTACCCACCTGACTAGACGTTGGTTCCGCTCGTTCCGTATCTCGTTTTACGATTCACGGTTCTTATGTGGAAGCTTGGAGACCTTAGGTCGGTAGTATTGCGGCCCCACCAGTAGGGTGTCAAATTTCCATACCTAGGGTAGCGGCGATACTCGACTAGGCTCTCGCTGGACGCTCCTCGACCTGTTCCGGCCGCAGGTGGGTGTACCGCTTCAGGGTCGTCCACGACTCGTGCAGCGTGAACTGGGCGACTTCCGAGATGTCATAGCCCCGCTCGAACAGCCGGGACGTCGCTTCGTGGCGGAGGTCATGGAAGCGGAGGTCGTCCAGCCCCCGCAGCCTGCAGGCGCGGGTGAAGTTGGCACCAATCGACTTCGAGTTGTAGGGAAATACGCGCGGATCGGGCGTCTGCTTTCCGTCTGGGCCCTCCGCCATGACCTTGGGCTGCCGGTCGATGATCTCCCACGCTTCGGACAGCAAGCGGAAGGCGCGGCGGTTGCCGACCTTCTTGCGTGGATGCTTCACGTCATCCAACCAAGCGATGCCCTTGTCGCGGTCGAGGTCGGCCCACTTGAGCCGGGTGATCTCTTCCTGGCGGCGGGCAGTCGCCAAGGCGAATCGGATGACGTCAGCCATTGGGATTTCGGCGCGTACGTCTCGAACGGCGAAGTGGTCGAGCAAGGCCTTCTCTTCCAAGGGCGTCACCCGACGCTGGCGTTCCTTGGGCTTGCCGATGACGCGGCGACGGCGGAGTTCGTGCGAGGCGTCTTCCAGCAGTTGCAAATTGATCGGTAGTCCCAGCGATCCTCGTGCAGTGCGGAATACACCCCGCAGCCAGATCAAATCATTGTTGGCTGTGGCCGGGCCGGCGCCCTCCCGTCGGCGGGCTTCGACGTGTGCGATGTAGTCGGCAGTCGATAGGTGCAGCACGTTTTTACTGGCGATCTCGTAGCCGGTCAGGCGTTTGAGGTCGGCTTCCTTGGTGCGTCCCCAGGGCGTCAGTTCCTTGATGTGCGTGCCGTACCAGTCCAACAGCTCAGCGACCGTGGAGCCCTTGCCGAGCGGTTCCCCGCGGGCGCGCTGCTGGTCCAACTCTGCTTCCCGGCGGCGCATCCATTCGGTGGCCAACTGCCGGCGGTCGAAGGTCTCCGACTCGGAGTGGATGCACTTGCCCTGCCGGTGGATGCGGATTTGGGCCGTGTAACCTAGCGATCCGTCTTTGCGGCGTCGACTGACGATGGTTCCCATAGGGACGATGCTACATGGCCCTTTGCGTAGCATCCAGCGTAGCAACGACCGCCCGAAAACTGCCGAAATTAACCGAACATGAGCGCAACTGAGGTACTCCAAAACTCGGATAAGTCGTTGGCTGAGCACGCGAAATCACGCTACGACGCATCGGTGCGCCTGTCCGTCGCTCCGATGATGGACTGGACCGACGGCTACTGCCGCGTCTTCCACCGCCTGCTTGCGCCCAACGCGCGGCTGTACACCGAGATGGTCCACGCCAACGCCGTGATCCACGGCGACCGCGCGAAGCTGCTGGCGATGGACCCGGTCGAACATCCGGTCGCGCTGCAGCTGGGCGGCAGCGAACCCGCGCTGCTGGCGCAGGCGGCGCGCATTGGCGCCGACCACGGCTTCGACGAGATCAACCTCAACGTCGGCTGCCCCTCCGACCGCGTGCAGGCCGGGCGCTTCGGCGCCTGCCTGATGCGCGAGCCGGCGCTGGTGGCCGAGGGCGTGGCGGCGATGATCGCGGCCTGCGACGTGCCGGTAACCGTGAAGTGCCGACTCGGTGTCGACGACGATCACGAGTACGCGCGCTTCCTCGCCTTCATCGACACCGTGGCGGCCGCCGGCTGCCGCGACTTCATCGTCCACGCCCGCAACGCCTGGCTGAAGGGCCTGTCGCCGAAGGAGAACCGCGAGGTGCCGCCGCTGCGCTACGACTGGGCCTACGCGCTCAAGCGCGAGCGTCCGGCGCTGACCGTGGTGGTCAACGGCGGCATCGCCGACGCGGGCGAGGCGACGGCGCACCTCGACCATGTCGACGGCGCCATGCTGGGCCGCGCGGCCTACCACGATCCCTGGCTGCTGCATCGGCTGGACGCGGCCTGGTACGGCGGCCCTGTGTCCACGCGCGCCGACGTGCTGCGCGCGATGCGTCCCTACGTCGAGCGCCAGCTGGCCCGCGGCGCCCAGCTCAAGCACATCAGCCGCCACTGGCTGGGGCTGTTCCAGGGCGAGCGTGGCGGCCGCGCCTTCCGCCAGGTGCTGAGCGAGGGCGCGCACCGCCCCGGCGCCGACTGGTCGCTGGTGGAGCAGGCGATCGCGGTGACGGCTGCGCGGCCGCCCGAGGCCCACGGCTTCGATGCCGTGGGCGCGTCGGCACAAAAATGAACAGGGCGGGACCGCGACCGGAAAAGTTAAGGGGTAATTCACCGCCTGGTCCAGAGAATCGTCCCTCCACGTCCGGATGACCTTCCTGCCGCGCCCTGTAACTTTCTGTATTCTTTCGGAAATGCCGCCCATGACCGTCCGCTGCCTGCCCCTGCTGCTGTGCCTGCTCGCCGCGTTCGCGGTGACGGCGGCGCATGCCGATGACGGGGAGCGGTCGTCGCGCAGGGGCGGCGCGCAGCCGCCCCGCAGTGAACTGGCGATTCCGGGCAGGCCGGCGCCGGCCCAGCGCAGCGCGCGTCGGGACGCGCTCTCGGACTCGGTCCGTCGCGTGCAGAGCCGTACTGGCGGCCAGGTGCTGAGCGCGGAGCGTGTTCCCTACGACGGTCGCGACATCAACCGGGTGAAGGTGGTCGACGACCGCGGCCGCGTCCGCGTGTACATGGACGACCCCGATGCCCGTCCGCGCCGGCCGGCTCGCCCTACACGCGGCGACGACGACTGAATGCGCACCCTGAGGCCACTTTTCGCCGCCGCGGTCGTGCCGCGACGGCCCACCGGAGACATCGATGCGCATCCTGCTTGTTGAAGACGAAGCGCCCCTGCGCGAGACCCTCGCCGCACGGCTGAAGCGCGAGGGCTACGCCGTCGACGCCGCCCAGGACGGGGAAGAGGGCCTGTACATGGGCCGCGAGGTTCCGTTCGACGTCGGCATCATCGACCTCGGCCTTCCGAAGATGTCGGGCATGGAGCTGATCAAGGCCCTGCGCGACGAGGGCAAGCAGTTCCCCGTGCTGATCCTGACCGCGCGTTCGAGCTGGCAGGACAAGGTCGATGGCCTCAAGCAGGGCGCCGACGACTACCTGGTCAAGCCCTTCCACGTCGAGGAGCTGCTGGCGCGCATCAACGCGCTGGTGCGCCGCGCCGCGGGCTGGAGCAAGCCGACGCTCGAGTGCGGCGCGGTGGTGCTGGATCTGGCCGCGCAGACGGTCAGCGTGGACGGCCAGAACGTCGACCTGACCAGCTACGAGTACAAGGTGCTGGAGTACCTGATGATGCACGCCGGCGAACTGGTCTCGAAGGCCGACCTGACCGAGCACATCTACCAGCAGGACTTCGACCGCGACTCCAACGTGCTCGAGGTCTTCATCGGCCGCCTGCGCAAGAAGCTCGACCCGGAAGGCACGCTGAAGCCGATCGAGACCGTGCGCGGACGCGGCTACCGCTTCGCGATCCCGCGCAGCAACGAGGGCTGAGCCCGGCGGGACGCCCCGGCGTCCGCGGCAGAGTGGAGGCGGCGTGGGGCAGGCGCGCAAGGATCGGAGACTGGCCTGGCGGCCGCGTTCGCTGCAGGCGCGCCAGTTGCTGGCCGCGAGCCTGGGCCTGCTGGCGTTCCTGGCGGCCGCCGGCTACGCGCTCGACCGCGCCTTCGTCGATGTCGCCAGCGAGCTGCAGCGCGACCGCCTGCGCAGCTACGCCACCTCCTATGCCCGCGACATCGAGTTCGACCGCGCCGGCAACCTGATTCCGCCCTATACCCAGCCCGACGAGCGCTTCGAGCGCCCGGGCAGCGGCCTGTACGCGCTGGTCGTGCTGCCCAACGGCACCTGGTCGTCGGAGTCCACCAGTGGCCCCCAGCTTCCGGACGCGGAACTGCTGGAAGGCGGCGTGGAGAAGTTCGAGGGTCCGTTGCCGATGACGCGCGCCGACGGCGCGTACGGCGAGGTGTTGCGCTACGGCAAGGGCTTCATCTGGGATCTCGAGCAGCGCCCGGAGGCCGAATTCCCGTACACGATCTACATCATGGAAGACGCCGGCCTGCTGCCACAGCAGGTGCGCGTGTTCCGCGGCGCGCTGTGGGGCTACCTCGGCATTGCCGGCCTGGTGCTGCTGCTGCTGCAGGCGCTGGTGCTGCGCTGGAGCCTGCTGCCGCTGCGCCGCGTGGTGGCCGAGCTCAACCGCGTGCAGCGCGGCCAGGCCGACCGCATGAGCGAGCTGCACCCGCGCGAGCTGGAGCCGCTGACCGAGAGCGTCAACGCCCTGATCGAGAGCGAGCGCCAGAACCTCGAGCACCAGCGCAACACCATGGGCGATCTCGCGCACAGTCTGAAGACGCCGCTGGCGGTGCTGCGCACGCGCTTGGACGGCGACGCCAGCGAGGCCGAACTCCGCGCCGAGGTGGCCGACCAGGTGCAGCGCATGAACGAGCTGGTGAGCTACCAGCTCAGCCGCGGCGCGTCCGGCGGGCACCAGCTGTTCGCGGCGCCGATCGAGATCGAGCCCTATGCCGAGGCCATCGTGCGCGGGCTGGAGAAGATCTACGCCGCCAAGGGCGTGGTCTGCGAATTCGAGATCGATCCGGCCGCGCGCTTCCATGGCGAACCGGGCGACCTCCAGGAACTGCTGGGCAACCTGCTGGAGAACGGCTTCAAGTGGGCGCGTTCGCGCGTGCTGCTGACGGTGGAGTCGGGCGCGAGCGCGCCGCGCCGGCGGCCGGGCCTGCTGCTCGCGGTGGATGACGATGGCCCGGGTATTCCGCCCGAGCGCATCGCGCACGTGCTGCAGCGCGGCGTACGCGGCGACGAGCGCGTGCAGGGCCACGGTATCGGCCTGTCGATCGTGCAGGACATCGTGCGCAGCTATCGCGGCGAGCTGGATGTCTCGGCCTCGCCCGAGCTTGGCGGCGCGCGTTTCCTCGTGCGCCTGCCGCCGGGGCTCTGAGCGCGCTCAGGCGCGGGCGAAGGGCGAGGGGCCGTACAGCCGCAGCAGGTGCGCGGCGACCGCCGGCAGTTCGCGCGCGAGCAGCGCGGGGTCGCTGAAGTGGTACTCGCTGCAGACCGCGAAGAACTCCTCGGGCGCCTCGGCCGCATAGGGGTCGAGGCGCGTGTGCAGGCCGCGGTCGACGCGCTCCACGAAGCCGTCGTAGGCCTGCTGGAAGTCGCGCGCCCACTCGCGCTGCCATGCGCGTGGCAGCGGCGGCGTGCCGTCGAGCACGCCGTCCAGCGCGTCGAGCTTGTGCACCATCTCGTGCACCACCACGCAGCAGCCGTCGCGCGGGCTGGCGAGGTCGGCGCCGACGTCGGCCCAGGACAGCACCAGCGGACCGTGCTCCCAGGCTTCACCGGCGAGGTCGTCCTCCCACTCGTGCATCACGCCCGCGGCGTCGACGTGGCTGCGGTCGACCCGGAACGCGTCCGGGTAGACCAGCAGCTCGGACCAGCCGTGCAGGCCTTCGGCGCCGAACTCCAGCAGCGGCAGGCAGCACAGGGCGGCGAGAGTGGTGCGATCAGCGTCGTCGAGCGCGAGCCCGCCGATGGGGGTGATCGCCTTGTCGCGCAGGAAGCGCGCGGCGAGCATCCGCAGTCGCTCCGCGCGCGCGTCGTCAAGGGCGGCGACCCAGGGCACGGTGGCCAGCACCTGCTGCCACGAGGCCGGGTCGACGTCGGCGGGCGGGCGCCGGAACAGGCGCCTGATCACGCCATCGCCTAGCGGAACATCCCCGGCAGGAAGCTGTGCCAGCGCGGCGGGCGCGAGGCATCGGCATCGGCGCCGGTGCCGCGGGGAATCGCGGGCTTCTCGGACTCGGGGCGCCTGGCTGCGCGGACCGGGTCCACGTCGGGGCCGGCGCTGGCGGCGTAGTCGGTCGAGCAGGCTGAGCCGTCGCCGCCCGGCCCGGCCATGCGCGCTTCGCGGGCCTCCGCGGGGAGGGCCAGGGACAGCAGCGTCAGGACGAGGAAGGCGCGGACGGACATGACGGAGGCCTGTTCGGTGACCGGGTCAACCCCCGGATCATACATGGATGCGGGGCGGCGCAAGCGGCCTGGCGGGGCGGAATGTGATAATCCGGCCATGACCGGGCACGACGACGGAGCCGCTTCCCGCGAGGGCGAGACGGCGGAGAAGACCCTGCTGCTGCGCCTGGCGCGCGGCCCGGTGTCGGGCGACGTGCTCGCGCGCGAGGCCGGCCTGACCCGCGCGGCGATGTGGAAGCGGATCGAGGCCCTGCGCGCGGCCGGCATCGCCATCGGTGCCCGGCCGGGGCGCGGCTACGCCCTGGAGGCGCCCGTGGACCTGCTGGAAGCGGACGCGATCGCGGCCCTGCTGCCCGACAGCGTGCGCGCCGAAGTGCAGGGGCCCGAAGTGGCCTGGGCGATCGATTCGACCAACAGCGAACTGCTGCGGCGCCGGGTCCCCGCGGGCCGCGTCGAGGTGCTGCTGGCGGAACGCCAGCTGGGCGGCCGCGGGCGGCTCGGGCGGGAGTGGGTGTCGCCGCTGGCCGCCAACCTCTACCTGTCGCTGGCCCGCGCTTTCGATGGCGGCCTGGCGAGGCTGGGCGGCCTTGGCCTGGTGGCCGGCGTAGCGGCGGCCGAAGCGCTGCATGGCCTCGGCTACGGGGCCGTCCGGCTGAAGTGGCCCAACGACCTGGTGCTGGTCGACCATGCGACGGGCGCACTGCGCAAGCTCGGCGGCCTGCTCGTCGAAGGCGGCGGCGAACACGCCGGGCCGGTGCGCGCGGTGGTGGGGCTCGGCCTCAACGTGCGCATGCCGGCGGCCGTCGCCGCCGGGATCGACCAGCCCTGGTGCGACCTGGCCGGCCTGCCGCACCCGGCGGCGCCGACGCGCAGCGCACTGGCGGCGGCGATGGTCGCGAGCCTGGTGCCGGCACTGTCCCGCTTCGACCGCGAGGGCCTGGCGCCATTCCTGTCGCGGCATGCCGCGCTGGACGCGCTGGCCGGCCGCGAGGTCGAGGTGCGCGCGGGCAGCGTGGTGCACGCGGGCAGGGCGCTGGGCCTGGCAGCCGACGGCGCGCTGCGCGTGGACGTGGACGGCGTCGAGCGCCACTTCCACGCCGGCGAGGCCAGCCTGCGGGCGGCGGCATGAGCGACTGGGCCTTCGACCTCGGCAACACGCGCCTCAAGCTGGCGCCGCTGCGCCACGGCAGCGCGGGCGAGGTGGCGGCCTTTCCGCACGGAGAGCATGTGCTGGGCGCGGGCTGGATGGCAGCGCTGCCGCCGCGGATCGACGTGGCCTGGGTGGCCAGCGTGGGTCCGGCCGCCCTGCGCGCGGCGCTGCTGCAGGTGCTGGTGCCGCGCGCGGCGCGCGTGGTCGAGGTGCGCGTGGCGCGGGAGATGGGCGGCGTGCGGATCGGCTACGACGATCCCGCGCGGCTGGGCGTGGACCGCGCGCTGGCGATGATCGGCGCGCGCGCGCAGGTGGCGGGCGGGGTGCTGGTGGTCGGCGTGGGCACCGCGCTCACCATCGATCTGGTGGACGCCGAAGGCGTGCATCTCGGCGGCTGCATCGCACCCTCGCCGACGCTGATGCGCGAAGCCCTGCACGCGCGCGCGTCGCAGCTGCCGCTGGAGGGCGGGGCCCTCGTGCAATTCGGCACCGGCACCGAGGATGCCCTGGCCGCGGGCTGCGCCGGCGCGGCGCTGGGCCTGGTGGAGCGCAGCCGAGACGCGGCGGCGCGGCTGGCAGGCGCGCCGCCGGCGATCGTCGTGCATGGCGGAGGCGCGGGCATGCTGCTGGCGGCGCTGCCGGGCGCGCTGCACCGGCCTTCGCTGGTGATGGACGGGCTGGCGCGGCTGTCCCGCCAGCCCGCAGGCGCGGGCTAGAATCCGGGCATGCCCGCGCGCGCACTGCTCGTCCTCTTGGTGATGCTCAACTTCGGCGTGGCCACCTGGTGGCTGCTGCGCCCGGGGCCGCTGCCGCCGACGCCCTGGGTCCAGCCCGAGGGCGTGCAGCCGCTGCGGCTGCTTGGCGAAGCCGCCGAAGGCGCGGATGGCGCCGTCGCGCAGCCGGCAACGCAGGCTGCGCGCGACGCGGAGGCCGTGAGCGGACCTGGCGTGGACGAGGCCGGGGCAGCGGCGTCGCAGTCCGTTGCCGACGCGCCGCCTGCGGCGGTCGCCAGCGTCGCCGCGGTGCCTGCACCGGCGCCCGACGCGACGCCCCCGGCTTCGCCGCTGCGCTGCCTGAGCTTCGGGCCCTACGCCGACGCCCCGTCGGTGGCCGCGGCGCGCGGCGCGCTGCAGCCGCTCGGCGCGACGCGCACGCGCGTGCGCGACGTGGTCGAAGCGCCGCGCGGCTGGCGCGTGGTGATGGCGCCCCAGCCCGACCGAGCAGCCGCCAATGCGCTGGCGGCCAGGATCCGCGAGGCGGGCTTCGACGACCTGCTGGTGATCCCGTCCGGCGACGAGGCCAACGGCATCGCGCTGGGCCGCTACGGCAGCGAGCCCGCCGCGCGCCGCCGCGAGGCCGCGCTGCGCGGCGCCGGTTTCCCCGTGCAGGCGCAGCCGCTGGGCGAAGCGTCGACGCGCCACTGGCTCGACTTCGCCGCCGGTCCCACCTTCGATGCCGCGGCCGCGCGCACGACCGCGGGCGCCGCCGAAGCGCGCGAGATCGACTGTGCCGACGTGGTCGTCGCGTCGCGCTAGAATGCCGCGCGCCTTCATGGCGCACGTGCCGGCATAGCTCAGCTGGTAGAGCAACCGCCTTGTAAGCGGTAGGTCGTCCGTTCGATCCGGACTGCCGGCACCATCCCGCCCGTGTCCGCTGGAGCCCCGCATGTCGCTGAAGCCGCAGCCCGTGTCCGTCTTTGGAGTCCCGACCGACGTCGGTGCCGGCACGCGGGGGGCGTCGATGGGGCCGGAGGCGCTGCGGGTCGCCGGCCTGGTGGAGGCGCTGGCCGCGCGCGGCATCGACGTCGCCGACCGCGGCGACGTGGCCGGCCCGCGCAATCCCTGGATGCCGCCGGTCGAAGGCTACCGCCACCTCGACGAGGTCGTGGCCTGGAACCGCGCGGTGATGGAGATGTCCGCCGCCGAGCTCGCGGCCGGCCGCATGCCGGTGATGCTCGGCGGCGACCACTGCCTGGCGATGGGCTCGATCACCGCGGTCGCGCGCCACTGCCGCGCGCAGGGCAAGCGCCTGCGAGTGCTCTGGCTCGATGCCCACGCCGACTTCAACACCTCCGCGATCACGCCGTCCGGCAACGTCCACGGCATGCCGGTGGCCTGCCTCTGCGGCCTCGGCCCCGACGCGCTGGTCAATCTGGGCGGACAGGGCCCGATGATCTCGCCGGCCGACGTCCGCCAGATCGGCATCCGTTCGGTGGATCCCGAGGAAAAGCGCCTGGTGCGCGAGCACGGCCTCGACATCTACGACATGCGCTACATCGACGAGGTCGGCATGAAGCAGGTGATGGAGGAGGCGCTGGCCGGTCTCGACGCCGATACCCACCTGCACGTGAGCTTCGACGTCGACGTGCTCGACCCCTCGATCGCGCCCGGCACCGGCACCCGCGTGCCCGGCGGCCTCGACTACCGCGAAGCGCAGCTGATGATGGAAATGATCGCCGACGCGGGGGGCGCCGACTCGCTCGACGTGGTCGAGGTCAACCCGGCGCTCGACAAGCGCAACCGCACCGCGCGCCTGGCCGTGGACCTGGTGGAGAGCCTGTTCGGCAAGTCCACGCTGATGCGCGACTGACCGGGGACATGAACACCGGGCCCGCCGAGGTCCGGCGCGGCGGCCCGCGTCAACGCGGAATTCACCTCATGCTGCGTTTCATGTCCCTGACCGGGGCGGTGGCCGCCTGCGGCACCCTGCATAGAAGGAGAGTCACATGAAGCGTATTGCGATCCTGATGATGGTTTCGATGTTCTCGATCGGCATGCTCACCGCGTGCAACACCGTGGCCGGCGCCGGCAAGGACGTGCAGAAGGTCGGCGAGAAGGTCGAAGACGCGGCCGACGACACCGGTGCGACCGATCCGCGCTGAACCCGCGTTGCCGAGGTGAAGGCCGGCGCAACGGAATCTTGACCTTGCGGTGATGCGGTCCGCGGCACTCTGGGGGCGTTCCGCAGCGATGCGGCACTCCCCCCACAGAAGATCGAGGAGCAGCGCATGAACAAGGACATCATTTCGGGCAAGTGGAGCCAGCTGAAGGGCAAGGCCCAGGCACGCTGGGGCGACCTGACCGATGACGTCTTCGACGTCGCCGAGGGCAACGGCGAATACCTGGCCGGCAAGCTGCAGGAGCAGTACGGCTGGGAGCGCGACCGCGCCGAGCGCGAGGTCCGCGACTTCGAGAAGGACCTGGGCTGATCCACTGCCTGCGTGACCCGGAGGGCCGGCACATGCCGGCCCTCTTCTTTTGTGGCGGCGGTGGCCGCCGGGGCCGCGGGGATAGAATGGGCCCCATTTTCCCGCGTCCCTGTCCCCGCACATGAGCCTCCGCGTCCTCACCGGCATCAAGCCCACCGGCGTTCCCCACCTCGGCAACTACGTCGGCGCCATCCGTCCCGCGGTTGTGGCGAGCACGCTTCCGGGTGCTGAAAGCTTCTTCTTCCTCGCCGACTACCACGCCCTGATCAGCACCCAGGATCCGGTGCGCGTGCAGCGCTCCACGCTGGAAATCGCGGCGAGCTGGATCGCCTGCGGGCTGGACCCCGACCAGGTCGCGTTCTACCGCCAGTCCGACATCCCCGAGACCACCGAACTGACCTGGCTGCTGACTTGCGTGGCCGGCAAGGGCCTGCTCAACCGCGCGCACGCGTACAAGGCCGCGGTCGACCGCAACCGCGCCGAGGGCATGGACGAGGATGCCGGCGTGACCGCGGGCCTGTACATGTACCCGGTGCTGATGGCCGCCGACATCCTGCTGTTCAACGCCCACCGGGTGCCGGTGGGCCGCGACCAGGTGCAGCACATCGAAATGGCGCGCGATTTCGCGCAGCGCTTCAACCACCTGTACGGCGAGCACTTCACGCTGCCCGAGGCGGCGATCGAGGAGCAGGTCGCGACGCTGCCGGGCCTGGACGGCCGCAAGATGTCGAAGAGCTACGACAACGTGATCCCGCTGTTCGCGCCGCGCGAGGAGCTGCGGCGGCTGGTGTTCTCGATCCTGACCGACTCGCGCCTGCCGGGCGAGCCGAAGGACACCGAAGGTTCGGCGCTGTTCCAGCTCTACCAGGCCTTCGCCAGCGCCGGCGAGACGGAGGCGATGCGCCGGGCCTTCGCCGATGGCATCGCCTGGAGCGAGGCCAAGACGCAGCTGTTCGAGCGCATCGATGCCGAGCTGGCGCCGCTGCGCGAGCGCTACCAGGCCCTGGTCGCCGATCCCGCCGGCATCGAGCGCGTGCTGCGCCGGGGCGGCGAGCGCCTGCGTGACGCGCACGCCCGGCCCTTCCTCGCCCGCCTGCGCGAGGCCGTCGGCCTGCGCGACCTGTCGCTGGCACCGGGCCGCGATGCACAGGCCGGGGACGTCGAGGCCAAGCCCGCCCTGCCGGTGTTCAAGCAGTACCGCGAGGCCGACGGCCGCTTCCACTTCAAGCTGGTGGACGGCGACCGGCTGCTGCTGCAGGGCGATGGCTTCGAATCGCCGCGCGACGCCGGTCGCGTGGTGGCGATGCTCAGGTCCGGCGCCGCCGCGCCGCGTGTCGATGCCGCGGGCCGCGTCTGGCTGGACGACGCCGCCGTGGGCGTGCTCGGCGAAGGCGTGGACGACGACGCGCTGCTGCGGGCGCTGGATCGCTTCGCGGAGGATGCGGCGTGAACCCCCTGGTCGAGAACAACCTCACCCTGATCCTGTTTCTGCCCTGGTTCCTGATCCTGTCCGCGCTGTTCTGGATCTGGCCGCGGCAGCCGCGCGGCGTCGCGCGCCGTCTCTACGACCTGGCCGCGATCCTCGCGTCGCTGGCGCTGTTCGTGGCCAGCCTGTACTGGCTGCAGGACCTCGCCGATCCCGCGCACGGGCGCATGTGGCGGCACATCCTCGCCACCGCGGCGGGCTATGGCGTGTTCCTGGCGGCGATGCTGGTGGCGTTCGTGCTGCGGATGCTGCTGTTCCGCCGCCGCTGAGCGACGCGTTCGACCAAGGCCGCATCGGCGCGGGCAGTGCTGGTCGCTAGACTGCAGCGTGGTCCACGGTGTAAGGAAAGGGCGTGCGGGCAGGCGACGGCATCACCATCATCGACACCGGCTTCGGCGAGCGGCCGGCGTTCTGCGCCGCCTGGCTGCTGGTCGAGAACGGCCGCGCGGCCTTCATCGACTGCGGCACCCTGCACAGCGTGCCGAACATGCTCGCGGCGCTCGATGCCGCGGGGCTGGCGCCGGACGCGGTCGACTGGCTCATCGCCACCCACGTCCACCTCGACCATGCCGGTGGTGCGGGCGCGCTGCTGCGCGAGCTGCCGGCGGCGAAGCTGGTGGTGCATCCGCGCGGTGCGCCGCATCTCGTCGATCCGGCGAAGCTGATCGCGAGCGCGCGCCAGGTCTATGGCGATGCCCTGTTCGAGGTGGCCTACGGCGGCCTGGTGCCGGCGCCTGCGGAGCGCGTGCTTGAAGCCGCGGACGGCCAGGTGCTGGACCTCGCCGGCAGGCCGCTGCTGCTCGCACACACGCCGGGTCATGCGCTCCACCACCTGTCGGTGTGGGACGAACGCACGCGTGCCTGGTTCACCGGCGACGCCTTCGGCATTTCCTACCGCGAGCTCGACGTCGACGGCCGGTCGTTCGCGATCCCGACCACCTCGCCGGTGCAGTTCGATCCGCTGCAGATGAAGGATTCGATCAGACGCCTGCTCGCGGCCGGGCCGAAGGTCTGCCACGTGACCCATTTCGGCGCCGTGCGTGACGTGCAACGGGTCGGCCTGCGGCTGATCGAGCAGGTGGATGCGATGGTCGCGCTGGCGCAGTTCCTGGACGACGCGCCGGAACGCCACGAGGCGCTGAAGCAGGCGTTGACGAAGCTCTACGTCGATCGCGCGCGCATCCACGGGGTGACGGATCCGGAGCGGGTGGTGCCGGCGCTGCTGGAGATGGATATCGAGCTCAACGCACAGGGGCTGGTCGCCTGGCTGGAGCGCGAGCGTCGCGCGGCGGGGCGTTCGCAGCTGTAGCTGCTCCTGCGGTGGACCGGGACGGGGCGCCGCTGTAGCTGCTCCTACAGGGGTGTGGGCCACCTCGGCTGCCGTCTGTAGGAGCAGCTACAGCTGCGACCCCATCCACCGATCAGTCCAGCCGGTCAGTCCCAGTGGTTGAGGTGCGGCCCGAAAGGGTCCCGCTGCTACGCCCGATCCTCCACGCCGCGGCCGACGCAGGCAAGTCCTCCCGCCACGGGAACGCCGATGCGGCGGCGCGCCAGGCGCCGCCGTCAGCCGGAGCCCGTCAGTTGGGAAGCACCAGGTCGTCCAGGATCGCCTTGAGGAAGCGCGCGGCCTCGCCGCCGGTGGCGGCGCGGTGGTCGAAGGTGAGCGAGATCGGCATGCGGCGATGCACTTCGATGCCGCCGATCACCGCGACCACGTCCTGGCTGAGCTTGCCGGCGCCGACGATGGCCACGCAGGGCGGCACCACCACGGGCGTGGCGTAGCGGCCGGCAAACATGCCGAAGTTGGACAGGCTGATGGTGTAGCCCGAGAGCTCGCTGGCCGGGATGCTGCGGTCCTCGACCTGGGCGCGCAGGCGCTGGATGCCGGCGCGCACGCCGGCCGCGTCGAGCACATCGGCGTTGCGCAGGGCCGGCACGAACAGGCCGTCGTCGGTGTCCACGGCGATGCCGATGTCGACGTGCGGATGCATCGTGCGGGTGAGATTGTCACCGTCGAACCAGGCGTTGAGCGCCGGCACCGCCTTCGCCGCGGCGCAGATGGCGCGGATCAGGCGCGCGGTGATGTCCTGCTTGCCGACCCAGGCGTGCAGGTCGGCGTCGTCGACGAGCGTGGTCGGCACGACCTTGCTGTGCGCGTCGGCCATGACCCGCGCCATGTTGCGGCGCACGCCCTTGAGCTGCTCGGGCTGGCCGCTGGCGGTGACGCCCGGCGGCTGCGTGCGCATCGGCTTGCCCGAGGCGGAGAGCGCGGTGCGCCCGCGGTCCGCCCCGCTCGCCCCTGTAGGAGCAGCTACAGCTGCGACCCCGGGCTGGCCGGAAGTATTGGCCATTGCCGCACCGCGGGTCGCAGCTGTAGCTGCTCCCACAGCGGCGCTGCCGTCGGCCGCGGCCCGCTTCACGTCGGCCATGGTCACGGTGCCGTCGGGACCGGTGCCGCGCACGCGCGACAGGTCGACCTTGAGCTTGCGCGCCTGGGCGCGCACGGCGGGCATGGCGCGCACGCCGCCCACGGCCACGGCCTGTTCGGTATGCACGGCGTCGGAGGACTGCATGGCGCCGACCACGGTGCCGCTGTCGGCGCGCTCGCCGGTGGCGGTTGCCTTCGGTGCCGGCTCGCCGGCGTCCTCGATCGCGCCGCCCTCGTCGGAGGCGACCACGCGGTGGTCGGGCGCCGGATCCTCGCTGCCCACGCCGTGGCCGCCGCCGTGGTGGTGGCCGGTGTCCTGGCCCTCGGCGCGCTGTGGCAGGCTGGGGTCGATCTCGAACTCGGCCAGCATCGCGCCGGTGATCACCACGTCGCCGGCGCCGCCGGCCAGCTTCAGCACCTTGCCCGAGACCGGCGAGGGCACCTCGACCACGGCCTTGGCGGTCTCCATCGACACCAGGTTCTCGTCCAGGCGCACGGTGTCGCCGACTTTCACGAACCATTCGACGATGGTCGCGTCGGGCAGGCCTTCGCCAAGGTCGGGGAGGTGGAAGGTCTTCTTGTCGGCCATGGTGTCCTCGGGAATCCGGTGCTCCCTGCGGGAGCGGTTCGATCTGGTCACTGGCCCGATGCCGGCGTGCTGTGCCGATGCTGCGGGCCCTGCGATGTCATTGTCAGTGCGCCTGCCGCGTCCTGCAGCTGCCCCGTCGCGCGGGACGCGCTGCCTTCGCGGCGGGTTGGCGGAGCCGCGTGAACGGCCCCGCCGAATGTCCTCAGCCGGCGGCCATCGCCCGCTTCGCCGCGGCGACGATCTTCTCGACGCTCGGCAGGTACTTCATTTCCAGCCGGAACAGCGGGATGTGCGTGTCGTAGCCGGTGACGCGCTCGACCGGCGCCAGCAGGTCGTACATGCACTCCTCGGCCAGGCGCGCGGCGATCTCGCCGCCGAAGCCGGCGGTCTTGGGCGCCTCGTGCACGATCACGCAGCGGCCGGTTTTCGCCACCGATTCGGCGATGGTGGCGAAGTCAAGCGGCTTGAGCGTGGCGACGTCGATGACCTCGGCGCTGATGCCGTCCTTCGCCAGCGCCTCGGCGGCTTCCAGCGTCTCCTTCACCTGCGCGCCCCAGGTCACCAGGGTCACGTCGGTGCCGTCGCGCAGCACGAAGCACACGTCCAGCGGCAGCGCCTCGCCGTCGTCGGGCACCACTTCCTTGTACTGGCGGTAGATGCGCTTGGGCTCGAAGAAGATCACCGGATCCTCTTCGCGGATCGCGGCCAGCAGCAGGCCGTAGGCGCGCGCCGGCGACGAGGGCAGGACCACGCGCAGGCCCGGCACGTTGGTGAACAGCGCCTCGTTGGCCTCGGAGTGGTGCTCGGGCGCGCGGATGCCGCCGCCCCACGGCACGCGCAGCACCATCGGGCAGGTCAGGCGGCCGCGGGTGCGATAGCGGAAGCGCGCGGCGTGGCAGATCACATGGTCGAGCATCGGATAGACGAAGCCGTCGAACTGGGCCTCGGCCACCGGCTTCATGCCCTGCGCGGCCATGCCGACGGTCAAACCGGCAATCGTGGTTTCATCCAGCGGGGTGTCGATCACGCGCAGGTCGCCGAACTCGGCGTGCAGGCCCGCGGTGGCGCGGAACACGCCGCCGTTGACGCCCACGTCCTCGCCCAGCACGACGACGGAATCGTCGTTGCGCATCTCGTAGGCCAGTGCCTGGGTGATCGCCTCGATCAGGGTGATGGCGGCCGGTGCCGCGTCCTTCGCCACGGCGCTCACGAACGCTTCTCCAGGGCGATGGCGGCGGCGCGCTGCTCGAGCAGGTCGGCCGGCGGATCGGCGTAGAGATGGTCGAACATGGCTTCCACGGGCTGCACCTTGCTCTCCAGGTAGGCGTTGATTTCGACGTCGACCATCTGGCCGCACTCCTCGACCCAGGCCTTCTCCTGCGCCTCGTCCCACACGCCCTGGGCGGTGAGCCAGGTGCGCAGGCGGGTCATCGGGTCGCGGGTCCAGGCGTCCTTGACCTCGGCCTCGTCGCGGTAGCGTCGGGCGTCGTCGGCAGTGGTGTGGTCGTGCAGGCGGTAGGTCATGAACTCGATGACGCTGCCGCCCTCACCGGAGCGCGCGCGTTCCATGGCGCGACGCATGCCCTCGAGCACGGCGAACAGGTCGTTGCCGTCCACCTGCAGGCAGTGCAGGCCGCCGGCCAGGCCCTTCTGCGCGAGCGTCTTCGCGCCGGTCTGCGACTTGCGCGGCACCGAGATCGCCCAGCCGTTGTTGATGATGCACTGGATGAAGGGCAGGGCGTAGGCGCCGGCCGAGTTGATGGCCGCGTAGGTGTCGGTCTTCGACGAGCCGCCGTCGCCGCAGCAGGTCACGGCCACGCGGTCCTCGCCGCGGAGCTTGAACGCCAGCGCCGAGCCGGCCGCGTGCAGGCACTGGGTCGCGATCGGCACGCACCAGGGGAAGTCGTGCTTCGGGCCGGAGAAATCGTTGCCGCGCTCGTCGCCGCCCCAGTACATCAGCACCTCGCGCGGCTTCACCCCGCGCATGAACTGGGCGCCGTACTCGCGGTAGCTGGGGGCGAACACGTCCTCGGGGCGCATCGAGGCGCCGATGCCGACGTGGGTGGCCTCGTGGCCGAGGCAGGCGGCGTAGGTGCCGAGCTTGCCGGTGCGCTGCAGCGCGATGGCCTTGGCGTCGAAGGTGCGCACCAGCAGCATCTGCCGGAACAGCGGCAGGATGTCGGCGGCCGACGGGGCCTCGGGCGGCAGGTCCGCCACCAGGGTGCCGTCGGGGCCCAGGTACTGGAGGTATTCGATCTCGAAGCTTGCGGCAACGCTCATGCGGTCACGTGCTCGGTCATCCACAGGAGCCGGACATGATACCCGCCGGGGATGCGGGGGTCTTTGCGCGCTGCGGCAACCCGCGGCGCGTCGCGAGGGGCGATCCGGGAAGGCACGAAAAAGCGCGGCCCGTGGGCCGCGCTTTCCTGGTCCCGCCGGAGCGCAGGCCTCAGCGGACGGTCTTCACCTGCATCGCGTCGGCATTGTCATGCAGCGCCGGGTCGGTGGCGGCGGAGTCCACTGCCGCCTCGATCCGGAACAGCGGGGGCATCAGCCTGCCCGAGGTGTCGATCACCACGCTGAACAGCGCGGTCGCGCTGGCCGGCATGGCGCCGCCGTCGGCCGTGCACGTGGCCCGGAACGCGGAGGTGGCCGCGGGCGCGCAGGTCCAGCCCGGGGAGGGCTCGACCGTGACGCGTGCGCGCGGCACCGAGGTCACGATCTCGACCACCGGAACCGGCGCCGCGGACGGCCCGTTGTTGTTCACCACGATCGAGTGGTTGGTGGTGGCGCCGCGCGAGTGCGTGGACGCTCCGGACACCTGCACGCCCAGGTCGGCCTGCACCTCCACCGCGATCGCCGCGCTGTCGCTGTCGTTGGCGCTGTCGGGATCCTGCGTCTGCGACGTCGCCGCCGCCGTCAGCGTCACGGCGGTGCCGGCCGTCTCCGGCGTGGCCACGCCCGAGACGCTGAACGCGGCGGACTGGCCGCTGGCCAGCGTGTCGGCCGTGCACGCGATGCTGCTGTCATCGCCCTCGACGGTGGTCGGGCCGCACGTCCAGCCGGTGGGCGCCGTGACCGCCAGCTGCGGCAGCGCCGCGTCCACCGCGAAGCCCAGGCCGGGGAACTGCGCCGCGTCGGGACCGGCGTTGCTGGCCGTGACCTGCCAGACCATGCTGCCGGCCACCGCGACCACCGGCTGCGGCGCGGTCACCACGGCCGCCATGTCCGCGAACTGCACCGCCTGCAGGCGCAGCATCAGCACCGACGGATCGTGGTCGGACAGGCGCGCGGCGCTGTTGGCGTCATTGCGCGCGGTTTCCGGGAAGTCGGCGTTGAGGCGCGCGTGGCTGATCGTCCACGAGTTGATCTGCGAGCCCAGCGCCGCCTCGTTGAGCAGGATGTGGTCGAGCGACTGCGCGTTGTTCTCGAACACGAACGAGTAGCGCTCGGACGGATCCAGGAAGTAGGTCGCGTTGACCAGGTCAGGCTCGACCAGGTCGGCGCCGTCGCCATTGACCGCGGTGGTGTCGTCGGCCGACGGCATGCCGATGACGGTACCCATGACGTCGGCGTAGCCGTCGTTGAACTCGAAGGCGTTGAAGTCGCCGAGCACCACGAGTCCGCGCTCCGGGTCGGCCGCCTGCCTGTCCTGCAGCATGTCCGCGAGGAACTCTGCCTGCAGCTGGCGCTTCTGGCGCACGCGGTCGCCGCGGGTGCCGGTACCGGCAGCGTCTTCGCTTTCGACGTCGTTGAGCGAGCGCTGGTGCACCGTGACCACGGTGACCGGCAGCGTGCGGCCGTCGGCGAAGTTCACCACCGCGTCGAGCACCAGCGGCGGGCGGTCGTTGAGCAGGCTGGTCTCGCCCGAGGGGGCGTAGGTCCAGCTGACGTCCTTGCCGACCTGCTCGACCGACAGCACGTCCACGCGCGCCAGGCCCGCGGCGACGTCGCCGGCCTTCACCAGGAAGCCGACGTCGATGCCGCCGACGTCGTTGCCTTCCTCGAGATAGGCGACATAGCCCGGATCGGGCGCGCCCATCGCGACCGCGTCGGCGTTGACCTTGGCGGCCAGCGCCTGCAGCGCGCCGAGGTTCTCGACCTCGCTGACCCCGATCACGTCGGGCGAATGCATGTAGGCGCGGATGCCGAGCGAGGCCTTGTTGAGCCGGGCCGCGAACGCGTCGGCAGTGAGCACCGGCTCGCTGATCGCGGGGTCGTTCACCGTGTCGAAGAAACGCTGCAGGTTGTAGGTGGCGAAGGTGGCGTGGTCCTCGCTCGGCACGACCGCGCCGCGCGGCTGGTCGCGGCCGTCGCAGGCGGTCGCCAGCGCGCCTTCGGGGTAGATCGTGTAGCGGCGGAAGGTGTAGTCGAGCGGGCCGGTGAGCGTGCCGTCGACGATCCGGCAGCCGGCGGCCAGGTCGGCCTGCGGCGCGCCGATGGTGTCGCTGTCCACGGCGATGACTTCGGGGTTGAAGTCCCAGCGCGGGATGGCGGTGGCGGTGGTGCCGCTCGGATCCGGGTCGGGCACCTGGATGCCGGCCTCGCGCAGCGGGCGCGGCACGCCGGTGACGACCACCGCGAACTGGCCGTTGCCGGTCGAGGTGGCGTTGGCTTCGCTGGTGTTGCCGCGGGTGGGCGCGACCACGGTGGCGCTGGGGATGCTGACGCGCATGCCCTCGTAGGCCTCGAGCTGGTCGAGCGGGCCATCGGGCAGCACGCTGTCGGCCGACAGCACCACCGGCGCCGGCAGCGCATGGCCGGTACCGAGCTGGGTGACAGTGGCGAAGGTGAGCTCGGTCATCGGCAGCTGGTACGGGTCCGCGGCGGGGATGTACTCCTCCACCGTGGCCTGCACGCGCACGCGGTTGCCGACGGTGGCGGCGGCCGGGGGCGCGCCGGCGGTGAACACGAAGATGCCTTCGGACGTTGCGTCGTCGCCGTCGTCCTGGCCGTCCGCGGTCTGCAGGAAGAAGCCGTTGTTCTTGCGCGCGGTGACGATGCCCTCGGTGACGACCGACTGGCCGGCCAGCGGCGAGGTCGCGCCCGGTCCCTGGATGGCGGCGATCGGCACGATCGCGAAATCGTCGTTGACGATGGTCCCGGTGCCCACGAGGGTGCCATGCTGCGCGCCGGAGATGTTCGACAGCGCGAGGCCGAAGGTTTCGTCGGGCTCGGCCACGGTGTCGCCGATCACGCCGATCGAGAGCAGGGCCGAAGTGTCGCCTTCGGCGATGATGGCGGTGCCGCTTTCGGCGATGTAGTCCTGGCCGGCCAGCGCGGTGCCGTCGACCGTCGCATAGGCGAAGCTGACGCCGCCGGGGCCGGCGGGCCGGGTCAGGGCGACCTGGAAGAACATCTCGGTGATGCCCGAATCGCCCTCGGCCACGCTGCCGTTGCCGACGTTGATCACCGGGGTGGAGCCGACGCCGGCGGCGACCACGCTGATGTCGTCGATGCCGACCCATTCGTCGTTGCCGGCGGCGTTCGTCGTCATGATCCGCAGCTCGACCAGGGCCTGGTTGTCGGCGGCGGCGGGCAGGGTCACCGACACCGGCGTCTCGCGGGTGCCGCCGGGGCTGCTCGCGTCGGCCACGTAGGCCTCGGGCACGTTGACGAAGTCGCCGGTGCCGCCGACGCGGTAGTGCAGCGCGACCTGCTGGGCGGCGTCGTCCGCCGAAGCGTCGACGTCGCGCAGGCGGTAGGACACCTGGATGCCGCTCGCGCCGCGGGTGTCGAGGTGGATCCTGAGATAGGGCGCATCCGCCGAACCGCTGCCCTGCAGCGCCACCACCGGGTCGGCGATGTGGAATTCGGCCACGCCGCCGTTGGTGATGCTGGTGTTGGTCTGGTTGGCGATGACGTCGACGACGCCGGTCGCGTCGGCGCCGAGCACGGTCTGCGGGTCCACGCCGTTGGCCGAGGTCAGGTCGCCGCCGAGGAAACCGAGGATGCCGGGCACGTTCGACCAGTCGTCGTTGGCGGTGATCAGGCCGGTATCGGTCCAGTCCTGCGCGAACGGCAGGGTCTGCGGCGTGCTGTCGGCCTGGGCGGCGCCGATGGCCGCGGACAGGGCAAGGGCGAGCGCCAGGCGGCGCGGAATCGGTTGCATCGTATGGTTCCCCTGGAAGATGGCTGGCGCGGCCCCCGCCGCGGCCTCGCGATTGTGCACCAGCGATGCGGCAGCAGGGTGACACGGCCGCCGGCCTCGCCGCCGCTGCAGCGGCGGCCTGCGCTACCCTTTCGCGCATGAGCACCGAACAGAACGAACGCGCCCTCGAAGCCGGCATCCACACCGAGCTGTCGGGGCGCATGACCTATGGCGGCTACCTGCACCTGGACCGGCTGCTGTCGGCGCAGCATCCGGTGTCCGACCCGCCGCACCACGACGAGATGCTGTTCATCATCCAGCACCAGGTCTCGGAGCTGTGGCTGAAGCTGCTGGTGCACGAGCTGCAGGCCGCGACCGGCCACCTGCGCGAGGGGCGGCTGGATCCCTGCCAGAAGATCTTCGCGCGCTGCAAGGCGGTGCTGCGCCAGCTCACCGCGATGTGGTCGGTGCTGGAGACCCTCACGCCCTCCGAATACGCGGAGTTCCGCCACCTGCTCGGCCCCTCGTCGGGCTTCCAGTCGGCGCAGTACCGCACGGTGGAGTTCCTGCTCGGCAACAAGAACGCCGGGATGCTGAAGGTGTTCGCCCACGACGCCGCGGCGCAGTCGATGCTGCGCGGCGCGCTCGAGGCGCCCAGCCTGTACGACGAGGCCCTGCGCCACCTGGCCCGCACCGGGCACCCGGTCCCGGCGCGCCACCTCGAGCGCGACTGGACCCGCCCGCACGTGATGGACCCGGAGCTGGTGGCGGTGTTCGAGCGCATCTACGCCGGCACGCGCGAGCACTGGGAGGCCTACCACCTGTGCGAGGACCTGGTGGACCTGGAAAGCGAGTTCCAGCTCTGGCGCTTCCGCCACATGCGCACGGTGATGCGCATCATCGGCTTCAAGCGCGGCACCGGCGGTTCCAGCGGCGTGGGCTTCCTGAAGCAGGCGCTTGAGCTGACCTTCTTCCCCGAACTGTTCGAAGTGCGCACCCGGATCGGCGGCCTGCCGGCCGAGGCCGCGTACTGACCGCCGATGGACGTTGGCGCGGGCTTCCCGGTCTGGGCGTCGGTCCCGGCCTGGGGCGCCGCCGCCGCGGTGCTGGCGCTGTCCGCCCGCGGCCTGCCGCTTGCGCGCTGGCGCGACGACGCCATGGCGCGCCGGGTGCTGCTGTGCGCCACGCTGGCGATCATGGCGATACGCTGGTTCAACACCGCCGCGCTGCAGGGCGTGGTGCTGCATTTCCTCGGCGCGACCGTCGCCACCCTGCTGTTCGGCGCGCGCGTCGCCTGCTGGGTGATGGCGGCGGCCAGCCTGGCCGGCGTGCTGCTCGGCACCGACATGGAGGGCTGGGCCTGGGACTTCCTGCTGACCGGCGTGGTCCCGGTGGCGGCGACGGTCGCGGTGTCCCTGGCGGCGATGCGCTGGGTGCCCTCGAACATCTTCACCTACGTCATGGTCAACGCCTTCGCCGCGGCCGCCGTGGCGATGGCGGCCTCGTCGCTGGCCAAGGCCGTCGTCGCGGCGCTGCTGGGCGGGGCCGTGGCGGCCTACCTGGTCGCGACGCCGCTGCTGATGTTCGGCGAGGCCTTCCTCAGCGGCGGCATCATGGTGCTGGTGGTGGTGTACCGGCCGCAGTGGTGCGCGAGCTTCGACGACCGCACCTACCTCGGCCCGGAGCGCCCGATGTAGCGGCAAACGGCCTTCGGGCACCTGAGAACGGGCACCAGCGCGGGTGCCGGCGGCTCCGGGCAGTTCCCAAGAGCGCCCCCTACGGGCTAAGTTTCGCCATCCACTTGGGGAACCTGCACGATGAATTCGAACCGCGTCGAGCCCGCCGGACCGGGCATTGACCCACCCGCCTCCGGTCCCGTGATCCCGGAATTCGCCCAGGTCATGGGCCACCCGCGTCCGCTGTGGATGCTGTTCATGACCGAGTTCTGGGAGCGCTTCGCGTTCTACGGCATGCGCTGGGCGCTGGTGCTGTACATCGTGGCGCAGTTCTATCAGGGCGACGCTTCCGGCGAGGCGCCGGCCAGCGAGCTCTACGGCGCCTACCTGGCGCTGGTGTACGCGGCCGCCATCTTCGGCGGCTACGTGGCCGACAAGTTGATCGGCTACCAGCGCGCGATCCTGCTCGGCGCGGTGTTCATGGCCGCCGGCCTGTTCATGATCACCACGCCCAGCGACGCCTGGCTCAAGCTCGGCCTGGCCACGGTGATCGTCGGCAACGGCCTGTTCAAGCCGATCATCTCGACCATGGTGGGCAAGCTCTACGCCACCGGCGACGAGCGCCGCGATTCCGGCTTCACCATCTTCTACATGGGCATCAACATGGGTGCCTTCATCGCGCCCATCCTGACCGGCTGGCTGGCCGAGAAGGTGTTCGGCAGCGACGGCATGCCGGCCTACAAGGTGGTGTTCATCGCCTCGGGCATCGGCATGCTCTTCAGCCTGCTGTGGTTCTGGTTCGGCCGCGCGCAGCTCAAGGGCATCGGCGCCGCGCCGGCGGATGCGCCGGGCATGGGCCGCGTGCTGGCGGTGGCGGTCGGCGCGCTGGCGGCGATCCCCGCGTTCTACTTCCTGCTGACCATCGAAGCGGAGCTGCTCAACTGGATCCTGCTGGCGCTGTTCATCGTGCCGGCGATCATGCTGCTGGTCGAAGGCATCCGCGAAGGCTCGAAGCAGCGCGACATGGTGATCGCGATGCTGATCATCTTCGGCTTCAACGTGCTGTTCTGGATGTTCTTCGAGCAGGCAGGCAGCTCGTTCAACTTCCTCGCGCAGAACATCGTCAACCGCGACCTCGGCGGCTGGATCTTCCCGGTGGGGTGGTTCCAGTCGGTCAATTCGATCGCGATCATCACGCTGGCGCCGGTCATCGCCTGGCTGTGGGTGGCGATGGGCCGGGCCAATCCGTCGATTCCGCGCAAGTTCGGCCTCGGCCTGATCTTCAACGGCCTCGCCTTCCTGCTGCTGATGCTGGCGCTGTCGAGCATGGTCGACCCGGCCACGCTGAAGATCCCGTTCTGGACGCTGTTCATGGTCTACGTCATCCAGTCCATCGGCGAGCTCTGCCTGTCGCCGATCGGGCTTTCGATGACCACCAAGCTGGCGCCGGCCAAGCTCACCGGCCTGGCGATGGGCGGCTGGTTCCTGTCGATCGCGATCGGCAACAACCTGTCGGGCATGTTCGCCTCCAGCGTGAGCGGCGAAGGCGGCATGACGGTGGAATCGGCGCATGCCGGCTACAGCTTCGGCTTCTGGGCGCTGCTCGGCGCGGGCGTGCTGCTGTTCCTGATCGCGCCGCTGATCCAGCGGCTGATGCACGGCGTGAAGTGAGGTTTGCGGGCGCCGCGCGCGCCCGCAGCGCCTGCGCAGCGGCGGCCTCCGGGCCGCCGTTCGCGTTTCGGCGTCCCGTTCAGCTTCCCTGTGGTGGCGGCACGCGGTAAGTTGGCCGATTCGACCCGCGAAACGCGGGCGCAATCACGGAGTAGCGAGTTGGCCCATCCAGACCACGCCCTCGAGGCCCAGAAGACCCTGCTGGGTCATCCGCGCGGACTGTTCGTGCTGTTCTTCGCCGAGATGTGGGAGCGCTTCTCCTACTACGGCATGCGCGCGCTGCTGATCTTCTACCTCGTCCAGCACTGGATGTTCTCGGACTCCGAAGCGTCGGTGATCTACGGCGCCTACACCGCGCTGGTGTACATCGCGCCGGTCGTCGGCGGCTATCTCGCCGACCGCTACCTCGGCCAGCGCAAGGCGGTGCTGTTCGGCGCGGTGCTGCTGACCTTCGGCCACTTCCTGATGGCGTTCGAGGGCGATGGCGGGCAGAACGCGCCGGAGATGAACATCTTCTGGCTGGCGCTGTCCTTCATCATCGTCGGCTCCGGCTTCCTGAAGGCCAACATCTCGGTGATGGTCGGGCAGCTGTACCCGCGCACGGACATCCGTCGCGACCCGGCGTACACGATCTTCTACATGGGCATCAACCTGGGCGCGATGCTCGGCTCGCTCATCGCCGGCTACCTCGGCCAGACCTACGGCTGGGCCTGGGGCTTCGGCGCCGCGGGCGTGGGCATGCTGGCGGGCCTGGTGGTGTTCGTGATCGGCAAGCCCATGCTGATGGGCCGCGGCGAGTCGCGCGTGCCGGAAAAGCTGGCGAAGCCGGTGCTGGGCGGCATCACCTTCGAGTGGGTGCTGTACGCGCTGGCGTTCCTGTCGGTCGGCGTGGTCTGGTACCTGATCCAGCACCAGTCGATGGTCGGCATCCTCCTGGGCGGCGCCGGCCTGGTGCTGGTGGCCTACGTCCTGTTCACGGCGGTGTTCAAGCTGGGCCGCGAGGAGCGCAACCGGATCATCGCCGCGCTGTACCTGATCATCGGCTCGATCCTGTTCTGGGCGCTGTTCGAGCAGGCCGGTGCCTCGCTGAACCTGTTCACCGACCGCTCGGTCGACCGCCACATCTTCGGCTGGGAAGTCCCGGCGTCGATGTTCCAGTCGCTCAACTCGATGTACATCATCGCGCTGGCGCCGCTGTTCGCCATGTTCTGGCTGTGGCTGGCCAAGCGCGGCTGGGAGCCCTCGGCACCGGCCAAGTTCGCGCTCGGCGTGGTGCTGGTGGGCGCGGGCTTCCTGGTGCTGGTGGCCGGTGCCGCCGCGGCGGGCGCCGGCGCCACGCCGGTGATCTTCATTTTCCTGATCTACCTGATCCACACCATGGGCGAACTGTGCCTGTCGCCGGTGGGCCTGTCGGCGATGAACCGGCTGGCGCCGGCGCAGATGGCCAGCCTGATCATGGGCGCGTGGTTCTTCGCCTCGGCCACCGGCAACTTCGCCGCCGGCCTGATCTCGGCCGCGACCGGCGGCGAGGGCGGCGGCGTGGAGCGGGTGATGGAGGTCTACTCGAACGTCGGCTGGCTGGCGGTGGGCGTCGGCATCGTGATGCTGGTGATCGCCCCGCTGGTGAAGAAGCTGATGCACCTCGACACCCTGCGCGACGACGACCTCGCCGGGCAGGGCGAGCTGGCCGAAGCGCAGGCTGCGGGCATCGACATCACCGAGGAGCGCCGCTGAGGCGGCGCGGCCGGCTCAGGCCGGCGGTCCAGAGCCTGGCGGACCGTCCAGCCCCAGGCCCGCGATGAGCGGGCCGAGCCGGTCGACGTAGGGCCGCCACTCCGGCGGCCCGGGCGCCCTGAGGCCCGAGCGCACCTGGGCGGCGCTGGCGGTGGCAACGGCGCCGCCGCTGCGCTCGGGGCGCAGCACCTCGGGATCGAAACCGAGCCCGAGGTGGGCGAGCACGCCGCGCATCACGGCCTCGGGTTCGCGCAGCAGGGCATCGTGGCGGACGTCCAGCAGGCGCGGCCCGAGCACCGCGTGCCAGTGCGCCATGAGGCGGACGTGCGCCTGGTGCCACGCCGCGAGTTCGCGCTGGTCGTACGACCAGGGCGCGAAGCCGCCGTACAGCATCCGCAGGTTGGAGAAGCAGACGTCCATCGGCGCGCGCGCCGCATGGATGAAGCGCGCCCGTGGCAGCGCCCGCGCGATGCAGCCGAGCAGCAGGGCATTGGTCGGCAGCTTCTCCGTCCACAGCGCGCGGCCGCGCGCGCGCCAGGCGTTCGCGGCCATGAAATCGCGGCCGAGCGCCGGCCAGTCGACCGCGTCCAGACGCTCCAGCAGGCCGGCATCGATCGGCCCGCGACTGCGGTGGTCCGCGGCCAGGCGCAGCGCGGCGGCGAAGCCCATGCTCTCGCCGCCCGCGGCCACCGCCGGGTGCCCGCCGAGCATGCGCTCCAGGACGGTCGAACCCGAGCGGAACAGGCCGACGATGAACACCGGGGCCGGGGTGTCCGGGGCCGGTTCGAAGCCGGCGCCTGCGATGAAGCCGGCGTCGCAGCGGTCGCCGATCGCCTCGGCCAGGCGCAGGTCGTCGGCGACGTCGTAGCGCAGGGTGGCGCGCTTGGCACGCATGCCGCGCTCGAGCTCGGGCCAGGCCTCGTCGTGGCGGCCGAGGTCGTGCAGCTCGTCGAACAGGGCATGGCTGAAGTGGATGTCGTGCTCGCTGCCCGGGGCCACGCGCGCGCGCTCGTGGCGCAGGCGCTCCACGCGCGCCGCGGCGCCGGCGCGGTCCTGCGCACGCAGCTGCGACAGCCGGCGGTGCGCGTGGGCGAAGTGCGGCGCGGCGGCGATGGCCCGCTCGAGGTCGTCGCGCGCGCCTGCCATGTCGCCCAGGAACAGGCGCGTGCTGCCGCGCACGTAGCGTGCCGGGCCGTGCGAGGGGGCGCGGTCGACGGCGCGATCCAGCCACGCCAGCGCCTCGTCGTGCAGGTCCTCGTCGACAAGCAGGTCGGCGAGCGCGACCAGTCCGTCAGGGCCGGCGGCATCGGCGAAGCCGGCCATGGCCGTGCACAGCGCCGCGAGCGCGCGCGTCTCGTGCAGGTCGCGCAGCAGCCGTGCCAGCGCCAGCGTATGCGGCCACTCGCGCGGCCCGGCGGCGTGCGCGCGCAGCGCGGCGGCGTGCATCGCGCGGTAGCGGCCGGCCCGCCCGCTGGCCTTGGCCAGCCCGATCCAGGCGGCGGCGTCCGTGGGGTCGGACCCGGCGAGCGCCGCGTAGGCGTCAGCGGCGCCGGGCCAGTCGCGGGCCGCGGCCAGCGCGTTCGCGTGCGCCCATGCGCGCTCGCGCGTGGCCGCTGCGTCGTCGGGCGCGGCCATGGCGGGGTCGGGTCCGGTGGCGGGCGGCGTCATGGGTGGCGCTCAGAGCCCGTAGCGTTCCCCGAGGCGATCGAGCATGCGCGAGAACAGCTGGCGCTCCTCCTCGCTGAGCGGCGCCAGCAGCTCGCGCTCGTACGACAGCGCCAGCGGTGCCACCTCCGAATAGACCTTGCGGCCGGCCTCGCTGAGTTCGAGCACCGAACGCCGGCGGTCGTCGCCGTGGGTCTCGCGGTGCAGCAGGCCGCGCTCCAGCAGGCGCGCCACCGCGCGGCTGACCGCCACCTTGTCCATCGCGCTGCGCTCGGCCACGCCCGCCGCGGACATGCCGGGGAAGCGGCCGAGCACGGCGAGGATCCGCCACTCGGTGATCGCCAGCCCGAAGCGCTCGCCGTAGGCCTCGGCGATCTCCTGGCTGACCACGTTGGACAGCAGGCTGAGCTGGTAGGGAACGAAGCGCTCCAGATCGAGGATCGGGGCGCCGTCGTCGTCGGCAGGGGGCGGAGGGGATGCGGTCATTGCTGCGTCGCGCCTTGCAACTGGTTTCATCTGAAACTATAACAGTCGGCCCCTCCCGTCCACTGCCAGGAGCCGCCATGAGCGCCCAGACCCAGGCCAGCACCCAGCCGAACCTCGGCATGCAGGTCACCACGTTCGAGAACCCGATGGGCATCAACGGCTTCGAGTTCGTCGAGTTCGCCGCCCCGGCCGGTGAAGGCGCGCGCATGCGCGACTACCTCGAGAAGCTCGGCTTCACCGCCGTGGCGAAGCATCGCGCGCGTGCCGTCACCCTGTTCCGCCAGGGCACGATCAACTTCCTGCTCAACGAGGAGCCGGACTCCTTCGCGTCCGACTTCGCGGCCAAGCATGGCCCCTCGGCCTGCGGCTTCGCGATCCGCTTCAGGAAAGCGCCGTCCGAGGTGCTGGAGCACGTGCTTGCCAAGGGCGGCGAGAAGATGGAGCACAAGGCCGACACCCGCGCCGTCGATTTCCCGGTCATCAAGGGCATCGGCGACTGCATGCTGTACCTGATCGACGATTCGAGCCAGGACGTCTACGCCGACTACGAGCCGCTGCCCGGCGTCGACCAGCACCCGCGCGGTTTCGGCCTGACCTTCATCGACCACCTGACGCACAACCTGTTCCTCGGGAATATGCAGAAGTGGTCGGACTACTACGAGACGCTGTTCAACTTCCGCGAGATCCGCTACTTCGACATCAAGGGCGCGAAGACCGGCCTGCTGTCGAAGGCGATGACCGCGCCCGACGGCGTGGTGCGCATCCCGCTCAACGAGTCGTCCGACGAGAAGAGCCAGATCAACGAGTACCTGCGCGACTACAAGGGCGAGGGCATCCAGCACATCGCGCTGTTCACCGACGACATCTACGAGTCGATCGAGAAGATGCGCGAGGCCGGCATCGACTTCCTCGACACCCCGGACACCTACTTCGACGTGATCGACCAGCGCGTGCCCGACCACGGCGAGGACGTCGAGCGCCTGCGGAAGAACGCGATCCTGATCGACGCCGACCCGGAGACCAAGCAGCGCAAGCTGCTGCAGATCTTCGGCAAGAACGCGTTTGGCCCGATCTTCTTCGAGATCATCCAGCGCAAGGGCAACGAAGGCTTCGGCGAGGGCAACTTCCAGGCCCTGTTCGAGTCGATCGAGCGTGACCAGATGCAGCGGGGAGTGCTTTAAAAGCGCGCTTCGCTTTACCACGGATGACGCGGATGGACGCGGATTTTCGCGGATAGAGCGGGAAGGGCAGAAAAAGCGGAAAGGCTTTTGGCCACGGATTTGCGCGGATTACGCGGATCCGACCTGGGCCAGCACCAGCACCACGCCCTGCACTTGCTCTTTTCAGGCTGGCTTCCGGCAGCAACCTTGCCTCGGCCAGATCCGCGTAATCCGCGCAAATCCGTGGCTGAAAAGAGCTTTTGCTCTATCCGTGCAAATCCGCGTCCATCCGCGTCATCCGTGGCAAAAATGCTGTTCAAGCCGTTCCGGGAGAGAGCCGTGGCCGAGTACATGTCGGGGTTTGGAAACGAGTTCGCCACCGAGGCGGTGGCCGGGACGCTGCCGGTGGGGCGGAATTCGCCGCAGAAGGTGGCGCACGGGCTCTACGCCGAGCAGCTCACCGGCACGGCGTTCACGGCGCCGCGGCATGCCAACCGGCGCAGCTGGCTGTACCGGATCCGGCCGGCGGCGATGCACGGCGGCTTCGAGCCCTTCGCGCAGCCGCGCTTCCACGAGGACTTCGGCCACGGGCCGGTGACGCCGGACCAGCTGCGTTGGGATCCGCTCCCGATGCCGGCTGAAGGTGCGCGGGTCGACTTCGTCGATGGCCTGTTCACCATGGCCGGAAACGGCGGCTCCGCGGCCGGCACCGGCGTGGGCATCCACATGTACGCGGCCAATGCGCCGATGCGGGGGCGCTACTTCTACAGCGCCGACGGCGAGCTGCTGATCGTGCCGCAGCAGGGCCGGCTGCGCATCGCAACCGAGCTGGGCGCCATCGACGTGGAGCCGCAGGAGATCGCGGTCATTCCGCGCGGCGTGCGTTTCCGGGTCGAACTGCCCGACGGCGCCGCCCGCGGCTACGTCTGCGAGAACCACGGTGCGCTGCTGCGCCTGCCCGACCTCGGGCCGATCGGTTCGAACGGCCTGGCCAATCCGCGCGACTTCCTCACCCCGGTCGCGGCCTACGAGGACCTCGATGGCGACTTCGAGCTGATCGCCAAGTTCCAGGGCCACCTGTGGCGGGCGGACATCGGCCATTCGCCGCTGGACGTGGTCGCCTGGCACGGCAACTACGCGCCGTACAAGTACGACCTGCGCCGCTTCAACGCCATCGGCTCGATCAGCTTCGACCATCCGGATCCCTCGATCTTCCTGGTGCTGCATTCGCCCAGCGACACGCCGGGCACCAGCAACATGGACTTCGCGATCTTCCCGCCGCGCTGGCTGGTGGCGCAGGACACGTTCCGGCCGCCGTGGTTCCACCGCAACATCGCCAGCGAATTCATGGGCCTGGTGCACGGCGCCTACGACGCCAAGGCCGAGGGCTTCGCGCCCGGCGGCTGCAGCCTGCACAACTGCATGACCGGGCACGGGCCGGACGCGGCGACCTTCGAGAAGGCGTCGAACGCCGACCTGTCGAAGCCCGACGTCATCGCCGACACCATGGCCTTCATGTTCGAAACCCGCGGCGTCATCCGGCCCACGCGCCAGGCGCTCGACGCCGCGCACCGGCAGCGGCAGTACCAGGCCTGCTGGGCGGGGCTGCAGCGGCACTTCCGCGCCGGCTGACGACGCGGCGCGCGATCGCGGCCTCCACGCCGCGTGCGCGGGGTTTTGTCGTAGCCTTGGCCGTCCATCCTCCGGAAGCCCACGCATGCGCCCGATCCGTCCCGCCTTCGCATCACTCGCCCTGGTCGCGGCGCTTGCCGCCTGCAACGCCGAGCGCACCGCCGACGCGGGTGTCGAGGCGGCCGCCGACGCCATCGAGGCGATCGAGCCGGGCACCGAACCCCCGGGCGCCGCGGCGGCGATCCCGGCATCGGGCGATTCGCGCATGGACGGGTACGGCGCGCTCGACTTCGGCATGTCGGCCGAGGAGGCGCGCGCGGACTGGAGCGGCAATCCGCTCGAGCCGGCCGGGGCCGTCGACGATCCGCAGGCCTGCTACCACCTGTCGCCCGCCGGCCAGTCCACGCCGGCGCAGCTGGCCTTCATGTTCGAGAACGACCTGTTCGTCCGCTACAGCGTGGAGTCCACCGAGATCACCGCGCCCGGCGGCGGGCGCGTGGGCATGGACCAGGCGGCGCTGGAAGGCCTTTACGGCAAGCGCCTGACGGCGATGCCGCACAAGTACGTCGAGGGCGGCCAGGTGCTGATGAGCCCGGAGGACGGCGGCGCGCTGCCCTCGCAGCTGATCTTCGAGCTCGATGCCGCCGGCCGCGTGACCAGCTGGCGCGTCGGTCTTGCACCGCAGGTCGGATACGTCGAAGGCTGCAGCTGAGCCCGGCTTCCCGCGCTGGCGCGTGCTGACCGTTTCCACCGGACTGAAGGGGAAGGCAGATGTCCGAAGCGATCGCGTTCACCCTGCTGGGCCTGCTGTTCCTGGCGCTCGGCGGCGATTCACTGGTCAAGGGCGCCGCCGGGCTGGCGCAGGGGCTGCGCATTCCGCGGTTCGCCATCGGCCTGTGCCTGGTGGCGGTCGCGACGTCGCTGCCGGAGCTGGCGGTCAACGCGCGCGCCGTGGCCTCGGGCGACCGCGCGCTGGCGCTGGGCAACGCCGTCGGCAGCAACATCGCCAACATCGGCCTGACCCTGGGCCTGGCGGCGCTGGCGGCGCCGCTGGTGCTGCGCTGGCGCGCGCTCTCGCCCCTGCTGGCGGTGCTGCTGCTGGCGACGCTGGGCGTGGTGCTGCTGTCGCTCGACGGCGGGCTGTCGCGCATCGAGGGCCTGGCCATGCTGCTGGCCTTCGCGGGCGTGGTCGCGTTCACCGCCATGCGCGCGGACGACGAATCGCCCGAGGTGCGCGAAGAAGTCGACGCCTTCACCGCCACCCGCGGCCGGCTCGGCCTCAACCTGGTGCGCGTGGCCGTGGCCGCGGTGCTGCTCTGGTTCGGCGCCGGCTGGGTCGTCGCGCAGGTGCCGGTGATCGGCCAGGCCCTGGGCATGGATTCGCTGGTGGCGGGCCTGGTGCTGGTGGCGATCGGCACCGCGCTGCCGGAGGCCGCGGCGGCGGTGGTCGCGGCGCGTCGCGGCCAGGGCGACATCGTCGCCGGCCACGTCATCGGCTCGAGCGTCTTCAACCTGCTGCTGGTGCTCGGCGGCATGGCGGCGGTCGGCGGCACGGTGCCGGTGCCGGCCTCGTTCGTGCGGCTGGAGCTGCCGGTGGCCTTCCTGTTCGCGCTGCTGCTGGTGCCGCTGCTGCGCGGCAGCACCACGCTCAGCCGCGGCGAGGGCGGGCTGCTGCTGGCGGCCTTCGCCGCCTGGGTGGTGCTGGAGTTCGCCCTGCTGGGCTGAGCGCGCCGGGTCGGGCGCGCGCTCAGTAGCCGTCGTCGTCGCCGCCGTCGGGACGCGGCGGCACATGGGTGTCCTCGTCGGACTTGCCGGGCAGCTGCGGCCACTCGTCCATGCGCAGCGACAGCGCGGCCTTCGACATCAGGTGCGCGCTGATCGGTGCGGTGATCAGCAGGAACGCGACGATCAGCAGCTCGCGCGGCTGCGGGTCGCTGTCCATGAACAGGTGGTAGCCGACCGAGGCGACGAGCACGCAGCCCACGCCCAGCGTGCTGGCCTTGGTCGGGGCGTGCAGGCGGCGGAAGAACTCCGACAGCTTCACCAGGCCGATGCCGCCCATCAGGATGAAGAAGCTGCCCACCAGCAGCAGCACGACCAGCAGCAGTTCCCAGAACACGTTCATTCGACGATGTCCCTCCGGATCACGTACTTGCTCAGCACCACGGTGCTGACGAAGCCGAGCATGGCGATGACCAGCGCGGCCTCGAAGTAGACCGCGCTCTTCAGGTGCATGCCCAGCAGCATCAGCTCGGCGATCGCGGTGACGTTGAGCGTGTCCAGCGCGAGGATGCGGTCGGGCACGGTCGGGCCGCGCAGCAGGCGCCACAGCGCCAGCAGCATGGCGGTGCCGACCACGTACATCGAGACGCCGATGGCGAGGTCGATCAGGCCGTGGCCGAACAGCTGCAGGCCGGCGAGTTCGGGGGTGTTCACGGGAAGATCTCCATCAGCGGGCGCTCGTAGCGGCGCTTGATGTCGGCCACCAGCTGGGCCTCGTCGGCGAGGTCGAGCACGTGCACCAGCAGGTAGCGGCGGTCGTCGGACAGCGCGGCGGTCACCGTGCCGGGCGTCAGGGTGATGCAGCAGGCCAGGGCGGTGATGCCGTGGATGTTGCCGATCTCCAGCGGGTACCAGATGAAGCCGGAGTGGATCCGCGACTCGCGCCCCAGCACCTGCCGCGCGACCCGGATGTTGGACATCACGATGTCCCAGACCAGGACCACCAGCAGCTTCGGCAGCGGCCTGAGGGTGCCGATGCGCGCGAACTCGCGGTCGATGCGCGCGGCATACAGCGGGATCACCAGCCCGAGCGCCAGCGCCAGGGTGAACTGGGCGGCATTTATCTCGGACACCAGCAGCAGCCAGAAGATGATGATCGCCAGCGTCAGCGGCAGCGAGGGCAGGAAGCGGCGGCTCACGGCAGCCTCCTCGCGGGCAGCGCCGCGCGCACCTGGTCGACGTAGGTCGCCGGCGCGAGCAGCTGTTCGGCGGTGGCGCGGGCGTAGGCCGTCACCGGCCCGGGCGCCACCGCCATCGCCACGCCATAGGACAGCAGCAGCATGGTGGCGATGGTCTCCGGCAGCCGCAGGCGGCCGCGCGCATTGCGTGGCCCATCACCGGCCGGCGAGGGCCGCAACGGCGCCGGCTTCCAGAAGATGCGCGTGCCGGCGCGGGTCAGGCCCACGATCACCAGCATGCTGCTGCCGAGGATCGCCGGCCAGGCCCACTGGATGTCGGGCTCGGGGACCGCCTGCAGCAGCAGGGTCTTGCCGACGAAGCCCGACAGCGGCGGCAGGCCCGCCACCGACACCGCGCCGATGAGGAACATCACCCCGGCCACCACCCGCACGCCCGGCGCCGGCGCGAACGCGCGCAGCGCGTCGCCGGCGTCGCCGCGGCCGCGGCGCACGAGGTCGGCGACCAGGAACAGCGCCGCCGCGACGAAGCTGCTGTGCACGAGGTAGTACAGGCCCGCGGCGATCGTGCCGGCCGAGCGCAGCCCGAAGGCGATGAACAGCGTCGTCGCCGACACCAGCACCACGTAGGCAACCAGCACGCGCAGCCGCGAGGCCGCGAGCACGCCCAGCGTCGCCAGGGCCAGCCCGCCCACGGCGGCCGGCAGCATCCAGTCCCAGCCATATCCCGCCATCGCCCCGGCGTCGTCGCCCAGCATCAGCGAGCTGACGCGGAGCACGGCGTAGATGCCGACCTTGGTCATGATCGCGAACAGCGCCGCCACCGCGGCCGGCGCGCGCGTGTAGGCCTCGGGCAGCCACAGGTACAGCGGCAGCAGCGCCGCCTTGGCGCAGAACACCACCAGCAGCAGGCCGATCGTGGCCTTGGCCAGCGGCAGGCTGCCGGCCGGCACGGTGGCCACGCGCGCGGCCAGTTCGGCCATGTTGAGGGTGCCGAACACGCCGTAGACCAGGCCCAGCGCGATCAGGAACAGGGTCGATGCGGCGATGTTGAAGGCGACGTAGTGCAGGCCCGCGCTCATGCGCACGCCGCGCCCGCCCGACAGCAGCAGGCCGTAGGAGGCGATCAGCATCACCTCGAAGAACACGAACAGGTTGAAGATGTCGCCGGTGAGGAAGGCGCCGTTGAGGCCCATCAGCTGCAGCTGGAACAGGGCGTGGAAATGCGGCGCGCGCCGGTCCCAGCCGGAGCAGGCGTGCAGCAGGCAGGCCGCGCCCAGCAGCGAGGTGGCCAGCACCATCAGCGCCGACAGCCGGTCGGCCATCAGCGCGATGCCGATGCGCGCGGGCCAGTCGCCCAGCAGGTAGACCAGGATCGAACCCTGGTCCGCACGCGCGACCAGCAGCACCGAGGCCAGCAGCGTCGCCAGCATGAAGATCCAGGCCACGGAGCGCTGGACCACGGTGCCGATGCGGCGGTGCTCGACGAACAGCGACAGCGCGCCGCCGAGCAGCGGGAGCAGGATCGGCAGGATAGGAAGCTGGCTCATCGACCCGCCTCCCGTTCGTCGCGGACATCGCCGGCATCGACATGGTCGCTGTCGTTGTCGGCGCGGCTGCGCATGGCCAGCACGATGCTGACCGCGGTCATCGCGAACGAGATCACGATCGCGGTCAGCACCAGCGCCTGTGGCAGCGGGTCGGTGTGGTTGGCGAGGGTCGCCTCCATGCCTGGCTGCAGCACCGGCGGCTTGCCCACGGTCAGCCGGCCGCTGGAGAAGATCAGCAGGTTGGTGGCGTACGACAGCAGGGTGAGCCCGAGGATCACGTCGAAGCTGCGCGCGCGCAGCACCAGGTACACGCCGGCGAAGACCAGTACGCCGATACCGCTGGCAATGGCGAACTCCATCAGCTCGCCTCCCCGGTGATGGCCGAGCGCGTGGCCGGGTCGATCGTGCCGCGGTGGGCGATCATCTTCTTGGAAGGCTTGAGCGTGCCCATCATCGACAGGATCAGCATCGTGCTTCCGAACACGACCAGGTAGACGCCGAGGTCGAAGACGGCGGCGCTGGCCAGCGGGATGGTGCCCAGCAGCGGCAGCTCGAGGTCGTAGTGGCCGCTGGACAGGAAGGGCAGGTCGAGCAGCATCGACGCGGCGCCCCCGAACAGCGCGATCAGCAGGCCGAGGCCGATGGCGCGAATGTAGTCGAAGCCGAAGCGCGTCTCCACCGAGGCCGCGCCCTGGATCACATACTGGATCAGCAGCGGCACCGCCAGCGTCAGGCCGGCGATGAAGCCGCCGCCGGGCGCGTTGTGGCCGCGCAGGAACAGGAAGATCGAGACCACGAGCGTCAGCGGGAACATCATCTGCGCGAGGTCGGCGGGCACCGGGAGCTTGATCGGCGGGCCCGGCATCACCTTCTCCGGCGCCATGCGCGCGTGGCGCAGCATGGCGTGCACCACCAGGCCGGCGATGCCGAACACCGTGATCTCGCCCAGGGTGTCGAAGCCGCGGAAGTCGACCAGGATGACGTTGACGATGTTGCTGCCCCAGGCCTCGGGCAGCGAGCGCGCGGTGATCTCGGCGGCCACCGCGTTCGTGGGCGGACGGGTCATCATCGTCCACGCCAGCGCGGCCGCGCCGGCGCCGGCGGCCAGCGCCACCGCGCCGTCGCGCAGGCGCCGCCAGCGCGTGCGCTCTGGCGGCGAATCCTTGGGCAGGTAGTGAAGGCCAAGCAGCATCAGTGCCACGGTCACCAGCTCCACCAGCAGCTGGGTCAGCGCCAGGTCGGGCGCCGACAGCGCGACGAAGGTCAGGCTGACCGCCAGTCCGCAGCCGCCCATCACCAGCACCGCCAGCAGGCGGTGCCGGTACAGCGCCAGGGTGCCCAGCGCGGAGCAGACCAGCAGCAGCCAGAGCACCCACGCCAGGCGCACCATCGGCTGCGCCACGAAGGCCACCGGCTCGCGCGGCTCGCCCCAGGCGGCGACGAAGGGCGCGGCGCCGGCGGCGATCGCCACCAGCACCAGCCACAGCAGGCTGCGCTGCATGCTGCCGTTGGCGACGGTGTGGGTGAAACGGCGGCCGAGGCGGAACAGCGCCTCGATGTTGAGATGGAAGAGGCGGCGTCCCTGCGACTGGCGGACCACCGCATGCAGGTCGAGCACGCGGTTGAGCACGAGGTACAGCAGCACGCCGCAGACCACGCCGCCCAGGCTCATCAGCAGCGGCGTGTTGATGCCGTGCCAGACCGCCAGGCTGTAGTCGGGCACCGCCTCGCCCAGCACGCCGCTCGCCGCCGTGGCCAGGGCGGGGCCGATGGTCCACTGCGGCGCGATGCCGACCGCGACGCAGGTGACCACCAGGATCGCCACCGGCACCTGCATGAAGCGCGGCGGCTCGTGCACCTCGTCCTCCACCGCGCGCGGCCCGCGGCCGAGGAAGGTGTCGCGCACGAAGCGCAGGCTGTAGGCCACGCCGAAGGTCGCGAACAGGAAGGCCGCAACCGTGATGAACCAGCGCATCTCCTCGTGGCCCTCGATCTCCAGCGCCTGGGCGAAGAACATTTCCTTGGACAGGAAGCCGTTGAGCAGCGGGATGCCGGCCATCGCCAGCGACGCGATGATCGCCAGCGCGCTGGTGTAGGGCATGATCCGCCGCAGCCCGCCCAGGCGGCGCATGTCGCGGGTGCCGGTCTCGTGGTCGATGATGCCCGCGGCCATGAACAGCGAGGCCTTGAACGTGGCGTGGTTGAGGATGTGGAACAGCGCCGCGACCACCGCCATCGGCGTCGACAGGCCGAGCAGCAGGGTGATCAGGCCCAGGTGGGAGATCGTCGAATACGCCAGCACGCCCTTCAGGTCGTGCTGGAAGATCGCGTTCCACGCGCCGACCAGCAGCGTCAGCGCGCCGACCGTCGAGACCACGTAGAAGAACAGGTCGGTCCCGGCCAGCGACGGATGCAGGCGCGCTAGCAGGAACACGCCGGCCTTCACCATCGTCGCCGAGTGCAGGTAGGCCGACACCGGGGTCGGCGCCGCCATCGCGTGCGGCAGCCAGAAATGCACCGGGAACTGCGCGCTCTTGGTGAACACGCCGGCCAGCACCAGGCCCAGGATCCAGGGGTAGAGCTCGTTGGCGCGGATCGCGTCGCCGGCGGCGAGCACCGCGTCGAGCTCGTAGCTGCCCACCACGCGGCCGATCATCACCACGCCGCCGAGCAGGGCCAGGCCGCCGGCGGCGGTGATGGTCAGGGCCATGCGCGCGCCCTCGCGGGCGTCGTCGCGGTGGAACCAGAAGCCGATCAGCAGGAACGAGCTGATCGAGGTCAGCTCCCAGAACACGACGGTGAGCAGCAGGTTGCCCGACAGCACCATGCCCAGCATCGCGCCCATGAACAGCAGCAGGAAGCAGAAGAAGCGCCGGGTCTTTTCCTGCGGGCCGAGGTAGTAGTGCGCGTACAGCACCACCAGCGCGCCGATGCCCAGCACCATCGCCGCGAACATCCAGCCCAGTCCGTCCAGGCGCAGGCTGAAGGCGAGGCCGGCCTGGGGCAGCCACTCGTGCATCGCGCGCGGGATGTCGCCGGCCATCACCGCGGGCGTGAGCCATGCCAGCACCGCCAGCGCCAGCAGCGGCGCGAGGCCCGCGAGCCACGCGACCGCCCGGGCCGGTGCGTCGCGCAGGATCGCGAGCACCAGCGCCAGCACGAAGGGCAGGGCCAGCATCAGTTCAAGCATCTGAGTCCTTGGTCTTGCAGGGGGATGCCGCGCTCCGCACGGCGTCCTCGATTCTAGCAGCGCGACTTGTCACGGCCGGAGGCCAGGGTCGCTTATCCTGCGCGGATGTGTTCCATCGCAGCCACCATTGCCATTCCTGCCTGGACGCCGTGGTGGTGACCGTTCAAGGTGCGCGCGCGCTGGTCTTCGGGGGCAGCGGGCAGGTGGGCGCGGCGGTGATTCCACGCCTGCTGGAGGCGGGCTGGGACGTCGATGCGCTGTCGCGGAAGGGGCGCGTGCCGGCCCCCGGCCTGCGGTGGCTGCGGGGCGGTTTCGAGGCCATGCCCGCAGTGGCGCGCGAGTACGGAGCGGTCATCAGCTGTGGCCCGCTTGACCACTTCGCGCGCTGGTACGCCGACGCCGGCGTCGATGCGCCCGTCGTCATCGCCTTCGGTTCGACCAGCCTGACGGTCAAGCTGGGCTCGGTGGACGACGCGGAGCGCACGCTGGCTGCGCGTCTTGGCGCGGCGGAAGATGGGCTGTTCGCCAGCGCGCGCGCGCGCGACGCGGATGCCGTCGTATTGAGGCCGACGCTCATCTATGGGGCCGGACGCGACCGGACATTGAGCCGCATCGCGGCGATGGCCCGGCGGACAGGCATGTTTCCGCTCCCGCGTGGCGCGGTCGGGCTCCGGCAGCCGGTGCACGTCGACGACCTGGCGGCCACCGCCGTCGCGGCGCTCGGGGCCCGGGGCGCGGGTGGTTGCGCCTACGACCTGCCCGGTGGCGAGACGCTGTCCTATCGGGACATGGTCGCGCGCGTGCTCGAGGTACTCGAGCCGCCCGCCCGGCTTGTCGAGCTGCCGGCGCCGGTGTTTTCCCTGCTCGCGGCGGCGTTCCGGTCCAGCGGCCGCCTGCAGGGCTTCGGGCGGGCGGCGCAGGCCCGCCTGCGCCAGGACCTGGTGTTCGACGTGGTGCCTGCGGCCGAGGCACTGGGCCATGCGCCGAGGGCGTTCAGGCCGGTGGCGGGGATGTTCCAGCCCCGCTGAGTCCGGAGGGCTCAGATATCGCGCGCAGGCGGCAACGGGCGCGCCTTGGCCATCGCGCGCAGCGCGATCGTCGCCACGCCGCCCAGCACCAGCGCACCGCCGATCCACAGCTGCGGACCGGGCTCGTCGCCCCAGAACACGATGCCCAGGGCCACTGCCAGCAGCGGCGTCAGCAGCAGCCAGGGCGTCAGCTGGGCCACGGGGTGGCGCTGCAGCAGCAGGAAGTACACGCCGTGGCCGAGCAGCGATGCGACCAGCGCCGAGTACGACACGCCGATCCAGGCGCGCGGGCTGGCGTCGGCCAGCGTGGCCAGCGAGCCGGGCTCGAAGACGAGGCTGATCGCCAGCAGCGGCAACACCGCGATCAGCGCGCTCCAGCCCTGCTGGGTGACCAGCCCGATCCCGCCCAGGCGCCGCATCATCACCGTGCCCAGCGCCAGGAACGCGGCCGAGGCGAGCATCGCCAGCATCGCCGCCGGCCTGTCGACGATCGACGGGTCGAACCCGATCACCAGCACGCCGAGGAAGCTTGCCGCGATCGCGGTGCCGGTGCGCCATGCGAAGCGCTCGCCGAGCACCAGCCAGGCCAGCAGCGCCGACATCGGCACGTAGCTCTGCATGACCACAGCGACCGCGGACAGTTCGCCGGCCAGCCGCAGCGCCCAGAAGCTGAGGCCGAAATGCAGCACGTTCATGCACAGCGCCACCGCGAAAAAGCGCGGCCATTGCTCCCGGCGCACCGGCTTGAGGAACGGGGCCAGCACCAGCGCCACGATCGCCATGCGCAGCGCCGTGTACAGGAAGGCCGGGATCTCGAGCAGGGCGTAGGCGGAGAACAGGAAGTTCCCCGCCCAGGCCGTGCACACGGCGAGGATCAGGAAGAGGTCACGGGGCGACATGCGCCATTGTCGCCCGCGCCGAAGGTGGTTTCGAGCCGCGCATGGGCATTCGCGCCGCGACGCTGCGTTTCAGGCGGCGCCCGGCTACCAGCGCAGGCCGAGCCGGCGGTAGAGCTTGGCCAGCACCCAGGCGGGGCCGACCAGCAGGTAGACGAGGTCGGTGAGGAAGCTGGGCTTGCGGCCCTCGAGCTTGTGGCCGACGAACTGCGCGATCCAGGCGACCACGAACACCGCGATGGCGAGCTTCAGCAGGCCGCCCCGGCCGAGCGCTTCGAACAGCCACCAGGTCAGCGCCGACAGCGCCGCGAACACCAGCAGCATGCCGGTGCCGAGCACGCGCGAGCCGCGCTGGTAGAACAGCCACGCCGCGAACATCGGCAGCGCCGCCCAGATGCCCGGCCTGAACAACGTGCCCGGCGCCGGGATGCACCACAGCAGGGCGATGACGCTCCACAGGATCGCGGGCACCGCGAACACGTGGATGGCCTGGTTGGTCGGGTTGCGGTGGTCGTCGGAATAGCTGGCGAACCAGCGGTCGATCGGACGGTCTGCGTGTCCGCTTGCTGACATGGTCGGGTCCCCGGTCGCTGCCTGCTTCGAGCATAGGGCAATCCACGGCCCGTCCGCGACGCGGCGGCCGCCGCCTGGCTGCGCGCCTACGGTGCGGTGGTGCCGGGGGCAGGCAGGCCGAGGCGGCGGCGGACCTCGGCGGCCACGCGCGCGGTCTCGCGCAGCGGGGCGGCGTCGAATGGCGCGGCGTCGGCCTCCAGCGGACGCACGCGGCCGCGCGCCAGCAGCGCGTCGACGAAGCGCCGCGGCCGGCCGCGCATCGCGCCGGGACGGTGCACGAAGACCGGTGCGCGGGTGGCGCAGGCTTCAGACAGCATGTTGACCGAGTCTGCGGTGCAGGCGATGCGGTCGGCCCAGGCCAGCATGCCGGCGTAGGGGTTGGGGCCGTCGCCGGCCTCCGCCCAGGCGCGCACCGGAACGCCGGGCGCCGCCCAGGTGCGCAGCGCCGCCCGCACGGCGTCCGGCGTGCGCCGCGAGGCCACCAGCATCAGGCTGCCGCCGTCGCGTGCGGCCATGCCGGCGACGTCGGCCATCAGCGCATCGAAATCCGCGACCTCGAAACCGGCGCGGCCGCTCGGGCCGCCCACCAGCACCGCGATCCGCGGCGACGGCAGCGCGGCGAACTCCGGGAACGCCGCCCGCGCCTGCGCCAGCCATGCGTCGTCGACCGGATGCAGGCTGCCGGCGAGCGTGATCACGTTGTCGCCGGCGAGGCCGTCGTGCTCCGGCGCGACGACAAGGTCCCAGTGCCGCGCCGGCAGCCGCGGATCGAGCACCTGCACCACGCGCGCGCCACGCCCGCGCAGCAGCCGCGTGGCCAGAGCCGCCTGGCGTCCGCAGCCGACCGCGAGCGCCGGCGGCGCCGCCAGCAGGCCCGCGAATCCCGGGCCGAAGGCATGGGCGTCGCCCGGGCACCGGCGCGGCGCCAGCCATCGCCACGGCGCCTTCGGCACGAGCACGTGCTCGTCGGCCATGGGCACGAGCGCGCGCGCGAGCGCCAGCGCCTGGCGCGCGTTTCCGGCGCGGCCATCGCTCAGCGCCAGCGTGCGCGGCGCGTCGCCATCTGCGGGAGTCGACACCATGCGTGCGGGCCGTGGGCTGGGTGGAATCTCCGCCGGGACTCTACACTGGCGTCCTGCCTGCACCGAACCACGAGGATCCCGATGCCCGAAGCGCTGCCCGACGCCACGCTCGCCCGCCTGTTCCGCGAAGCCCGCACCCACAACGCCATCGGTGGCGAAGTCGACGACGCCACCCTGCGCGCCCTGTACGACCTGCTGAAGTTCGGCCCGACCGAGGCGAATTCCTGCCCGGCCCGCTTCGTGTTCGTGCGTTCGCCCGAGGCCAAGGCGAAGCTGGCGCCGGCGCTGAGCGACGGCAACCGCGACAAGACCCTGGCCGCGCCGGTGACGGTGATCGTCGGCCATGACCTGGCCTTCTACGACAAGCTGCCGGTGCTGTTCCCGCACACCGACGCGCGCTCCTGGTTCGCCGGTTCGGACCAGGCGCGCCTGGAGCGCGTGGGCCTGCGCGGCTCGAGCATGCAGGGCGCCTACCTGATCCTGGCCGCGCGTGCGCTGGGACTGGACTGCGGACCGATGAGCGGCTTCGACAACGCGATGGTGGACGCCGCGTTCTTCGCCGGCACCTCGATCCGCTCCAACATCCTGGTCAACCTCGGCCACGGCGACCCGGCGCAGCTGTTCCCGCGCTCGCCGCGGCTGTCGTTCGACGAGGCCGCGCGCATCGAATGAGCGTGGACGGCCAGGCGGACCCGGGCGGGCCGCGGCTGCGGCCGGCCGCCGCACGCGCACGGTCCGCCGACGGCGGCATCGTCGCCGTCGAAGCCTTCTCGCGTGGCGGCGCGATCGACCGCGCGTGGATGGGTTGGGGCGCGCTGCGCGTGCTGTCGCGCCAGGACTGGGCGCCCGGTGCGGTGCGCGACGAGGGCCGGGTCGCGAACGTGGAGCGCTTCCTGCTGGTGATCTCGGGCGCGCTCGACGCCGATTGCGGCGATTCCGGGCGCCACCGCGTCGATGCCGGGGACCTGCTCTGGATCGGCGCGGGGCATGGCCTCGGCGCGAGGCTGGCCAATGCCTCGGCCACCGCGCCCCTGCGCCTGGTCGAGCTCTGGCTGCTGCCGGACCGGGTCAATGCGCCGCCTGCGGTGGCGAACCGCCGGGGCGGCGGCGACGTGGAGGCCGGGTCCTGCGTTGGGGCCGCGGCGGGCTGGACGCTGCTCGCGGATGGGGCCGCGGCCGCCGCCAGGGTCGTGTCGGCAGATCCGGCAGGCCCGGCTGCACCCGTGAGCGATGGCGACCCATTGCCCCTGCGCCAGCGTGCGCAGGTGCTGGCCGCCCGGCTCGAACCCGGCTTGTGCCTGTCGCTTGCGCCGGGCGAGGCCGGCCGCTGCTGGCTGGAAGTGCTCGAGGGCGAAGCGGTCGTGTTGGCGGCGGCCGGATCCGGCATGCCGCTGGCCGCCGGCGATGGCGTCGGCTGGCTGGCAGGCGACGCCGGCGCGCCGGTGTCCGTCGCTGCGTTCGGCTCCGGCCCCGCGAGTCTCCTGCTCCTGACAATGCCGGCCTGATCCGTGTCGGCCTGATCCGGGCCGGCAGGGCCGCGGCAGGCTAAACTGTGCCGGTCCCCGCAGCCCTGGTTACGCACGATGTCCACCGCCCAGCCGCAGCCCGCCAACGCCCAGAAGCAGTACGAGGTGCGCCGCGCCGACCTGCCGCTGAGCTGCCCGCTGCCGTCGATGGCGCTGTGGAACTCGCATCCGCGCGTCTACCTGCCCATCGAGAGCGAGGGCGGCCAGTCCGCTTGCCCGTACTGCGGCAGCCACTTCGTCCTGGTCGACTGAGCGCGGTTGCGCGCGCCGCCGGCACGTGCCCCGGCCGCTGACCGTCCTGCAGCTGCTCCCGGCCCTGGAGTCGGGCGGCGTCGAACGCTCCACCCTGGAAGTGTCCGCGGCCCTGGTGGCGGCGGGGCACCGCGCGCTGGTGGTGTCCGCGGGCGGCCGGCTGCTGCCCGCGCTGCTGGACGCCGGCGCGGAGCACGTCGCGCTCGACATCGGCCGCAAGTCCCTGGCCACCCTCGGCCTGGTACGCCCGCTGCGGCGGCTGTTGGCGGAGCAGGGCGTGGACATCGTGCACGCGCGCTCGCGCCTGCCGGCGTGGATCGGCTGGCGCGCGCTGCGTGGACTGCCGGCCGCGGCGCGCCCGCGCTTCGTCACCACCGTGCACGGCCTCAACTCGCCCTCGCGCTACAGCCAGGTCATGGTTCGCGGCGAGCGCGTGGTCTGCGTGTCCGACACCGTGCGCGGCTACGTCCTGCGCCATTACCCGCGGACCGACCCGGCGCGCCTGCGCGTGATCCCGCGCGGCATCGATCCGGCGGCGTTCCCGCGGGCACCGCTGCCCGATCGCGCCGCCCGCGCCGCGGCCGCCGCCGCGGATCCGCGACTGGGCGGGGACGGCCCCCTGCTGCTGCTGCCGGGCCGCGGTACCCGGCTCAAGGGCCACGCCGACGCGCTGGACCTGCTGTCCGCGCTGCGCGCCGACGGCCTCGACGCGCGCCTGTGGATGCCCGGCGCCCGTGATCCCGCGCGTGCGGCCTACGTCGGTGAACTCGAGGCGCGTGCGCGCGAACTGGGTCTCGAGGACGCGGTGGCGATAACGCCGCCCACGTCCGCCATCGCCGCCGCGTATGCCGCCAGCGACCTGGTGCTGCAGCTCTCGCGCAAGCCCGAGGCCTTCGGCCGCACTGTGGTCGAGGCGCTGTCCACCGGTCGGCCGGTGCTGGGCTGGGACCACGGCGGCGTGGGCGAACTGCTGCGCGAGCTGCAGCCGGCCGGTGCGATCCCCGCCTTCGACGCGGCGGCGCTGCGTGCTGGCGCGCACGCGCTGCTCGCGCGCGATGCGGCCGCAGCGGCTACGATTCCAGCGCTGCCCCTCCGCTACACGCTCCGGTCCATGCAGGACGCCACGCTTTCGGTCTATGACGAACTCCGCTGACGCCGTCCTTCCCGCCAACGGGAGCCTCACCACCGGCTGGCGCTGGGCCCCGCACTGGGTGCTGGCCTTCGTCGCCCTGTGGCCGGCGCCTGGCTATGCCGAGGGCATCGTGGTGCTCGGGGCGCTCGCGGCGATCATCAAGCTTGTCGGCAGTCGCTTCCGCGGCGGCGCGCAGCTGCTCAGCGGCCCGGCCTGGGCGCTCACCAGCGTGCTGTTCTTCGCCTACTGGCTGCCCGAACTGCTGTCGTCGATCGGATCGGTCGATGCGGGGCGCGCGCTGCGCGAGGCCGCGGTCGACCTGCGCTACCTGCCCTTCCTCTGGCTGGTGGCGATCGCCGTCGCCGACGACCGCGGGCGGCGGCTGACCTTCACCGGGCTGGCGGTGATCATCGGCCTGTGGACGCTGGATGCCCTGGTCGAAGTGGTGTTCGACACCAGCCCGCTGTTCCGCGGCATCGACGCCATCAAGCAGGCCATCAGCGACCGGCCGATGTGCGACCTCGGCCAGGTCGCGCATGCCGACCGCCTCGGCGGCGTGCTGGGACCCTGCAATCTGAAGCTCGGCGTGGTGCTGGCGAGCCTGTCGCCGTTCGCGCTGTACGCCGCCGGGCGGCGCTGGGGCACGGCCGGCTGGGTGGTCGCCGCGGCGGCGATCGGGGTAGTGATCGTGTTCGCCGGCTCGCGCGCCTCGTGGCTGACCTACGGCCTGGTGCTGCTGCTGTCGGGCTGGCGCCTGCTCGGCTGGCGGCGGCTGCTGGCGGTGTTCACGGCCGGGGCGCTGGTGACGCTGGCGATCGCGATCACGTCGCCCGAGGTGCGCACCCGCTTCGAGCGCACCACCCTGGCCTTCCAGGCCAGCGCCACCGGCGTCGACGCCGCGCTCTCGGGCCGCGCGCGGATCTGGGACGCGGCGCTGTGCATGGTGCGCGAACATCCGGTCAACGGCGTCGGCGCGCGCGGCTTCCGCGAGGCGTTTCCCGCCTGCGACCCGGATCCCGCGACGGTGGCGGTCTGGGGCGAGGGCCCGGCGCTGCACGCGCACCAGATCGTGCTCGAAGTGCTGAGCGAAACCGGCGTCCTGGGCCTGCTGCTGTGGCTGTCCGGCGTGGCGCTGGCCGTGCGCGCCTGGCGCTATGCGGGCAACGCCGCCCGTGAACGCGCGCGGCCGGCGATGCTCGCGCTGCTGGTGACGGTGTTCCCGCTCAACACCCACCTCGCGTTCTACTCCACCTTCTGGGGCGCGCTGACCCTGATGCTGGCCGCGCTGTACGCGGGCAGCCTGCTGGCGCGCGCGGGCCAGGCGCCGACGGACCGTGCCGGCATGCCGGCCGCTCAGTAGGCGGAGCCGCCGTCCGGCTGCCGCTTGAAGCGGCGGTGGATCCAGAGGTACTGCTCCGGCGCCGCGCGCGCCATCGTTTCGATCGCGGCCATGACTTCGGCGGTATCGGCGGTGGCATCGCGCGAGGGATAGCCTTCGCTGGCCGGGAACAGCTTCAGTGTGTAGCCGCCGTCCGCGCGCCGCGCATGCTGGAAGAACATCACCGCCGCGCCCGACATCCGCGCCAGCTGGTGGGTCGAGGTCAGGCTGTGCGCGGGCTGGCCGAAGAACGGCACGAACACGCTGTCGCCGCGGCTGGGATCCTGGTCGGGCGCGTACCACAGCAGCCCGCCGCGCTTGAGGTGGCGCACCGAGCCGCGCAGGTCCTGCTTGGGGAACATCGCCGCGGCATAGCGCAGGCGCCCGCGGCGCACCGCCCATTCCATGGCCGGCTGCGCGTGCGGACGGTACATGCCGGCCAGCGGCACGTGGTCGCACATCAGCCGGCCGCAGGCTTCGAGCGTGGTAAAGTGGCCGCTGACCACGATCACCCCGCGGCCGCCGGCACGCGCGGCTTCCATGTGTTCGAGGCCTTCCACCACCAGGCCTTCGCGCAGGGGCGCGATCGAGCCCCACCAGGCGCGCGCGAACTCGAACAGGCCGATGCCGATCGCGGCGAAGTGCTCGCGCAGCAGTGCGTCGCGCGCGGCCGCGTCGAGGTGCGGGAAGCAGAGCTCGAGGTTGCGTGCGGCCACCCGGCGGCGCGCCGGCAGCACTCGCTGGAGCAGGCGCCCGAGCGCGCGGCCGAGCACGCGCTGCAGCGGCCACGGCAGGCGCGCCAGCAGCGCCATCGCGCCGATCCCGATCCAGGTCGGCCAGTGCCGCGGACCCAGCGGGGGTCTGTCGACGGTTGCGGTCATGCGTCGATTCTACCGGGACGCGCCCGGGGGTCCGCCCGCGGCCGCGACGGCTTCGCTATCCTTGCCGCATGGAGGCCGCCCCCCGGAACCGCGCCGTCGAACGCCTGCTGCGCGGCCTGTACTCGGCCGTGCTGTACGTGCTGGTGCCCGTCACCGTCTATCACCTGATCTGGCGGGGCTTCCGGCAGGCCGAGTACCTCGAGCGCTGGGGCGAGCGCTACGCCGCCTACCGCACGCCGCCGCTGGACGGCTGCATCTGGGTGCACGCGGTCTCGGTCGGCGAGGTCAACGCCGCGGCGCCGCTGGTCAATGCGCTGCTCGACCTGCGCCCGGACTTGCGCCTGCTCGTCACCACCATCACCCCGACCGGTTCGGCGCGCGTGCGCGCGCTGTGGGGCGAGCGCGTCGAGCACGTCTACCTGCCCTACGACCTCTCCGGCGCGGTGCGCCGCTTCCTCGCGCACTTCCGCCCGCGGCTGGCGCTGGTGCTGGAGACCGAGCTCTGGCCCAACCTGCTGTTCTGCTGCCGCGACCACGGCGTGCCGGCCTACCTGGTCAACGCGCGGCTGTCCGAGCGTTCACTGCGCGGCTACCGCGCGCTGCGTCCGCTGGTGGGGCGCGCGCTGCGCACGCTGTCGCGGGTGGCGGCGCAGTCGGAGGCCGACGCCGGGCGCTTCGTGCAGCTGGGCGCGCGTCCGGACGCGGTCTCGGTGCTGGGCAACCTGAAGTTCGACATCCGCGTCGATGAAACCGCGCGCCGCACCGCGGCCGCCTTCGCCGCCCACAGCGGCGGCCGCCGGGCCTGGATCGCGGCCAGCACGCATCCCGACGAGGAGGCCGCGGTGATCGCCATGCATCGGCGGCTGCGCGCGCGCTGGCCGGACCTGCTGCTGCTGTGGGCGCCGCGGCATCCCGAGCGCTTCCGCCCGGTGGCCCAGGCCTGCGTCGAGGCCGGCTGGCGCGTGGCCACGCGCCAGCTGACGCAGTGGCCCGACGGCGAGGACGACGTCTTCGTGATCGACACCCTGGGCGAGCTGGTGCACTTCTACGCCTGCGCCGAAGTCGCCTTCGTCGGCGGCAGCCTGCAGCCGGTGGGCGGGCACAACCTGCTCGAGCCGGCGGCGCTGGGCGTGGCGGTCGTCACCGGGCCGCAGCTGCACAACTTCGCCGACATCGCGCAGCGCATGGACGAGGCCGGCGCGCTGCGCATCGGCGCGGACGCGGACGCGGTGGCGGCGGAGCTGGAGGCCCTGCTGGGCGACGATGACGCGCGCGCCGCGATGGTGGCCGAGGGCCTGCGGCTGGTGAAGGAAGGGCGCGGCGCGCTCGCGCTGACCCTGGACATGATCACGCCGGAGTTGCCCCCGGCGTGAGGTGGTGCATCGGGACCGCCCGCGGCCTCAGCCGCCGGTGGTCGCCTGCGTGTCCGGCGTGGCGGCCTCGACGGTGAGCAGGCGGTTGATCTCCTGCACGTCGTCGATGCCCAGGGTGCCGGCGGCCTGCGCCAGCAGCAGGCGGTTCTGCAGGAAGTTGTAGCGCGCCAACGCGTACTGCTGTTCGGCGTTGAACAGGTTCTGCTGGTTGATCAGCACGTCGACCACGGTGCGGGTGCCGACTTCCAGGCCGACCTGCGAGGCCTCGTAGGCGCTGCGCGCGGAGACCAGCGCCTGGCGGCGGGCCTCGATCTCGGCCACGCCGGCGACGACAGTCTGGTAGGCATTGCGGGTGTTGCGGTCCAGCGCGCGGCGCGACTGCTCGAGCTGCTGCTGGGAAATGTCGCGGCGCGAGAGCGCCTGGCGGACCTGTGACTGGGTCGCGCCGCCGGCGAAGATCGGCACGGTCAGGGTCAGGCCGACGCTGTGGCCCTCGCCGGTGGACGTGCCGCCAACGCCGCCCGGGCCGAGGTCGCCCCAGGCCGCGCCATTGTCATAGCCCGCGCCCAGCGTCAGCCGCGGCAAGTGGCCGGCGCGCGCGGTGGTCACGCTGTGCTCGGACGCGCGCAGCGCGTATTCGGCGGCGCGCAGCGAAGGATTGTTCTCCATCGCCGTGGCCAGCCAGCGCTCGAGGCCGTCGCCCTCGGGGGCTTCGGGCTGGAAGCCTTCGGGCAGCGCGCGCAGCGTGCGCACCGGGCGGCCGGTGATCTCGGCCAGCGCCTGGTAGGCGTCCTCGAGCGCGTTGCGCGACAGGATGGTGTTGGCGCGCGCGGCGTCGTACTGGGCGCGGGCCTCGTGCACGTCGGTGATCGGCGCCAGGCCGACCTCCAGGCGCTTGTCGGCGAAGTCGAACTGCTTCTGCAGCGCGGCCTCGGCGGCCTCGGCGGCGGCGACCGTCTCGATCGCCACCAGCACGTTGAAGTAGGCGGCCGAGGTACGGGTGATCAGCTCGTGGTTGGCGGCGTCGAGGTCGAAGCCGGCGGCGACATCGAGGTCCTGCTGCGCGCGCAGGTTGGAGATCGCGCCGAGGTCGAACACCGTCTGGCTGAGGTCGACGCCGACGCTGCGGCGGCGGGCGTCGCCGTCGACGCCGGCGGAGTAGCTGCGGCTCAGCGACGCGCTGCCGTTGATCTGCGGCAGCAGCGCGGCGCGCGCCTGCACCCGGCCTTCGCGCGAGATGTCGCGGTTGGACTCCGAGATCGCCAGCTGCGTGTCGCTGTTGCGCGCCAGCTCGTAGGTCTGCAGCAGGTCTTCGGCCGAAGCCGCGGCGGGCAGGGCGAGGAGGAGCGCGAGTGCGAGGGGGCGACGGATCATCGGGGGAGTCCTTGTAGGGGCGGTCAGAGCGCGAATGCCGGGGCCGGCTCCGCGCCCGCCAGGTAGGCGAGGTCGGTTTCGAACAACGATTCGATGCGCGGGCCGTTGACGTCGGCGTGCACCAGCACGGCCTCCATCGCGGGTGCGCGGCCGCGGACCGCGAACAGGCGGCCGCCCGGGCGCAGCCAGCCCAGGAAGCGCTCGGGAACGGCATCCACCGCGCCACCGACGACGATGGCGTCGAACTGCCGGCCCGGTTCCCAGGTGAAGGCATCGGCGTGCGCGACCGAGACGTTGGTGGCGCCCTGCGCGAGCAGCGTCGCCTGGGCCTGCGCGGCCAGCTCCGCGTGGCGTTCGATCGACGTCACCGAGCGCGCCAGGCGGCCGAGGCAGGCGGCGAGGAAGCCGCTGCCGGTGCCGATGTCGAGCACGTCCTCGCTGCCGTCCAGCGCCAGTGCCTGCAGCACGCGCCCTTCCACCACCGGCTTCATCATCGACTCGCCGTGCGCCAGCGGCAGCGCGATGTCGGCATAGGCCAGCGCGCGGTGCGCCTCGGGCACGTAGGCCTCGCGCGGCAGGCGCAGGAGCACGTTGAGCACGCGCGGGTCGAGCACGTCCCAGGGGCGGACCTGCTGCTCGACCATGGCTTCACGGGCTTTGGCGAAATCGAGGGTCATGGTGTTGGAGCCTGGCTGATCGGGTGACCGGCCATTTTACGTCGAATCGGCGGGATTGGCCGGGACAGCATCGCCGCCGGCGGCGCGCGGCATTGAGTGCCGGAAGTCACCGGGCCGGCTGGCGGTCGTTCAGGTGCCCTGGCGCGCGGCGTAGGCGCGCAGGAAGACGTCGACCGTGGCCTCGACGTGGGCGTCCATGTCGAAGCCGGCCAGCGCATCGCAGCCCATCACCAGGCGCGGATGGAGGTCGCCGCGGAGCAGGGCGAAGAACTGGGCGGACGCGCGCACGGGGTCGTCGACGGCGAGTTCGCCGGCGGCGGTGCGCCGGGCGAGCAGCGCGGCGAAGCCGGCCTGCAGGTGGCCCGGGCCCGCGGCCCAGAAGCGGTCCGCGAGCGCACTGTCGGCGCGCAGCGAGGCGCACATCAGGCGGAAGCCGGCCACCGCCTCGGGCGATGCCATGAGCGCGTACACCGCGCGGGCGATGCCGGCCAGGCGTTCGCGAAGCGGCTGCTGCGGCGAGGGCGTGAACAGCGTGGTCGGCACCTGCCTGTCGCAGTAGTGCTCGACGGCGTCGAAGAACAGCGCGTCCTTGTCGCCGAAATGGCTGTAGACGGTGAGCTTGGACACGCCGGCGCGGGCCGCGATCTGGTCCATGCTGACGCCTTCGAAGCCGTGCTCCAGGAACAGCGACTCCGCGGCCTCCAGGATCGCCGCGCGCTTGGCGAGGTCCTTCGGACGGCCCGGGGCGGGACGCTGGCTGGCCTGGGGGGCGCTGGCTGTGGACATCGGCATCAATACTGGACCGTGTAGTTCTGTAACTATAGCATTCGCGCCCGGGCGACGTGCCGCGGACTGCGGACCAGGAGCGACGATGTCGGGCATGCGAAGGATCCGCGCTGCGGCCGTGGCCACGATGGTGATGGCGCTGTGCGCCTGCGGCGATCGCGGCGCGCAGGAACCACCCCCGCGCCCGGTGCTGGTGGAGCGGCCCCAACCTGCGCCCGGGACCTCGCGCAGCTTCCCGGGCGAGATCCGCGCCCGCGCCGAAAGCCCGCTGGCCTTCCGCATCGGCGGCCAGCTGGTCAGGCGCGAAGTCGACGCCGGCGACCGGGTCGCCCGCGGCCAGCTGCTGGCGGTGATCGATCCGGGTGATTTCGAGGCCCAGGCGCGCGCCGCCGGGGCCCGGCTGGCCGCTGCCGAGGCGCAGCTCAAGCGCGCCGCGGCCGACCGCGCGCGCTACGCCGCGCTGGCCCGGGACCAGCTGGTCAGCCGCTCCGCGCTCGATGCGCAGGAGGCCGCCTGGCGCGCCGCCGACGGCGAGGCGCGGGCCGCCCGCGCGCAGGCCGAGGTGGCCCGCAACCAGGCCGGCTATGCGGAGTTGCGCGCGCCGGTGGATGGCGTCATCGCCAGCCGCCAGGCCGAAGCCGGACAGGTGGTGGCGGCCGGGCAGGCGGTCTTCACCCTGGCCGCCGACGATGGCCGCGAGGTGGCGATCGCGCTGCCGGAATCGGCGGTGGGCGCCTTCAGCGTCGGCCAGCCGGTCGAGGTCGAGCTCTGGACCGCCCCGGGCCAGCGCCTGCGCGGCCGCTTTCGCGAGATCTCGCCCGCGGCCGACCCGGTCGCGCGCACCTATGCCGCGCGGGTCGCCATCGACGAGGCCGACGCCGCGCGCGTGGCGCTCGGGCAGAGCGCCGAGGTCCACGCGGCCGGGGCGGGCGCGGCGCTGTCGGTGCCGCTGTCGGCGGTGCAGGGGGGCAACGATGGCGAAGCCACGGTCTGGGTCTTCGACGACGGCCGCGTGCATCCGGTCGCGGTGGAGGCCGGCGAGTTCGGCGCCGAGCGCGTGCCGGTGGCCTCGGGCCTCGCCGCGGACGACTGGGTGGTCTTGGCCGGCGGCCACCTGCTGCGCGACGGCCAGGCCGTGAGCGCGGTGGACCGCCACAACCGCCCGGTCGGCGCCGGGGCGCAGGACGCTCCGGCGCCGACGCCGTGAGCCGCGCCCACTTCAACCTGTCGGAATGGGCGCTGCGCAACCGCGCGCTGGTGCTCTACGTGATGCTGGTGGCGGCCGTGGTCGGCGCCTGGTCGTACCGGCAGCTGGGCCAGTCCGAGGATCCGCCCTTCACCTTCAAGGCGATGGTGGTGCGCACGCTGTGGCCGGGCGCCACCGCCGAGGAGGTCGCGCGCCAGGTCACCGACCGCGTCGAGCGGGCGGTGATGGAGACCGGCCGCTACGAGATGGTGCGCTCGTACTCGCGGCCGGGCGAGTCGCAGGTGATCTTCATGGCCGCCGACGCGCTGCCCTCGCGCGACGTCCCCGACCTCTGGTACCAGGTGCGCAAGAAGGTTGGTGACATCCGCGCCACGCTGCCAGCGGACGTGGTCGGGCCGTTCTTCAACGACGAGTTCGGCGACACCTTCGGCAACATCTACGCGCTGACCGGCGAAGGCTTCGACTACGCCGTGCTCAAGGACTACGCCGAGCGCATCGAGCTGGAGCTGCAGCGCCAGCCCGATGTCGGCAAGGTCGAGCTGATCGGCCTGCAGGACGAGAAGGTCTTCATCGAGGCCAGCAACGTGCGCCTGGCCAACCTCGGCGTGCCGCTGGCGGCGATCCAGCAGGCGCTGGCGCAGCAGAACGCGGTCACGCCCGCGGGCTTCGTCGAGACCGCCAGCGACCGCGTGCAGCTGCGCGTGGACGGCGCCTTCCGCTCCATCGACGACATCCGCGCGCTGCCGGTGCGCGCCGGCGACCGCACCCTGCGCCTGGGCGACGTGGCCGAGGTGACCCGCGGCTACGCCGATCCGGCTGCGCCGCGCATGCGCTTCATGGGCGAGGACGCGATCGGCATCGGCGTGGCGCTGCGCGAAGGCGGTGACATCCTCGCGCTGGGCGAGACCCTGGCGTCTGAGGCCGAACGCCTGCAGGCGACGCTGCCGCTGGGCATGGAGCTGCACAAGGTCTCCGACCAGCCCGCCGCGGTGCGCGAATCGGTGGGCGAATTCGTGCGGGTGCTGGTCGAGGCCGTGGTGATCGTGCTCCTGGTCTGTTTCTTCTCGCTGGGCCTGCGCACCGGGCTGGTGGTGGCGGTGTCGATCCCGCTGGTGCTGGCGATGACCTTCGCGCTGATGCACTACTTCGGCATCGGCCTGCACAAGGTGTCGCTGGGCGCGCTGGTGCTGGCGCTGGGCCTGCTGGTGGACGACGCGATCATCGCGGTGGAGATGATGGCCATCCGCATGGAGCAGGGCGACAGCCGCTTCACCGCCGCGGGCTATGCGTGGTCGCACACCGCCTTCCCGATGCTGACCGGCACGCTGGTGACCGCCGCCGGCTTCCTGCCGATCGCGACTGCGGCCTCGTCGGTGGGCGAGTACACGCGCTCGCTGTTCCAGGTGGTGACGATCGCGCTGGTGGTGTCGTGGGTGGCGGCGGTGCTGTTCATCCCCTGGCTGGGCGAGAAGATGCTGCCGGACTTCGCGGGGGCGCAGCCGCCGAAGCCAGGCTCGCTGGCCGCGCGCCACCGTGCCTGGCGCGAACGCCTGGCCGACCGCTGGCCGCAGTACGCCTTCGCGCTGGCGCCGCGCGCGCCGCACGCGCACGGCCACGACCCCTACCAGCGCCCGTTCTACCGCCGCCTGCGCCGCCTGCTGGGCTGGTGCCTGGTGCACCGCTGGCTGGTGATCGCGGCGACGGTGGCGCTGCTGGTGCTGTCGCTGCTCGGCTTCCGCTTCGTGCCGCAGCAGTTCTTCCCGGATTCGCAGCGGCTGGAGCTGATGGTCGACCTCGAGCTGGCCGAAGGCGCTTCGCTGCGCGCCACCGACGCGGCCGCGCGCCGGCTGGAGGCCCTGCTCGCGGAGCGCGAGGGAATCGAGAACCACGTCGCCTACGTCGGCAGCGGTTCGCCGCGCTTCTACCTGCCGCTGGACCAGCAGCTGCCGCAGACCAACCTCGCGCAGTTCGTGGTGCTCGCGCGCGACGTCGAGTCGCGCGAGGCGCTGCGCGACTGGCTGATCGACGAGGCCGCGCCGCTGTTCCCGGAGCTGCAGCTGCGCGTGACCCGGCTTGAAAACGGCCCGCCGGTAGGCTATCCGGTGCAGTTCCGGGTCTCCGGCGAGCACGCCGACCGCGCGCGGGAGATCGCCCGCCAGGTCGCCGACCAGGTGCGCGCGAATCCGCACGTGGCCAACGTCAACCTCGACTGGGACGAGCCCAGCAAGGTCGTGCGCCTGGTGGTCGACCAGGATCGCGCGCGGGTGCTGGGCGTGGACTCGCAGGGCTTGGCGCGCTTCCTGTCGGCCTCGCTGTCGGGCCAGTCGGTGGCCGTCTACCGCGAAGGCGACGAGCTGATCGAGGTGCTGGTGCGCGGCCCGCTCGACGAGCGCACCGGGCTCGACGCGCTCGGTGACCTGGTCGTGCACGGCGCCGACGGCAGCCCGGTGCCGCTGTCGCAGGTCGCGCGGCTGGAATACGCCTTCGAGGACGGCATCATCTGGCACCGCGACCGGCTGCCCACGGTCACCGTGCGCGCCGACGTGCGCGGCGATGCGATGCCGGCGGACGTGGTGGCGGAAATCCTGCCGACGCTCGACGGGATCCGCGACGCGCTGCCGGCGGGCTACCTGCTCGAGACCGGCGGCACGCTGGAGGACTCCGCGCGCGGCCAGGATTCGATCCGGGCCGGCATGCCGCTGTTCCTGTTCGCGGTCGCCACGCTGCTGATGCTGCAGCTGCGCAGCTTCCCGCGCAGCCTGCTGGTGTTCGCCACCGCCCCGCTGGGCCTGGTGGGTGCGGTGCTGTTCCTGCTGGTGTTCCGGGTGCCGTTCGGGTTCGTGGCGCTGCTCGGCACGATCGCGCTGGCCGGCATGGTGATGCGCAACTCGATCATCCTGGTCGACCAGATCCAGCAGGACATCGACGCCGGGCACGCGCGCTGGGACGCGGTGATCGACGCCACGGTGCGCCGCTTCCGCCCGATCGTGCTGACCGCGCTGGCGGCGATCCTGGCCATGATCCCGCTGTCGCGCAGCGTGTTCTTCGGGCCGATGGCGGTGGCGATCATGGGCGGGCTGGCGGTGGCGACCGTGCTGACGCTGCTGTTCGTGCCGGCGCTGTATGCCGCCTGGTTCCGCGTGAAGCGGGACGAGGCGCCGCCGCCCGCGCCCGCGGCATCGCCCTGATCCGCGGTCCGGCCTCCCTGTAGGAGCTGCTACAGCCGCGACCGCCGGTTGCACGCCTGTTTGTCCGGAGGTGCGGCCAGCCCGGTCGCGGCTGTAGCCGCTCCTACAGGGGGGCGGTTGGCGGGGCGAGGAGTCCGGCGGGGGGGGCCGCCACCGGCGAGACGTGCGCCCGGGCGGCGACGCCGGCGGCGGTGAAGCCGGCCACCATGTCGGGCGCGGCCGCCTCGGCCGCGGCGCGCGATGCGAACCAGGCGAAGCAGCTCGGCCCCCCGCCGGAGATGCTGGCGCCGAGCGCGCCGTGGTCGAGCGCGGCCTGCTTCACCGCGGCGAAGCCCGGGATCAGCGGCGCGCGCCGCGGCTCGACCAGCACGTCATGCAGGCCGTCGGCGATCAGGCCGGCGTCGCCGCGCGACAGCCCGGTGAGGAACAGCGCCAGGTGCGAGGAGTGCCGCACCACCTGTTCCAGCGGATACGGCTCGGCCAGGACCGCGCGCGCCTGCCGGGTTTCCAGCACCAGCTCCGGCTGCACGGCCACGCAGTGCAGCCAGTCGGGCACGTCGAGCCTCAGCAGGAGGGTGGAGGTCGCCAGCGCCACGCCGCCGACCAGCATCGGGCCGACGTTGTCGCCCTGGTGGCTGTGGGTCGAGGCCCACTCGCCCTCGAGCGCGAAGGGATAGAGCGCTTCGCGCGGCAACGGCGCGTCCAGCAGGGCATTGGCTGCAACGAGTGCGGCCACGCAGGACGCCGCCGAGCCGGCAAGGCCGGAGCCGAGCGGGATGCCCTTGTCGAGTTCGACCGCGAAGCCATGCGGCAGCCTGAGTGCCGCGCGAAGCTGCAGCAATGCGCGCCCGGCGGTGTTGGTTTCGGCGTCGAGGGGGATGCGGCCGATGCCGCGGACCTCGCCGCGGACCGCATCGATCCGCACCACGGGTTCGTCGATGCGGCGCACCGTGGCGACGTCGCGCGGCCCCTCGATCACGTGGCCGAGCAGGTCGAAGCCCACGCCGATGTTGCCCACGCCCGCGGGCGCGAAGGCGCGGGCCTGCCGATGCGATGCGTCCATGCGCGGGATTGTCCCACCGTGCCCGGGTGCCGCGACAGCGCGGCGCAAGCTTTCCGGCATCGGCTGCAGTTCCAGGACCCCGGACTACCTCCTCGGCCAGCTACGACCACGTGCGCGAGCACAACGAAGCGGTGAACCGGCTGGACGTGATCCCGGCGCGCGAGGCGATCAAGAACGAGCAGGAGGCCGGCGGCACGCTCGACGTGGTCCAGCACGACGGCAGCGTCCTGCGCCTGCGCCGGCTCGACGGCGGCTACGACCCGCCCGACCGGATCGCGGCCATGAATCTGCAGCAGCGCCAGGCGCGCGGCGAAGTGGTCACCGGGCTGCTCCACGTCGACCCGGAGGCCGGCGACCTCCATGGCCACCTGGGGACGGTCGAGGCGCCGCTGAACTCCCTCGACGCCCCCGCGCTGTGCCCCGGCAGCAAGGCCCTGGCCGGCATCAACGCGGCCTTGCGCTGAACGCGCCGCCGCGGCCGGGCAGGCGCCTGCCTGGCGACCCGTCCCGCTAGGGTCCTGCGTGCGCGGGCCCGATGTGCCGGGCGAGGAACGACTCCAGTCGGCGGTAGAAGTCGATGCTGTTCCGGTCGTTGTAGAAGCCGTGGCCTTCCTTCGGCACGACCACCCATTCGGGCGGGTTGCCCGCCCTTTCCAGCGCGCCTTTCATCGCCCTGGCCTGCGCCAGCGGCGTGCGCTCGTCGATCTCGCCGTGGACCAGGAGGACCGGGGCCTTGATGCGCGATGCCAGCGCGGTCGGCGAATGCGCCGCCAGCTCCGCGTCGTCACGACCGATCACCCGTGACAGGTAGTTGCGCCCGTAGGTGGTCGAGCGGATGTCGCCCTTGCTGTACATCATCTTCAGGTCGTACAACCCGGCGAGGCCGACGGCGCACTTGACCAGCTCCGGCGCGCGGGCGGCGGCCATCATCGCCGAGTAGGCGCCGAAGCTGGCTCCGTACGCGCAGATGCGCTGCGGGTCGGCGTAGCCGCGGTCGATCGCCCAGCGCACGCCATCGAGCAGGTCGTCCTGGATGCGCGTGCCCCAGTTCAGGTATCCGGCCCGTTCGAAGGCCTCGCCGCGGCCCTGCGAGCCGCGGTAGTTCACCTGCAGCACCAGGTAGCCGCGGCTGGCGAGGAACTGCGCGTCGTTGTCGAAGGCCCAGGCGTCGCCTTCGGCGTGCGGTCCGCCATGCGGCAGCAGGACCATGGGCAGGCGCGAGGGGTCGGACACGCCCTGCGGCAGCGTCATGATGCCGCCCAGTTCCATCCCGTCGCCGGCATGGAAGCGGATCGGCCTGCGCTCGCCCATCCGCGCCGGATCGATGCCCTCGCGCCGCACCATCAGCCTGGACAGGCTCGATGCGCCCCGGTCGAACAGGTACCACGCGCCCGGATCGCGGTCGCTGTACACGTAAAGCAGGCTGGTGCCGCCGTCGTCGCTGTGGTTGAGGAATGTGGCGTGGCTGTCGGGGAAGTTGCGGGCGACCGCCTGGTGCAGCTGCGCCTCCTGCGAGGCCGGATCGAAGTACACCGGCTGCGGCTTGCCCTGGCCCACGGTCGCGGCGAACGGCTCGGCAGGACCGGGGCTCCATTCCAGATCGCCCACGCTGGCGAACGCGTCTCTGGCCAGGACCTGCCGGCCGCCGCCGTCGGGGTTGGCCTTCACCAGCGCGGCCGGACCGCCTTCCCGGCTGAACCACGCGTACACCTGGCGCCCGTCGCCGGTCAGCGAGAACGGCACGAACTTGCCTCCCATCTGCGAAGCATCGACCGGTGTCCAGTCCCCGTCGGGGCCGGCCATGTACAGCAGGTAGTTGTCGTCGCTGTCGCTGCCGAACGCATAGCGGGGCACACCGTCGCGATCCAGGACGAACGACAGGTCCTTCACGGGAATGTCGGCGACCAGCCGTGCCGTGGTCTTCGTGGCATCCACGTCGTACAGCTGGGAGCGGTTGGTTCCGCGCGAAAGCCGGCGCATGTAGAAGCGGCCGTTGGCGACGTCCGGCAGGCCCTCGATCCGGCCGAAGCCCCGCTCCAGGCCCGGGGTCCGCGTGGACTGCCGGTATCCGTACACGTACGTCTGGTTGCCGCCGTCAAGATCGCTGGCGATGATCTCGCCGGTCGGAACGGGCTGTTCGCGCGATCCCATCTTCCGGCCCTTGGCGATCACCAGTCGCTGCGGACTCACCCAGCGGGTCTGCACGGGCAGCTCATAGCGCGGCAACCGCAGCAGGGAAGTCTGCTGCATGTCCTCCAGGCGGTACACCGTCAGCGCGTGGTTGCCGTCACCGAAATCGACCGAAACGGCCAGATGGCGCCCATCCGGCGACAGTCGCAGCATCCCGATGCTGTTGGACGAGGCAAACGCCTCCACCGGCACCGGTTCCGCCGCGAAGGCCGGGGCGGCGCCGGCCACCAGGCAGGCCGCAAGCGCGGCTACGATCCAGATCCCCATTCCCTTCTTCCCCGTCCATTCCCCGTGGCCAAGACTAACCGGCCCGAGGCCGCTGGGCATGCGGGTCCGCGTCGATGTGGTCTAATGCCGCCCGAAGCGGGGGTACCGCGCCGGCAAGGCGCGGTTGAGACAGACCCTTCGAACCTGATCCGGCTGATACCGGCGTAGGGAAGCTTCGCAGGATGCACCGCACCGCCACCGCACGCCGGCTGGCGGGCAACGTGCAGCATGCGCCGCCGCTTCGTCCCGCCCACTACAGGACGATGCCGATGAACGCCATGCCGTCACCCCTGCAGCAGCAGGCCCAGCAGCTTTCCGATTCCGTCACCCGGCCGATCCCGGGCTCGCGCAAGGTCTTCGCCGAAGGCTCGCGGCCGGACCTGCGCGTGGCCATGCGCGAGATCGCGCAGACGCGCACGCCGACCCTGTTCGGCGGCGAGGACAATCCGGCGATCACCGTCTACGACACCTCCGGTCCGTACACGGATCCGGACGCGCGCATCGACCTGACGGCGGGGCTGCCGTCGCTGCGCGCGCGCTGGATCGAGGAGCGCGGCGACACGGCGCCGCTGCCGGGGCTGACGTCCGAGTTCGGACGCGCGCGCGAGTGCGACGCCAGGCTGGACGCGGTGCGGTTCCCGGCGCGGACGCTGCCGCGCCGCGCGAAGGACGGCGCCAACGTCACCCAGATGCATTACGCGCGCCGCGGCATCGTGACGCCGGAGATGGAGTACGTGGCGATCCGCGAGAACCAGCGGCTCGAGCTGCTGGGGGCGGCCGGGGGAGGAGGGCGGCATCCGCTGCTGATGCAGCATCCGGGGCAGTCGTTCGGGGCGTCGATCCCGGCGCGGATCACGCCGGAGTTCGTGCGCGACGAGATCGCCCGGGGCCGCGCCATCCTGCCCTGCAACATCAACCATCCGGAAAGCGAGCCGATGATCATCGGCCGCAACTTCCTCACCAAGATCAACGCCAACATCGGCAACAGCGCGGTGTCGTCGGGCATCGCGGAAGAAGTCGAGAAGCTGGTCTGGGCGATCCGCTGGGGCGCGGACAACGTGATGGACCTGTCCACCGGCAAGCACATCCACGAGACCCGCGAGTGGATCATCCGCAACTCGCCGGTGCCGATCGGCACGGTCCCGATCTACCAGGCGCTGGAGAAGGTCGACGGCCGCGCCGAGGAACTGACCTGGGAGATCTTCCGCGACACCCTCATCGAGCAGGCCGAGCAGGGCGTGGACTACTTCACCATCCACGCCGGCGTGCTGCTGCGCTACGTGCCGCTGACCGCGAAGCGGGTCACCGGGATCGTCTCGCGCGGCGGCTCGATCATGGCCAAGTGGTGCCTGGCCCACCATCGCGAGAGTTTCCTGTACGAACACTTCGAGGAGATCTGCGAAATCATGAAGGCCTACGACGTGGCCTTCTCGCTGGGCGACGGCCTGCGCCCGGGCTGTATCGCCGATGCCAACGACGCAGCCCAGTTCGGCGAGCTGGAGACCCTGGGCGAGCTGACCAAGATCGCCTGGAAGCACGACGTGCAAACCATGATCGAAGGCCCCGGTCACGTGCCGATGCAGCTGATCAGGGAGAACATGGACAAGCAGCTGGCCGAGTGCGGCGAGGCGCCGTTCTACACCCTGGGCCCGCTGACCACCGACATCGCCCCGGGCTACGACCACATCACCAGCGCGATCGGCGCGGCCATGATCGGCTGGTACGGCACCGCGATGCTCTGCTACGTCACGCCCAAGGAGCACCTCGGCCTGCCCAACCGCCAGGACGTGCGCGACGGGATCATGGCGTACCGCATCGCCGCCCACGCCGCCGACCTCGCCAAGGGACATCCCGGCGCGCAGGTGCGCGACAACGCACTGAGCAAGGCGCGCTTCGAGTTCCGCTGGGAAGACCAGTTCCACCTCGGGCTGGATCCGGAGAAGGCGAAGGAATTCCACGACGAAACGATGCCGAAGGACGCGCACAAGCTCGCCCACTTCTGCTCCATGTGCGGGCCGCACTTCTGTTCGATGAAGATCACCCAGGACGTGCGCGAGTTCGCCGCCGGGCAGGGGGACGCCACCGGTTCGAATGCGGACGCCGGCGACGTGGCCGCCGCCGGCATGGCCGCCAAGGCGGCTGAATTCAGGGCCGCCGGCGCCGAGCTCTACCGGCCCGGCTGAACGGAAGGAAACGCGCGCCGGCCGGGCGGGCGCGGGCGCCGCGGATCACGCGGCGTCCGTCGCCGGCGTGCTAGCGTCGCCCGTGCTAGCGTCGCCGCACACCAGGAACGGGAGATCCACCATGACACGCATTCCCACATCCCTCCGCTGGCTTCTGGCCGGGCTGCTGCTGGCGCTGCTGGCGGCCTGCGCCACCGGCCCGCGCGTCAGTTCGGACTCCGATCCGCGCGCGGACTTCAGCGCCTATCGCAGCTTCGCCTTCTATTCGCCGCTGGCGATCGAGCGCGAGGGCTATGCCAGCCTGGTGAGCGGCCGCATGAAGGCCGCCGCGCGCGCCGAAATGGAGGCGCGCGGCTACCGCTACAGCGAGGACGATCCCGACCTCTGGCTCAACATCAACGCCTACATGCAGCAGCGCACCGACGTCAGCACCATCCCCGACGTCGATTACGCCTACTACTACAGCTATCGCTATCGCGGCTATGTCGCGGTGCCGTTCTGGCACGATCGCACCACGGTGCATCGCTACACCGAAGGCACGATGAACATCGACCTGGTGGATGCGAAGCGCAACGCGCTGGTGTGGGAGGGCATCGCGGTGGGGCGGGTGAAGCGCAACCAGGACGCGGCGGCGCGCGATGCCGCGATCGACGCCACCATCCGCGACATCTTCGCCGCGTATCCGCACCGCGCCGGCGGCAGCTACTGAACCACCGCCCCGCCGGCGTCTTCTGGCGCCCGGTGTCCTGCAGGAGCGGCGATAGCCGCGATGGCGAATTGCCAGGTGGTCAGACCGGGTCGCGGCTATAGCCGCTCCTACAGGCGGTTCTGGCTCAGCGGCGGGTGAACGCCGCCTGCAGCGTGGCCAGCCACGCCTGCCAGCTGCCGCCGTCGCGCGTCGGGTCGTATTCGCTGCCCAGCGACTGCATGCGCGCGCCGAGCGCGGCCTCGTCCAGTCCTTCGCCGGCAAGGCGTGCGAGGTCGTCGCGCACCGCGACGATCTCCGCGTCCGCCTCGCTGCCCAGGTAGGCCTCGACCACGCCGGTGGCGGTGTCGTGCTCCATGCTCCAGTCCTGGTGGAAGTACGCGGACAGGAAGTTCTCAAGCGCGGGCGTGTCGCTCATGCAGGGGCCTCGGGATCGGGATCAGGGCGTTGAAGGATAGCCGGTGACGATGCGATAGCCGGTGTCGAGCCTGTCAGAGCGTTCCAGCACCAGCTTCACCGAGAACACGTCCTCGGCGTTGGACTCGCCGCGCTTCACCGAGATGCCGGTGCTGGCGTCGAAGCTCGCGTCGATCACCAGGCGGTTGCCGCCCTTGCCATCGACCCAGGCATCGATGCGGTCCTGGTGCTCGGACAGGGTGGCGGCGACGAAGTGCTCGGCTTCGCCGAGGTCGCGGAAGCTGGAGGCGGCGCTGATGTTGTCGCGGCGCACGCGGTCGACCAGCCATTCCTCGCTCTTGCCGACATGGCGCTCGATCAGGTGGCCGCCGACCTCTTCGTGGGCCTCGAGGCCGCCGCCGGGCACCTGCACCGGGGCGTCGGGACCGTCGGGATCCTCGGGCGCATCCGGACCGTCGACGCCATCGTTGCCGAGGTGGGCGTCGAGCGCGTCAATCGTGGACTCCACCGCGTCACGCTCCACGCGCGGCAGGCCCCGCACGTCGATCTCGCCCAACGCGTCGCGGATGCGGCCGAGCAGCGGATCGAGGTGTTCGCCGAAGGTGGGGTCGCCGCCGGCCAGCGAGATCGCGCTGCCGACCTGGTCGAGGAAGTCCTCGATGCCGCCGCTGTCGGCCAGGTCCTGCAGGTGGGCGACGAGGTCGGCGTCCGGATCGGCGGCGGCCGCCATGGCCATGCGGGCGGTGGACGGCTGCTGCACCGTCGAAAGCGACCATTCGGTCGAGGGAGAGAGGGCTCGTGCGACATCCATGGGGCGGGTGCCTTGCGTGCGGGGGAAGCGCAAGAGGCTAGAAGCCGGGAGCGGCCTCCGACAGCTGGTACCGACCCCACCCCCGGGTCGACCCGGGGATCACGCGGAGCCCGCGCCGGCAGGGCACACTCGGGTGATGGCACGAATGTTCCCCAAGCCGCTGCGCTGGACCGCGATCGCGGCCCGCCATCCGTCGGCGCTGCTGCTGGCCGTGCAGCTAGCCAGCCTGATGGTCTATCCGCTGGTGGACGGCCGCGACACCCGCGTGCTGTTCAGCGCCTTCACCCTGGTTGCGGTGCCGCTGGCGGTGTGGGTGGTGTTCCGCAGCCATGCCGCGAACTGGATCGCCTGGGCGCTGGCGGTGCCGGCGATGCTGCTGGCGATCGCGGCGATCGCGCTGGGCCTGCCGGCGCTGGCCGCGGTCTCGGCGGTGCTGGAATCGCTGCTGTACTTCTACGCCGCCGGCGCGCTGATCGTGTACATGCTCGAGGACCACACGGTGACGGCGGACGAGCTGTTCGCCGCGGCCGCCGCGTTCACCCTGCTGGCCTGGGGCTTCGCCTACGCCTTCCTGGTCTGCCAGGCGTTGGCGCCCGGCAGCTTCACCGGCATGGTCGAGCCGGAGCGCCCGCGGCGCTGGCTGGAGCTGCTGTTTCTCAGCTTTTCGACGCTCTCGGGCACCGGCAACGGCGACGTGATGCCACTGTCACCGTACGCGCGGGTGCTGGTGATGCTCGAGCAGTTCGCGGGCGTGGGCTACATCGCCGCGGTGGTGTCGCGGCTGATCGCGCTGAGCATCGTGCGCCGGCGCGGCGGCCAGCACTGACGGAAACGGCGCGCGCGGCCGGTCGGCCGGCGCGCCCGCCGACGGTCAGGCGCCGGACTTGTAGCGTTCGATCGCCTCGACCAGCAGCGCCTTGGCCTCGGCCGCATCGCCCCAGCCCTCGAGCTTCACCCACTTGCCCTTCTCGAGATCCTTGTAGTGCTCGAAGAAGTGGCCGATGCGCTCCAGCCAGTGGCCGGAGACCTGGGCGATGTCGGTGATGTGGGCATAGCCCGCGAACACCTTCGGCTCCGGCACGGCGAGCAGCTTCTCGTCGCTGCCGGCCTCGTCGGTCATCTTCAGCACGCCCACCGGGCGGCAGCGGATCACCGAACCCGGCACCAGCGGCAGCGGCAGGATCACCATCACGTCGGCCGGATCGCCGTCGCCGCAGACGGTGTCGGGCACGTAGCCGTAGTTGCAGGGGTAGCGCATGGGCGTGGACAGCACGCGGTCCACGAAGATCGCGCCGGACTCCTTGTCGACCTCGTACTTGACGGGCTCGGCGTCCTTCGGGATCTCGATGATGACGTTGATCTCGTCCGGCGGGTTCTTGCCGGTCTTCACATGGTCCAGGCCCATGGGTGCTCCAGTTGGTGGGGACGGGATGCGATGCGTGGCCCGTCGGGAATGCCGACATTCTACGCGCGGCTGTTGCGACGCACCAAAGCCGCGGCGCCGCCTGAATGGCACCGGGTGCACCCGAGGATGGGGTACGCCCCAGCTTGGGGAGACATGACGGGCGGATTACACAGTACGCCACCGTATCTACAGCGAGTCCCGCCGCATGACCATCCAGGCCTCCAGCCTCACCCCCGGCGCCAACGCCGCCGCCGCCCAGTTCCAGAGCCAGGGCTACTGGAACAATCCCGACGCCCCGGGCCGCCACCATGACCATGGCCCGGACGCGCTGGGCAGCGACGCGCCCGCGCCGTCGCCGATCGAGGCCGGTGGCGTCGATGACGTGATCGGCGACAAGGACGCGTCCGGGGACGGCCGGAAGATCGACGGTTCGGCTGAAAACGCCGGTGAACGCACCCAGCGCAGCACGCCCGACGGCAAGCCGATCGTGGTCGATCCGCTGCACTCGGAGAAAGGCCTCGACATCGCCCGCGAGCGCACCGTGGAAGGCAGCGGCTACGTGGTCAGCGACCAGCTGGTGCTGACCACCGGCGCGAGCGACGACGTGATCGGCGTGAAGCAGCGCGACGACGGCACCCTGGACGTCAACGTCAACGGCGAGAGCTACGAAGTGAAGCTCGACCAGGGCCAGGAGCTCACCCTCCGCGCCGGCGCCGGCGACGACGTGATCGAAGTGGCGCCGAACGTGAAGGTGAACATCGTGGTCGAGGGCGGCGATGGCGACGACACCATCACCACCGGTGCCGGCGACGACCGCATCGACGGCGGCGCCGGCAACGACATCATCTTCTCCGGCGCCGGCCGCGACGACATCTTCGGCAACAGCGGCGACGACGTGATCACCGGCGGCGACGGCGTCAACATCATCCACGGCGGCGACGGCGACGACGAACTCATCGCCGGCAGCGGCACCAACTTCATCGAGGGCGGCGCCGGCGACGACGCGATCACCGGCGGTGGCGAGAGCGACATCCTCTCCGGCGGCACCGGCAATGACCGCATCGCCGTGGGCGAGGGCAAGAGCACCGTCTATGCCGGGGCCGGCGACGACACGATCGACAATGCCGGCGTCAACGCCACGGTCTATGCCGAGGTCGGCGACCTGGTCAACGCCGCCACCAACGCGAAGCCCACCGTGGTCAACGTGGTGATCGACGCCGCCGCCGGCCAGACCATCAAGGTCGAGGGCTCCGAGGGCTTCGTGCAGCGCATCCAGGCCGAGCTCGACTTCCTGCGCGCGTCCCCGGTGGGCCAGCAGATGCTGGCCGAGTTCGACAAGGCCGCCGACGTGAAGGGCAACGTGGTCACCATCAAGGAGCTGGCCAACGAGCAGAACGGCTACGCCCAGACCTTCAGCCGCGACGCCGACATCGTCAACGGCCGTGCCGGTGCCGGCGGCAACGTCGACATCAGCTACAACCCCTCCTTCCACATGGACGCCTTCCCCGCGCCCGTCGTGGTGCTGTACCACGAGATGTCGCATGCCTACAACGGCGTGAACGGCACCTTCCAGCCGGGCACCTACCGCGGCGAGGGCCCTGACTCCGGCCGCGTGCCCAACGCCGAGCGCCAGGCCGTGGGCCTGGAGACTTCCGCCCCCGCCTATGACTTCGACGGCGACCCCAGCACCAAGCCGACCACCGCCAATCCCGATCATCTGACCGAGAACGGGCTGCGCGAGGAGCTGGGCCTGCCGGATCGCCCGAGCTACGCGCTCTGAGCCAGCCGCAGTCCCGCACCATCCCCGAGCCCGCGTTCATCGCGGGCTCCGGGCATTTCAGACATCCTGTCGCCCCGTCACCCACAGGTGAGTCATGCCGATGAGTCCGAACCCGCGAACAGGCGCCACGCTGGCCCTCTTGTCCGCAGCCCTGCTGGCTCCGCATGCTGTTGAGGCACAGGCCACGACGGAGTCCACGCGGATGCATGAGGAAGACCAGGTGGCCCGGACCACCGTGGAAGGCGACGGCGCACTGCTCGAGGTCGCGTTCGACCCCGACGGGAGCGCGCTGGCCGTGCGCTATCGCATCAGCAATACCGGGCAGGCGCCCCTGGCCGTGTTCGACCGCGGCGACCGGCACGCGGTGCTGACGAAGCGGCTGGTGGCCGGCGAGGTTCCGCCGCCGCGGTTCGAGGCCGGGGCGGACGGGCTGGTCCTGACCCATGTGGCGCGCGCGCTGCCGCAACCCACGCCGACCGTGCCGCCGGTGCCGCTGGCTGCCAGGCTGGCGGCGGGCGACGCCCTGGACGGCGCGTTCGCGTTCGACCTGTCGCTCGCCGCGGGGGACGCCCCGGGCCGGGTGCGCTGGTGCCTGGGGGTGGCGCCGTTCGACGAGGCGCAGTTCCAGGCGTCCGAGTCCGCCGGCGAGGTGGCGGTCTGGACCGCTCCGTTCGAGATGGCCCAGGCGCAGCAGCGACTGTGCACGCCGTGGTTCGACGTGGCGGCGGGAGCGTTCGAGGCGCCGTAAGCCCGCGCGGATGCGCAGGCGGAGGTTCGCGATGGAAGAAGGCGGCCCGGGGGCCGCCTTCTTCGTGTCCAGCCGGGCGCCCATGCCGGGAGCCCGGGCATGCCGGACTACAGCAGCGGCACCAGCAGCAGGGCCACGATGTTGGTGACCTTGATCAGCGGGTTCACCGCCGGGCCTGCGGTGTCCTTGTAGGGATCGCCCACGGTGTCGCCGGTCACCGCGGCCTTGTGCGCCTCGGAGCCCTTGCCGCCGTGGTGGCCTTCCTCGATGTACTTCTTGGCGTTGTCCCAGGCGCCGCCGCCGGTGCACATCGAGATCGCCAGGAACAGGCCGGTCACGATCGTGCCCATCAGCAGGCCGCCGAGCGCGTCCGCACCCAGCGTCAGGCCGACGATGATCGGGATCACCAGCGGCAGCAGCGAGGGAATGACCATCTCGCGGATCGCCGACTTCGTCAGCAGGTCCACCGCGCGGTCGTACTGCGGCTTGCCGGTGCCTTCCATGATGCCGGGGATCTCGCGGAACTGGCGACGCACTTCCTCCACCACCGCGCCGGCCGCGCGGCCCACGGCCTGCATCGCGAGCGCGCCGAAGAGATAGGGAATCATGCCGCCGATCAGCAGGCCGATCACCACGTTCGGGTTGTCGATGGAGAAGTTCACGGCGCGGCCCGAACCTTCCAGCTTGTGCGCGTAGTCGGCGAACAGCACCAGCGCGGCCAGGCCGGCCGAGCCGATCGCATAGCCCTTGGTCACCGCCTTGGTGGTGTTGCCCACGGCGTCGAGCGCGTCGGTGGTTTCGCGGATCGCGGGATCCAGGCCGCTCATCTCGGCAATGCCGCCGGCGTTGTCGGTGATCGGGCCGTAGGCATCGAGCGCCACGATCATGCCGGCCATCGACAGCATGGCGGTGGCCGCGATCGCCAGGCCGTACAGGCCGGCGACCGAGTAGCAGGTCCAGATCGCCGCGGCCACCACGATCACCGGCGCCGCCGTCGACTTCATCGACACCGCAAGCCCCGCGATCACGTTGGTGCCGTGGCCGGTTTCCGAGGCGCGCGCCACGTCCTGCACCGGCGCGTACTCGGTCGCGGTGTAGTACTCGGTGATCACCACCAGCAGGCCGGTCAGCACCAGGCCCACGATCGCGCACCAGAACAGCGGCATGCCGGTCTCGGCGCCGAACATGCTGTCGGTGACGAACCAGAACGCGACCGCCGCCAGCACGCCGGACACGCCCAGGCCGCGGTACAGCGCGTTCATGATCTTCCCGCCCGGCCGCGCCTTGACGAAGAAGGTGCCGATGATCGAAGCCACGATCGACACCGCGCCCAGCACCAGCGGATAGACCACGCCTGCCCAGCCGTAGCCCGGGTCTGAAGCGGATCCGGTGAAGTAGATGCCGCCGATCAGCATCGAGGCGATGATGGTGACCGCATAGGTTTCGAACAGGTCCGCGGCCATGCCCGCGCAGTCGCCGACGTTGTCGCCGACGTTGTCGGCGATCACCGCCGGGTTGCGCGGGTCGTCCTCGGGGATGCCGGCCTCGACCTTGCCCACGAGATCCGCGCCGACGTCGGCGCCCTTGGTGAAGATGCCGCCGCCCAGGCGCGCGAAGATCGAGATCAGGGATGAGCCGAAGGCCAGGCCGATCATCGGCTGCAGCGCCGCCTCGACCGAGAGCGCGTCGCGCCCGTCGCCGACCACGAACATGAAGTAGCCGGCCACGCCCAAGAGGCCCAGGCCGACCACCAGCAGGCCGGTGACCGCGCCGCCGCGGAAGCTGACCGCCAGCGCCTCGTTGAGGCCGACGGTCGCCGCCTGCGTGGTGCGCACGTTGGCGCGCACCGAAACGAACATGCCGATGAATCCGGCCAGGCCCGAGAGCACCGCGCCGATGGCGAAGCCGATCGCCGTGGGCCAGCCCAGCGCCGGTACGAAGCCGATCACCAGGAACAGCACCACGCCGACGATGGCGATGGTGGTGTACTGCCGCCGCAGGTAGGCGCCGGCGCCTTCCTGGATCGCCGCGGCAATCTGCTGCATACGGTCATTGCCCGCGGGACGCGCCAGGATCCAGCGCACGGAAAAGATGCCGTAGACGATCGCGAGGCCGGCGCACGCAAGCGCCAGCCACAAGCCTTGTTGCTCGAGCATTGAAACCCTCCCCAGGGTGTGGACGGAAACAACCGGTTGGAGCACGTGCCGCCCGACTATGGCATAGCCCCCGGAACCGGTATTGCCGCGCTGCAGCGCGTCCGGCGGGCGTTGCGGGGGCCGCCGCGCGAGGCGTGGAGGCCTGATTCAGGCGGCCCGTGCGAGCCTGCGCCGCACCCCCATCCGTGCGAGTCCATGCGATGCGCCTTGCCATCCTGACCCTGCTGGCCGCCACCGCGCCGGCCCTGGCCGCCGACCCCAGGCCCGAGATCACCCGCGACGCGGTCCAGCCGCAGCAGGTCGGCGTGGTGCACACCCTGCGCCAGATCCCCGAGGCCTGCGCGCGCATCGAGGGCGCGTTCACCGGCGATGCCGCCGAGCCCTACCGCTTCGCCGTGGTGCGCACCAGCCCGAGCTGCCAGCCGCGCGCGCGCTTCGTCGATGCGGCCAAGGCCAAGCCGTCCCAGGCCGATGGCTGGCTGTTCAATGACCTGATCCGCGTGCCCAATGCCGGCTGCGCCTCGCAGCAGGCGGTGGTGCGCGTCTGGCGCCGCCCGGTCGAGCAGGCGGTCAAGCTCGACGGCCAGGGCCAGTCGCGTGTCTATCTCGACGATGCGAAGCAGGCCGCCGCCGGCGGCAAGCTGGCGGCGATCCCGATGTTCGCCGCCGAGATGGGCGTGGAAGGCGAGGCCTGCGGAGGCTAGTCCGCAGGCCGGCCGGGTTCAGCCCTCCCAGGCCGCCAGCTTCTTTTTCACCAGCGTGTTCTTCAGCGCCACGTACTTCGGCAGGCCGTCGCGCCCGTAGGGCGGATAGGCCTCGCCGCGGATCAAGGGCTCCAGGTAGGCGCGGGCGGCTGCCGTGATGCCGTAGCCGTCGCGGCGGATGAAGCCCTTCGGCATGGTCTTCTCGCGGTTGGCGATCCGGTCCAGCGGCGCGGGTTCGATCTTCCAGCGATACGGCGCGCTGGAGGTGCGGATGATCGCCGGCATCGTGGCGTTGCGGCCTTCCAGCGCGTAGCGCACGGCGGCCCGGCCCACGGCCATCGCCTGGTCGAGGTCGGTCTGCGAGGCGATGTGGCGCGCCGAGCGCTGCAGGTAGTCGGGCAGGGTCCAGTGCACCTTGAGGCCCAGCCGGTCCTTGACCCGGCCCGCCAGGTACGAGGCCACGCCACCGAGCTGGGTATGCCCGAAGGAATCCTTGCCGCCGCCGGCGTCGGCCACGAAGGTGCCGTCGGCGGTGCGGATGCCCTCGCTGGCGACGACCACGCAGTGGCCGACGCGGTCGACCACCTTCTGCACGCGCGCCAGGAAATCGGCCTCCTCGTAGCTGCGCTCGGGGAACAGGATGATGTGCGGCGCGGCGTCCGGGCCGTCGCCGGCAAGCCCCGCGGCCGCGGCCAGCCAGCCGGCGTGCCGGCCCATGGCCTCGTAGACGAAGACCTTGGTCGAGGTGTCGGCCATCGCGGCGATGTCCAGCGCCGCCTCGCGCACCGAGACGGCGGTGTACTTGGCCGCCGAGCCGAAGCCCGGGCAACAGTCGGTGACCACCAGGTCGTTGTCGACGGTCTTGGGTACGCCGATGCAGGTCAGCGGATAGTCGAACTCGGCGGCCAGCTGCGAAACCTTGTTGGCCGTGTCGGCGGAATCGTTGCCGCCGTTGTAGAGGAACCAGCGCACGTCGTGCGCGCGCAGCACTTCGAGCAGACGCTCGTACTTCGGACGGTCGGCCTCGAGCGATTTCAGCTTGTAGCGGCAGGAACCGAAGGCGCCGCCAGGCGTATGGGCCAGGGCGCGCACCGCCGCTGCGGACTCCTTCGAGGTGTCGAACAGCTCCTCGCGCAGCGCGCCGAGGATGCCGTTGCGCCCCGCCAGCACGCGCACCTTCCGCGCCCGGGCCTCGGTCAGCACCGCCGAGGCGGTGGCATTGATGACGGCGGTGACGCCGCCGGACTGCGCATAGAAGAGGGTACCTTGGGGCATCTCGGGTCCGGGCAAATGGGTGGAAGCTGGGGGTTTCGGAGCGGGGGAGCGATGGGTAAGCTGGCACGGTGAAGGCCGCAGGCGGGGATTCTACGCTCCGCCCGGTCCACGCCCCGCGATCAGATTGGAGCGTTCGATGCGACTGGTACTGCTTGGTGCGCCGGGTTCCGGCAAAGGGACGCAGGCCACGCGCCTGAAGGAGCACCTGCAGGTGCCGCACGTGTCGACCGGCGACCTGCTGCGCGCCGAGGTCAAGGCCGGCAGCCCGCTGGGCCTGCAGGCGAAGGAAGTGATGGCCCGCGGCGAGCTGGTGTCCGACGACATCCTGCTCGGCATGCTGGAGGACCGCTTCTCGCGCGACGACATGGACAACGGCTTCATCCTCGACGGCTATCCGCGCAACCTGGCCCAGGCCGCCGCGCTGGACGCCCTGCTCGAGCGCATCGGCCAGCCGATGGACATCGCCGTCCAGCTCGAAGTCGACAACGAGCTGCTGATCGACCGCCTCGCCGGCCGCGCGCAGGCCGAAGGCCGCGCCGACGACAACCCGGAGTCGGTGCGCAAACGCCTGCAGGTCTATGACGACCAGACCGCGCCGGTGATCGGCTACTACCGCGACGCCGGCAAGCTCGCCGTCGTGGACGGCGTGGGCACGCTGGACGAGGTCTTCGGCCGCATCCTGGCCGCTTTCGAACGGCAGTGAAGCTGCACATCCTCGGCATCGCCGGCACCTTCATGGGCGGGGTGGCGGCGCTGGCGCGCGAGCTCGGCCACGCGGTCGAGGGCAGCGACCAGGCGGTGTATCCGCCGATGTCGACCCAGCTCGAGCGTCTCGGCATCGAGCTGCGCCAGGGCTACGACCCCGCGCACATCTCGCCCGGCTGCGACCAGGTGGTGATCGGCAACGCGCTCTCGCGCGGCAACGCTGCGGTCGAACACGTGCTCGACCGTGGCCCCGCGTACACCTCGGGCGCCGAATGGCTGCGCGACCACGTGCTGCCCGGCCGCGACACCATCGCGGTGGCCGGCACCCACGGCAAGACCACCACGACAACCATCCTGGCCTGGCTGCTCGAGGCCGCGGGCCGCAGTCCGGGCTTCCTGATCGGCGGCGTGGCCGAGGACTTCGGCGTGTCCGCGCGCATCGGCCAGGGCCGCGAGTTCGTGGTCGAGGCCGACGAATACGACACCGCCTTTTTCGACAAGCGCTCGAAGTTCGTGCACTACCGGCCGCTGGTGGCGGTGCTCAACAACCTCGAGTTCGACCACGCCGACATCTTCCCCGACCTGGCTGCGATCCAGCGCCAGTTCCACCACTTCGTGCGCACGGTGCCGCGCCGCGGCCGGCTGGTGGTCAACGGCGAGGACGCGCACCTGGCCGAAGTGCTGGCGATGGGCTGGTGGACGCCGGTGGTGCGCTTCGGCATCGATCCCGTGCCGGGCGTGGCCCTGGACTGGCAGGCGCGCCTGCTGGCCGCGGACGGCAGCGCCTTCGAAGTGCTCAGGTCCGGCGCGCTCGTGGGCGAGGTGCGCTGGCCGCTGCTCGGCCGCCACAACGTGATGAACGCGCTCGGCGCGCTGGCGGCCTGCGACGCGGTGGGCGTGGACGTGGCCTCGGTGCTGCCGGCCCTGTCCGCGTTCCGCAGCGTCAAGCGCCGGATGGAGCTGCTGGGCGAGGAGGGCGGCATCAGCGTCTACGACGACTTCGCCCACCACCCGACCGCGATCGCCACCACGCTCGAAGGCCTGCGCGCCCGGGTTGGTGCCGGCGGCCGGATCGTGGTCGCGATGGAGCCGCGCAGCAATTCTATGCGGCTGGGCGCGCACGCAGACGCGCTGGCGCCGTCGCTGGCGCTGGCCGACGCGGTGGTGTTCCTGCACCGTCCGTCGCTGGAGTGGGACGCCGGCGCGGTGGTCGGGGCGCTGCGCGGCGAAGGCGTCGCGGTGCCCGACGCGGATGCGCTGCTGGCCAGCCTGCGCGCGCTGGCGCGCGCGGGCGACCACGTGGTGTTCATGTCCAATGGCGGCTTCGACGGCGCGCCGCGGCGCTTCCTGGCGATGCTGCGCGGCGAGTGAGCCGTGGCCGTGCGCCTGCGCGTCGCGGCCGGCGCGGCCGCCGCCTCGCCTTGACGTCCGCTGGGTAGACTGTCGGCGATGGCCGGGATTCCCATGCTTCCGCTGTTCCCCCTGCAGGCCGTGCTCGTCCCCGGCGCGGTGATGGGCCTGCGCGTGTTCGAGTCGCGCTACCTGGACATGGTCGGCGAGTGCGGCCGCAGCGGCCACGGCTTCGGCATCTGCCTGATCGCCGAGGGCGACGAGGTCGGCGCGCCGGCGGTCCCGGCCGAGTTCGGCACCGAAGCGGTGATCGAGGACTTCGGCACCGACGACGACGGCCTGCTCACCCTGCGCGTGCGCGGCGAGCGCAGGTTCCGCGTGCTGGCCACGTCGGTGCGCGACAGCGGCCTGGTCGAAGCCCGCGTGGAGTGGCTCGGGGAGGTGCCGTCCGTGGCCCGGCTGCGGCCGGAGCACGCGCTGCTGGGCACCCTGCTCGAGCGCATCTTCGACCAGGTCGGGCGTCCGCCGGGCGCGGACGGCAGCATCGAGGACGCGGTGTGGGTGGGCTGGCGCCTGCTCGAGATGCTGCCGATGCCGGAGGAGCGTCGCGCCGCGATGCTCGGTGTCGATGATCCGCACAAGCGGCTCGACGGCCTGCTCGAACTGATCGGCTAGGGCGAAGGCGCGGGCACGCGCGGCGTCCGCAGGCGCAGCACGGGCTCCCCCGAGGCCGGGTGCGGATCCTCCTGCTGCTCCAGCCCGGCCAGGTCGCCGCGCAGCAGCGAATAGGCGCCGCTGGCGTCGGGATCCGGGGACCACAGGCCGAACAGGTCGAACGGCCTCACGTGGGTGAGCGTCTGCGCCGTGCCGATCCACAGCGGCGTGCCGTCGCGCGGCTGCCGCGGCGCGCGCCACAGGCGCAGCACCACGAGGCGGCCGTCGTCGAGGCTGCGCCGCATCAGCAGCGCCTCGGCACTGGCGCCGAGCGTGGCCGGAAGCACCCGCTGGGCCTGCGCCGGGGTGTCGTCGTCGAGCAGGAGCAGGGCCGCGCGCCAGTCGGCCTGGGGCTGGGTGCGCCAGCCGCGGGCGGCCAGGTGGCGTTCGATGGGGTCCAGCGGCCCGGCCACCTGCACGTCCAGCGGCCAGCGCCGGCTGGCATCGCGCTCGTTGCGCTGCCAGGGCAGTTCGGCCCAGCCGTCCTGCCACCAGGTGTCGAGGTCGATGTTGGCCGGCGGCGGCGTCGGCGCGAAGCGCTCCAGCAACGGATCGACCGCGCGCGGCGCATGCCACAGCGCGGCCACGGTGAACGCACCGTAGAACAGCGCCGCCAGCGGTCGCATCCAGAACGAGCGCGCCACGTGGCGGCGGTAGGCGATGCCCAGCGCCAGCAGCCAGGCGATGCCCAGCAGCATCCCGCCGACCAGGTCGGTCAGCCAGTGCGCGCCCAGGTACAGGCGCGCGAAGCCCAGCACCGCCACCACCGCGCCCGAGACCAGGTAGGGCCAGACCCGCTGCCGGCCCGGCAGCTCGCGCGCGATCAGCACCGCGAAGAAGCCGAAGGTGATCGTGGTCATCGTCAGCCCGACCGCCGGGAAGCCGAAGCCGCTGAGCGCGGTGGGTGGCCGCGGCATGTCGATGGCGGCCTCCAGCGCCGCGGTCAGCGCCAGCCCGAAGGCCAGCGCCGCCAGCCAGTGCGCCGCCGCCATCCAGCGCCGGCGCCACAGCAGCCACAGCGTGGACAGCGCGATCGGCAGCGCCAGCACCACCGGGTCGCCGATCGAGGCCAGCGCCGCCATCAGCCGGTCGGCCAGCGGATTGCGCAGCGCGTACATCGCCTCGTGGATGCGCAGGTCCAGCGCCAGTGGACCGCCGCGGGCGAGCATGGTGGCCAGCAGGGTGAACCAGGCGACGCCGATCGCCAGCAGGCAGGCTGCGAGCAGCGCCAGCGAGGCCGACTCCGGCCGGTTGGGCGAGATCAGCGCGGCCGCGTAGCGCCCCAGCCGCGGATGGTCGCGGGTCCAGCGCAGGGCGCGGGCCAGCAGGGCGTCGGCGTGGTTGGCGAACCAGCGGTAGGTGTAGAGCACCAGCGCCCAGGCCAGGGCGATCGCCGCCAGCAGGGCGCCGACCACCAGCGCCAGCCGGTCGGCGACCGCGGCCACGGCCTCGTACGCCTCGCCAAACAGCCAGCCCGGGGCCAGGAACAGCACCGCCCAGCTGATCGCGGCGACGACGCTGGCCGGGAGGTAGCGGCGGAGCGGCATCCGCGCCATGCCGGCGATGGCGGGCACGAACGGACGCACCGGCCCGACGTAGCGCGCGATGAAGATGCCCTTGGTCTCGTTGCGGCGGAACAGCAGCTCCGCGCGCTCGAGCAACTGCGGGTACTTGCTGAACGGCCAGGTGGCGCGCAGCCGCGGCCCCCAGCGGTGGCCGATCCAGTAGCTGCTGGCGTCGCCCAGGAAGGCGCCGGCCGCGGCGCAGGCCACGGCGTACGGGCCGGAGATCTCGCCCAGGCCGATCAGCACGCCGATCGCGAACAGCAGCGGCAGCGCCGGCACGATCGCGCCGAGGATGATCACCGCGTCGCAGAAGGCGACCAGGAATATGGCCACGCCGGCGGCCACGGGATGGGCGCCGATCCAGGCAACGAGGCTGTCGAACCAGGCACTCACCGGCGAGATTATGGCAGCCGGCGTCGCGCTTGCGCCGCCTACAATGCCGCCATGGATCATCGGGGTTCAGTCGAAGTCGCGGCGCTGAAGGCGGACAGCTTCGGGCGCATCGCGCTGATGCGCGACTCCGCGGGCGCCGTGTTCGTGCGCCGCGACCTGCGCCACGTGCCGTGGTGGCTGCGGGTGCCGGCCTGGTGGCTGGCCCGGCGCGAGGCGCGGGGGCTGCGCGCGGTGGCGGGCATGGCCGACGTACCGCAGCTGCTGCGCTGGGACGGGCGCGTGCTCGACCGCAGCTTCATGGCCGGCGATGCGATGTACCAGCGCCCGCCGCGCGGTGATCTCGCCTACTTCCGGCGCGCGCGCAGGCTGTTGCAGCAGCTGCATCGCCGCGGCCTCGCCCACAACGACCTCGCCAAGGAGGCGAACTGGCTGGTGCTCGAGGACGGACGCCCGGCGCTCATCGATTTCCAGCTCGCCGTGCGCGGCGACCCGCGCTCGCGCTGGATGCGCCTGCTCGCGCGCGAGGACCTGCGCCACCTGCTCAAGCACAAGCGCACCTATTGCCCGGGTTCGATCACCCCGGTCGAGCGTCGCGTGCTGAAACGCCGGTCGTGGCTTCGCGAGGCCTGGTTCGCCACCGGCAAGCCGGTCTATCGCTTCGTCACCCGCCGCATCCTCAAGTGGGAGGACAACGAGGGCCAGGGCCCGAAGCCCTGAGCCGCGGGCGTCCCCTGCCCTATCATCACCGCATCGCGGCTGTAGCCGCTTCCACAGGAAGGACGTTCGCCCATGGTTGCTTCCCTTGCCGGCAAGACCCTCTTCATCACCGGCGCTTCGCGCGGCATCGGGCTCGCGATCGCGCTGCGTTCCGCGCGCGATGGCGCCAACGTGGCCATCGTGGCCAAGTCGGACGTGCCGAACCCGAAGCTCCCCGGCACCATCCACACCGCCGCCCAGGCGGTGACCGAAGCCGGCGGCCAGGGCCTGGCGCTGAAGTGCGACATCCGCGAGGAGGACCAGGTGCGCGCAGCGGTCGCGGCCGCCGTCGACGCCTTTGGCGGCATCGACATCCTGGTCAACAACGCCAGCGCGATCTGGCTGCGCGGCACGCTCGACACGCCGATGAAGCGCTTCGACCTGATGCAGCAGGTCAACGCGCGCGGCAGCTTCCTCTGCGCGCAGGCCTGCCTGCCGCATCTGCTGGAGGCGCCGAACCCGCACATCCTGACGCTGGCGCCGCCGCCGTCGCTGGATCCGAAGTGGTGGGGCCCGCACACCGGCTACACGCTGGCGAAGATGGGCATGAGCTTCGTGACGCTGGGCCTGGCCGCCGAGTTCGGGCCGAAGGGCGTGGCGGTGAACGCGCTGTGGCCGCGCACCATCATCGGTACCGATGCGCTGAACATGATTCCGGGCGTGGAGCCCGGCAACGGCCGCCGGCCCGAGATCATGGCCGACGCCGCGCACGCCGTGCTGGTGCGCGAGGCCAAGGGGTTCAGCGGCCGCTTCCTGATCGACGACGAGGTGCTGGCCGAAGCCGGCGTCACCGACCTGTCCGGATATGCCGTGGACTCCTCGAAGCCGCTGTTCCCCGACCTGTTCCTCGACTGAGCGCGGCGCGCGGCCCGGCATCCGCGGGCGGGGTGAGACAATGCCCGGTCCATCCGCACGCACCGCTCCCATGTCCCTGAACGACCTGCTGGCCCTCGGCCGCGACCATTACCTGCCGGTCTACCGCCAGCGCGAGCTGGTGCTCGAGCGCGGCCAGGGCGCGCGCGTCTGGGACAGCGAAGGCCGCGACTACATCGACTTCTCCGCCGGCATCGCGGTCTGCAGCCTCGGGCATGCCGATCCTGACCTGGTGGCCGCGCTGGTCGAGCAGGCCGGCAGGCTCTGGCACACCAGCAACGTCTTCCACAGCGAGCCGCCGCTGCGCCTGGCGCAGGAACTGGTGCAGGCCTCGCGCTTCGCCGAGCGTGTGTTCTTCTGCAACTCCGGCGCCGAAGCCAACGAGGCCGCCATCAAGCTCGTGCGCAAATGGGCCGCGGGGCAGGGCCGCGAGGCCGCGCGCCGCACCATCGTCACCTTCCGCGGCAGCTTCCATGGCCGCACGCTGGCGGCCGTCACCGCCACCGCGCAGCCGAAGTACCAGGCCGGCTACGAGCCGCTGCCCGGCGGCTTCCGCTACGTGGACTTCAACGACGTCGCCGCGCTGGAGGCCGCGATGGCCGGTGGCGACGTCGCCGCGGTCATGCTCGAGCCTGTGCAGGGCGAGGGTGGCGTGCTGCCGGCGGCGCCCGGCTTCCTGCAGGCCGTGCGCGCGCTGTGCGACCGCCACGGCGCGCTGCTGGTGCTCGACGAGATCCAGAGCGGCATGGGCCGCACCGGCGAGCTGTTCGCGCACTGGCACGACGGCGTGGTGCCGGACATCGTCACCCTGGCCAAGGCGCTGGGCGGCGGCTTCCCCATCGGCGCGATGCTGGTGGGCCCGCAGGCCGCGGACGCGATGCGGTTCGGCGACCACGGCACCACCTTCGGCGGCAATCCGCTGGCCGCGGCGGTGGCGCGCGTGGCGCTGCGCAAGATCGCGTCGTCCGCGGTCGTGGAGAACGTCTCGCGGCAGGCGGCCGCGCTGCGCGAGGGCCTGTCGGCCATCGATGCCAGGCACGGCCTGTTCCAGGAGGTCCGTGGCCGCGGGCTGATGCTGGGCGCGGTGCTGCGGCCGGAGCATGCCGGCCGCGCGGCGGAGATCCTCGACCGCGCCGCGGCGCAGGGCCTGCTGCTGCTGCAGGCGGGGCCGGACGTGCTGCGTTTCGTGCCTGCGCTGACCATCACCGGCGCGGACGTGGCCGAAGGACTCGAGCGGCTCGAGGCCGCCCTGCGCTGAGCACCCCGCCGGCGCGGTTCAGTCGGCGTCTTCGGGCGCCAGCGCCCGGCCGCATTTGCGGCAGTGCCAGGCGTCGGCCTCGTGGTCGGGTAGTCCGCATTCGGTGCAGCGGACCTGCCGCCGCCGCGGCTGCAGGGAGCGCGCGAGCTCGGCGGTGTAGATGCCCGTCGGCACCGCGATGATGCTGTAGCCGATGACGATCAGCACCGAGGTGATGAAGCGGCCGAAGCCGGTGGCCGGGGCGACGTCGCCGAAGCCCACGGTGCCCACGGTCACGATCGCCCAGTACATGCCGGTGGGGATGCTGGTGAAGCCGTGCTCCGGGCCTTCGACGACGTACATCAGCGCACCGAAGATCACCACGATGGTCAGCAGCGTGGCGATGAACACGAAGATCTTGCGCCGGCTGCGCAGAAGCGCCTGGATCAGGACGCCGGCCTCGCTGGAGTACTCCACCAGCTTCAGCACCCGGAACACGCGCAGCAGGCGCAGCGCGCGGATCACGGCGAACGATGCGCTGGCGGGAAACAGCAGCGACAGGAACGTGGGCAGGATGGCCAGCAGGTCGATCACGCCGAAGAAGCTGGTCGCGTAGCGCAGCGGGCGCTTCACCACCCACAGGCGAACGGCGTACTCGAAGGCGAAGGCCAGCGTGAACAGCCATTCCAGGGCATACAGCCAGGCGTGCCAGCGCGCCTTGACCGCCGGCACGCTGTCGAGCATCACCACCACCACGCTGGCGAGGATCACCAGGATCAGGACGAGGTCGAAGTTGCGCTCGTCGGGCGCGTCGTGGTGGAAGATCCGCCGGTACCAGAGGTGGCGCGCGCCCTGCTCCGACGCCGGCAGGAAGTCGCGCTCGAACGGGCTCGGCCCGGCTTCGGCCGGATGTTCCACGTCAGCGGGTGGCTGCATCGGCGACGGCCCTGAACGCGCCGCGCGCGGCCTCCAGCGTCGCTTCCACCACCGCGTCGTCGTGGGCGCTGGAGATGAAGCCGGCCTCGTACGCGGACGGCGCCAGGAACACGCCGCGCTCCAGCATGGCGTGGAACAAGCGGTTGAAGGCGCCGATGTCGCAGGCGGTCGCACCGGCGTAGGTGTCGACCTTCGCATCGGTGAAGAACAGGCCGAACATGGCGCCGACGCGGTTGGTGGTGAGCGGCACGCCGGCCGCGCGCGCGGCCTCCTCGAAGCCGTCGCACAGCGTGTTGGCGGTGGCCTCGAGGCGGTCGTGGAAGCCCGGTTCCTGCACCAGTTCCAGCATCGCCAGGCCCGCGGCCATCGCCACCGGATTGCCGCTGAGCGTGCCGGCCTGGTAGATCGGGCCGGCGGGCGCGATCTGCTGCATCAGGTCGCGACGTCCGCCGTAGGCACCGACCGGCATGCCGCCGCCGATGATCTTGCCGAAGGTGGTCAGGTCCGGCGTGACGCCGTAGCGGGCCTGCGCGCCGCCCAGGGCCACCCGGAAGCCGGTCATCACCTCGTCGAAGATCAGCAGCGCGCCGTGTCGCGTGCACAGCTCGCGCAGGTGCCGCAGATAGCCCTCGCGTGGCGGCAGGCAGTTGGCGTTGCCGACCACGGGCTCGATGATCACGGCCGCGATCTCGGGTCCGATCTGTTCGAACAGCTGCGTCGCGCCGTCGAAATCGTTGTAGCTGATGGTCGAGGTGAGTTCGCTCAGCCCGGCGGGCACGCCCGGCGAGGTCGGCACGCCCAGGGTCAGCATGCCGCTGCCGGCCTTGACCAGGAACGAGTCGCCGTGGCCGTGGTAGCAGCCTTCGAACTTGACGATGCGCTGGCGGCCGGTGGCGCCGCGCGCGAGCCGGATCGCCGACAGGGTGGCCTCGGTGCCGGAGTTGACCATGCGCACCATTTCGCAGGACGGCACCAGGCGGGTGATGGTTTCGGCCATGGTGACTTCCGCCGCGCAGGGCGCGCCGTAGGACAGGCCGTTGCCGATCGCGTCGGCCACGGCTTCGCGCACGCGCGGATGGTTGTGGCCGACGATCATCGGGCCCCAGGAGCCGACGTAGTCGATGTAGCGGTTGCCGTCGACGTCGTACAGGAACGCGCCGTCCGCGCGCTCGACGAAGAACGGCTCGCCGCCCACGGACTTGAACGCGCGCACCGGCGAATTCACGCCGCCGGGAATGAGCGCCGTGGCGCGGGAGAACAGGGCCTGTGACGTCTCGTGCTTCATTTCGAATGGTTCCTGTGTGCGGCCATGGGCCGCGTCGCATGTGGAAGGGGTGGGAGTGGGGCCTCGAACGCCCGCAGGTAGGCGCCTGCGGCGGCCACCGGGTCGGTCGCGTCGAATACGCCGCTGATCACCGCCAGCAGGTCGGCGCCGGCCTCGACCACGCTGCGGGCATTGTCCGGGGTGATCCCGCCGATGGCCACCACCGGCAGGCCGGAACGCCGGGCTTCCCGGAGCACCTCGGGCGCCACGCGGCGGGCAGCGGGCTTGGTGGGCGAGGGGAAGCAGGCGCCGAAGGCGACGTAGCTGGCGCCGGCCGCCGCCGCCGCGTCCGCGCGGGCGAGGCTGTCGTAACACGATGCGCCGAGGATGGCGTGCGGGCCGAGCGTGGCGCGTGCCGCGGCCAGGTCGCCATCGTCCTCGCCCAGGTGCGCGCCATCGGCACCCTCCGCCGCGGCCAGGCGCCAGTCGTCGTTCACCAGCAGCGGCACGCCGTTCGCGCGGCACAGCGGCAGCAGCGCCGCGACCTGCGCCCGTGCCAGTGCGGCGTCGGCGAGCTTGTTCCGGTACTGCAGCAGCGACGCCTGGCCGATCACCGCGCCGACGCGGCTGAGCAGGCGCGCGGTGTCGCGTTCATCCGGGGTCAGCAGGTAGAGGCCGCGCCGGAGGTCGCGTACCGGCGTGGCGGTTGCGGCGGGAGCGCCCATGGCGTGGTTTCCTGTTGCCGGAGGGTGGTGGGACAATGGCCGCCCGCGTCGCGGACGCAGCAGCCGCAAGCCATTATCCGATGAACGAGACCAGCACCGCCCGCCGCACCTGGATGTGCGTCGTCTGCGGCTTCATCTACGACGAAGCCCTTGGCATTCCCGAGGAAGGCATCGCGCCGGGCACGCGCTGGGAAGACGTCCCCGACACCTGGACCTGCCCGGACTGCGGCGTGACCAAGGACGACTTCGAGATGATGGTGGTCTGATGCGCCGGCCGTCGCGGCGGCCGGTCCGGTGATGCGGCGTGCGGCCGCTCAGCGCTCGGGCAGGATGCCGGGCGCCAGCTCCATGACCACACCGGTCTTCAGCTCCAGGCGCCGGGCTTCCCCGGCATTGAGCTCCAGCACGTACAGCGCCGGCGCGTTGCTCGGATAGGGCGGGCAGCGGTCGCCGGCGGAGCAGGGCGGGACATCGCGCTGCTGCGATACCAGTCGCAGCGACGAGTCGAAATAGAGGATGTCGAGCGGGATCCGCGTGTTCTTCATCCAGTAGGCCTGGCGTTCCTCGCTGTCGTGGATGAACAGCATCCCGTGCCCTTCGGCCAGCGAGTCGCGGAACATCAGGCCACGGGCGCGCGACGCGTTGTCGTTGGCCAGCTCCACGGTGAACCGCTCTCCGCCCAGCTCGACCCACGGCTCGTCGCTCGCGCATGCGGTGGCAAGAACGCTCGCGCACGCCAGCGTCAGGTACAGGCCAAAAGCACGCATTTCGGACACCTGAAGGGATGGAAAGCGCCAACACTCGTGGAGTGGCGCGGTACGGTCAAGTCTGCAGTGCATGCCCCCTTCCCATGCCCGGGTGAAGCGTGCACAATGCGCGCCCCGCACGGCGTGGCCGGCACGGCGCGAGGCGCGGGGCGAAGTCGGAAAGATCCCTCACAGGGTGTTGACGTTCTTCGAAACCGCGCTAACATGTGCGGCTCCCCAGCGGGATCGGCCAGTCGGCCTGGCCGCGACGGGAGGCGGAAGTTTCCACCCGGCAGGGTGTTGACGGACGCGAAAGTCGCGCTATAATGTGCGGCTCGCCCCGACGGAAGCGGAGGGGTTGAAGGAAGGAGGCGCTGAGGCCACTTCCGGTGATCTTTGACAGTGTGCGCAGGTGACTTGTGCGGGCGTCTGGCCGGTGGATGGTTGTCCATCTTGCAGACGTTCGCACCAAGAGCAACAAAGATTCAAATGCATGCAAATGCAAGCGGGTAATTGGAGCTCGGGGTTTGAACGACTGCACTCAAGACTTTGGGCTTCGGCCTGAAAACTTCAAGTGAAGAGTTTGATCCTGGCTCAGAGTGAACGCTGGCGGCAGGCCTAACACATGCAAGTCGAACGGCAGCACAGGGGAGCT